>JBKQLU010000081.1:0-15150 GCA_052326585.1 Desulfobaccales bacterium | reverse complement strand
ATTGGTACAAGCGCCGCTTTGCGGTGGACATCGATCCGGAAACCGAGGCCATCGTCACCATCGGCGCCAAGGAGGGCCTGTCGCACCTGGTGCTGGCCACGGTGGAGGCCGGGGATGTGGTGCTGGTGCCCAATCCCACCTACCCCATCCATTCCGCCTCGGTGGTTATTGCCGGGGGCCAACTGGTGTCCATCCCCCTGGCCCATGACCGGGACTTTTTTGATGACCTGCACAACATCACCGAGTTGATCCGTCCGCGGCCCAAGATGCTGATCATCTCCTTTCCCCACAACCCCACCACCAGGTGCGTAGACCTCGAATTTTTCAAGCAGATCGTGGCCTACGCCAACAAGTATAGCGTCTATATCGTCCACGACTTCGCTTACGCCGACCTGGTCTTCGACGATTATGTGGCTCCCAGCTTCCTGCAGGCGCCCGGGGCCAAGAAGGTGGGGGTGGAGCTTTTCTCCCTGTCCAAGAGTTACAATATGCCCGGCTGGCGCATGGGCTTCGTGGTGGGCAACCGGCGTCTGATCCACGCCTTGACCCGCATCAAGAGCTACCTGGACTATGGAGTCTTCCAGCCCATCCAGATCGCCTCCATCATCGCCCTGAATGGCCCCTCCGACTGCGTCCGGCAGACGGTGGCGGTTTATCAGGAGCGGCGGGACGCCCTGTGCCGGGGGCTCCACAACATCGGCTGGCGGGTGGAACCGCCCCGGGGCACCATGTTCGTCTGGGTCAGGATTCCCCGGAAATTCCGGCACCTGGGCTCGGTGGAATTCTCTATGATGCTTATTCGGGAGGCCAAGGTGGCGGTGGCGCCGGGTCTCGGTTTCGGGGAGTGGGGCGATGAATACGTGCGCTTCGCCCTGGTGGAGAACGTCCACCGCACTAACCAGGCCATCCGCGGCCTTCGCCAAGTGCTGCGCAAGAGTCCCGAAGAATTGGGCCTGCCGGCGGCCCCGGCAAAATAAGCGTGTGTCTGGAGACTCGTGGGGAGAAGAAGGCTAAGCTCAACTGCCAATGGCAGAGGAACTGCGGAGTTAGCAGGTTTAGCGTTCCCAGCCGGTTGGTGCCGGCCCTGGTGGTGGTGACGTTGGGATGCAGATGAAAGCCGTTAACGTGGGAGTAATAGGCTTTGGCACCGTGGGGGAGGGCGTGGTGCGCCTCCTCCTTACGCAGCAGGAGCTGCTGGCCCGGCGCCTGGGCGCCGACCTGGTGTTGGCCCGGGTGGCGGATCTGGACCTGGAGCGTCCCCGGGGCGTGGCCGTCCCCGGGGAGCTTCTCACCTCCCGGGCTGCGGAGATCCTGGATGATCCCGGCATCGACATCGTGGTGGAGCTCATCGGCGGCATTGACCCCGCCCGGGACTATATCCTGGCCGCCATCGAACGGGGCAAGCACGTGGTCACCGCCAACAAGGCCTTGCTGGCCCATCACGGCAACGACCTGTTGGCCGCGGCGGCGGCCCGGGGAGTGGAGATCGCCTTCGAAGCCGCGGTCTGCGGCGGTATCCCCATCATCCTGGCCTTGCGCCAGGGCCTGGCTGCCAACCACATCCGGGAGCTTTTCGGCATCCTGAATGGCACCTGCAACTACATCCTCACCCAGATGTCGCAGCAGGGCCTGTCCTACGCCCAGGCCCTGGCCGAGGCCCAGGCAGCCGGCTATGCCGAGGCTGACCCCACCCTGGACGTGGAAGGAACCGACACGGCCCATAAACTGGCCATCCTCATGAGCCTGGCCTATGGCGCCCGCCTGGACCTGGAAGCCATCGCGGTGGAAGGCATCAGCCGGTTGGACCCCCTCGATTTGCAGTTCGCCCGGGAATTCGGCTATCGCCTGAAACTCCTGGCCATCACCCGGGACGATGGCCATCGGGTGGAGGCCAGGGTGCATCCCACCCTGATCCCCAGGGAGCACATCATGTCCCGGGTCAGCGGGGCCATGAACGCGGTTTATGTTACCGGCGACGCCACCGGGCCCATTTTGCTTTACGGACAGGGGGCCGGCATGATGCCCACCGCCAGCGCGGTGGTGAGCGATATCCTGGAGGTGGCCCGCAACCTGATGCGGGGAGGCGCCGGCCGGGTGCCGCCCCTGGGCTGCCGCGGCGCCCTGGAGTCGACCCGGCTCATCAAACCCCTGAATGATCTGGTGACCAGCTACTATTTCCGCTTCGCCGCCCTGGACCGCCCCGGGGTGCTGGCCCAGGTCGCCGGGATCCTGGGCGATTACGGCATCAGTATCGCCGCGGTGACCCAAAAGGGCCGGGAAGTGGGGGGCACCGTGCCCATTGTCATGATCACCCACGAAGCCCGGGAGGCCGACGTCCGCCAGGCCCTCAAGATGATCGACCAACTGCCGGCGCTCTCCCCACCGGCTATCTTTTACCGCATCGAAGACCCGCACCTTCTCTCCGCCAGGATTTGAGGGGCGGCGCCGGCGGATCGCCGGGCTCCGGTTTAGGCAGGAGAAAGGCATAACCTGAAATTGTTGTTTGCGATAATAGTTGTGATTTTCAGGTGTTAAGATAGGGAGACAATTGTGAGCGACTTCTGGGCCTTCCGGAAAATGGTCACCCCGGTGATCATCGAGATCGTCTTCTGGGTGGGGGCCATCTCCTGCGTCATCACCGGCCTCGTCCTGATCGGTATGGGAATCCACCAGGGCCCCCTGCTCTTCGACCTGGGAATATCCACCAGGCAGATGGTGCTAAGAGGGGCGTTATTGCTCGTTCTCGGTCCCCTGGCCGTCAGGCTTTACTGTGAGATTTTGATCGTCATCTTCCGCATCAATGAGACCTTGACAGAAATCAAGCACGTCTTGGAGCGCAAGGCGATAAATCTGGAGTAGTCCCGGCGGCGGCGCCGCGGCCCGGCCATGGTTTCCTGGAACCGGGCCGGTTTGAGGGCACCTGCATGAAGGACAAGTTTTTACCGCCGTATATCATCTGGCTGGGGGTCTGGTTGGCAATGTTCATGGCCATCCTGGTATTAGGCTCCTGGCAGGATCATTTAAATCGGCAAGAGACCCTGGCCGAATCCGGCCAACGGGAACTGGTGGGTATCAGCAGCATCTTGCCCTACGCCCTGGCTTATCTGGAAGAGCAGCAGCGGCCGGATTTGCTCAAGGAGATCCTCAGCGCCGATCTCGGACCTTACGCCGTGGTGCTCGCGGATAAGGCGGGAAACCTCGAGTACGCCCCGGATTTTTGGCCTCCCGGAGACCGGGGCGCCGCCCTCCTGAAAGGCAAAAAGTACTATTATCTGTGTAAGGATCCGGCCGGCCAACCATGTCTGAAGGGGCCGTACGCCGGTGCGCCGACCGCGCCGGTCTCCGGGGTGGAGTCGACAGCCTGGGGCCGGCTCTATTTGGTGGAGAAGCCGCCGCAGGGGTTGGGTCGGCTGCTGCCCCATTACGATACGGTTTCTATCTTAAGCCTTCTCAGCTATTTCATGATATTGGTTGGCTTTGCCGGCGTTTGCGCCATAACCGCCCGGTATCAAAGGAGATCCCAGGAACTCCGGGAAAGCCGGTATACCTCTGAAATTGAGGCCAGGGAATGGCGCATTCAAAACCTGGAAAGCAACATCGAGGCTGCGGACCTGCGGCTGGAGCTTCTGGACCGGAGCCAGGAGGCGGCCCAGGTCGAGCTGAGTGGCGCCAATGACATCATCGCCGCGCTGCAGCAGGCCCTCCAACATCAATCCAGGAAGAGCAAGAAGATGCAGGAAGGCCTGCAGGAAGCCGAATCGGCAAGAAATGAGGCCATCGCCAAGATGCAGGACATTGAGCTGGACCGGGAGAGCATCCTCAAGGAGATGAAAGAGCTGGAGGCCTTAAGGGAAGTGGAGGAGTTGACCTATCCCGACCCCGCCAAAAAGAAGTCCAGGAGGCCCCAGGAGTTTCTCTGGCTCAATATGGTTTACCGGAACCTGCATTTCTCCCGGCGAGCCCTGGAAGATATCCTGGAACTCCAGAATTCCCCGGATATCTTCCCGTCCCTTCCCGATGCCCTGGCCACCCTGAATAGTACCGGCCCGGAGGAGCTGAAGTCCGGAGCGGCTATTCCCTCCCGGAGCGCGGTCCAATATTCCCAGCTTTTGGTGCACCATCAGGGCGACCTCTGGGAATACCGCTTTTCCAAGGATGGCCGCATCTTCTTCGGGCTCTCCAGGTCCAGGACCTGGAATATCGACACCGTCCTGTTGAAGCGCCACTTTACCGAAAACCGCTATAAATATGAAAGTTTCCTGGAGCAGACCCTGGGAAAGGATAATGATGATTTGCAAGCGGAGACCACCCTGTAAGCAGCGGGAATCTTGAAGATGGTATACGTCATCCTGGTGGGCGACGGCATGGGGGATTACCCCCTGGCTCAATTGGCGGGCCGGACTCCGCTTCAGGCCGCGGCCACCCCGAATCTCGACGAACTGGCCCGGCGGGGGGAACTGGGCCTGGCCCGCACCATCCCCCCCGGCATGGCCCCGGGAAGTGATATCGCCAACCTGGCCATCGTGGGCTATGACCCGGTGCGCTACCATACCGGCAGGGCCCCGTTGGAGGCCGCCGCCCTGGGGGTGGACCTGAGTCCCCGGGAGGTGGCCTTTCGCTGCAACCTGGTGACCTTGCGCTTCGAGGCGGACCGTATCTTCATGGAAGATTACTCCGCCGGGCATATCAGCAGCGAAGAGGCGCGGGAGATCATGCAGGTCCTGGATTCGGCCCTGGGCCGGGAGGGGCGCCGCTTCTACCCCGGGGTCAGCTACCGCCACCTGCTGGTATGGGGCGAGGCCGGAGGGGAGGCCTGGCGCACCTATCCGCCCCATGACTGGATCGGCCAGGAGGTGGGCCACCTGATGACAGATCCGGCCGCGGTTGCCGCCCTGCCCTTGTGGGAACTGGTGCGGGCCTCCTGGCCGATCCTCAAGGACTACGAGGTTAACGTGCGGCGGCGGGCCGCGGGGAAAAAACCGGCCACCTCCATCTGGCTCTGGGGCCAGGGGCGGCCGCCGCAGCTCCCCACCCTGAAGGAGCGCTTCGGTCTCTCCGGCGCGGTGATCTCCGCGGTGGACCTGATCCGGGGCATCGGCAAATACGCCGGCCTGACCCCCATCCTGGTACCCGGGGCCACCGGCTTCCTGGATACCAATTACGCGGGCAAGGTGGCCGCGGCCCTGGCAGCCCTGAAACAGCGGGACCTGGTCTTCATGCACGTGGAGGCCCCGGACGAGGCCGGGCACAGCGGGGAGCTGGAGTTGAAGCTCAGGGCCATCGAGGACTTCGACGCCCAAATCGTCGGACCGCTGCTGGCCGGTTTAAAGACCCTGGGAGATCATCGCCTCCTGGTGCTCTGCGATCACTTTACCCCGCTCAGCCTGCGCACCCACAGCCCGGAACCGGTCCCCTACATCCTCTACGACTCCCGCAGCCCCGGGGACCGGCCCCGCCCTTATACCGAGGCCGCGGCCCGGGACACCGGGCTGCTGCTGGAGCAGGGGGCGGATTTGCTGCCGCGCTTGCTGGAGAGGTGATTTGGATTTGGGGGGAGGGCAGGGGCCACTTACAAAAAGCCCCTGGCCCCCTCCCCTAAAATTCTACAACTTTCCCTCCAAATATTGCACCGCGTTGCGAAAGATGGCCAGGCCGGCGCCGACTTGTCCGGGGTAGGGTTTCCCGCGGCGGCGCCAGGCTTCCTTCTCCCGGGTCCAGGTGGGGTGTTGGAAGGAAGTGACGTGGGCCTCGGGATGGGGCATGAGGCCCAGGACCCGGCCGCTGGCGTCGCAGATGCCGGCGATGTCCTCAAGCGAGCCGTTGGGGTTGTCCGGGAAGCGCCCGGCGGCTTCGGCCCCGTCGGCGAGGGCGTATTTCAAGGCGATCTGGCCGCGGGCCTCGATTTCCCGGAGCACCTCCGGGGCGGCGAAGAATTTCCCTTCCCCGTGGCGCACCGGTAGCTCCAGGTGCTCCAACCCCCGGGTAAAGACGCAGTGGGACGGGGTCACCCGAAGATGTACCCAGGCGTCCCGGAAGTTGCCGCAATCGTTGGGGATCAGGGCCGCCAACCTCTCCCCCGGGCGTCCCGCCAGCCCCGGCAGCAGCCCCAGGTTCACCAGGACCTGAAAGCCGTTGCAAATGGCGATCACCAGGCGCCCCGCGGCAATGAACTCCTGGAGGGCCGAACCCAGGGCCAGCCGCAGCCTGAGGGCCAGGATGACCCCGGCCCCGTGCTCATCCCCCCAACTGAAGCCGCCCGGCACCGCCAGCAGATGATAGTCCCAGAGGGCCGCGGGGTTCTCCAGAAGGTCGGTGGTATGCACCCGGACCGCCTCGGCCCCGGCCAGGTCCAGGGCGTAGGCGGTCTCGTAGTCGCAATTGAGGCCGTAGCCGTAGAGTACCAGCGCCCGTGGCCGGGCGCTGGGGTTTTCGGTTTTCGGTTTTCGGTTTTCGGTTGACATATTATCTGCTGGCTTAGCGAGTATTTTTTGTATTTTGTGCTTACTTAGTATAATAAAGTAATTATATGCTATAAATCAAATTGCCATATGTTAATTTCTGTCTTTAAGGGCAATTTATGTTGCCTTTGTAAATGACTTAAGTGTGTATGAATACGACCAATAGTAGTAAGTTTATCTCTATCTCCTAACCCGCTCCTAATTAAATTTTCTGCCATATCTTTTATTGTAGCACCACGTAAGAGTAATTGGTCTAATCTATTAGCCTGCGTTCCCTCCTTATGCAGCCATCCGTTTGCTTGCCTTGGATTTTCTAATGCTTTAATTGTATTTTCTCGATCATCATAATTTCCATTGCTCATAAATAACCACCTCTAAGCAAAATCGTATCAAATTGCCATACAAGCACGTGTTGGAAAGGATATGCTAACAAAGAATAAGGAATTTTGTGGGCCGTGCCCACCATATATCTTGTGCAGGCGGACCCCTATGTTACCGGCATTAATCGCAGGCGAGACGCCTGTGCCAGCTTTACAACCCCTAACCCCTGGTCCCTACTTCTTGCCGCCTTTCTTCTTGGGGGCCGCGGCCTTGGCCGCCTTCTTGTCGTCCCGTTTCTGTTTCTGGGCCACGAGTTCGGCGACCTTTTCCCGCTTCACCACCACTCGCCGCGCCTCTTTACGCCAGGCGTAGACCACGGGGCTGGCCACAAAGACCGAGGAGTAGGTGCCCACCACGACCCCCATGATCATGGCCAGGGCGAAGTCCCGGAGGACCACGCCGCCGAAGAGGAACAGGGCGACGACCACCAGGAAAACGGTGCTGCTGGTGATGATGGTCCGGGAGAGCACCTCGTTGACGCTCAGGTTGATGATGTCGGCCAGTTTGCCCCGGCGCCGGGCCAGATTCTCCCGGATGCGGTCAAAGACCACCACCGTGTCGGTCAGGGAATAGCCCGCCAGGGTGAGCAGCGCCGTGACCACCAGCAGGGTGATCTCCCGGTTGAGCAGCCAAAAGACCCCCAGGACCGCCAGAACATCATGGAGGGTGGCCACCGCGGCGCCCACTCCAAAGATGAATTCGAAGCGCCAGGCGATATAGGCCATGATCCCCACCATGGAGAGGACGATGGCGACGATGGCCTTGTTGCGCAGATCATGGCTGATGGAGGCGCCGATCTCCGATTTGCCGATGATCTCAAAATGGTTGCCGGCCAGGGATTGGTTCAGGAGCTCGACCAGGCGGGTGGAGATCTGGCCCACCGACTCCTGGGACTTTTTCAGTTTGATGATGAGCTGCTTGCCGTCCTCCACCTGCTGGATCTCAGCGTGGCCCCAGCCTTCCTTGGCCAGGACCTCCCGCACCCGATCGACCGTGAAGGGCTGGGTGGCTTTCATTTGCAGCAGGGTGCCGCCGCTGAACTCCACCCCCAGGTTGCCGTGGCCCCGGCTCAGTTGCACGAAGGCGATGAGACCCAGCAGGCAGAGGGTCCCGGAGATGAGGAAGGCATAGCGGCGCCAGGAGATGAAATCGAAATTGGGCTTTTCAAAGAGCTGGAAGAAGCTGAGGTCTTTGATCCAGCGCTTGATCAGCAGCCAGTCATAGACCACCCGGGTGCCAAACAGGGCGGTGAAGAGATTGAGGATGACGCCCAGGCTCAAGGTGACGGCAAAGCCCTTAATGGGCCCGGTGCCGAAAAGGAACAGGACCACCGCGGTGATCAGGGTGGTGACGTGAGAGTCGATGATGGTCCAGAAGGCCTTGTCATAGCCGCCGTCGATGCCGGCCTTCAGGGGTTTGCCAGCCTGGAACTCCTCCCGCATGCGCTCGTAGATGAGGACGTTGGAGTCCACCGCCATGCCCACCGACAGGATGATGCCGGCGATGCCCGGCAGGGTGAGGGTGGCGCCGAACAGGGACAGGGCCCCGAGGAGGAAGATGATGTTGATCACCAGGGCGTAGTCGGCCACCAGTCCCGAGAAGCGGTAGTAGAACACCATGAAGCCCACCACCAGGAAGGTGGCCAGGATACCGGCGGTAAGGCCCTTCTTGATGGAGTCGGCCCCCAGGGTCGGGCCCACCGTGATATTCTGGACGATCTTGACCGTGGCCGGCAACGCTCCGGCCCTCAGGACGATGGCCAGGTCATGGGCCTCCTGGGGGGTGAAGGAGCCGGTGATTTGGCCCCGGGCGCCGATACGGGATTGGATTACCGGGGCCGATTGCACTACATTATCCAGGATGATGGCCAGGCGTTTATGGAGGTTGGCCTCGGTGATCCGGGAGAACTCCTGGGCCCCACGGCTGTTGAACTCAAAGTTGACTATATACTCGTTATATTGGCCGGTGTTGGCACTGGCGTCGTTGATGTCGGCGCCGGTCATCAGGACCTTCTTCTTCAGCAGCAGGGGAATTTTCTCTATCCGCCCGGTTTCATTGTTGACCTTCTTTTCGATATAGACCTCATCGTCCGGGGGGATCTTGCCGGCCAGGCCCTCATTGAGCTGCTCCTGGGTATAGCCGGGTTTCAGCCTGCCCTCCTTGAGGGCCTGGTCAATCAGCCCCGGCAGATCGAGGGCGGCCTGATCGTCCACCAGCTTGAATTCCAACTGCGCCGTCTGGCCGATGAGATCCAGGGCCCGTTGGGGGTCCTGGATGCCGGGAAGCTGCACCACGATATTCTCGGTTCCCTGGCGGATCAATACCGGCTCGGTGACCCCGAACTGGTCGATGCGGTTGCGCAGCACCTCCAGGCTTTGGGAAAGGGTGCGCTCTTGCAAGCGCTTGATTTCCTCAGGGGTGACAGTCAGGCTGAAGACCAGCCGGTTATCCTGGCGCTGGGGGGCGCCGACCGCCAGCGTCGGGAATTCATCTTTCATCAGCCTCAGGAAGGCGGCCTGATCATCTCTGTTGGTCAGGGTGACGGGGAGGGCTTGCTGGGCCAGATCTCCCGGCTTCAGGTCTATTCCCGCCTTTTCGGCCTTTTGCTTCAGGTCCACGCCGGCACGGCTCAAGGAGTTGTTGATCGCCTGGTCCATGTCCACCTGTAGGATCAGGTTCATGCCCCCCTTCAGGTCCAGCCCCAGATGCAGACCGCGGCTGATATGCTGCTCCCACCAGCCCGGCAACTCGCCGCTCACGGAGGGCAGCACAAAGATGATGGCCAGGATGGTGAGGCAAAAGAGGAGGAAGAATTTCAGGCGCACAGCTCGCAGCATCAATTATCTCCTTAGGGCCGAGGTAAGGGCAGGGTCGGGCCGCGACCGCCTTTTTACCCGGGACTGCTGATTCTTCTGGAAAAGGCGAAGCCTTTGGGGTAGCCTGGATTAGACCCGCAGTTCGCCAAACATGCTTAAATTACTGTAATGAGGGGTGCCTGTCAAGTTTCCAGGGCCGCGCCGGGAAGGGAAGTGCGGCCCGCCAGTATAGGAAACGAGGGAGTTTGATTCACCCCGGCCAGGGGCCTAGGCTATCAAGTCCAGGTGGCCCTGGATCCCCGCTTGGGTAAAATACTTTATGCGTGCACGTGCTTTTAGTTTAAAGTTCAAAGTCAAATACTCCGGTGTTCAACTTTGAACTTGAGACCTCTGCGAGGTGTTCGCATTTTTGTTATTCTGAGGAAGCGAAGCGACCGCAGAATCTCATGAATACTAAGGAAATACTAGATCCTTCGCTTCGCTCAGGATGACAAATTCGCTCCGGATGACAAAGTCGTTTTTTCGCAGAAGCCTCAACTTTGAACATTGAGCTTTGAACTAATCCTAGATTGCCGCCATGGAATCGGCCTGCAAATTCTGTCGCATCATTTCCCGGGAGCTGCCCGCCTACGTGGTCTTCGAGGACGAGTTCTCCCTGGCCTTCCTGGACCACAAGCCCCTGTTCCCCGGGCACCTGTTGCTGCTGCCCAAGGGCCATTATCCAACCCTGCCGGATTTGCCGGCCCGCCTCATAGAACCCCTGTTTGCCGACGCGGCGCTGCTGGCCCGGGCCCTGGAAGCCGGGCTGCAGGCCGACGGCTCCTTCGTGGCCATCAACAACCGCGTCAGCCAGAGCGTCCCCCACCTGCACATCCACGTGGTGCCCCGGCGGCGCCGGGACGGCTTGAAGGGCTTCTTCTGGCCGCGGCAGCCCTATCGGGATGAAGCCCATATCCGGGAAGTGCAGAGGCTGCTGCAGGAGACCACGGCGCGCCTTAGGGGGCAAGAAAAATAGTATCGGCGCGCCCCTCTGAGCGCCGGCGCGGCCAGGGGTAGGCCTGTCCTGGGCCCGCCGGGCGCAGCCAGCCGCGGCCCCAGGCCCCGCGGCGGCCGTACTTAATCAGATCTCAGCCGCCCGCTTCATGGCCCACCGAGATGAATTCCTCCCGGGGGAGGATGAGGCAGGTGAGCCGGTTGCCGTAGGCGGCGCCGGTGTCGATGCCGATCTTGTTAGGCATTACCAGGGGTTGCTGGAAGGGGGTATGACCGAAGATCACCTTCTTACCGAAATCTTCCAGGGAAGCGATGAAATCCCCCCGAATCCACAGCAGGTCTTCTTCATCCTGCTCCGCCGGGTCCACCCCGGGTTTGAGGCCGCCATGGACGAAGAGGTAATCCGGGGTCTCATAATAGAGGCGCAGCGCCTCGAAAAATTGACGGTGCTCCGGGGGCAGGACCAATTGCGCCAGGCCCTCCCAAGCCTCGCCCCAATAGTCCCGCAGGGTGCTTAAGCCGCCATTGTACAGGAAGAGCTCCAGGTCCCGGCCCTGCAAAAAATTGAGGAACATGGCCTCGTGGTTGCCTTTGAGACAGATGACCTGCTGTGGATTGGCCAGCCTCTTAAGACCCAGGACGTAATCCACCACCCCCTTGGGGTTGGGGCCCCGGTCGATGTAATCTCCCATAAAGATCAACCGGTCCCTGGCCAGGTCGGGCTGGATCTTTTCCAGGAGACGCTTAAGCAGGTCCAGATTGCCATGAATGTCGCCGATGGCGTAAATGTCTGCGGCCATATCAGGTCATTCCAACCAGCGGAACAATTGCTCCCGGCGGTCCAGGCGGGTGAGGCCGGCATCCCGGGCCAGGCGCTGGGCCTCGGCGTGTTCCGCGGCGCTGAGGGGTTGCCCGAGCCAGGGGTGGGCGGCGGCCCGGCCGCAGGGGCGGTACTGCCCCATGACATTGACATAGGTGTCGGGAGAAATCTCCCGGGCCAGGAACTCCATGATCTCCCGGGTGCCGGCCAAACCGCCGGGCAGCACCAGGTGGCGCACCAGCAGGCCGCGGGCTGCCACCCCGGCGTCATCCAGCACCAGGTCCCCAACCTGGCGGTGCATCTCCTTCAAGGCCCGGCGGGCCATCTCGGGGTAGTCCTCCGTCTGGCAGAGGTCGGCGGCCACCTTCGGGTCCCAGAATTTGAAGTCCGGCATATAGATGTCCATCACCCCGTCCAGCAGGCGCAAGGTCTCCACCGCGTCGTAGCCGCCGGTGTTGTAGACCAGGGGCAGATCCAGGCCTCCGGCAATGGCCAGCTCCAGGGCCGCCAGGATCTGGTAGACCTGGTGGCTGGGGGTGACGAAATTGAGGTTGTGGCAACCCCGCTGCTGCAGTGCGAGCATCATGGCCGCCAGGTCGGCAACCGAGACCTCCTCCCCTTCCCCGCCGTGGCTGATCTCATAGTTCTGGCAGAAGATGCAATAGAGGTTGCAATGGGTGAAAAAGATGGTGCCGGAGCCGCGGCGGCCCACCAGGGGGTCTTCTTCGCCAAAATGGGGGCCGTAGGAGGAGGTGACGGGCAGATCGCCGCTGCGGCACAGGCCCCGCTCCCCGTGATGGCGGTCCACCAGGCACTGATGAGGACAGAGGCGGCAGCGCGTCAAGATGTCGTAAGCCGCGGCGACCTTCGGCTTTAAGAGTCCCCGGCGATTAGTCTCTAAACAAACCGGCTCCCACTTGGCCATGGCACGGTTTCCTGGAGGTATCTTTCCGAAATTTCTCTTATCGTATCTTCTTATAAGCCATCTGTCTGGGGCGAACGGCAAGAATACCTATGGTGCGGCTCGCCTCGTGCACTTCATAAAAGATGCGCCAGTCGCCCACCCTGGACTTGCGTTGGCCTTCCCCCATTTCCACTTTCCCGGAGATACGGGGATTGAATGGGTCTTGCGCCAGTTCTTGTAAGCGTTGGTGAATGCGCCTGATGGTGACTTGATCCAGAGATTTGAGGGCTTTGAGGAAGGGTTTGGCGAACCGGAGGGTATAGCTCATAACCCCAGTTCTTTTTCCAACTCTTCCAGAGAGATAAACTCGCCTCGCCGGATAGCCTCCTTCCCTTCCCGGATGGCGGCCCAATCCTCCTCGGTCAACGGTTCGTCATCATAAACTTCGTCCCGGTGATAGAGCAGGTCCACGAAGCGAATCAGGAGGTCGGCATCCGGCCCTTGCAGGACCGTCTTAAACTTGGTGATTAACTCCCGATCAAAGGCTTTTTCCATGCCCGGTTCCTTTTTTTTTGGCAAATTTGCTGACCTCTCGGTTCATGGTAATAAGAAAGCCCGGCGGTGTCAACGGGGAGCCCATTCGGGTCCATCGGCCGCGCTGAGCTTCGGCTTTAGGAGCCCCCGGCGAGGCGTCTCCAAGTTAGCAGGACTCTCACCATTCCTCCACCTCGGCCCGCCAGGGTTCCAGCAGGCCCCGGGGGATGTCGGCGATGAAGCGGGAGGGCGAATTGACCGTCATCCCGAACTGCCGGCTGTAGCCGATGGCAGGGTAGGCGAGCCCCAGGTATTTCCGGGCCCGGGTGATGGCCACGTACATCAGCCGGCGTTCCTCTTCCATTTCGTCCTCCCGCTCCTGGGAGTAGGAGGCCGGGAAGCGGCCTTCCGCGGCCCAGAGGACCAGGACCGCGTCCCATTCCAGCCCCTTGGCGGAGTGGATGGTGGAGACGGTCAGGTAATCCTGGGGGGGCGGGGCCAGCTCGGCCACGCTGGCGGGCGGTTCCAGGGTCAGGTCGTTCAAAAATTCCCGCAGACTGCTATAGCGGCTGGCAATGGCCACCAGGTGCTCCAGGCCCTTCATCCGTTTGGGATAGTCATCATAGCGGTCCCGGGCCATAGGTTCATAGTGTTCCAGGGCCTTGGTCATCAGGGCCGCCACCGACTGTCCGGGTCCGGTGAGGCGCTCCAGCAAGGTGGCCAGCTCGGCCAGTTGGGCCGGGCGGCGCTGGTTCCGAAGCCACTCCAGGGCGGCGGCCAGGGTAAAATCATTGCCCAGATGGGCATCGAATTTGGCGCAGGCCTGGCGGCCCACTCCCGGCACCAGCAGCAGCAGCCGGTGCCAGCTCAGGGCATCCTTGGGGTTGGCCAGGACCCGCAGGTAGGCCAGGATGTCCTTGATATGGGCGCTTTCCACGAATTTGAAGCCCCCGACCTTGATGAAGTGCAGTCCAAGTCTGGCCAGTTCGATCTCCAGGTCGAAGGAATGGTAACCGGCCCGCACCAGCACCGCGACCTCTTTCAGGGGGATGCCCTGTCTATGCAGCTCCTGTATCTGGGAAACCACCAGGCGGGATTGCTCGTTTTCGCTGGCGGCGCGGAAGAGTCGGGGCCGCTGGCCGTCCGGCTTGCGGCTGAAGAGACACTTGGTGTATTTTTCCCGGGCCCCGGCAATGACCTCGTTGGCCAGGTCCAGGATGGGCTGGGTGCTGCGGTAGTTCTCCTCCAGCTTGATAATCCGGGTCCCCGGGAAGAGCCGCGGGAAGTCCATGATGTTGCGGAAATCGGCCCCCCGGAAGGAGTAGATCGATTGGGAGTCGTCCCCCACGGCCATGACGTTCGTGTGGCTGTAAGCCAGCAGCCGCACCAATTCCGCCTGCAGATGGTTGGTGTCCTGGTATTCGTCCACCATCAGATAGCGAAAACGCTCCGACAACTGGCGGCGCACGTCTTCGTGCGTCTCCAGCAGCCGCCGGCCCTCCACCAGCAGGTCGTCATAGTCCATCAGATGCTGGCGGCGCTTCTCCTGCCGGTAGCCCGTCTGGATCCTGGCCAGTTCTTCGCGGCGTTCCTGAAACTGGGGATAGTCCCGGGCTAGCAGCGATTCCAGGTCGGTGCTCTTATTGACCACGGCGCTGAAGACCTCCGCCATGGTCTCCTTGCGGGGAAAGGCGCCGGCCAGGTGTTTGAAGCCGTAGCGCTCCTTGAGCATGTGGAGCAGGTCGCCCTGGTCGCCGCGGTCCATGACGGTGAAGCCGTGGGGGTAGCCCACCCGGTCGCCGTATTGCCGCAGCCACTGGTAGCAGATGCTGTGGAAGGTGCCCCCGGTGACCTGCGCCAGGGGCCGGTCCAGCAGCCGCACCGCCCGGGACAGCATCTCCTGGGCCGATTTACGGGTAAAGGTGAGGAGTAAAATGGCCCCGGGGTCCACCCCCTGCTCCACCAGATAGGCCAGGCGGTAGACCAGGGTGCGGGTCTTGCCGCTGCCGGCCCCGGCAATAACCAGGATGGGGCCGTCCCGGGTGGTCACCGCCTGATACTGGGCGGGATTGAGCTCCCGCTGGTAATCGAGGCGCTGCCCCGGGGCCTCCCGGGCAATAGCTATGGTTCGGTGTGGCATTTTGTCAGTAGTCAGTAGTCAGTAGCCAGTGGGTAGCAAAACTAAGCAAATAAAGTGCTAACTCCCTCCCCCTTTAGGGGGGAGGGTCGGGGAGGGGGTGGCGT
>JBKQLU010000080.1:0-7398 GCA_052326585.1 Desulfobaccales bacterium | reverse complement strand
TATTGGATAAAACATAACTACTTTCACCACCCCCACCCTAACCCTCCCCCATCGAGGGGGAGGGAACAAATCAATAACACTGATTTCGCACTGATTTCGCCATTGATATGACTTTTCCAAGAGCGTCATAGGTTATTCACTAAGAGAATAAAGACAAATCCGGTTATCTGATACCGAACAGCATTAACGCAACCAATAACCGAAAGCGAAAACGTCCTGTCAGATCATTGGGGAAAGGCCGCTAGCGGCGTTCCCGGCCTTTGAGGAAGAGGCGCACCGGGGCGTGCGGGATGGCCAGAAACTCCCGCAACTGCTTCACCAGAAAGCGGCGGTAGGAGTCGGGCACTCCCTGAGGGCTGTTGACAAAGGCAATGAAGGTGGGGGGATGGACCTCCGCCTGGGTCAGGTAGAGGAATTTCACCGGCCGGTTCCGGTAGCGCGGCGGCGGCACCCGGGAGGTGATCTGCCGCAGGAGGGTGTTGAGCTTCCCGGTGGTGGCGCGCCGGCCACTCTGCTCATAGAGGTCGCCCAGCAGGGGAAAGACCTTCTTCAGGTTATAGCCGTTCTTGACCGAGCCCGGCAGCACCGGGATATGCGGCACAATCTCCAGGGCGTCGTTCACCTGCTGCAGGGTCTGCTTTTGCAATTCCCCGGCCACCAGGTCCCATTTGTTCAGGAGTATCAGGCAGATCTTGGCCTGGTCCTCGATGAGGCCGATGATGCGCAGGTCCTGTGCGGTCAGGCCCTCCTGGGCGTCCAGCAGCAGCACCACCGCCTCGGCCCGGGACAGGGCCTTGATGGTCTTCAGCACCATCTGGCGCTCCAGGCTCTCACGCCTCACCTGGCTGGGACGGCGCAGGCCGGCGGTATCCACCAGGATATAATCGACCCCGGCCACACTCAGGGGAATGTCGATGGAGTCGCGGGTGGTTCCGGGGGTTTCACTTACCAACAGGCGCGCCGCCCCCGCGAAGTGGTTGATGAAAGATGATTTGCCCACGTTAGGCCGGCCCAGGACCGCCACCCGGATGCCGGGGGGCGCCGGGGCGGCTTCCACGAGGGGGGGCAGGTGTTGGAGCACGGCCTCTTGGAGCGTAGCTATCCCCAGGCCATGAGTGGCGGATACCGGGAAGAGGAGCTGCAAGCCGAAGCGGTAAAACTCCGCCACGTTGGGTTCGAGACTGGCCTGGTCGATCTTGTTTACCGCCAGCAGCACCGGTTTGCCGGTGCGGCGCAGGTAGTCCACCACCAGGGCGTCACCTGGCTGCAGGCCTTCCCGGCCATCGGTTACCAGGATGATGACGTCGGCTTCGGCCACCGCCTCCTCGGCCTGCTGCCGCACCTGGGCCCCCAGTTCGTCTTCGCCTCCCACCAGGCCGCCGGTATCCACCAGGAGAAAGGTGCGTTCCGAAAGTACGACGTTGGCATAGTGGCGGTCTCGGGTGACCCCGGAGATATTGGCCACCAGGGCCCGGGATGAGCGGCTGAGGCGGTTGAACAGGGTGGACTTGCCGACGTTGGCCCGGCCGATGATGGCGACCAGGGGCAGCCCTTGCGGGGCCGCCGGGTTTCGACTGGCGGTTTGCGGATTTGGGGGCTCGGGGAGAGACATTTTTGGGATTCCTAGGGCCGCGGCTAAAGCAACCAGGTTTTCAGGCTAATTTAATTCTGAACAGTCAGGAAGCGCGGCAGGATAGAGGCTGGTGACGGTCCGGATTAGCCGGGAATGGCTTACCATGCAAAGATGGGGTTGGTCTCGATCCCTGCCGCGGCCATGAAGCGGCCGCAAGATTACGACCCCTGCCGGATTCCCGGTTGGCTGGCCTGTGAAAAGGGGAATGATTAAGCGGATAATCATTCCCCTTTGACCTGTGACCGGGTCTCTCTCGATTAAATCGACAGACCGCAGACCGTCCTCTCAGGGGCGCTGGGCCAGGAACTTGGCCGGCCAGTTGTGCAACAATTCCACGGCCCGTTTCAATTGCGGGTCTTTATCGAGTTCCGCCGCGTCAATGGGCTGGTTCCAGGGTTTATCCGTCAAACCTTGCCTGAGTATGTGCCTCTCCAGGACCTCGTCCCGCAGACCTTGCAGGGACTCGTCCGGGGGCAGGGGTTTTTCATCCACCACCACATCCGGTATGATCCCCTTGTCATTGATGGTGATGCCGCTGGGGGTGTAATAGAGGGATGTGGTAAGCCGCAAGGCCGAATCGTCTTCCAGTGGGATGATGGTCTGCACCGAGCCTTTGCCAAAGCTCTTGGTGCCCACGATCAAGGCCCGCTTCTGGTCCTTCAGGGCCCCGGCCACGATCTCTGAGGCGGAGGCGCTGCCCTCGTTAATCAACACCACCATGGGAATCTTGGTATATTTATCCGAGCCGGAGGTGGCAAAGAAACGGCCGGTCTGCTGGCGGTTGCGTCCTTCGGTGTAAACGATGAGGAGGCCGGATTTGAGAAACTCATCGGAGACCCGTACCGCCTGATCCAGCAAGCCCCCCGGATCATTGCGCAAATCCAGGATCAGCCCGTTGAAGGGCACCAGCCGTTGTTTCATCTTATCTAAATAGGCATGGAGGTCCGAGTCGGTCTGGTCCTGGAAGTTGGTCAGCCGGATATAGCCGATGCCGCCGTCCAGGATGCGGGCCTTGACGCTGTGGATGGGGATGATTTCCCGGGTGATCACATAATCCTTCGGATGTGCGAAGCCCTCCCGATTAATGGTGAGGGTCACCTTGCTGCCCTGGGGACCGCGGATCAACTTCACCGCATCCGTCAGGCTCATATTCTTGGTAAGCTGGCCGTTAATCTTGACGATCTGGTCTCCCGGTTGAATTCCCATCTGGTAAGCGGGGGTCCCTTCGATGGGTGAGACCACAATCAGACCCAGATCCTTCATGGCGATTTCGATGCCGATGCCGCTGAATTTCCCTTTGGTCTCGATCTGCAGTTCTCTCAAGTCCTCCGGAGTCATGAAGGAGGAATGGGCGTCCAGGGTGCCGACGGCGCCCTGGATGGCGCCGTAGACCAGGTCTTTGCTGGTCTTGGGCTCGGCATACTGATCTTCCACCAGGGCCAGAGCCTGGGCAAATATCTCCAAACTGGCTGGATGCCCCGGGGTGGACGTGTCTCCCCAGGCGGGGTTTTGAGCCGCGGGGTCGCTAGGTTCAGTGGCGTGCAGGGCCAGGGCCACCGCAAGGACCAGCGCCAGCAGCAAGGCCGCAATAACCATAATCCATGATCTACGTGACATGATATTCATTCCCGTGAAGCGATTTATCGAGGGGCAAGGGTCTGCTCCGGATGACTTTGACCATTATCCTTAGGCCTTGGGGGTGGGTTGGGGCCGATTGCCGCCTTTCAAGACAGTCACCGCCTGCTGTACCCAAGGATCCTGTCCGGGGGGAAGCTTCCGCAGGGCGGCCTCGGCCGGTTGATTTTCTTTAGGCTTGGCAGCCTGGGCCGGGATAGCCGGCTCCAGGCCCACCCCCTGGATCTTCCGGCCCCCGGGGGTGTAGCATTCGGCCATGGTCATCACCAGGGCGGAGCCGTCCTGGAGGGGTATGACCTTGGTGAGGCCGCAGAGTCCCAGGGTCTTGGTTCCCAGCAAGGTGGCCTGGTATTCGTCGCGCAGGGCGGCCGCGACGATTTCCGCGGCCCGGGCGGTGCCTTGATCCACTAAGACTACGGTGGGCAGGGGTACCGGGGCCTTCCAGACTTGTTCCCGGTCCTTGCCCTCGAAGGTCTCCTGGCTGTCCGGCGTCCGGCCCTTGACGGCGACCACTTTCTTATCGCCCAGGAGCAGCGCCGCGCTGCGCACCGCCTCCTCCAGAGACCCCCGGGCGTTATTGCGCAGGTCCAGGACCAGGCCGCGCAGCGGCTGCCCCTGTTTTTGCAAAGAGGTTAATGCCAGGGCCAATTCTTTCGGGGTGGCGTCGTTAAAATAGCGCACCCGCACATAGCCGTAGGAACCATCAATGATCTGGGAGGTTACGGTGTTATCCCCCAGGGGCTGCAGGACCACGGTGATTTTCAGGGGCTTGATGGCGCCGCTGCGCAGCACCTCCAATTTTAGGCTGGTGCCGGGGGCTCCCTGCAACCGTGCGGCGGCCTCCTGGGTGGTGAGGTTGCGTAAGGTCTGGCCGTCAATCTTGAGGATGTGATCACCGGGTTGCAGTCCGGCCGCCGCCCCGGGGCCGCCATCTATGACCGCGGTCAAGGTCAGGAGGTTGTCTTTAAATATGACGTCAACCCCGGCTTCCGCGGGCGGCTGCTTCCGGCCGAGGCTGTAGTTTTTATATTCTTCGGGGGTGAGGAAGGCGGAGTCGGGGTCCAGTGAGTTCATCATGCCCCGGATGGAACCGTAGATTATCTGCTTATCGGGTTCGACATCGACGTATTTTTGGGTGATCTCAAAGAGGGCTTCGCTGTAGAGGCGCAACGAATCGTAGGGCGAAGTGGCAGAGTCCGCCTCTAGTCCCGGCCAGAAGGCCAGGCTCATCAGCAGCACCAGCATAAGTGAGGCACGCCGCCGCAGGCGGCGCCCCGCGTCCAGCTTTTCAGGCAATCCCGGATTTTTCACTTGGCTAAATTATCTCCCGGATCAAGGTGACGGGTGCAAGCCCGACTTGGAGCCAGGTCATTTTGGCTCATATCAAGAAGAATATACGTTAAAATATTTGCACATGCAACCGGGGCGGGGCCGCGCCATTTATTCAAAAGGGACCGGCTCATTTCCGGGCCAGCACCTGGCGCGCCGCGGCGGCGACCGCGGCGGCGGTAAGCCCGTAATGCTTTAGGAGGCGCTCGGGGCTTCCCGAGGTCCCGAAGGTGTCCTGCAGGCCGATGCGCAGCAGCGGGACTGGGAAGTGTTCGGCCAGGACTTCGCTCACGGCGCTGCCCAGCGCGCCGGTGACCATGTGCTCCTCGGCGGTGACCACGGCCCCGGTCTCCCGGGCACAGGCCACCAGCAGTTCCCAATCCAGGGGTTTCAGGCAGGAGAGGTTGACGACCCGGGCGGCGATGCCCTCTTCGGCCAGCAGTTGCGCGGCCTTGAGACAGGCGTGCACCATGATCCCCAGGCCCACCAGGGTCAGGTCATCCCCCTGACGCAATACGGCGCCGCGGCCTAGCTCGAAACGGTAGGAGCCGTCATGGATCACCGGCAGCGGCATCCGCCCGGTGCGCATATAGACTGGCCCTTGATAGGCCGCGGCCCACCTGGTCATGGCGCGGGTTTCGGGGCCGTCCGCCGGCGCCAGCACCACCATGTTGGGGAGGATGCGCATCAGGGCCAGGTCTTCCACCGCCTGGTGGGAGCCGCCGTCTTCTCCCACGGTGACGCCGCCGTGGGAGGCGACGATCTTGACATTGAGGTTGCCGTAGGCGATGGTCTGGCGGATCTGCTCCCAGGCCCGGCCGGTAGCGAACATGGCGAAGGTGCTGGCAAAGGGGATTTTTCCCCCCAGGGCCAGGCCGGCGGCAGTGCCCATCAGGTCCTGTTCGGCGATGCCCATGTTGAAGAAGCGCTCCGGGAAGGCCTTGGCAAAGTGCCGGGTCTGCGTGGAGCCGGACAGGTCCGCATCCAGGACCACGATATCCGGGTAGTCCTTCCCCAACTGCGCCAGGGTCTTGCCGTATTCGACGCGGGTGCTCTCTTGGTCAGACACGATTCTCCCGATTTTATCCAGCGGTCCTGGCGCCCCGGCGGTTATTGCCCAGGCCGGCGCAACCCCACCCTACGGAGTAGCGGCCCAAGGCGCCCATTAATAATTAGGCCCCCAACTCCTTCAGGGCCTGGCGATATTCCTCTTCGTTGGGGACCGCCCCGTGGTATTTGGCCTCGTTTTCGAAAAGGGATACCCCTTTGCCCTTGACGGTGTGGGCGATGATGACGTGGGGCCGGCCGCGGCGGGCCCGGCAGGCCTTCAGGGCCGCCAGCAGCCCGGGGAAGTCGTGGCCGTCGGTCTCAAGGGTGTGCCAGCCGAAGGCCTGCCATTTCCGGGCCAGGGGTTCCAGGCCCATGACGTCGGCGGTGTGGCCGTCGATCTGCAGGCGGTTGCGGTCCACGATGGCCGTGAGGTTATCCAGCCGGTAGTGGGCGGCGCTCATGGCGGCTTCCCAGACCTGCCCCTCCTGGAGCTCGCCGTCTCCCAGCAGGACATGGATGCGGCTCGGAAGAAGGTTCAGCCGGGTGGCCAGGGCCAGGCCGTTGGCGATGGACAGCCCCTGCCCCAGGGACCCGGTGGGAATTTCCACCCCCGGGGTGCAGGCGGAGTCAGGGTGCCCCTGGAGGATGCTGCCGAACTGGCGCAGGCTGGCCAGCTCCTCCCGGGGGAAATAGCCCAGGCGGGCCAGAACCGCGTAAAGGGCCGGCGCGCCGTGTCCCTTGGAGAGGATGAAGCGGTCGCGCTGGGGCCAGTATAGGTCGTTGGGTCTGGCGCGCATCCCGGCAAAAAAGAGGGCCACCAGGATATCGGCGGCCGACAGGGACCCCCCCAGGTGCCCGGAACCGGCGCGATAGAGCATCTCGATGATGTCCAGGCGCACCTGCCGGGCGATTTCCTGCAGTTGTTTGGGGTCGGGGGCGGCCGGCGGCATGGGGGTTTCTGCGGTTTCCATTGCCTCGGCTTATACGAGGGACGGGGATCTTAATATCGCGGCCATCATGTTTCTAGATAAACCATAAGCGCGGTGTTTTGGCAAAATTATTTCGCCTGGAGGCGTAAAATTTGGCTGGCCCCAAGAGGCGCCGCCGGGCCGCGGCCGCGCCGGCTCACTCAATTAGTGATCGAGTGCCGCGGCAATTTATCTTCTCATCCCAGCCCGGCCCAGGTTATATAATAAAACCTGAAGATGACCACCTTCCCGGCCCTGAGGGCCGGGGGAATTTTCGATTTTGGTGAGGGGAGGTTGGCCCATGGCCCTGACCCGGGAAGAAGTGCTGCACGTGGCCGAACTGGCTCGCCTCAATCTCAGCCCCGAAGAGATCGAGCTATTTACCGGGCAACTCAACGAGATCCTGAAATACGTGGAGAAGTTGCAAGAATTGGACACCAGCGGGGTGGCGCCCCTGGCCCACGTCATTCCCTTATGGAACGTCTTCCGGGAGGATCAGGTCCAGGACAGCCTGCCGCTGGACGCGGTCCTGGAAAACGGACCGGCCCGGGAAGATAACTATTTCCTGGTGCCCCGGATTATTTAACTGGGGGTTTCGAGTTGTGGGGGCGCCCCGCTGGGTCGCCCAGTTTCAAGTTTTGAGTTTGGAGTCGCAGGGTGCGCACCGCGCCCCCAGCCCTGTGCTCTACGGAAACATTGCGTAAATGCTTTGCCTCTTTCCCTCCTCCTTGAGGGGGCGACACCGGGTGGGGGTGGTAATTTATTTTTTATTTACCATCTGTT
>JBKQLU010000079.1:0-5329 GCA_052326585.1 Desulfobaccales bacterium | reverse complement strand
CGGCCCTGGCCACCATTTCCGGCGGCACCTTAAAGACACGGTCCTGCTGAAAATCAATGAGGTCCGTGGCGATCACCAGGTCTCCGGCGCGCAATTCCTGGAGAATCCCGCCGGCATAGCCCAGCAGCAGGCAAAGACCGGGATAACCATGCTCCAGGGCGCGGCTCAAGTTACGGACCATGGCGGCGGCGCCCACCCCGGCGCGGACCAGCAGCAAGGGCAGGCGGCCCCAGGCCCCCAGGGTGAAGCGGTCGTCCGGGTCCAGGTGGGACAGGTTTTGCAGGCGCAGACGCAGATCGCGGATCTCGTCCTCCAGGGCAGCGATCACCATTAGGGGAATTGGAGCCATAAACAGAACCCGGCGGAGCGGTCGAGAGATTGGGGCCTATTGACAGCATCATACCAAAGATGCCGGCAAAAGTAGAAGAATCTATGGGAGGTGCGTACCCGGGCTTGCCGCGACTGCCCCGCACCCCATTGAAAGAATGAGCCGCGAGCTGTATTATAATAGAAATCCAAATCCCGGGGATAGTGCGCCTTAAAGCAGTTCATCCTAAGCCGGGAGGGAGCAAAGCCATGCGCCATCGCCTCTTAGGGAAAACCGGACTGGAGGTTTCCGAGGTCGGCTTCGGTTGCATCCCTATCATTCGCCTGAGCATGGGCAAAGCCATCAAGGTGCTGCGCCGCGCTCAGGAACGGGGCATCACCTTGTTCGACACCGCCAATGTCTATCTGGACAGCGAAGAGAAGATCGGGCGGGCCTTTCAGGGCCTGCGGCCGCAAGTGGTCCTGGCCACCAAGAGTATTAAACGGGACCGGCTGGGGCTGGAAGGAGACTTGGAGCAGAGTCTGCGACTCCTCAAAACCGATTACCTGGATCTGTTTCAATTGCACCAGGTCTCTCAAGAGGCCGATTTTCAGGCCCTGTCCGCCCCGGGCGGCGGCCTGGAAGGCGCCCTGCGGGCGAAAGAAGCCGGCAAGATTCGCCACCTGGGGATCACCTCCCATAATCTGGAGATGGCCAAGAAGCTGGTGGAAACCGGTCTCTTCAGCACCGTCCAATTCCCCTTTAACTTCATTGAGACCGAGGCGGCGGTGGAACTTCACCCTCTGGCCCGGAAGCACAAGATGGGTCTGCTGGCCATGAAACCCTTCTGCGGCGGCCTGGTGGACAACGGCCGGGTGGCTCTCAAGTATCTGCGCCAGTTTCCCGACGTCATTCCCTTGCCCGGCTGCGATTCGGTGGCCCGGGTGGATCAGGTGGTGGACCTCTATGAAACCGATGCGGCGGTAACCCGGGAAGACCTGGCGGTTATGGAGGGTTACCGGGCGGAACTGGGGGATGCGTTCTGCCGGCGCTGTGAATATTGTCAGCCCTGCGAGCAGGGGGTGGCAATCACCCCGGCCATGCTTTACGGAGTCCTGGCCCGGCGCATGGGTCCGGAAAAGGCTGCCGGCTTCGCGGCCAAGTTCATGGAATCGGTGCGCGCCTGCATCGAATGCGGGGAATGCGCCGAACGCTGCCCTTACGGGTTGCCCATCCCGGAGCGGCTCAAGGCCCATCTCGCCCTTTACGACCAACACCGGCAGCAGCAGAAGGGGGCCAAAAAATAATTACCGTTAGGCCAGTCCCGGCGGAGAGGGACAGCAAAGCGGCGGGCGACTCGCTTTCCCGGTGAATCAGCAGGGCGGGAAAATCTTCCTCCCTTAACGCGATATGTCATTCTGACGCAGCGAAGAATCTAGTCTCTGCACCATCATCTAGACCCTTCGCTACGCTCAGAGTGACATAAAACCGACAAAAGAAGGGGTTGCAAAAAGCCATGCCTGAGGTGGAACTCCCTAAACCGGAAGAGATGGAAGAGATCAGGGCCAAGGCCTTCACCCGCCGGGTCGCCTTGATCACCGGCATTTTTGCGGTCTTCCTGGCCATCTGCAACCTGGGGGGCTCCATGGCCACCAAGGAGATGCTCCTGTCCCAGCAGCAGGCTTCGGACCAATGGGCCTATTACCAGGCCAAGAACATCCGGGAGAATATTGACCGGAACCAGAAGACTATCCTGGAATTGGACCTGCTGGAAAAGGACTCCCTCAAGCCGGAGGTGAGGCAACGCTACGAAGAGGAGTTGCGGCAGGTGACCGCGGATGTAGGGCGCTACAAAGCGGAAAAAGATGAGATTGAGAAAGAGGCCAGACACCTGGAACAGGAGCGGGACCTTTACCGCAGCAAGGACCCTTATTTCGAGTACGGCGAGGTGCTGCTGGCCATCGCCATTGTCATGTCCTCCATCGCCATCCTGGCCTCCTCCCGGATGACCCTGGCCCTCGCCCTGGTCTCCGCCGGCCTGGGCACCCTGCTGGCCGCCAACGGCTTCTTGCTGTTAGTGCGCCTGCCTTTCCTCACCCCTTAAAGTTGTGTCATTCTGAGCGCCGCGAAGAATCTAGTCTCTGCACCATCATCTAGACCCTGCGCTACGCTCAGGGTGACAAAAAATCTGCTCAGGGTTTAAGCTCCGGCGTACTCCCGGCCAGGCCAGCCGGTATCCCGGCAGATGATCATCTCCTCCCGGTCTAATGTCCCGGGTGCCTGGGGGCCTGAGGGTTTCTCATTACGCCCCCGGGTGGCGACGGCAGCAGAGACTGGATTCTTCACTCGCGGTTCTCCAGGCCCGGTAAATTTACCACTTCCGCCTGGAGGCGGCCCTCCTGAACCCGCAGCAGGGCCAGGGTGACGGGCAAGGTGAATCTTCTCGGTCCGGCCGAGCCGGGGTTGAGGTAGAGGACGCCGTCCCGGCAATCCACCCGGGGTTGGTGCGAGTGCCCGTAGATAACCGCCTGGAATCGGGGCCGCGCCCCCAAGGCCTGCTCCAGGGTCTTAAGATCGTGCAAGACCAGGAGCCCCGCCCCGCCCACCTCCAGCCAGCGGCTCCAGGGCAGCCGCGCGGCCCAGGCGCCCCGGTCGGTATTGCCCCGCACCGCCTGCACCGGGGCGATTTCTTTGAGGGCCGTCAACACCCTGGGGTGGCCGATATCCCCGGCGTGGATGATGAGCTCCACTCCCCGCAGGGCCTCGGCCGCCTCGGGGCGCAGCAGCCCGTGGGTGTCGGAGATGACGCCGATGAGATGTTGGTTTACGGGCACAGGTGAGTAACCCCGCTCTCCACGGCCGGATAAGCGGCGCCAATCCGGCAAGGCGCCGGAGCAACCGCAACGCGCGTACCCAGGAGCAGGACTTGTCCGGTTGAGCTACTCCGTCTTGCACACCACCGGGAGGCCTTCCCAGGGACCCGGGGCGCAGAGGTCATCTTCGAAGCAGGTCTTGGAGAAGGCGGCCCCCAGGGGAACGGGGTAGTCACCGGAGAAGCAAGAGAGGCAGAAGCTGGGGCGCGCCATTTCGGTGGCGGCCACCATGCCCTTCAGGCTGAGATATCCCAGGTAATCGAGGCCCAGGAAATCCCGAATCTGCTCGATCTCCTGCTGGGCGGCGATCAGCTCCCCCTTTCTGGAGAAGTCGATGCCGTAGTAGCAGGGGAAGCGGTGGGGCGGGCAGCTCACCAGCATGCTCACTTCCCGGACCCCGGCCTCGCGCAGCGACTTGACCCGGGAGCGGGTGGTGGTGCCCCGGATGATGGAGTCTTCGATGACGATGACCCGCCGGTCCTTGAGGAGTTCTTTCACCGGGTTGAGCTTCACCCGCACCGAGAAGTCGCGCATGGTCTGGGAGGGCTGGATGAAGGTGCGCCCCACGTAATGGTTGCGGATCATCCCCATCTCGAAGGGGATGCCGGTCGCGGCGGCATATCCCAGGGCCGCGTAGGTGCCGGAGTCGGGAAAGGGCATCACCAGGTCGCCCTGGAGGGGATGCTCCCGGGCCAGGGCGGCGCCCAGGCGCTTGCGCACCTGATAGACGCTCTTGCCGAAGATCTGGCTGTCGGGGCGGGCGAAATAGATAAACTCGAAGATGCAGCGCTGCGGGGGCGTCGCGGGAAAGGGCTTATGGCTATGGAGGCCGGCCGCGTCCATGACCACGATCTCTCCGGGTTCCACCTCCCGCCAGTAGTCGGCCTCCACCAGGTCCAGGGCGCAGGTCTCGGAGGCCGCCACCCAGGAGCCGTTCAATCGGCCCAGGACCAGGGGCCGGAAGCCGTGGGGGTCCCGGGCGGCGATGACCTGGTCGGCGGTGGCCAACACCAGGGAATAGGAGCCCTTGAGGTGTTCCAGGGCGTTGATGAGCGATTCCACCACGTCAGCGCCCGGGTGCCGGGCCATGAGGTGGACGATGATCTCGGTGTCCATGCTGGACTGAAAGATGGAGCCGCCCGCCTCCAGGCTGCAGCGGACCTCCCGGGCGTTGGTGAGGTTGCCGTTGTGGCCGATGGCCAGCATGCGGCCGCCGTGCTGCACCACGAAGGGTTGGGCGTTGACCAGCAAGGTGGAGCCGGTGGTGGAGTAGCGCACGTGGCCGATGGCCAAGTGCCCCGGCAGCCCCTCCAGGATCTGCTGGTTGAAGACCTCGGGCACCAGACCCAGCCCCCGGTGCTGGCTGACGCGGCTGCCGTCCCCGGTGATGATGCCGCAGGACTCCTGGCCGCGGTGCTGCAGGGCATAAAGGCCGAAATAGGTGAGGCGGGCCGCATCCGGGTGGCCGTAGATGCCGAAGATGCCGCAGTGCTCCCGGGGATGGTCGTCATCCGGGGGGCTGACTGCATTTGCCGTTTTCCATTTTCCGTTTTCGGTGTTCACATTAAACCCTTGCCGGCGCGGCTAAAAGTTTTGGTAGCCGCAGGCTTTAGCCTGCGCTTTTTTCATTCTAAGATTTTCTTAATAATAACAGATTTATCCGAAAAGTGGTTGAAATATTAATTTGTAGTGCGCCATACAGTTACATTTCATGGATTTTTTCTCTAATGCGCATAGTTTGAATTATTTTTAAGTCTGTATCAAGGTAAGTTGAAAGTAATTTTTGTAATGATGGCTCTAATGAATTTAATATAATGTCCCTAAGTTCTTGCGTAGGACCTTTCATCTTAATTTTATCTAATAATTTATCAATCCTCGGATTATCTTTTAGCATCTTACCCACAATTCCCGCTGATGTCGATGCGGCACATCCGATGAGATTTCCTTGGAATCCAAATGCTGCGGCACATACCAATGTAGAAATCAACCCCTTATTGGCACTTAATATGTTTGTCCCAATTTTAAATAGCCTATACTTCTTGCTTTTCTGTAATCTCCTCACCTCATCGTTTATTTTAGCAATTTCATTCAAAAGATTAGATACTTCTACCTTGCCAATATTATCATTATTTGAAGCTTTCATTATTTT
>JBKQLU010000078.1:0-3079 GCA_052326585.1 Desulfobaccales bacterium | reverse complement strand
TTCGGCATGGTGACCCAACTCTCCACCGGCAACAGCCTGCTGCAGCTCAACGTCCCCGATGAACTGCGGGGCCGCCTCATGAGCCTCTTCGGGCTCATCGTCATGGGCTTCGCCCCCATAGGCAGCCTCATTTACGGGGTGGCGGCCTACTTCGCCGGTTCCGGGCCCACCATCGCCGCCGGGGGCCTCCTGGCCGCCCTGGCGGCCGGCGTCATCCTCCTGCGCTACCCGGAACTGCGCCGCCTCGACTTTACCGACCTGGGACCCGCCGCCCGGGATTGACCTCGATTAGCAGAATTCCTCAAGGTGGAAAATCTATTTTTTCCATTCTCCCACTGATTGTGTTAAAGATAGACTTGCTGCGAAATGACTTCCTGCCGTGCCCCAAAATATATTGTGACCTGCTGATTTTTCTGATATAAATATTCGATTTGCAATAAATTACTCACGCCCCGTCAGGGCGGGCCGGTGCCGGCGCCAACGAGTCATAGGCGGCGGTGGCCCCGCCGGCGGCGGAGCGGCGGACTAACCGGAGGAAAAACCATGTCTTACGTCACCATGAAGGAGCTGCTGGAGGCCGGAGTCCATTTTGGCCACCAGACCCGCCGCTGGAACCCCAAGATGGCGCCTTATATCTTCGGGGCCAGAAACGGCATCCACATCATCGACCTGCAAAAGACCGTGCAGTTCTTCAAGACCGCCTATAATTTCGTGGTGGAGCGGGTGGCGGACGGCGGCCTCGTCCTCTTCGTGGGCACCAAGAAACAGGCCCAGGACGCCATCGCCGAAGAAGCCAAACGCTGCGGCATGTTCTACGTCAACCACCGCTGGCTGGGAGGCATGCTCACCAACTTTTCCACCATCAGCCGTTCCATTGCCCGCCTCAAGGAGTTTGAGGCCATGAAGGAAGACGGCTCCCTGCGCCGCTTTCCTAAAAAAGAGGTCCTGGTGATGGAGAAGAAGGCGGCCAAGCTGGAGCGCTCCCTGGGCGGCATCAAGAATATGGGGCGGCTGCCTGATATCGTCTATGTGGTGGACCCCCGCAAGGAAGACATCGCGGTGCTGGAAGCCCGCAAGGTGCACGTCCCTTTATTGTCCATCGTGGACAGCAACTGCGATCCCACCGAGATCGACTATCCCATTCCAGGCAATGACGATGCCATCCGCGCCATCCGCCTCCTCACCGCCCGCGTCGCCGACGCGGTGCTGGAAGGCAAAAAACTGGCGGTAGAGCGCCTCCAGGGACAGGTGGATAAGGAGGCGGCCGAAGCCATGATGCCGGAAGCAGCGCCGGCCCCCGCCCCGGCCCCGGCTCCGGAGGTCGTGTCTCCGGAACCCGTTGCGGCCCCGCCGGCCCCGCCGGCCGAAGCCTCCCCTGAGGAAGCCCCCGAAACCGAGGCCTAGAGGGGAAGCAGGCTCACGGCGCAACCTCCCGGTGGACCGGGAAGCCAAGCTGTTCCCATTTCCTGCCTGGCCGTTTGCCAATGGTAAAAATGGCCGGGGGGCGAGGAGAGATTACTTTGGAAATAACTGCCGAAATGGTAAAAACCCTGCGTGATCGGACCGACGCCGGGATGATGGATTGTAAAAGGGCCCTGAAGGAGACCTCCGGCGACCTGGAGGCCGCGGTGGTCTACCTGCGCCAGAAGGGCCTGGTAGTAGCCAGCAAGCGAGCCGGCCGAACCGCCGCTGAAGGCTGCGTCTGGGCCCATGTCAGCCCGGACCATCGCTCCGGGGTGCTCCTGGAAGTGAACTGTGAATCCGATTTTGTCGCCAAAACCGACTCCTTTCAGGAGTTGGGGTCCCGCCTGGCGTCCCAGTTGGCCGCTGCCGCCCTGGAAACGGTGGAGGAGTTGCTGGCCCAGAGCTGCCCCCACGCGCCCGGATTGCAGGTGGCCGACTATCTCAATGAAGTCATCGCCAAGACCGGGGAGAAATGCCAGGTGCGCCGCTTCAGACGCTATCGCGGCGACCCGGTGGCCGCTTACATTCACCACGGCGGCAAGATCGGGGTGATGTTGCAGCTCAGCGGCGGCGACGCCGCCCCGGAGGCGATGGCCGCCGCCAGGGACCTGGCCATGCAGGTGGCCGCCGCCAATCCCCAGGCGGTCCGCCGGGAAGAGGTGCCGGCCGAGACCGTCTCCAGGGAAAAGGCCATCTATGCGGCCCAGGCCCAGGAGAGCGGCAAGCCGGCCCAGATCATCGAAAAAATGGTGGTCGGCCGCCTGGAAAAGTTTTATAAGGAAGTCTGCCTCCTGGAGCAGCCCTTCGTGAAGAATCCGGAGCAGACCGTGGGCCAGTTTCTCAAAGAAGTGGGAAAGAAGATGGGCAAAGAACTCCAGGTCGAAGGCTTCAGCAGATTCCAGGTGGGTGTATGACTTAACGCCATGGCGCCGCAGACCCCCAAATATCAGCGCATCCTGCTCAAGTTGAGTGGCGAGACCCTGGCCGGCCACAAAAAGTTCGGCATGGACCCCGCCACCCTGAAGGCCATCGCCCTGGAGATCAAGGCGGTGGTGGCGCTAAAAGTCCAGGTGGGCGTGGTGGTGGGCGGCGGCAACATCTTCCGGGGGCTGGAGGCCAGCGCCCAGGGGATTGAACGGGCCGTGGCCGATTACATGGGCATGCTGGCCACGGTCATCAACGCCCTGGCCTTGCAAGACGCCCTGGAAATGGCGGGACTGCCCACCCGGGTGATGAGCGCCATCACTATGAACGAAGTGGCGGAGCCCTACATCCGCCGCCGGGCCCTCCGCCACCTGGAAAAGGGGCGGGTGCTGATCTTCGGGGCCGGCACCGGCAGTCCCTTCTTCACCACGGATACCGCCGCGGCTCTGCGGGCCACCGAGATCGGCGCCCAGCTTATCCTCAAGGGCACCAAGGTGGCCGGCATCTACGACCGGGACCCGCTCATCCACCCCGACGCCCAGATGCTGCCCCGGCTCACCTACTTCCAGGTTCTGGAAAAGTCCCTGCGAGTCATGGACAGCACCGCGATCACCCTGTCCATGGAACAGAACATCCCCATCGTCGTCTTCAAACTCCTGGAACCGGGAAACATGAAAAAAGTGGTGCTGGG
>JBKQLU010000077.1:0-17160 GCA_052326585.1 Desulfobaccales bacterium | reverse complement strand
GGCGCAGATACTTCAGGGCCACCCGGCCATTGTCCACAATCCCGCCGCCGAAGGGTTTCATGGCCAGCAGACCCAGGTTTCGCTCCCGGGCCAGAGGGTGGAGTTCCGCCGCCGCCGCGGTCTCAATAAAGTTAAAAGGGACTTGGATGGTGCTGAAGAGGTCGGCGCCCACCATCTTCCTGGCCATCTCCAGATTATGGCAGGTAATCCCCAGGTGCCGAATCTTGCCGGCTTCCCTGGCCCGCAGGGCGGCTTCCAGGGCGCCGTCTTTGGCGGACAATGCCTGAAAATCCTGCTCTTGAGAGACCTGGTGAAATTGAAACAAATCCAGATAATCGGTTTTGAGGAGTCGCAGACTCTGCTCCAGGTCTCCTTCCAGCCCCATCCGGTCCCGTTTAATGCTCTTGGTGGCCAGGACCACCTGCGGCCGCAGGCCCTTAAAGGCCCGCCCGATCTTCTCTTCGCTGTCCAGATAGACGCTGGCGGTGTCGAACAGGGTGATACCGCGTTCCTGGGCCCGGCGCAACACCCGGATGGCGGTGCGCCTGCTCAGGCGAATGATGGGGATGCAGCCGAACCCGACTTCGAAAACCTCCAGTCCGGTCTTCCCTAAGAGGCGATGGCGCATGCAAGGTCCCTCACGTCATAGGATAAACTGCTTTAGGGGGTAATATCCCCTGATTTTCAATTTCCTCTTATCATAATGCCTGCGCCGCATTCTTTCAATGGCCGGTTTCTCCCGGGCAGCCGGTGTGCGGCAGGCCCTGAGACGATCCGGGGTGGCACATTGCCAACCCGTGTGACTGGCCCTCTTAAATGAAATCCTACCCCCCCCGGGAGCGCAGCTCCCAGAGATTTCACCACTTTTGCCGGCATCTTTGCTATGATGCTGTCAACCGGCGGGGTCCAATCCGGCAGCCTCTGCCCCGCCCCGGAGTCGGTTTATGGCTTTAATTCCCCTCATGCTAATCGCCCCCCTGGAGGACGAGATCCGCGATCTGCGCCTGCGCCTGCAAAACCAGTCCCGCCTGGACCCGGGCGGCCGATTGACCCTGGCGGCTTGGGGCCGGATGCCCCTGCTGCTGGTCCGCAGCGGCATGGGCGCGGCCGCCCTGGTCCGTACCCTGGGCCGCGCCCTGGAACCTGGTTATACCGGTCTCTGCTTGCTGCTGGGCTATGGCGGCGGTATTCTCCCGGAATTGCGCCCCGGAGACCTGGTGATCGCCACGGAAGTCATCGACTCCCGGCAGGACTGGCGCTTTGAGGTGGCGCCGGCGCTGGTGGCCAGCGCCGCCAGGATTCTCAAGCAAACCGGCCTCCCCGGCCACCTGGGTTCCTTGGCCGGTGTGGACCAGGTGGCCCTGACCCCTGGGGACAAGGCCGCGGCCGGACTGCGCTCCGGGGCTCTGGCCCTGGACATGGAGAGCGTCGCCTTCGCCGGCATTTGCCGGGATGCCGCCCTCCCCTTTCTGGTGGTGCGGTCCATTCTGGACCCGCTTAACCTGGCCCTGCCGCAGTTGCCCGGCAGTTCCCCGGCCGAGATAAAAAAGTTTTGGGAAACCCCGCCGCTCCGGGAATTTGCCGGCCGGGCCCGGGCCAGCCTGACGGCCTTCGCCATCGCCTGGCTGGATGATATGGCCGCGACCTGGGACGGACCCTCTTAGGGAGCGCGGGCGCGGCAAAGAGCGCCTACAGGGGGATTTTCGGGTTCATCCCTCGTTTCTCAACAGGATGCTTTTCATCTGCGCCGATTTAGATTAAATTTAAGGTGAGGGGTAGCTTTTTAAGCCCCCAATATGTCGGGAGCGAATTTGCGCCAGGGGCGCCGGCCCACTAACAGCAAGGCCGCCAAGACCGCAAGCGAGCGTTTCGATGAAGAGAGCAACACCGACCAGGGAAGAATTATTGCAGCGGGTGGGCGAGCTGGAGCAGCGCCTCCGGGAGGCGGAAGCCGGGGTAGCTGCCTGCTCCGAGGCCACGGACCGCAGGCCGCCGGAAGGCGAGATGCAGCGCCTGGCCTCTTTTCCGGAAATGAATCCCAATCCCATCCTGGAGGTGGCTGGCTCCGGCCGCATCACCTATGCCAACCCGGCGGCCCGGGAAGTCGTGGCCAGGTTGGGACCGCCGGCTAAATTGAGGGATTTCCTGCCCGCCGACCTGAAGCAGATCTTACTGGCCCTAAAAGAGACAGGAGAGACCGACATCGAACGGGAAGTGCAAGTCAAGGATAGAGTTTATCTCCAGAACATTTCCTATGTCGAGCCGTTCCATACCATCCGCCTCTATGGCATCGACATAAGCCGGCGCAAGCAGAGCGAGACGGCCGTGCAACAGGCTAATGATGAGTGGGAGCGCACCTTTGAGGCGGTGCCGGACTTGATCGCCATCCTGGACACCGGCCATCATCTGGTCCGGGTCAACCGGGCCATGGCCGCGGCCCTGGGGGCGGCGCCTCAGGAATTGGCGGGCAAGTCCTGCCATGAATTAATGCACCGCAGCACCTGTCCCCCGGACGTTTGCCCTCACAGCCTGCTGTTGCAAGACGGCCAGGGGCATACCGCCGAGCTCCGCGAGTTTGACCGGGATTTCCTGGTGACGGTTTCGCCCCTCCTGGACGCTCAAGGTAAGGTTTTGGGCAGCGTCCACGTGGCCCGGGACATCACCGCGCGCAAACAGGCCGAGGCGGCGGTGATCCGGCTGAATGAGGAACTGGAGCAGCGGGTTGCGGCGCGCACCGAGGAACTAGGTAAATCACTGGCCCAATTAAAAGAAGAGATGCACGTGCGTGCCGAGGCTGAGGCGCGGGCGGCGGTTCTGGGCCGGCTTTACCGGCTATTGAGCCGGGTCTATGAATCCATTGTGCACGCCCAAGACCAGGAAGAGCTGTTCCGCCAGGCCTGCCGGATCATGATGGAGGAGGGGGACTTTCTGCTCTGTTGGATCGGCAGGGTGGATTGGGAAGCCGGCCTGGTCCGGGCGGCGGCGCAATACGACCTCGATGACGCTTATCCCGAAGATATTACTATTTCCCTGGAAGATGTCCCGGAGGGCCGGGGACCGACGGGGGTGGCGGTGCGCCAGGGGCGCTGGGATGTCTGCCAGGATATTGCCGCGGACCCGCGCATGGCTCCCTGGAGGAAAGCGCAACTGGCGCGGGGTTTCAAGTCCTCCGCGGCGTTTCCCTTGTTCGTGGATAACAGAGTCGAAGGAGTGCTGACCCTCTATTCCGGGCAGACGGGTTTCTTCAACACCGAAGAGATCGCGGCGCTCGACTCCCTGTCCCAAGATCTCTCTTTCGCCATGAAATCCATGGACCGGGAAGCCAGACGCCGGCGGGCTGAAGAAGAGATTCGCCGCCTGAACGAAGAACTGGAGCAGCGGGTCGAAGAGCGCACCGCACAGCTTGAGTTTGCCAACCGCGAGTTGGAAGCCTTCGCCTATTCCGTGTCCCACGACCTCAAGGCCCCTATCCGGGCCATCGACGGCTTCTCACGCATGCTGCTGCTGGAACACGCCGCCCAACTGGATAGCGAAGGCCTGCGGCTGTTGGAGGTGGTCCGCAGCAATACCGCCTTCATGGGCCACCTTACAGATGACCTGTTGGCCCTTTCCCGCCTGGGACGCCACGAGCTCCGGAAGTGTCGCGTGGACCTGGGGCCCGAGGTCGCCAGGCTCATCACGGAGTTCCGGAATGTGGCGCCGGATCGAATCCTGGAGCTAAAGATGCAGGAGCTGCCGCCGGCCTTCGGGGACATCTCCCTGCTGCGGCAGGTCCTGACCAATCTGCTGGCCAACGCCGTCAAGTTTACCCGGCGCCGGGAAAAAGCCGTTATCGAAGTGGGCGGCGGCAGCGTGGACGGCGAAACCGTTTATTATGTGAAAGACAACGGTATCGGTTTCGATATGCGCTACCGGGATAAGTTGTTTGGCGTCTTTCAACGGCTGCACCCCAGCGGCGAATTTGAAGGCACCGGCGCGGGGCTGGCCATCGTGCAACGGATTTTACAACGCCACGCCGGGCGGGTCTGGGCCGAAGGGAAGGTCGATGCGGGCGCCACCTTCTACTTCGCCTTGCCTGCCGGCGAAGCTAAGCCTTAGCCGCTTGGGGCGAAAATATTGCCCCTGGCCCAGGCGCGGCAGTTATGATAAACCAGCAGCATCTCCCTGGGGGTTTTGCCTATTTTGCCTATTTCGACTGGTTCGCCTAGTTTGTCAGGAATGACGGGGGTGCGGACTCGTTTCTCTCCCAGCCCCACCGGGTCCCTGCACCTGGGCGGGGCCCATACCGCCTTGTTCAATTGGCTGATCGCCCGCCATGGCGGCGGTGTCTTTATCCTGCGCATCGAGGATACCGATAGGGAGCGTTCCCAGGAGAATTTCGTCCAGGAGATTCTGGAGGCCCTGGCGTGGCTGGGGCTCACTTTGGATGAAGGCCCCTTTCGCCAGTCGGAGCGCCTGCCGGTCTATCGGGAATATGCTGACCGCTTGCTGGCCCGGGGAGCGGCCTACTATTGCGATTGCTCCCCGGAAGATCTCAAGGCGCGGCGCGAGGCGGCCCTGGCCCGGGGGGACAAGCCCAAGTACGACGGCCGCTGCCGGGAGCGGGGCCTCAAACCCGGGCCCCATACCGTGGTGCGCTTCCGGGGGCCCGACGCCGGCGTCACCCGCTGGCACGACCTGATCAAAGGCCCCATCGCCTTCGACAACCGGGAACTCGATGACCTGGTAGTCATGCGCGGTGATGACATCCCAACTTATAATTTTGCGGTGGTGGTGGATGATATCACCATGAGGATTACCGACGTCATCCGGGGGGAGGACCATATCCCCAACACCCCGCGGCAGCTCCTCATTTACCAGGCCCTGGGGGTTGCCCCGCCCCGCTTTGCCCACATGCCCCTGTTGCTGGCCACCGACCGGGGCAAGCTCTCCAAACGCCGGGGCGCCAGATCTGCCCTGGAGTACCGGGAGCAAGGCTTCTTGCCGCAGGCCCTGGTGAACTATCTGGCTCGCCTCGGTTGGTCCCACGGGGATCAGGAGATCTTCACCCGGGAAGAGCTTATCCAATACTTCAGTCTGGACCAGGCCACCACCTCTCCGGGGGTATTTGACGAAGAAAAGCTCAAGTGGATCAACAGCCAGCACCTGATGTCCCTGAGCGCGCCGCGGCTGGCCCAGGAACTGGCTCCTTTTTTGGCCCGGCTGGCGATTGTCCCGCCGGATCAGGAATACCTGGCCCGGGTGGCTGCCACCCTGGCGGCCCGTTGCCGCACCCTGGTGGAGATGGCCGAGGCGGCCCGTTTCTATTTCCAGGATCCCCGCCCTTACGAAGAGAAGGGGGCGAACAAGTTTTTGACCCCGGAGACCTTGCCGGCTATGCGAGAGGTGGCCCGGCGTCTGGACGGGCTGGCGGACTTTTCCGAGCCCGCCTTGAACCAGCTCTTTCACGATCTGGCGGCTGAGACCGGCCTGAAGATGGCCAACCTGGCCCAGCCGGTTCGGCTGGCCCTTACCGGCCGCACCGCCAGCCCCGGGCTCTATGAGATCATCAATATCCTGGGAAAGCCCGAGACCCAGCGCCGCATCGCGCAGGCCATCAGCTTTGTTGCAGGCCGGCAATGAAATCCTTCTGGATATTGCCCGCGTCCGGCGTATAATTCGAGCCATCTCCAAGGAGGTTTTGACATATGGCGGCAGGCAATCAGGGTTATCGCAAAAAACAGGCCCCGCTGGTGCTTCTGGTCTTCGTTTGCATCGCGGTCGCCATCTTCTCCGGCAGCGCCCCGGTGAGCGTGGGCGCCATTCTGGCCGCCTGCGGCCTCATCTTCTGGGCCTCCACCCTGGAACCGAAAAAGAGCCACAACCAGGGCCATCATTGACCCAGCCTTGACTATAAATAGAACAATATCATCCTGTTAATAGATGCTGCCCAGGCAGAGCCTGAGCGAGAAAATTCCGTTCCCAAGCAGGAGCTTGGGAACGAGAAAATAAAAAGAGCCGCGACGCGCACCATCATTGAGCACCGCGGCCAGGAGTCATTTGGTAACCGAGACCAACCTTTTCGAGGCCCCTTTTTTTTGTCATCCTGAGCGCAGCGAAGGATCTAGTATTTCCTCACTACCTTTGAGATTCTTCGGTGGCTTCGCTCCCCCAGAATGACCAAATAGGGAATCGTGGCGAGGTCTCGACTTTGAACCGTGAACCTTGAACTTTGGACTTCGAACTTTTAGCAGCGGAGGCCAGCCATGCGCATCGCCTTGTTAGGTCAGGCGGCTTTTGGCGCCGACGTCTTAAAAGGCTTGCTGGACCATGGTCATGAGGTGCCGGGGGTCTTCTGCCCTCCGGATCGGGGGGCCAGGTCCGACCCCCTGGCGGAGGCGGCCCGCGCCGCCGGAGCGCCGCTCTTCCAACCGGCCCATCTGCGGGACCAGGAGGCTTACGCGGCCATGGTCTCCTTGCAGGCCGAATTGGGGGTGCTGGCCTTTGTCACCGACATCATCCCGCCGCAGGTCTTCACCGCCCCCAGATTGGGCTCCATCCAATACCACCCCTCCCTCCTGCCCCGCCATCGGGGCTCCAGCGCCATCAACTGGGCGGTGATCAACGGCGAAACCGTGAGCGGGCTCACCATCTTCTGGGTGGACCAAGGCATCGACACCGGTGACATCCTCTTGCAAAAGACGGTGGAGATCGGCCTTGCCGAGACCACCGGAGAGCTCTATTTCAACAAGCTCTATCCCCTGGGGGTGGCGGCGCTTCTGGAAGCAGTGGAGTTGATCGCCCGGGGCCAGGCCCCCCGGATTCCCCAGGACCATTCCCGGGCCACCTACGAGCCTCCCTGCGACGAGCGGCTGGCCGCCCTGGACTTCCGCCAGCCGGGCGTCGCGGTCTTCAATTTCCTGCGCGGCTGCGACCCCCAGCCCGGGGCCACCACCACCTTCCGGGGCGAAAAGGTCAAGCTTTATAACGCCGCCTTTTCTGAAGAATCTCCCCAGGCCGCGTCCGGGGAGATCCTGGCGGTGAGCGACCGGGGCCTTAAACTGGCGGTGGCCGGCGGCGCCATTCTGGTCAGCCGTTTCCGCACCAAGGAACTGGGGAAGGTGAAGGCGCCCGAATTTATTGCCGCTAAACAACCGCAGGCTGGAGAGAAGTTCGGGACCTGAAGCGGGGGATTTTCCGGAGATGAAGGAAGTAGGCATCTTCTACCATCCATCTTTCAGCCGCAAGAGCTATCTCACCATCGGCAACCGGCTGCGGGATTTTCCTGAGGCCCTGCAACCCTTGCTGGAAAAGGCCAACGTCAGGATGTTCCAGGCCCCCCGCGCCTCCGCGGAGCAGATCCTCGCGGTGCACGCCCCGGAAATCCTGGGCGCGGTGGCCCAGGACAGCTTTTGCGCCACCGCTTACGAGTCGGTGGGTTCGGTGCTGGCGGGGATGACGGCTTTGGCCCGGGGAGAGCTGCAGCGGGCCTTCTGTTTCATCGGGGCCGGCGGCCACCACGCCGGCTATCGCCAGTTCTGGGGCGCCTGCTGTTTCAACGACGTGGTCATCGCCCTGGCCCATTCCCGGCAAAGCAGCGGTTGGCGGCGCTTTGCCATCGTGGACACCGACGCCCACCACGGCGACGGCACCCGCCAGTTGATCCAGGACGATCCGGAGGTGCTGCACATCTGCTTTTGCGATGTCGATTACCATTCCCCGGACGGCAGCAAGGTGGACGTTGACGTCCAGCCTCTCTTAACGGAGATGGACCCCAACCGGGGCTACCTCCGCCTGGTTCGGGAACAGGCGCGGCGCATTGCCCCTTTTCAGCCTCATCTGCTTATCTGGTATTACGGTTTCGACACCCACCTGGAAGATTACGGCTCCCTGGGGCTTACCGAAGACGCCTATTTCGACATCTGCGACCAGATGATCCAGGCGGCTGAGGCGGCGCAGGTCCCCCTGCAGGTGGTCCTCGGGGGCGGCTCCCTCTCCCACCTGGCCACCCGCACCATCCCGGAAATCATCCGGCGCCTGGCGGAGTCGTGATCCCAGGCCGGGCGGACCTGTCCCGTGAGGTGCAGCAACCCTTCGCAACCGCATTGCCTTGGAACGATTTTTCCTTTATAATTAATTATTAACGTTTAAAAGAGACCGGGCTCCAGCCGGGTTTTTAACCCCGGCGCCGGGCGAGTCCAGGAGGCTGGCCCGGCATCGCTGGCGGCGCCCCGGTTTTTGGTCATTCTATGCTGAACGCCAGACTGGAAAAACTGGAAAGCCAATTCATCGACCTGGAGCAACGGCTCTCAGATCCTGAGGTTATCCGGGATCAGGAGCTTTATCAGAAATACCGCAAGGAACACGCCGGACTGAGCCCCGTTATCCAGGTCTTCCGCCGCTACCGGCAGGCGCAGCAGGAGTTGCAGGAGAGTCACACCCTGCTGAAGGAAGAGACGGATGAGGAGTTAAAATCTCTGGTGCGCGAGGAGATCCAGACCCTCCGGGAGGAGGCGGCCGCGCGGGAGGAAGAGTTGCGCCTGCTGCTGCTCCCCAAGGATCCCTACGACGAGAAGAACGTCCTGCTGGAGATTCGGGCCGGCACCGGCGGCGAGGAGGCGAGCCTGTTTGCCGCCGACCTCTTCCGCATGTACAGCCGCCTGGCGGAGCGCAAGGGCTGGAAGTTTGAGATCTTGAGCCACTCCGCCACCGGCATGGGCGGCCTCAAAGAGGTCATCGCCTCAATTTCCGGGGAGCGGGTTTATAGTCTGCTGAAATACGAAAGCGGGGTGCACCGGGTACAACGGGTGCCGGTAACCGAGTCCCAGGGACGCATCCATACCTCGGCGGTGACCGTGGCCATCCTGCCAGAGGCGGAGGAGGTTGAGGTGCAGATCAGCCCGGAAGAATTACGCTTCGACGTCTTCCGTTCTTCCGGTCCGGGAGGTCAAAGCGTCAATACCACCGACTCCGCGGTGCGCATCACCCATCTGCCCACTGGCCTGGTGGTCATCTGCCAGGACGAGAAGTCCCAGCACAAAAACAAGGCCAAGGCCTTGAAGGTGTTGCGGGCCCGGCTCCTGGACTTGAAACAACGGCAGCAGCAGCAGCAAATCGCTAAAGAGCGCAAATCCCAGGTGGGCAGCGGCGACCGTAGCGAACGCATCCGCACCTATAATTACCCCCAGGCCCGGGTCAGCGACCATCGCATCGGGCTCACCCTCCATAAGTTGGAGGCCATTCTGGACGGCGACCTGGACGAACTTCTCCAAAGCTTGGGCAGCCATTACCGCACCCAGGCCGTGGAACAGGCCTAAATGGAGGCGGTTTCCCAGCCAGCCTGGACCATCGTGGGACTCCTGCGCTGGACCAGCGATTATCTCAGGGATAAAGTGGTTTCGGAGCCCCGGGCCTCCGCTGAGGTGCTCCTGGCGCACGTGCTCAACCTGAGCCGCCTGGACCTCTACCTGCACTACGACCAGCCCCTCTCCCCCGAAGAATTGGCTCGTTTCAAGGCCCTGGTGGTGCGCCGCCGCCGGGGCGAACCGGTAGCCTACCTCACCGGCCACAAGGAATTCTGGTCCCTCGATTTTCAGGTGCGCCCCGGGGTCCTGATTCCCCGGCCGGAAACCGAGATCCTGGTGGCGGCAGCCCTGGAGGCGGCCCGGACCCTGATTGATCTGCAACTTGGGGTCCAGGAACCTCCGAAAAAATTCGCCAGTCAGGAGCAAGCCGTCCCCTGGGGTCTGGAAGTCGGGGTGGGCAGCGGCGCGGTAGTGGTGGCGCTGGCCCGGGAGCTGCCCCAGATGGCCTGGCTGGCCCTGGATCTCTCGGAAACCTCCCTCAACGTGGCCCGGGACAATGCCCGGCGGCAGGGCGTTGCCGGGCGCCTCCGTTTTGTCCGGGGCGACCTTCTCTCCGGGCTCCAGCCCGGGCCGCGCTTCGCCGTGCTGGTGGCCAATCTCCCCTATGTACCCCGGGCCCAATGGGAAGAGCTCACCCGGGAGATCAGAGACTTTGAGCCGCCCCAGGCCCTGTTGGGCGGGGAAGACGGACTCGACCTTATCCGGGTCCTGGCCCGGGAGGCCCACCGCTATTTGAGACCCGGAGGCTGCCTGGCCCTGGAAGTGGGTGATGGCCAGGCGGCCGAGGTCCTGGAACTGCTGCGGCAAACCGGGGCCTATCAGGGACTGGAAACCTTGAAGGATTATCAGGGGAAAGAGCGGGTGCTGCGGGGGCAGCGTTTAGATTAGAAAGTGTGCTCGTTTCTCAGCATGATACAAAAGTCGGACAGGTCCTTGGGGTTCTGACTGTAATACCGCGGGGTGATGTTGTAGCTGCCCCAGCCTTCGCCCCCGTTAATGAACCAGCGCTCCACCGTGCCGTTATCCTTCTGTTTTTCATAGAGGACGCCGTTGCAGCCCCCCACCAGCACCGCGATCAGGAGGGCCAAGGCAACGAAACCCGCCCTGTATATGGTTTTTCCGGACATCTTCTTCTTCTCGCCGTAAGTAGGCTCCCGGTTAAAATTTGCCAATTAGATAGCCATAATTCCATCAAAATGTCAACACTTCTTGAGCATGAGACAGGATTCGTCTTCCTGCTCAGACCAGGAGTTTAGGCCAGCAGCGCTAACCGACCCGGGCTGCTAAATTTGCGCCGGTCCGCTGATGCGTCCGGTGACTGCAGAGGCCGCGGCGACCGCCGGGTTGGCCAGATAGACCTTGGACTCCGGGTGGCCCATGCGGCCGACAAAGTTCCGGTTGGTGGTGGCTACGGCGGTCTCGCCGGGCGCCAGAATACCCATATGCCCGCCCAAGCAGGGGCCGCAGGTGGGGGGCCCGATAACCGCGCCGGCCTCCATGAAGATGGCCAACAGGCCCTGGTCCATGGCCTGCCGGTAGATCAGCGGGGTGGCGGGAATGATGATGAGACGCACCCCTTTGGCTACCTTGCGTCCTTTAATGACCTGGGCTGCCAGTTGCAGGTCTTCCAGCCGCCCGTTGGTGCAGGAGCCGATCACCGCCTGGTCGATGGACACCCCTTGCAACTGGGATACGGGCTTGACATTACCCGGCGATGACGGGCAGGCCACCTGGGGCTCCAAACCGGAAACGTCATAAGTCTTGGTATAAACGTAGGCCGCCGCCGCGTCGCTGTGGAGATTATCGACCTGGAAAGGCCGCAGGGCCCGGCCCTCGGCATACTTTAGGGTGACCGCATCCGGGGCGATGATGCCGTTCTTGGCCCCGGCCTCCACCGCCATGTTGGCCATGGAAAAACGGTCCGCCATGGAGAGGCGGCCAATGGCGTCACCGCTAAACTCCATGGCCCGGTAGTTGGCCCCGTCCACCCCGATATCCCCGATGGTGTGCAGGATCAGGTCCTTGCCGCCGACCCAGGGGGGCAGCTCGCCGCGGTAGATAAACTTCAAGCTTTCCGGAACCTTGAGCCAGATGTGGCCGGTTACCATGGCCGCGGCCAGGTCGGTGGAGCCCACCCCGGTGGCAAAGGCCCCCAGCGCCCCGTAGGTGCAGGTGTGGCTGTCGGCGCCAATGATCAAGTCGCCGGGAACCACGATCCCTTTCTCCGGTAGCAGGGCGTGCTCTACGCCCATCTCCCCGGCTTCGTAAAAGTGCAGCAAGTCTTGCTCCCGGGCGAATTGCCGCACTATCTGCACCTGAATGGCGGAGGCGATGTCTTTATTGGGGGCGAAGTGATCCGCCACCATCACTACCCGCCCGCGCTCAAAGACCTTCTTGGCTCCCAGCTCACGAAAGGCCTTGATGGCCAGGGGTGCGGTGATGTCGTTGCCCAGGGCGATGTCCACCCTGGCCATGATCAGCTCTCCGGGGGCCACGAATTCCTTGCCAGCATGAGCCGCCAGAATCTTTTCGGTTATGGTTTGAGGCTTGGACATTTTAGTTTCCAGTTTTGAGTTTTAGTTGCCGAAGCGCTGGCGGCTTTCTAGAGTTTCTCTGGCTTTTTCTTGGGGCCGTGCCCCATCTCCTTCAAAAAATGGAGGCGGTTCAAGCCGTTGATATAAGCGCGGGCGCTGGCAGTGACAATGTCCGGGTCCACCCCCTGGCCGGTGACCACATAGCCGTCTTCCTCCAGGCGCACTGAGACCTCTCCCAGGGCCTCGGTGCCCCCGGTGATGGAGCTCACCGCGAATTTCAACAGGCGGCAGCTCGACTTGGCCAGCTCCGTAATGACCCGGTAAACCCCATCCACCGGGCCGTCTCCAAAAGACGAGAGGCTCTTGACCTCGGCGCCGATCTGCAGCTTCACGGTGGCGTTGGGCTTTACCATGGTGCCGCTGAGCACCACCAGGTCCAGCAGCCGGAAATACTCCGGCACCGACTGGTAAACGACCTCGGTTTCCACCAGGCTTATCAGGTCTTCGTCGAAGACCTTCTTTTTCCGATCCGCCAGGTCCTTGAAGCGCGAAAAGACCCGGTTTAATTCCTCGTCAACCAGGTAGTAACCCATCTCCTGGAGTTTGTTTTTGAAGGCATGGCGTCCGGACAGCTTTCCCAGCACCAGGAGGCTCTTCTTGATGCCCACCGTGGTGGGCGTCATGATCTCGAAGGTGCTGGCCTCCTTGAGCACCCCGTCCTGGTGAATACCGGACTCGTGGGCAAAGGCGTTGGCCCCGACGATGGCCTTATTGGGTTGCACCGGCACCCCCGACAGCCTGCTGGTGAGGCGGCTGGCCGGGGCAATGTACTGGGTGACGATGCCGGTATAGCAGTCATATTGGTCTTTCCGGGTGGCCAGGGCCATGACCACCTCCTCCAGGGAGGCGTTGCCGGCCCGTTCCCCCAGGCCGTTGATGGTCACTTCCACCTGGCGGGCGCCGTTCATAATGGCCGCCAGGGTATTGGCCGCCGCCAGTCCCAGATCGTTATGGCAGTGTACCGAGATTATCGCCCGGTGAATATTGGGGATGTGCTCCACCAGGTATTTGATCTGGGCGCCAAACTCCTGGGGAATGGCGTAGCCCACCGTATCCGGGAAGTTCAGGGTGGTGGCGCCGGCCTCGATGGCCGCGGTGAAGACCTGGGCCACGTAATCGAGGTCGCTGCGGGAGGCGTCCATGGCCGAGAATTCCACGTTGGCGGTGTAACGGGTGGCATACTTCACCGCGGCCACCGCCATTTCCAGGACTTCCTCCCGGCTCTTGCGCATCTGGTGCCGCAGGTGGATATCGGAGGTGGAGATGAAGGTATGGATGCGGGGATTGGTGGCTTCCTTGATGGCCTCCCAGCAGGTGTCGATGTCCTGGGCAAAGGCCCGGGCCAGCCCGGCGATTTGCGGGGTCCTGATTTCCCGGGCCACCGCCTGCACCGCCGCGAAATCCCCGGTGGAGGAGAAGGGAAATCCGGCCTCGATGACGTCCACGTTGAGGAGTTCCAACTGCCGGGCGATCTGCAGTTTCTCATCAACGTTGAGATTGGCTCCGGGCGTCTGCTCCCCGTCCCGCAGGGTGGTATCGAAGATAATAATTTTCTCAGGCATATGAACCTCCTGACCCCGGAGGGCCGTAAAAGGCAGAAATATTATAACACCGCCTCGTTCAAAAAGAAGCAGTTAAAACAAGATTTTGCCGAATTTGGGAGTGAGGAAAGAAAGGTTGCCTGCCTAGGCAGGCAGCAATCGTAAACTGGTCAGGACCCCAAGGGCCAGACCGGGATGCGGGTAGTTTTGGAAAACGCTCATTTGACCGTCCACCGCGAAGAATGGTTAAATTATATATCCGGAACCCGTAAAATCAAGCCAAAAATGACTGCCAGGAGGCCGCGGCGGGGAAAATCCCGGGAGCCGCAGAAAAGACCGGGGTCTATCTGCCCTGGCTCGCCCTCCGGTGCCGAGGGGGATATTGGCCCAAGGGGGCGGGGCCGGCTTACGGACTCTTCTTCAGACGCCCTTCTATCTGGGCGCCCTCGTATTGCGCCGCCAGGGCCTGGCCCAGGGCCGTCCAGTGCCCATCCCGCGGCACAAAGTACAACTTCGGCACCGGCTCCGGCGAGGCCGCGAATACCGGGGTTAACGATTTGAGCTCTTGGCCCGCGCTTTTTATAATCCCGGTAAACGCCGCTTCATCAGGGGATATGGAGCCATTTTGGCGGTATGCTTCGACCTCCGGGGCCATGGGCAGATAAAAAAACATTATGGAGCTGCCGCTGGCCTCCACCGCTTTGATCAAATTCTTCACATAGATCCCGGTCAATCTAAATTCGCCGGCGTCGCCGTAGCCGCTCCGCCTTTCCGGATAGCTGATCACCAGGCCGCCTTCCCGCGGCGCCTTGGCGCCCTCTCCCGCCAGATACCATTGAATGCCCACCCGCTTCACCAGATTGGCCGCCTGGGACCAGGAAACCAGCCAGTTATAGCCGGGCAGCGCGTCTAGCAGGCTCTTTACCAGGCTATTGGCGCCGCGCAAATGTTTGGGAGTGAGCTCGCCTTGCGGAGAAACCGCATAGTACTGGCCCCGGGAGTCATCGACAAAATTTTTGCCCAGAAAGCTGAATACGGTCAGGTCCGGTTTAAATTTGGCTCCCAGGACCTGGAAAAACTTTAAGGCATAATCAGTGCCATGGCCTGGATTGCCGGCGTTGATCACCTCCGCCGGGATCTGGTCAGAGAGCAGCTCCTTCTCAACCAGAAAGGGAAAGGTTTGGTCGTCATTCACCCCCAATCCGTAGGTGAAGGAATCGCCCAGGAAGAGAATGCGGTGGTCCGTATGCCGCGCCAATGAATATTCTTTCGCGCCGCGCAGGCCCAGGGAATTATTGCTGTAGGTGAAATCGAAGGCCCCGGGCATAATTTGCCGGCCCTTCTGACGGGGGGTGGGAATATCCCCGCGCTGCCGGTCGAAGACAAAACGAATCGGCGCCACCTCCTGCGGACAAAAGATCCGGACCGCCACTTCCGCGATTGCAAAAGCGGCCACCAGGCTCAGGATAATAGTGACAATCTTCAGGAGCGCCTGCCGCACCGTGCCACCTCACCTTATCCGGCCGCCTTAATCCGCCCTGGCAGCCGGTAACCGCGCCCCGGGCCGGGTCAAGACCAATTTCTCGCCAACCGGCCGAGGCCAAGAAAGACGCCGCCCCCGGCCTGGGCCGGCTAACGGCGCAGATAAGAAACTAAATTCCCAGGATATTAAAATCCCCCTTTGGAAAGGCGATTATGCACTTCTAGACACAAAGGGCAAGCCTGGGTTAAAATGGAAACGACAGGCCGGCGTTTGCTCTTGGTTTTTAATTTTCCTATGTTTGATAATTACGCTCCTTGTCTTCAACACGGATAAATGTATGGCTGGAATAAATATATCTCCAATAAAAACGAGTTTCTTGGGGATTGCGAAAGATATCTTCATATTTGATACACCCATGAATAAAGATCCCCATATGAGAATTTTCCCTTATAACATCTTCCATTTGATCGCTATCTGCGATAGTAATTTTAAAAACGAATGGCATTTCCTCGTCAGGGTGAGGACGTCCTGCTATTATTGTCTCATGTGGTTTAATTGGAATAGGTATGCCTTGGCAAATAGCGGGAGGGGTATTGAAATATCCAGATATGGCAACAATATTTTTAATAATGGCTGGTGTTCTTCCACAATTACTTACTGTAACTTCTACAAGATTCTCGCCTATAACGAATTTGGATACATTCTTAGGAGAAACATAAACATAAAGATAAGCTCTTTCTATGGCAGGAAGAGCATCTGCACTTTTCTCAGCGGCCTTGGCAGATTTTTCGGCGGCTTTTGCGGCTATATAGGAGACCTTCCACAGTTTTCGATTAGTAAACCACAACATAACTGTGAAGGCGGCTATGAAGGCAGTGGCAACAGAAATGACAAGGGCATTATGGGCTTGAATCCATCTTCCGACAGAAAAGAGCCTATCTATAAGGTAATTGATGATAGAGAGTATAGGGACTATTTTATCCAAGGAGCCTTCCTTATCGGCTTGGTTATAGTTTTGGTTATATTTGTTATATGGTATGCATGGAAAGGCGACCGTTTAGGATTGCTCATTGTCTGGTTTATATTCATCAATATAGCTATATCCATCAACTGGCAAAAAATTATTAACAAAAAATTCAGCACCGAAGCCAACTACCATGAGGTGTTTGAAGATATCTTGGTAAATTATCCTACCCCAAATAAGCAATTTTTGTGTTCCGTTAAGCATATCGGAGAATTGTTTTGTGGTTACGGTGTATCCTCTAATATTAGCAAGAGTGTTTTTTCCCCCAGGTCGTATTGTCATCTGGCTTTGCGATTTTTGTCCAGGGGGATAAACCGGTATACTTGGTATTTTATCGAAAAATCTGACATTCGTGGATGTATCTATTATTTGGGCAGGTGTTTTACCAGTATTAATGATCTTCAATTTGAGGTTAGGCATTTCGCCTACTTTCAGAGGCTCAACAAAGCCAATTTGCTCAATACTCAAATATGCCCTTTCGCTAATATGCAAAGCTGTCTCTGCAACCTCGGCACTTTCTTTAGCAGCATTAGCGGCTATTTCGGTAATCTTAAATCCCTTACGCAAATACCAGGCCTGGAAAGCCAAAGCCAAGAATTGAAGAATAGCAACAGCGGCAAGAATACCAGTAAATCTAACTATCCACCAATTCTGAGACGCTTTCTCATCCTGATAGCTTCTCTCTTGGTCGGCTTCGGCAGCAGTCTTGGGGGGATTTATTGTTTTGACAATGAGAGGCGATTCTGTGGTTCCGCGCTTATCGGATTCGGCCTTCTGTTGGCTATCGGGGGAATATATTTGTGGTGGATTACCTTTTATCCCTGGACCTGGGGTTGGCTGTTGTGATTGAGCATTTGCCGTAATCACAAATAGGATAGCGAGAATGATTATTCCAATTAACCTCTTAATCAGCATAGGCCTATTGCCGCTCCAAAGATATCAGGATTCTTGCGGTTGCTATAACGGAACTCAAATTCGGCAACATACAGTTGCAGGTACTTTTTGCTAACCTAATGGAATGTGCCGACAATGCCGCGTTTAATCATAGACCAAAAGCTATCAATGGTGCTGGTATGAACGGCACCGCAAACCTTTAGCTCCTTTAGCCAGAGATGACGGCGGTAGGCTTGAAGCGCCAAAACCCCCTCTCCCCTGCGAGGGGAGAGGGTTGGGG
>JBKQLU010000076.1:0-68694 GCA_052326585.1 Desulfobaccales bacterium | reverse complement strand
AGTAAAAAATAGTCCCGCTGAATGGAAGGAAAACATGGATTGGGCAACCAGAGAATTAGAGCAAGCCAAGCATTTTCTTAAATAAAAAATAATTATTCGGCGCCCGTTGCGAAATGCCCTGGTTCCCATAAATAAATAGAGGATTATCCCCCATGTGGATGTCTTTTTGCTCTAATTGCGGCAAAAACACCGGCCATCAGCGCCGCCTCGGCTGGGGCACCTTCTTCGCCGTCCTTTTAACCGCTGGTTTCTGGCTCCTTGCCCTTCCCCTCTATCCTCAGCGCTGTATTCTTTGCGGCAAAACCAGTTCCAGCGCCCCTAGCGACCAGATAAAACCTACCATCATAGGTAAGCAGTGTCCTCAATGCGCCGAAATAGTAAAAATCGAAGCAAAAAAATGCCGTTTTTGCGGCGAGGTTTTCGCACCTTCCCTTCCAAAAAAATAAAAAAAGGGGCGCTGGCCGCGCCCCAAAAATTCCCTCCCCACTAATCCAACACTCGTTTGATTTTTTTCCTCTCTCCCCACTCCATCCCCACCTTTTCCCCATCTTTTTTATTCCATTGCTCGCGTTTCCAGCCACTTATTCTCCCATCCCCCTATACGACGGCCTGCAATGGCCGGTGCCTGATTGCGATCATCCGGGCACCTGCACCCTGCACAAAGATGGCTGCTTTACTTGCGGTCAGGGCCGCTTCGTTGCGGTGGATTGGACCCCGCCGGCGGAAGTGCCGGATGAGGAATATCCCCTGGTACTCAGCACCGGCCGCCGGCTCTATCAATACCACAGCCGCACCCAGACCGGCCGCTGCCTGGGCCTGAATGATATCCTGGGAGAAGAGACTGCCGATATCTCGCCCCTCGATGCCGATAGGTTGGGTATCAAACACGGCGAAACCATCAAAGTCAAGTCTCGACGTGGAGAAGTAAGAGTCAAGGCTAAGGTTACCGGGGAAGTGCCTGAGGGCTTGGTGTGGATGGCCTTCCATTTCCGGGAAGCCTGTGCCAACTGGCTTACCAACCCCGTGTTCGACCCGGTCTCCCAAACGGCCGAATATAAGGCCTGTGCGGTGCGGATTGAAAGAACCTAAAACTTTCGACCAATGATGGCATAATCACTTACTAACCCCCACCCACATCCTTCCCCTGGGTGGGTAACCCTCTTAGCCCAAAGTCACGCGCTGTCAAGATCATGAATATTGGTTCCTATTCCTTTGATGATTTTTTGCACCTGGTCAAGTCCTTTCATGGCAATATGGCGCCCGGCGTAGTCCTCGGCGGAATCATGGTCGCGGCGGCCCGCCAGCAGTTGCCGGCGGGAGTCCTTTTCGACGCCATTTGTGAGACCAGGAATTGTCTGCCGGACGCCATCCAGCTGCTCACTCCCTGCACCATCGGCAACGGCTGGCTCAAGGTGGTTGACGTGGGCCGCTTCGCCCTGGCTCTTTACGATAAACACGGGGGGGACGGCGTGCGGGTTTTCCTGGACCATGTGAAAGTGGCCGACTGGCCGGAAATTAATTCCTGGTATCGCAAACTCAACCCCAAGAAGGAGCAGGACCCCGACCGGCTCCTGGAAGAAATCAAGAATGCCGGGCCGGAAATCCTGGGATGGCAGCAAGTCAAGATCCGCCCCCAGTTCCTGGGCAAGCGCAGCCGGGGCCGCATCGCCATCTGTCCCCTCTGCCGGGAAGCCTATCCGTCCCAGGATGGCGGGATCTGCCGGGCCTGCCAGGGTGATGCCCCTTACCTGACCGAGAGTCGCCGGGAAGAGACCGGAACCCAGGGCCCATCCCTGCAAATCCTGCCGGCGGAACAGGCCGTGGGGCGCCGGGCCCTGCATGACATGACCATGATCGTGCCTGGGACCAGCAAAGGCCCGGCCTTCGAAAAGGGCCAGGTGATCGGGGTGGGCGACCTCTGCCGCTTGCAGCAGATGGGGCGGCAACATCTTTATGTCATGGAAAAAAATCAGGTCGGCCCCGAGTGGATGCACGAAGACGAGGCCGCCCTGGCCTTCTCCCGGAGCCTGGCCGGCGACGGCGTAACCTTCACCGATCCTCCCCGGGAAGGCAAAGTCAACCTGCTGGCTGCCCGGGACGGGCTCCTGGTGGTGGACGAACCTCGCCTGGAAACCTCTAACCTGGTGCCCGGGGTGATGTGCGCCTGCCGGCAGGGGTTTTCGCTGCTGACCCAAGGCCGGGTTCTGGGAGCTACCCGGGCCATACCCCTCTTCCTGCCCCGGGGTAACTTTCACCAAGCCATGGCCATCCTCAGTGATGGTCCCCTATTCCAGGTATTGCCTCTGCGCCAGCCCCGGGTCGGTATTCTGGTCACCGGCACCGAGGTCTTCATGGGTCTGGTGGAAGACAAATTTATCCCTATCATCACCACCAAGGTGGAGCAATTCGGCGCCCAGGTGCTCAAGTCCCTGATTGTGCCGGATGATCGCCGGGCCATCGGCAACTCGGTGCAGGAACTCTTGGACTGCGGTATCGATCTCCTGGTGACCACCGCCGGCCTCTCCGTCGACCCCGATGACGTCACCCGCCAGGGCTTGGTGGACGCCGGAGCCACTGACATTCTATATGGCGCTCCCATTATCCCGGGAGCCATGACCTTGCTGGCCAACATCGGCGGCGTCCAGGTCATGGGGGTGCCAGCTTGCGCCTTGTATTTCAAGACCACCAGCTTCGACCTACTGCTGCCGCGCCTGCTGGCGGGTCTGACCATCACCCGGAGTGATTTGGCGCGTTTAGCCAACGGGGCCTTCTGTCTGGACTGCAAGGTTTGCACCTTCCCCCAGAAATGCCCCTTCGGCAAGTAAATCGAGGCCAAGACATTTCGGCAAACCATAACGATTATACCTGCAATCCACCAGGAAGGGAGAAACCATGAAGGTAAGCGCGGAGAATGTCTTAAAAGGCAAGGTGGTGGAGATCAACAGGGGCATGCTTATGACTAATATTAAGGTGGTAATAGGTGACGGCGATATCATCACTGCAATTGTCACCGACTCGGCCTTAAAAGAATTGGACCCCAAAGTGGGGGACGATTTGGAGGTTCTCACCACCGCCGGCGTCATGACTGCCAGATGTTGGCACTAATTTTTCCCAAAGTCGAGACCCGTCAGAGGTAATGCATTGCGATTACCCGGCCGGGGGGGCCGCCTTGTGATTGCTTTGGACCACTAACTTGTGCCCTGATTGCTGGCTTTGAAATCCCAAATTGATTCATGTCATTACCTAGGGGCCGCTGTCCCGGAAGCTCACCGAGCAGGTGCAGGAGCGGGTAAAGAAGTATCGGGCCGAAAATAACTGCCGGCCGGAACCCTGGCGCCAGCCGATGCCGTGACCGCCTCCGGCAGCGGCCTGGACCCCCACATCTCTCTCCAATGCCGCTATTCAGGCCACTCGGGTTGCCCGGGCCAGAAAGTTGAGTGAAGGACAGGTCAAGGGCCTCCTGCAAAAATATACCGAAGGGCCTGACCTCGGCTTCCTGGGAGAGCCCGGGGTCAATGTGCTGCGGCTCAATCTGGCCCTGGACGCACTTTCGCTAAGAGAAGACAGTTTGAGGCAGGAGGGGCACGACGCGCTGTAGCGGTTATTTCTTATAGAAGCCGGGAACAAAAAGGAGAAGCACCGGGAAGATTTCCAGTCGGCCCAGCAGCATATCGAGGATTAAGACCCACTTGGCGAAGCCGGGCAAGGTGGCATAGCTGCCGGCGGGACCCACCTTCCCCAGCCCCCGGCCGACGTTGCCCAGGCAGGCCAGCACTCCGGAGAAGGAGGTGACCAGGTCCACGCCGCTGGCGGCCACCAGGAAAGTCGAAACGGCAAAAATGCTTAAGTAGAGGATAAAAAAGGCCCAGATGCCGCTCAGGACATTGGCGGCCAGCGCCTCCCGGCCCAATTTCACCCGGACTACGGCCCGGGGGTGGACCAGCCGGGTCAATTCCTGAAAGGACTGCTTGAGGAGCACCAGGATACGCAAGGACTTGATGGCCCCGCCGGTGGAACCCACCATCGACCCCATGAAGAGGCAAAGGAGTAGCAGGCAAAGGGCCAGCGAGGGCCAGAGGGTGTAATCGGCGGTGCCGTACCCCGTGGTGGTGCTCAGGGAAACCGCCTGGAAGACCCCGTAGCGGCAGGACTCTCCCAGGGAGGGGTAAATCCTCCCCCAGAGGCTCAGGGTGATAACCAGGGCCACGACCGCAGTCATCCCCAGAAAGAAGCGGAGTTCCGGGTTCCGCCAAACGGCCAGGGGTTTGCCCCGGAAGAGCTGGACGTGCAAGGCGAAGTTAACCCCGCCGATGAGCATGAAGACCATCACCACGGCTTCGATATAGGCGCTGTGGTAAAAGCCGATGGAGGCATTTTTGGTTGAGAAGCCCCCGGTGGCCAGGGTGCTGAAGGTGTGGCAGAGGGCGTCAAAGAGGTTCATGCCCCCAGCCATCAGGAGCACCGCCTCCAGGACCGTGAAGACCAGGTAAACCTTCCAGAGGATCAGGGCGGTATCCCGGAGGCGGGGTTTGAATTTGTCGGCCCCCAATTGGGCCCCGGGGACCTCGGACTTGTAAAGCTCCATCCCCCCCATACCCAGGAAAGGGAGAAGGGCCAGGGCCATCACCACGATGCCCATGCCTCCCAGCCATTGGGTCAGGCTGCGCCAGAAAAGCAGACCCCGGGGGATGGCCTCCACGTTGACCAGGGCCGAAGCCCCGGTGGTGGTGAAGCCGCTCATGGCCTCCAGGATGCAGTCCACCGGATGCGTAAAGGTTCCGGCCAGATAAAAGGGCAGGGAGCCAACCAGGGCGGCAGCCACCCATCCGAGAGTGGTGGCGGCCATGCCTTCCCGATGGTTGATGGCTCTGGAGCCGGCGGCGCCATGCCCGAGCAGATACATGACCGACCCCGCCGTCAGGGACACCGCCATGGCTTGCAGCAGGGGCCAATAGGAGCCGTCCCGGTAGTAGAGGGAAAACCCCAGGGGCCAGAGCATGCTGAGGCCGATGCAGGCCACCAGGGTTCCAATAATCCGGCAGATCAGGCGCCAACGCATGCCGTTCATCTCCCCGGGCCGCTCAACGCCTTTTCCACCTGGGGGATGCTGGCCTTCCTGGCCAGGATTAGCACCCGGTCATCTGGCTGGATGACGTCATCGCCGCTGGGGAGCACCACCTCTTCGCCTCTCATGATGCAGAGCAACAAGGCCTCCCGGGGAAATTTCAGGGCCTTGAGGGGCGTTCCCACCAGGGCCGTGCCCTCCTGGGCGATGGCCTCAATGACCTCAGCCTCCTGGCCTTTGATGGCCACGCTGGAAACTACCTTGCCCCGGCGGACGTAAGGAAAGATGGAATTGATGGCGGACAGCCTCGGGCTGACGAGGTAATCCAACTCGATCATTTTCCTCAGATCCATATAAGCCAACTTGTTGATGCGGGCCAGGAGCTTCCTGGCGCCCAGGCGATGCGCCAGGAGACAGGAGAGGATGTTCGTTTCGTCATCCCCCGTAAGGGCCAGGACCATGTCCATGCCGCTGATGTTCTCCTGTATCAGCAATTCCTGGTCGGTGGCGGAGCCCTGGAGCACAATGATGCTCCGGAGCAGGCCAGAGAGCTGCTTGCAGCGCTCCGGATTCCTTTCGATGAGTTTGACCCGGTAGCGCCTGCTCTCCAGTTCCCGGGCCAGGGCCCCGCCGATCCTGCCTCCGCCCATGATCATCAGGTTCTTTAGGGGGGCGGCGGGCCGCTGGTTGAAGAGTTGCAATGCAAAGCCCAGGTCCTTGTCCCGGCAAATGAAATAGACCAGATCCCCGGGCTGGAGGGTGTCTTGGCCCTTGGGAATAATGAGCCGGTCCTGCCTCACCAGGGCGGCGATGATCAGGTGTTTTCTGTCGATTACCAAAGGCAGGTCCTTGACCCGTCCACAGAGGGGACTGGCGGCCGGCAGGACCCCGCCGATCATCTTAATGGATCCCCCCAGGAAGTCGTTGACCTCCTCCATTTCGGGGGCGCTGAGAATCCTGAGAATGGCCTTGATCAACTCCCGGTCCGGGTTGATGATGTTGGTGATATTGAGGCGGCGGATGAGGGCTTCCCGGTGGGGGGCGTATTCTTCCTGGCGGACGAGTGCGACCTTGGGGAGGCCGCCTCTGAGGAGATCGGCAAACAGACAGCAGACCAGGTTGACCTCATCCCGGTCGGTGACCGCCAGGAGCACGTCCGCCTTTTGGACCCCAGCCTCCAGGAGCACCTGGGGGTGGCTGCCGGCCCCCCGGATGGTCTGCACGTCCAGTTGCTCCTCCACCCGCCGGAGGGCCTCCGGCGCCTGGTCAATGACCACGATATCCTTATCTTCCCGGGAGAGCCATTTGGCCAGATGGAAACCCACCTCTCCGGCCCCGACAATGATGATTTTCACCTGACCCATTCCTTAGAAGTTTGAGATGAGATCATGCGGCGGCCTTGCCCGCCGCGGCCTAAACTGAGATTATGCGGCAACCTTGGCCATCGTGATCAAAAAATGGTTTTAGGGCTCCCTTCCCTACTTTAACCCGGAAAGTCTTCTCTTTTTTGGAAGACATGATAACACACTCGCTGGGGAAATAATCTTTCTTAAAAAAGGTGACCCTAAATTGATGATAACTTGCCATTATCCGCATCAGCTCAAATATTGCGATATCATTCATATATTGAAACAAAAGCCCCCGTCGCTCCCTGCTATCCGGGGTCTCATAAATGGAGATTACCGCCCTATCCCCTCGTATCTAATCCCGGGTTGGGGTGCTAATTCGATTTCCCTGCTTTTAATGGTTATTAACTTTCCAGAGCAGCTTTGGGACCAGTCTTCCAGAAGAACGGGCTTCTCGAGGGTATTTTCAGGTGAATATATAGGTGAATATTCACCTGATTTTTGCCGGTTTTTTCTGCCTTCTCCTGTAAGCCGCTTTTCAGCCCGGCAGGCCCATTATCCACGAGCAGCAAGGGTTCCGGGGCTACGCCAAGGCTAAAGTTTAAGACAACATCGTAGAATCTTCAATCCTCATTGATTCTTGTCACTTATCCTATCAAGGCTGTGGCAGATATTTTATAAAGAGCATAATTTTTTTTAACCAATTCCTTAAAAGTGTTTGACAGAATTAAGCATAGTGCATATTGAATAGGACAAAGAAAAAGCCAAACCTGCCGTGAGGTGGGGGCGGAAAGCCACGGGTCCACTTGATAGGATAGCCGGGTTGCCTAAAAGGTAACCCGGCTTTTTGTTTTTGTCTCCTGAATATTTAAATGCCGGGTGCCAGAGGCCGGTATTGAATTCGCTATGCTAACTTTTCAACCACTTCAAATCACAAAAAGGAGAGAATCATGGAAAAGCTGGTAAATTTATTCAAGGACGAATCCGGGGCCGCCGCCGTGGAATATGGCCTGCTGGTAGCCTTGATCGCCGTGGTGATTGTCGGTGCGGTGACCACCCTGGGGAGCACTCTCAGCGCCAAGTTCAATGCGCTCGCCACCTCGATCGCCGGTGCTGGCAGTTGAGACTTAATCTGGACCTCCAGGGGCCCAAACCCTGTAAGAAGTCTGCTCCTGAAGAGGTAATTTGTGGAACAACTTGAGCCGCAGGTTCAATAAACCTGCCACCCTAATCGGCGCCTGAGACCTGTTTGACCCGAACTCACCTGACGGGGGACCCTGTGCCCCCCAATTCTTCCAGAAGAAAATAAGTCCTGGTCCTATAACCTCCTTTTCCAATTATTCAGACACCCCTTATATGTGGATAAATAAAATTTATCCCTATAATTCCAAGAACTACAAAGGAGGTAATAATTATTGAATCTATCCAGTTTTTGGAGTTTCATCACCTTTAGGTAGGAAAAGAGAAGCGAGGATAGTGGGTTCCTTGCCGGGATCGGCACCTAGCAGTGGGGCTAGCAAAATTGCGGATATGGTCCGGATACGAGAACTGCGTGGGGTTGACCATAGGAATAGGCCACCCGGATCATTTGCCGGCTTCAATCGGGGTGGTGACCGCATTGAACTGACCGCTCAATGTGGCGCCCACGGTGGCCAGCACACCGACGATGGCCACGGCGATCAGGGTTACCAGCAGGCCATATTCCACGGCGACGGCGCCAGATTCATCCCTGAAGAAATTTTCGAGTTTTTTCATAGTTTGCTCCTTATTAATGTTTTGGAGTGGCTAAAAGTTTAGCATGGCGAATTCAGTTCTGGTCTCTTGTCTCGGCTTCAGTTAGTGAATTGTTTGAGAAGGCCGTCCCGATCCGATTGATTTGCCGATGCTTCTTTGGCTTTGATAATAATATGGGCCATCTCTAGGGAGTGGTAAATCAGGATTTTCCCGATATTCGCCCTCGAAAAACAGGATTTTTGCTGGAATGCAGGGAATTATTGAAGATTGTTTAGAGATGGCGTTTCAATAGATTATGGGTTAAGGGTCTGTTTTTTGTGGGCCAAATAGCTGCTTCTGCGTGGCGGGTCATGGGGTGCTTGGCTGCTTCTCTGGCGATGACTTTCCCGTAAATTCGTTGCCAATTTGGAAATCGGGGCAGGGCCAGGGTTTCTTACCATGGCCGCCTATTTCCTCTTAATTTGCGGTAATGTGAAGAACCAGAAGAGGATGAGGATAGCCACAAAGGCAAGCACCAGTGCGACATGGCCATGGACCTCAGCCTGCATTCCGGACCATGCCATTTCATAGGTTTGCCAGAGACGGTCCGCGAGTGCCTGGGCCATTCGAACCTCCCCAGCGGCACTGATGCTTTGTCTGATTCAGGAAAACTAAATACGTAGAAAGAAGGCAATCCTTCTAGATGATAACGGCCCCGAAAAGAATTCCAGCGCTATCCCAAAATCGGAAGATTCTTTAGCTAAGTTTTTGGGGTGCCTATTCTATTCTGGATTGAGATCCGCCGGCGGCGGCGATCGAGGTGGCGACCGAATTGAACTTAGCGCTCAGTTTCTACCCATGATGATGGTCATCGAGGCAATGATCACCATCCCGATCAATGCCAGCATCAGGGCGTACTCCACGGCGGCAATACCCGATTCGTCTTTGAAGAATTTTCTGTGCTTTCCCATGGTTATCTCCATCTTGGTGCTTCACAGTTGCTGCCAATTAGCATGGTGCATTGCTGCTCTGGTCTCTATTCTCGGTCTCCGTTTGGCGAATTTTTTAAAAAGACCATCCATCTCCGGCGGATTTGTAGATGCTCCTTTATTCTGGATACTAATATGGGTCAGAGGTGGAAAAAGGTAAATCAGGATTTACCTGATATTTGCCTTCGATAATCATGAATTTGGGACGGGGGAATGCAGGGGGTTATTGAAGAATGTTTAGAGATAGCCTTTCAGAAGATCATTCCTGAGGTGCCTTCCAAAATGGAAATTTGGCTAGCTGATTGTTGGAGTGCTTAGGTTGGCTTAGCCTACGAAAAGTGGCGGGTTAACGAAAGAGGATACAGAAATCATCCTGCGGGGGATAGTGGCAAAATGAGTCTGATTTAGGACGCCTAATCATCCGGCGAGACCCAAATAACATTGTGCTTGTTGATGATCACCACCCGTCCGGAAACGCCTTCAAAGGTAGCCTCAAAAACCACCACAAAAGGGTCTTGATGCTTGGTGAACATCTCACTCGCCCTTTCGATGACGCTTTCATCTTTATGTTTATGCAGGTTGATCTTGCCCTTCACCAAAGAGCCGTCGACCAGTTTGATTGTGACCTTCCTGGTTTGGATTTCCCGGCTGCTATCTTTATCCGGCATTGCCCACTCTCACAGGATAAGTTCTGTCCTTTTTTTAAGGCGCCTTCTTTTGCGGGAGACGATAGCTCAAAATTCCTAATACGTCAACTTCTTTCTCAATTTAAGCATACCACAGGTAAACATATACCTCATTGGCCTGTTTTTATTTATCATTTCTCGCAGGGTTCTGAGGCTCTGGCTTGATATTGATAAAATATTTGTCCTGTTTGTGTCCTTCCGTCAAAATACCCAAAACCGCCGCTTAGAAACTGTTTTATTTGCATACTCTTCCGCCTCTCCTGAACCGCTTTTGCCCTGTTGTTGGACCTGCTCGGCAAGAATTTTTATCTTTTTCCATAGTTCACTGCGAGGAGCGAAAATTCCCAAAGGCTTCCCAGCGGTAAGGGCCGCAGTCAATTGCAAGTAGCAACTTGGAAATGTTTCGAATGAAGATGGCTGGATTATATTTTTCAGAGCATCCAATTGCAGGCTATTACCACGGTTACGGCGGTTAACTACTATTTTTATTTTATTGTAAGGCAGCTTCCATTCTCTCAGTAATGACCATAACATATCCATGTTATAAATATCTATAACACTTAGACCGCTAAGCAATAAAACCATATCAGCTTCATTGAGTACTTGAATAAATATATTATCTATCCAATTGCTTAAATCAATTATAATATGTTTATAACTCTGCCTTAATTCTTCCAATACTTTGCCAATTAATTCTACGTTAAGTTTATTTTGATCAACAAACTCCTTAATACCATAAAGAATATGTAGATTGGAGGTGTAATGGTGCATTAATTTTTCGAAAAATATACTATCGGTACTTACTTCACTACGGATTAAATCAGACAAGGAATAATCTGGTTTTTGATTCAGAAACTTGGCAATACTAGGGAATGGACGTCCCAAGTCCACTAATGCCACTTCCTCATTGCTCAATTCAGCCAATGCCAAAGCCAGGTTAACAGCAACGGTGGTGACCCCGACCCCCCCCTTGTTTCCTGTTACCACGATAACATGACCAGACTCCGACCTCCTGGTCGGGAAGGCCCGTTCGATTGCCGCGGCCAGATCGGTCTTAGAGAGGGGTAATGTCAGAAAATCACGCACTCCAGTTTGCAAGGCCCGAATCAAGAAGTCCGGTTTCCATTTATCGGAGCAGGCTATGAAGCAGGTTTGGGGCAGTCTCTGGACCAATTTTTCCAGGTATTCCGGGAGGTCGGTCTCAGCGGGCAGTTCGACCAGAACCAGGTCGGCGGGTTCTATCTGTGAATCCACGAACTCAACAGGATCACAGGCTTGACCTATTAGGTTAAGGCGTGGTATTGATGCGAGTATCACCGGAATTTCCGGGTGGACCGCGCCGCTCGCAAATAGAACTGTAGCAGTAAGTTTTTTGGAAACCATCAAAATACCTCCTCACCGGTACTAGAAGAAAGAGTATGCTAATTTTTACCGGATTACCATGGATATCTTCCAGGTTCCGGCGCCCCGGTTAAGTCTCTGAAAATTCTCTGGATGATGGTTTCGCGCCGTATTTTGCTTTAATGGCGAAAAAATTGACCGGCACCCTTTGATCTTATGCGGACGAGACGCTGGTGGCGACCTTTTAGAACAAAGTGCCCAGGGCTTTGCTCAGGTTGGCTATCGAGGCCGCAATTATCGCCATCGCAATCATAACCACCAGCATGCGGTACTCCACGGTGGCGGAATCGGAGTCGTCCTTAAAGAAATTTCTGCGCTTTCCCATGGCTATCTCCATCTTGGCGCCCACGGTTGCAGGCTAGCATTGCGAGATGTCCTTTCGGTTTTGATAATAATATGGGCCATCTATGGGGGAAGGTAAATCAGGGCATCCCTGATATTTATCTTCGATAATCATGAATTTGGAAGAGGGAAAGGCAGGCGATTATTGAAGATCGTCCTTGGCAGGCCAGTTAAATTAGAGGATTCCTGATCCTTGGGGAAATTAGGCGGGAAAAGCCTACGAAAAGTGCCTGGTTAACGGAAAAAGGATACAGAAACCAAACTGTGAAATAGTGTCAAATCGAGTCTGATTCAAGACATATTAGGCGAACAAAGGTTACGGGGGTCATACTCCCAGGCAGGTCAATCCCTGACGAATGGCATATTTGGTGAGTTCGGCAACATTGTCGATGCCCACCTTGTTCATGATTTGCTTGCGGTGCGCTTCTACGGTCTTGCTGCTGAGGCTTAAGGTTTTGGCGATCTGCAGGGTGTTTCTCCCTTCAGCCATGAGCTGCAAGACCTCCCGTTCCCGCGGGCTTAGCAAGGTATAGGCCGAGCGGGGTTCCTCGCCCCGATTGTGGGCGAGGTCCTTGATTAATATATCGGAGACCCCGGGGCTGATATAGCTCTTTTCCCGCATCACGGTACGGATGGCCTGCACTAATTCTTCCGGGCCGCATTCCTTCAAAAGGTAACCACAGGCCCCCGCCCGGAGCATATTCAGCACGAATAGACTGTCCGAATGCATAGAGAGGCCAATGATCTTCACCCTGGAATTAATTGCGACGATCTGGCGGGTAGCATCGATACCGTTTAACTCGGGCATGGAGATATCCATGATGATCACGTCTGGAGCCAGTTCTTGCGACAGGCTCACGGCATCGCGGCCATTGTTGGATTCCCCCACCACCATCATGTCAGGCTCGCGGGTCAGCAGCATCCGCAATCCCTGGCGAACTATCTGATGGTCATCTGCCAAGATGATTTTGATGGGCATAATAGCACCCTTGAATTATCTATTTTCAGGTTATGCGGCACGCTTAGCCACTATATTCAAAAAATGGTTTGGGAGACCCCTCTCTTTTTCTGTTAGGCGATTAAGGATCTCGGTTGCCGTCTGGGAGATCTCCTTATCTTTTAACCTATGGACAAATCGATATAAGTAAAAGCATTATTTTGCCATTGGTGAGTTTTGTCAAGGAAATTTTGAATAAGAACCGAGGTAAGGCTGTGAAAATTCCCAAATGATTTTCCCCAATACGCTCTCCGGTCGGATAATCCCGAATTAGAAAATAGAGCATTCTCCTGACCCGAAATTCATTGTTATCGAAGGTAGATATCAGGGAATCCCCGATTCACTTTTTCCCAGCGATGAACCATATTACCATCGAAGCCAAAGAGGAGCCGGGAAATCAATCAGGTAAATCTAAAAATTCAATCTAGTATCAAGCGGGGAAACATGGCCAAGATGGGGAGTGCACATATTAGGAGAGAGATTCTGGCGGTTTTGATCGAAAACCCGCTTTATTTCAGTATACCTCTGCGAAAGAGGCTGGAATTCCTGAAATTATTTTCCCAGCAATCTGTTCCTCAGTGCATTTGTGCATCTGAAGAACTCTGGATAGGCGGGAAGTCTGATTTCGAATGCGAGAAATCTTAGAAAACCGAAAACATTAACGATCCCCGATCCGGATCCCGGCTCACTTCAGACTTCTTCTTCCTCAAAAACTTTTCACAATTTCCCATTTATCTTAGAAATGGATTCGAGGTTCGGGATCCGCCCACTGCGATGACCGCAATCTCCCAGGGTAAGGGTGTGCAGATATGGATGCATGTAACCTTCCTGATCCCTGTCACTTACCTTAGCAAGCCTGTGGCAGAGTCTTTATAATGAGCCCATATTTTTGTTAACGATCCCTCAAAAAAGCTTGACAGATTATAACCATCGGGCGTATTAAACGGATACAGAAAAAGCCAAACCCGCCGTGAGGCGGGGGCGGAAAACCACGGGTCTTTAAGAGATAGCCGGGTTGCCTGGAGATAGGGCAACCCGGCTTTTTTATGTTGCTTTTGCAGCTCACCCTCGCAGCCCGAGGGGCCTGGGGGAATCAAGCAGATGAAGCTCAAAATTCAATATAGTATTAATCTGGGAGGAATGGGCCAAATGGCGACAGCACATATCAAAAGAAATCTTCTGGCGGTTTTGATGGAAAGCCCGTTTTATTTCACTATACCCCTGCGAAAAAGACTCGAATTTCTCAATTCATTTTCACAGCAATCTCTTTACCAAAGGATCTGTCAATATGAAAAACTCCGGAGTGGCAAGGTGGAGGCAAAGGCTCAGGAGTGGATAAAACCATGAACCGTCAAGCCGCGCAGGCCTGGAGGCCGCTCTCTTCAGGCTCCTTCCGAGCCATTGACCGCTTCGGCACCAGCGCCGGCCTCAGGTGAAAAATCCTTGCCAGAGGGATCAAATGTACCGGATCATTTGTCAAGAATGCTATGGGATAGGTGAGCAAGAGCAGCCTTGCCGGTGTTTCGCTGCGGAGGATTGCTCATATTGCCATGGGAAGGGTTATTTCTGGAGAAAATGTTCAAGCTGTGGCGGGGCGGGTATGGTGGAAATTAAAGTGAATGAATTAATGAATCTAGGCAATGCGAAGGTGACAGATGATTTGCTGATGCGGAGATTCCCAAAAGATTGACAACAGATAATCAATAAATTATAGGAAATATGCGTATTTGTTAATTTATTATTAATTTTTATTTTTACATATTTTTAGATAGGCATCCCGATATAACATATTAAGATAATTGATTTAGCCAAGATTTTGGGGCGCCTAGTTATTCTGGATTAAGATCCTCCGGCAGCGGCGATCTGCGTGGAGACCGTGTTGAACTTAGCGCTCAGCGTGGTGCCAGGGGTGGTCACCGCGCCGACGCTCACTATGGCAATCAGTGCCAACAACAGGCCACACTCCACGGCGGTGGCGCCGGCCGTGACTATTTCATTGCTGGGACACTGAAACCATGGGCTCGTGAACCACAGGGTTATAGGGCAGTTTTTCGGCTTGGGGAACCGATCGAGATAGAGAGTTCGCAGGAGCGAGGTCCACCACCAAGCCTTCCAGACAGGTTGCCACCCGGCGGCAAAATTCGTGGGCGCTCACCGGCATGATGATGTAATCGTTGATGTCGATATTATAAGCCTCCAGCGGGAAGGCCAAATCGAGGCGATCGGTAAGCAGCATGACTTTGATGGAAGGATCGATCCTCTTGGCTTGCCTCACTACGGCTAAGTTATCCTTTTCCTCCCGGGAAAGGTTGGCGATGAACAAATCGTAATCTTTTTTGACCAGGGCCTCCAGGGCGGCTTCCGGGCCCGTTACGGCCTTGATTGAAAAGCCTTTATATTCCAATACCCAACCCATAGTCCGAAAAGAATGAGAACCGTCACCCAACAAGAGAATTTCATATCTAGCCACGGGTTTGCCTCCTGGTTCGGGTCGATCAGCAGATTGATCAGCGCCACGGTGAGTTTAGCGAACTATAAACTTAAAAAGGACCTTTCCTCAATCGGCAATGATACCTATTTGTTGATAGGTAAAACTACCTATAAATAATAGCCACTATCGACTTTGGCTTAGTTTTGTTGGATCTACCCTAAACCCGGTTGACCTTCTGGAAAGCGGCGGGGCAACAAGCGACAGGGCAGTAGCCCAAGGGCGCTCCCGGGCCTGGTTAAGCCCAGGAAGAGGGGTCGCCAAAACCATCTTTTGATTTGGGTGGGAGGGTTGCCCCATAACCCCGGTTGAGATGATTTTTCCCCCGGGGTGAGAGCAGCCCCCCCTTCAGCTAGGGATTTCGGCCCGCGTCAACCATCATGGGCGTCCCTGGCCTTTCTCATATTGGTCGTATATGTAGCCTCCCGCGGCGCCGGCGCCGGCGCCGATGGCCGCACCGCACCACGGGCACCCGGCCGCCCAGCCGATGAGGGTACCGCCGCCGGCGCCGATGGCCGCGCCGCTCAGGGTCCGCTGCTCAGTGTTAGACATTCCGGAGCAGGCCCCCAGCAGCAAGGCCGCCACCACAGCCAGAATTGCCAGCTTTTTCATTTTTTCTTTTCTCCTCCCCCTGTCTCCGGCGGGCACACGGCCGTGGTACAGCGCCGGAGGATTACCTCGATCACCGCGGTGTCCAGCTTCCCGGGATTCTCCTGGTAAAATTGGTCCACTGTCTGGACGACCTGGAGAACGGTCTGGTTTTTACGCGAATCCACAAAGGCCCGGGATACGCAGATGGATCGCCCTTGGCTCGACGCCACCTCGAAGTCGGCCATGTTGCCGACTCCCCAAATATAGCCGATTTTCCCATCCGTGGATGCCTGGGTCCATTGCCTGCCATCCCACAAGATGCCTTTCTCCGCGGCCGGAGCTCTGGCGGCCAGGGTCAAGAGCAGAACCGATCCTACCAAGCACGCCAGCAATTTCAATCTCATCGGCTTTCCCTCTCTTGGGTGCGAGATTAATTGGGCCCCATTGTCAGCCAGTCCGAGATTAGGCAGCTCAGCCGGGCTGCTTCGTCTGAAATGGTTTTGGGGACCTCTGGGGCTGGGGGGAAACCTCCAATCCTAGTGATTGAAGCGGCATCCTCCCGCCGCCGGTATGATAGCACATACTTCCCTGCAAAAGTAAATTTTCACCGAGCTATACCACATTCCAGGCTTTCTCGGTCCAAATCAATAGTTGGGAACCTTTTCCAGGATTTTTGAACCATAAAGACACCTTTTTCCTGAAGACCCCGCCGCGGCAAACCTGGTATCCGGCCGAAACCCAGGTGTTGCGAGGCTAAAGTTCAGGGACAACACCGCAAAATTTTTAATCCTCAAAGATCCTTATCATTTAAGGGGTAACCGCGGTGCCCATCCCCGGCGCTCTCTGGCTCCTGGGCGCCGGCCTCCTGGGCCTGGCAGGCTGGCGGAGGTTGGTAACGGCTTAACCGGCTTTCTCCACGGACCGGCAATCAGGCGGGATCAGCCATGGCCCTGCCTTTTTTGTGGCCGGTTTATCGCCGCTAACTTGCCAAACCTGGCTCTTTTTTACCGCGGTGGCTGAGGGGGCCCCGCCAAAAATATTCCCGGGCCGTCGCCGGAATCAGTCGATCCCGCGGCTTAACCGGCGTTTAGGGGTCCGGCCCCAAAAGGCGCCCGCCGGCGTGGCAAAGCGCAAAAATTTCTTTAAATAGTTGAGGGACTCCCAACCATTCAGGCCAGGGGCCGCCCTCGTAAGCGGCTTTCCGGCTTCGCCCGACCCCGGAAATTTGACTGTCCGGCTCCGGGAGGGCTTGACTTTCCTCCTGGGAAATTAGAAGGTTAAACCAATCCGAACCATCCTCTTTAGACCCCGACGCCGGGGAGCAGAGCAGATGGCCCGGAAGGAAGAGGCGCCGACTTTTACAAGACCCTATAGGTTACCCAGGCTCAGCCGGGGGGTCCCCGGTGCACGTCAAGGAGGTTGGCCATGCCGGTGCGGGATTTTATGAGCAAAGACTTAGTCACCGTGGATGAAGAGGCTTCCATCATCAAGGCCTCCAAACTCATGAAGCAAAACAAGGTGCGGCATCTGCCGGTTTTGCGCAAAGGCCGCCTGCAGGGCATCGTCTCGGACCGGGACCTGAAAGAGGCCACGCCTTCCAAGGCCACCACCCTGGATATCCACGAGATGTACTATCTCCTGGATCGGATCACGGTGAAGAGCCTGATGCCCAAACATCTCTTCACCATCGCTCCCGGGGAAACGGTGGAAAAAGCGGCCGCGGTCATGTTGAATAAGAACATCTCCGCCTTGCCGGTGGTGGACCAGCAGGGAGCCCTGCAGGGGATCATCTCCAAAGGCGACATCTTCCGGGCCTTCGTCTCCATTTCGGGCATCTGCCATGCCCCCCTGGCCATTGGCCTGGAACTGGAAGATCGGCCCGGCACGGTTAAGGCGGTCACCGATCTGATTCGGGCCCACGGCGGCCGCATCGCCAGCATCTTGTCGGGCTATGGGGGGGCCCCGGAGAGCTTTTTGCGGGTCTACATCCGGACCCGGGAAGTTGAGGATGAAGAGGCCCTCCGGAAAGACCTGGAAAGCAAGAATAGGATTCTCTACTATATCCACGAAAAGCTGGATTGACCTGGTCCGGGAAAAGCCCCCCCGGGGGGCTGGCCGCGCCTTGGCCAGCTTTCGGGGGGATGAGGGCATCGCCCCATTTAAGGATAGACTACCCGTCTCAAACGAGGACGCAGCCATGCCCAGCGAATCGGATGCCCTGGCCTATCGCCGCCGTTACCGCGGCCTGGTGGGCATCAAGAGCAAGATGCCCATCCGGGATACCTCGGTTCTGAGCCGCATCTACACCCCCGGGGTGGCGGCCATCTGCCGGGAGATTGACAAGAATCCCCTGGCCTCCTTCGAGTACACCTGCCGCGGCAATTCCATCGCCTTGATCACCGACGGCAGCCAGGTTTACGAATTCGGCAATATCGGAGCCCTGGCCGCCTTGCCCAAGTTGGAGGCCAAGTCGGTGCTCTTCAAGACCTTTGCCAACGTGGATGCGGTGCCCATTGCCCTCTTGACCCAGGATGCGGATGAAATCGTGGAAATCGTCCGGGCCCTCACCCCGTCCTTCGGCGGCTTCTGCCTGGAGAGCATCGCCGCGCCCAAGTGCTTCACCATCGAGAACCGCATCCGCAAGGCGGTGCGCGTGGCGGTGCTGCACACGGAAAACCATGCGGCCGGCATCATTGTGCTGGCGGCGGTGATTAACGCCCTGAAGGTGGTGGGCAAGAGTCTCCATGAGGCCCGCATCGTCATCAACGGCGCCGGGGCCTCGGGTATTGGGGTGGCCAAAGGATTGATCGTGGCCGGCAATAATAACATCGTCCTGTGCGATCGCCACGGGGCCCTGCACGTCTACCGGCCGGTGGGAATGAACTGGGCCAAATCGGAAATCGCCCGCCTGGTCGCCTCGGATGTCAAGGGCAACCTGGCCCAGGTCATCAAGGGCGCCGATGTCTTCATCGGCCTCTCAGCCGGCGGCCTGGTCACCCGGGAGATGATTGCCAGCATGGCCCCAGACCCCATCGTCTTTGCCCTGGCCCTGCCCCGGCCGGAGATTACGGAGGCGGAGGCCAAGGCGGGCGGCGCCGCGGTGACGGCCACCGGCCTGGCCATCAGCGAGACCCAGATCCGCTCGTCTCTGGTGACCCCGGGATTTTTCCGGGGGTGCCTGGACGTGGGGGCCACTCGCGTCACCATCGACATGTATCTGGCCGCGGCCCGAGCCCTGGCGGCCATGATCCCGGAAGAGGAATTAGCCCCCAACCATATCATTCCCCGGCAGATGGACTGGCGCGTTTCTCCGGTAGTCGCCAAGGCAGTGGCCCAGACGGCCCAGGAGAACGGCGCCGCCTCCCTGGGGCCGGAAAAGGTGAGTCCCGAGCGGGTCTATGAGCGCACCGAGCGCTATATCTACGAAGGGGAACTGGCCTGGCTGCCCGCCGAAGGCCAGGATTACGGGAAATTGAGCATCGATGAGGAAGCCTTGGAGCTGCACCGCCGTTATCAGGGGTGCGTGGAGATCTATACCAAGGTGCCCATCAAGGACGAAGTCATTTACACCCGCCTCTATGCCCCGGCGGCGGTGGCGGAGGTTTGCCAGAAGGTCCTGCATGAACCCATGGCCAGCTATGACTTCACCTCGAAAAACAACCTGGTGGCCATCGTCACCGACGGCAGCGCCGTGTTGGGTCTGGGAAATATCGGCCCCCGGGCCGCCCTGCCGGTCATGGAAGGCAAGGCGGTCATCTTTAAGACCTTCGGCGGCGTGGAGGCTTTCCCGATCTGCATCAGCACCCAGGAGACCGAACAGGTCATCCGGCTGGTGGAGAATATCTCACCGGCCTTTGGCGGCATTAACCTGGAGGACATCTCCTCCCCGCGTTGTTTCGAAATCGAGCAAAGGTTGCGGGAAAGGTTGGATATTCCGGTCTTTCACGACGATCAGCACGGCACCGCGGTGGTGGTCCTGGCCGGGATGATTAACGCCTTGAAGCTGGTGGACCGGAAACTTTCCGAGGTCAGGCTGGTCTTTAACGGCGCCGGCGCCTCGGCCATCGCCACCGCCAAACTCCTGATCAACGCCGGGGCCCAAAATCTGGTGGTCTGCGACACCAGAGGCGCCATTTACCGGGGCCGGGCCCAGGGGATGAATTCCATTAAGCACGAACTGGCGGAGATTACCAACCCGGATCGGCAGAAAGGCAGCCTGGCTCAGGTTATCAAAGGAGCCGAGGTCTTCCTCGGCCTCTCCGGGCCCCGGGTTCTCACCCGGGAGATGGTGCAGTCCATGGCGCCCCAAGCCATTGTCTTTGCCATGGCCAATCCCGAGCCGGAGATTTATCCCCAGGAGGCCAGTGAGGCCGGGGCCGCGGTGGTGGCCACCGGCAGGTCCGACTTTCCCAACCAGGTGAACAACTGCCTGGCCTTTCCCGGCATCTTTCGCGGCGCCCTGGATATCCGGGCCACCGGCATCAATACGGCCATGAATATCGCCGCGGCTCATGCCATTGCCGCCCTGGTGGGCCAGGAGTTGAGCTTCAGCTACATCCTGCCGCCAGCCATGGACTTCCGGGTGCCGCCGGCGGTGGCGGAAGCCGTGGCCCGGGCCGCCATGGAAACCGGCACGGCTCGCATTGAGCTGCCACCGGAAAGCGTGGCCCGCCATACCCGGGAGTTCATTTATGACGAGAGGTTGTCCTTAATCTGATTTGCTGCGGGCGAGAGAGCTCTGCAAAAGCCCGTTAGAGGTTTTTCCTGTTAGCGTAAAAGTTTAGATGCAACCAAATCCCATATGATCTGAAGATAGGAAATATATTTTTAAATATAATGTGTTGACTGTATTGTTATGGCAACATTCCTTTTTTGGAATATTAAAGGGAAGCAAATAGTAGATCGCATAGTTACCCTTGCTCATACTTATAGTATAGATGTGCTGATGCTTGCTGAGTCATCCATCGCAATAGATATAATGGGAATTGCCCTTAATGCTGGTCAAAAAGAATTATACTTTCCTGATCCAGGTTTTTCAAATAAGATACAGATATTTACGAGATATTTGCACTCCTTTGTAAGACCTGTACGTGATTCCGGCGGAATTGCCATACGCTACATCAAACCGCCGATTGGGCAATCTGTCCTCCTTGTTGCAGTTCATCTACCAAGTAAGTTGTACCAGACGGAAGCTGACCAAATGTTTGAATGTGGCAGACTTGCTAAAATCATCACTGATGAAGAATGGAAAGCCGGTCATAGTCGAACGCTTTTAATAGGCGATCTGAATATGAATCCATTTGAATATGGTGTTGTTTCTGCCGACGGCTTGCACGGGTTAAGCGATCATCGCATTGTACAACGAGGGTTTAGGCGTGTCTCAGGTGAAATGCGGACGTTTTTTTATAATCCTATGTGGAATCACTTTGGAGACATGAGTCTGACTCCACCAGGGACATATTTCTTTGATACAGGAAGGCAAGTAAATTTTTATTGGAATATGTTTGATCAAGTTCTTGTAAGGCCGGAATTATTGTATTCGTTTAGACATGAGAATTTGCAAATTATTACAGAAATCGATGGAATATCATTAATTAATGAAAATGGAAGGCCTAATGTTGCAGTTGGGTCAGATCATTTACCTATTTATATCAAATTGGACCTTTAGGAGGATGGTTTAATGGACGAGAAAAATCTATGGGGCGATGTGATAGACTTGGTAGAAACTAAAACTCCCAAAAGTTATCTTAAGGAGCAAGGAAAAATACTTGAGCAAATGACCAAATCAATTCTAATGGGAGACGTTACCTATGAAATTAGTCCAATTGGGAAATTCCAATATGAATTTGACATAGTAGCGCCATATTTAAATAATTATCGCGTCACTATATTAAAGGTTACACATGGAATTAAGTATTATCCTTTAACCATTGATGATATCATAAATAAAAAGCGACTCGTATGCCCAAATGAAAAAATCTTTTTGGCACTATTAAAGAGAACTCTATCATCGCTTGGAGTCCGGACGGTTGTTTCCTCTCTTTTCGCCCAAAGTAAGGCATAATAAATCTCCCTGATTTAATGGGTTTTCATCAATAAGAGCCAGGTGCCAAATTACTGCTCAGAAGGGCGCGTCTGCCGCGCCTTTTTTGGTGCTCGGCGCTGGTTAGGCCGCCGGGCGCGGCATAGAGTCTGCGGCCGCTTAATTGACCAGCAGGTTGGGGGGCAGTTGGTTGAATTGGCTGCGGTAGCGCAGTTGACTGCTGGCGAACAGGATGGAAAAGATATTGTGGTCATCGCTCACTGGCCTGGCGTCTTTCAGCATTTCCCGGGTCACCAGCCGCACTGCCTTCAAGGTCTCATAATCTTTGGGCGGCATGGGCCCGCTTGCAGCCAGGGAGCGGGCCACCTCCGGGTCCAGGGGGACATTGGCCGCCACCATGCAGGCGCTCTCCACCAGGCCGGCGGAGGAGGGGGAGCGCAATTCCAGGACGCAAGGGAAGACGGCGCTGACCGTCGCCAAAACCGTAGCGTCGGCGGGTTCATTATTGGGATCAAAATAGGTGTTGATGATCACCACCCCCCCGGGCCGCAAGCAGGCCTGCACTTCCCGGAAAAACTCGACGCTCAGCAGGTAGTCCGGGGTGCAGTCGCCTTGGAACAGGTCGGTGATCACCAGGTCATAGGAGTCCGGATGCCGGCGCACAAAGGTCCGGGCGTCTTCCAGGTGAATCTCGATGCCCCGGGGGTCGAGGCCGAAAAAGGTGGTGGCCGCCTCGAGTGAGTTGGGGTTGATCTCCACCGCGGTGACCTGCCGTCCCTGATGCTGGAGATAGCGGGGGATCATGCCGGCGGCCATCCCCAATACCAGGGCCTTGCGGGCCTCGGGGGCATAGGCGTCGGCCAAGCGGGTCATGAATTCGGTATGATCCAACACCACCCCGTCCGAGGTCACCATATTTTGAATAATGCCATCCTGCAGGTAGGCCAGGGCCGGTTTTCTGCCGGCTACCTCCGATTGCACCCGCACTACCTTGATATCTCCGAATACCGAGGTGTATTCGGCCAGAACCTTAAAATCCTTGCCGATGTCGCTCATGCCGGCCAGGAGTCTGAAGTAGGCGGGCTGCGCCGCCAGCAGACCGCCGCCGCCGATGCAGATCAGCAGACAACCGCAGAGCAGCAGTCTCTTGGGGCCGGCGGCCAGCTCCCGGTCCAGCCCGGCCATGCCGCCCCCCACCAGGGCCAGCCCCAGGCTTAGCCCCAGCAGGGCGCGGAAGTTGGTCAGGTGGGGAATCAGCAGGAAGGCGGTGAGCAAGACCCCCGCCACCGAGCCCACCGTGCTGATGAAGAAGACCCTGCCGGCGCCGCCGTCGCCGCTGGGGCTGGCATCCCGGGCCAGGGCGATGAGCAGCGGGTTCATGGCGGACAGGACCACCAGGGGCAAGGCCAGCAGGATGACCCCGCCCAAAAAACTGGCGGCGATCAAGTTGAGGGCAGCCAACCGCGGGAAGATCAGGGGATAGAGAGCGGTGGCCAGGACAATGGCCGCGGCGGCCCACAGGGGGGAGGAGAACAGGGAGAGCCGCAGGGCGTCTCGATCCTTAAGCCGGGAAAGGCGGCCGCCCCACCGGTACCCCAGGGCTAAAAAGATCAGGGTGATAGAGAGGATACCGGCCCAGATGTAGAGGCTCACCCCGAAATAGGGAGTCATAATCCTGGAGGCCAGCACTTCCAGCGCCAGGGTCACCGCCCCGGTCAGGAAGATCAGGACTTCAAAACGGACCCTTCCGGGTGGCGGCGGCGCACTTTTCGGCGCACTAGTCTGGGCGATTTTCTGCTTTTTTTTCACGGTGTGAGAGCCGAAAAGCCTTTCCCGGGCAGCCGCTAAAGGGATTTGCATCCTGCCCCGCCGCCCGGATGTTACCTGATAAGTATACTATGAAACTTACTGATGCCCAAGGCGAAATTTCTGGCCCCGGCCCTTGCGGCAGTTCGGGAGCGTTATCTGAGAAGAGCAAATACCTGATCCGGGTCAAGATATGCATGGTAAAATTTCCTTAAAATAGGTAAAATCCGGGCCAAAACCACGGTGCCGGGCAAAAATAAACAGGACGTAGATCATGGGCATGGGCATCCCGCGGGCCAGGATCAATATCAGGCAACTCCTGACGGGGTTGGGCCTGCTGGTGGTGCTGTTGCTGGCTACGGCCTTCGTGTTGGGCCTGCTGTCCTTAAAGCGCACCGGCGAGATCGTTTCTGAAGATTTTCAGCAGCAACAACTGATCCTGGCCAAAACCACCGCCCGCCAGATCGAAGATGGCCTGGAATCTTTGCGGGGGGAGCTCAAACTCCTCGACTATTCCCCGGCCATTCAATATCTGGAGAAAGTGGCCTGGGCCAACCGCATGCAGGTCAGTTTCAATGAACTCTCCAAACTGGGGGTAACCGCCATTGCCCGGATCGCTATTGCCGGCGCCAATGGCGGCCACACCTATATCCTGGACGCCGGCGGCCCCCGGGTTCTCGATTACGAAGCTGACCAATACGCCGCTGAGGCGGCCTGGGCTAAAGACCCGGCCAATCGCGGCCGCATTCGCCAGGGGCCGGTGGCACTGGAAGCGCGTGGGGGCCATAAAACGCCCTTCTTCGACCTGATCATGCCGGTATATGAGCAGAGCGTGGATGAATCGCACCCCCGGGCGACCGGCATTTGGAGCGGGGCGCTGTCGTTCAAAATAGATGCCAGCCAGTTTACCGGCCACTACTGCGCCGGGATTCGCTCCGGACACACCGGCTACTGCTGGGTGCTCGATAGCGCTGGGGTATTTCTCTATCATCCCGAGCGGGAATTTATCGGGGAAGACGCCTTTACGGCCCGCGGCCGGCGCAATCCCCTGATCAGTTTCACCAAGATCAACGAAATTCAGAAATCGAAAATGTTGGCTGGAGAGGAAGGGACCTCCCGTTACACCTCAGGCTGGCACCGGGGTGTCATCGGGCCGATGGAAAAATTCGTGGCCTACAGCCATGTCCGGGTGAACCCGGATGGTTCCAGAATCTGGCCGGTGGCGGTGGTGGCGCCCACCGCTGAGGTCTACGGCACCATCCATTCCCTCTATATCCGGCAATTCCTCATCCAGGGGATCCTGATTTTCGCCCTGATCCTGGCGGCCTGTGCGGTGATCTACTATGGGCTGCGCTGGTCGGTGGAACTGCAGCGGGAGGTGGACCGGACCACCGCGGATTTGCGCCGCAGCCGGGAGCAATACAAGTCGGTGGTGGAAAACGCCCGGGACTTCATTTTTTTGCTTGATGAAAACGGGAACTTTGTCAGCGCCAATACTGCGGCGGCCAGGGCTTTGGGGATTCCCGCGGCGGAGATTTCCGGCAAAAACCTGGAGAGGTTTTTTGCCCCGGAAGATGCTCAGGCCATGCTGCTGCGGGTGCGGGAGGTGATGGACAGCCGTGAGAGCCTTGAAGTCAAATTCCAGGCGCATATCGGCGAGCGCCTCTACTCGCTTTCCACCCACTTTGTACCCGTTTTCGGAGAGGATGGCGGGACGGTGGAATGGATCTTGGTGATGGCCCGGGATGTCACCGAGAGCCAAAGGATGGAGGAACAACTGTTCCAGACCGAAAAACTGGCTTCCCTGGGGACTCTTTCCGCGGGAGTGGCCCATGAGATCAACAATCCCTTGGCGGTCATCCTGGGATTTACCGAAATATTACTGGACCGCTTCCCCGAGGGCACCCAGGAAAATGAGATTCTCAAGACCATGGAACGCCAGGGCCTCAATTGCAAGCGCATCGTGGAAAACCTGATGGGATTCGCCCGGCATCCGAGCCAGCCGGAAGCCTTTAGCGACCTCAATCATGACCTGCAAACCGTGCTCCTCCTGGTACAGAACACCCTCTTGACTAAAAAGATCGACTTGGAACTTAATCTGGCTGCCGATCTGCCCCAGGTGAAGGGAGGCGCAGGCGAACTGCAGCAGGTCTTTCTCAATCTCATCACCAATGCCGTGGCGGCCATGCCGGAGGGCGGCAAGCTTACCATCGCCAGCCGCCGCCATCCCGGCGAGAACTTGCTGGAGGCCATCATTGCCGATACCGGCACCGGCATTACCACGGAGGACGCCGACCGTATCTTCGACCCCTTCTTCACTACTAAAAAAGTGGGGGAGGGCACGGGACTCGGCCTCTTTGTCAGCTATGCCATTATTGAGAAGTTAGGCGGCCATATCCGGTTCGAGACCAGGACCGCCGCGGAAGATGCCAGCGCCAGCGGCACCACCTTCTTCGTCACCTTAGAACCTGAAATCCCGGAAACTACCTAAGCCAGCCCCTGCAGCCTGCCTCGCATCGTGGCTTAGACCCGGACGGCTGCCGGCATTTCCTGGCGCTCAATGGCCCACTTCAAGGGCCGTCGCCTTGCAGAAGTCAGCAGGAGAGAAGCCGGACGCCAGACCCGCCGCGGGGCGCCTTCAGCTTTTCCGGGGCAAACCCCGGTCCGGGCGGCGGCCGGAGTTCCGCTGCGCACCAGGGGGGATGCGTCGATGGCAGGGCGAACTTGTTCTTTAAGCGCTTGGACTAGTTGTGGAACCGGGTAAATTTGATAAAATTAATCGAGATTGTTGGGTTGGCAAGAAATTTGCTTAAGGATTCTCAATGAAGAGCGACGCCACGAAAAAAACCAGGGGCCTGGCCTACCTGGATAGCGGCCTTTCCGGAGATGTTGAGGCGCGCCAAAAGGGCCGGCACGGTCTGGAAGATATGTTGGAATCGATCAATTTTCTGAGGTTCGTCCTGGATAATGTCTATTCCGGCATCATCGTCTGCAATGAACAGAGGCAAATTGTCTTCATGAACAAGGTCTATGCCGAATTACTCAGGATAGATCCGCAAGAAGCCGTCGGCCAGGATATCAAAGACTATTTTCCCGATTCCAGGCTTTCTCGCGTCCTGGCAACCGGCATCCCGGAACTGGGCCAGCGTTGCTCTCTGAAAACCGAGGCCTTATTGCTGGTAAATCGTATTCCCCTGAAGCAAAATGGCAAGATCGTTGGTGCTATCTTGCAGACGGTACTGCGCGACTATAAGGATTTTACCGATCTGGTGAGAAAACTGAATATATTGGAGCGGAAGGTCAAACGCCAGGAGATGGCCCTGGAAAGGATATTTTCCCCCAAATATACCTTTGATTCCATCATTGGTGAAGGCAAGACGATTAAGGCAGTAAAACTTCTGGCCCAGAAGTATGCCCGGGCAGATTCTCCCATCTTGATTCTTGGTCCCACCGGCACCGGCAAAGAGTTATTCGCGCATGCCCTGCATGCCGCCAGCAACCGCAACCTGGGGCCCCTGGTCTGCCTTAACTGCGCCGCGGTCCCCAAGGACCTGTTGGAATCGGAACTGTTCGGGTATGAAGAAGGAGCCTTTACGGGCGCCAAAAAAGGCGGCAAGCCGGGTCTCATCGAACTGGCCGATGGCGGCACCCTGTATCTCGATGAAATCAGTGAACTCTCCCTGGCGGCCCAAGCCAAACTGTTGCGCATCCTTGAGGATAAGGTACTCACCAAGGTCGGCGGCATCAAATCCTCTCAGATTGACTTCCGATTGGTTGCCGCGACGAATCGTGATCTTCAAGAAATGATCCAGCGGGGGGAGTTCCGGCCAGATCTATTTTACCGGCTCAACACCATGATCTTGAATATTCCGCCTCTGGCCAGGAGACCGGAAGACATTCCCCTCATGATTAAACACTTTTTAAAAGCCGCCGGGAGACCGGGTTGTCGCCTGAACCAGGAGACCCAGGAGGCTTTAACTCATTACCAGTGGCCGGGGAATATCCGCGAGCTAAAAAATATTATCGAGAGGGCCTTAAGTTTGTGCGAAAAAAATGAATTAAAATTGGAGCACCTCCCAGTAGAGATCCTCGAGACCGGTCTTCAAAGAAATATGTCTGATATTCCGGACAATTCTCTTCTTCAAAAAGTAGCTAACTTTGAAAAAATAATTTTATTAAATGCCGTCAAAACCTCCAAGGGCAATATGTCTAAGGCTGCTAAATTTTTGGGTATTTCCAGGTCAGCCTTATATGAAAAATTCCGTAAATATAATTTAAACTATTCTAGAATTTAAATATTGTCGCCATTTCCATACATGTCTTGATTTGCGGACAAATTATGGCGAAATTATTTTCCCCCTATTTGGCAGCTTCCCCCCGGCTTACCATAATTTCATTAATTTTCAATTAGTTATCTTATTCGGGCCGGCCTCCTTGCCTCATGCCAATTTGGCACCCTTCTTGAAGGCATTTATCACTCGGGGGCTCTTCCCCGGCCACACTTGCTCTTCTTCGAGTTAAGCTAAGGCTTAAACCAGGTTTTAGCAGCCGGCTTCACCAAAAATCTTGGAGCCTTGAGGATTACTATGGAAAAATTGATCATCACCGCGGCCGTAACGGGGTCCCGGAATATGCGGGATATAGCTCCCTATATTCCCATCACTCCGGAGGAAATCGTCCAATCCTGTATTGATTGCTGGAATGCCGGGGCAGCTATCGTTCATATTCACGTGCGCGATCCCAAAACCGGATTCGGCACCCAAAATCTGGAGATCTATCAGCAAGTGGTCACCCCCTTGCGCCAGAAAACCAATCTCATCCTTAATCTGACGACTTCCGGGGTAGCAGGAATAAATCTTCCCATTGATCAGCGTCTCATTCCCTTGGAGCTGCAGCCGGAATTGGCCTCATTTGATGCCGGGTCCATCAATTTGGGCAGCGGGGTCTTCAGCAATCCACCCGAATTCCTCGAGGCCTGTGCCAAGAAGATGAAAGAAAAGGGGGTAAAGCCGGAAATTGAAATCTTTGACCTGGGAATGGTCGTCACCGCTCTGGGTATGCGGAATCAGAAAAAATTAGATGATCCGCTCCATTTCCAATTTGTCCTCGGGACCCCCTGGGGGGCCCCCGCCACCCCCAAGTCGCTTCTTTACCTTCATGAATATCTACCCGCGGATGCTACCTGGTCCGTAATCGGGATTGGGCGGGGGCATCTTCCCATCTCCATGATGGGCTTACTTATGGGGGGACATATTCGCGTCGGCATGGAGGATAACATCTATTATGGCAAAGGGGTTCTCGCTAAAACCAATGCTCAGTTTGTGGAGCGTATTGTCAGGATATCCCATGAATATGGCCGTGAAATCGCCTCCCCAGAGGAAGCGAGAACAATCTTGGGGTTGGAGAAACGCTAATACCAGCCAAGCGAGCCGGGAGTATGACCGAATAACCATCGCAGAAGAAGGAGGGGAGGCATGGCGCGAGACTTGAAGGTAGTGACAATTTTGGGAGCGGGCACCATGGGGCATGCCCTGGCCTTGATCTTCGCCAGGGCGGGGTGCGAAGTGTGCCTCACGGACGTTAACGAAGGGATCTTGGACAAGGCCTTGGAATTGATCCGTTCCCACGCCCAGGCCCTGAATGATTTCGGGGAAGCGGCCGTTAATCCAGATCTGGTGGTGAAACGTATTCAGACCTCCACCGATTTTAGGCAGTTTATTCAAAACTCCGACCTGGTTATCGAGGCGATTATCGAAAATGCCGGAGCGAAAAAGCAGCTTTTCAGCGAGCTGGCCGGCTTAATAAAGGCGGACGGGCCGGCAGTGACCAGCAACACCTCGTATCTCGATGTCTTCCCCCTGGCGCCGGAGAAACTGCTGGAGCGCTTTCTCATCACGCATTTTTATAATCCCCCCTATTTGGTGCCCCTGGTGGAGCTGGTAGCCAATCCCAGAACCGACCCCCAGATCTTCTCCCGGGTGCATGAGTGGCTTGGGAAATTGGGCCTGGTGCCGGTTACCCTGAACAAATTCATGCCTGGCTGTATCGTCAATCGCATTCAGTGGGCGATAAACCGGGAGATCTATTTTATGATCGATGAGGGGTACGCAGACGCTGAGAAGATCGACCGTGCCGTCAAGGCCAGTCTTGGAGTGCGGCTGCCCATAACCGGGGTTGTGGAAAGGCTGGACCATACCGGCCTTGACCATGTGTTACGAGTCCTTGAAGACCCCCCCAAGGGCCTGGCCCCCGTAGAGAAGATTTCCCCGACATTAAAAAGACTGGTCGCAGAGGGTCACTTTGGGCTGAAGACCGGCAAAGGATTTTTCGATTATGGGGACAAACCCCTGGCTGAGATTATCAAAGAAAGAGACTATAAACTGATGCGGGTCAAGAAACTGCTCCAGGAACTTGGAGAATTGTAACTAAAAAACGGGGTATCTGGCGGCAGCCGTGGTGCCGCCTAATCTCAGGAAATCGCCGGACGGGCGGGGATTTCAGATTAAACGGGGTTAGTCATCATAAGCATTCGGCGTATTTAAATCTTTTTCATCCTTTTCTCAGAGAGGAGACCGGCAATGCCCCAAGAAATGGCCCCAGGTAAGAAGGGCAAAAATCAGGCCAATTACGCCGTTGCTTCCGGCTTTATTGGTTTTCTTCTAGATGCCATGAATCTGCAATTTTTGGGAGCCTCCCTACCTATACTGATTGTCGCCTTCGGCATAAGTAAAGTCATGGCCGGCGAGCTGGCTATGTGGCAGATGATTGGCGTTGGTCTAGGAGGGATTATTGCGGGATTTGCGGCGGACCGTTTCGGCCGGGTCAGGACATTATCCTGGACCATCTATATTTTTACCATCGGTTCAGGCGTAATAGCCTTATGCCACAGCGCCATCACATTTACTCTGGTCCGTTTTATAGCATCGTTGGCCCTTGGCGGTGAGTGGGGGGTTGGCGCCGTCTTAATGGCTGAGTATTTGCCGACCAAAAAACGGGCCATGGGTTCCGGGCTGGTGCAATGCGGTTGGCCGGTTGGCATTATTTTGGCAAGCTCTCTTGCCGGCTTTATCTTACCGCTTTATGGCTGGCGCTGGTTGTTTTTGACGGGCGCGGTGCCGGTGATTGCTGCCTTTTGGATCAGGCGTAACGTTGAGGAACCCGAAAGATGGCGGAGAGAGAAACAGAAAAAATCGCGCTGGCGTGAAGATACTAAGGCTATACTGCACCGCAGTAATTTAAAGATGTTTACTGCCTGGAGCTTTAGTATATTCTTTTACCAATGCGCCTTTTGGGGAGGCAGCATATGGTTGCCGACATATTTTGCTACTGAAAGGGGCTATGGTATCGTCAAGGCGCAAGAATTTATCATCGCCTGGGCCCTGGGGCAGATTGTCGCTAATCTTTGTGCCGGCTGGATTTCCTCCAAATGGAGGAAGAGACCTGTTTATGTTATCGCCTCCATCTGCGCCGCTATCTGGCTGCCGGTGGTTGTTCACTTTAATACTGCCGCCAATGTTTTTGCTTTAATGTTAATATATGGTATTTTTCAACAAATGCCCCCGGCTCTAAATGCTGCTTATATGTCCGAGAGTTATCCAACCAATATACGCGGCACTGCAGTTGGCGCATCATTCAATTTAGGGCGGGGTTTTTCGTCGGTGGCCCCACTTATGATAGGGATAATTGCCGCAAAATATTCTATCGGCGCCGGTATTATGTTGCTGTCATTGTGTTGGGCCATGTTGGCCATAATTGTGGGATGCTTTATTCCAGAGTACGTGCACCTGCAGGACGAAATTACTGAAGAAATTGTAATTCTTACAGAGTAATGGGAATAAGAGGCTATGGGGAGCGAGAGGCTGATGGCACGCCGGGGGACCGGGGCGCCGCCGGCTTCTCCCGAGGCTTGCCCTAATTTGATTAATTTCCAACAAGTCTTCTTCTGCCCTGACCTTCTTGCCGTCGCTATTTTGGCGCCCTTCTTGAGGTGGAATTAAGTGTCCTGGATTTTTTAAAAAAAATTCAACCGCATCTGGGGCCGCGCCTTGAAAGGGGTTTCTCTAGGGCTATATCTTCAATGACAGGCATGGAAGTGGTCCCGGAATCCACGCCAGAGGGAATATATGAAGACTATGCCTAAAGCGTATACCGATATTTCTGAGGAGGAAATCATTCATGAGCTTAAAGGTTAGCAGGAAAGATTTTATCACCCCGCGCTGCAGCGCTGCCTGTCCGGCTGGGGTGGACGTGCCGCGCTATGTCCGGGCGGTGCGTGATGGCCGCTTTGATGAAGCGGTTGCCGTCTTGCGGGAACATTTGCCTCTGCCCACCGTGTGCGCCGACGCCTGCTTCGCTCCCTGTGAAGACGTCTGCGCCTATAAGCAGTTTGGCGATCCCATCGCCATCCGGGCTTTGAAGCGGGCGGCGATGGATAAAGGGGGCGACCGTTGGCTCACCAACCGGAAAAAGACCCCGCCTTCGGGAAAAAAGGTGGCAATTATCGGCGCCGGTCCGGCTGGACTGACCGCGGCCTACTATTTGACTACCCTGGGTCATCAGGTGACTCTTATCGATAGCTTCCCCAAGCCGGGGGGGACGCTGCGTTACGGCATACCCAAATATCGTTTGCCCGCAGACAGATTGGACAAAGATATCAAGGTCATTCTGGAGATGGGGGTAATTTTTCAAGGGAACACCCAGGTGGGCCAGGATGTGACCCTGGAGGAGATCAAGCAGGATTACGACGCGGTGTTCATTGCCGTGGGAGCCAGCGCCTCAGCCAAAATTCCCGTGGAGGGTGCTGATAAAAACGGGGTCTACTGGGGGCTGGACTTTCTGCAGGGTGCGGTCCTGGGCCTGAAGGGCACCATCGGAGGCGAGGTGGCCGTCATCGGCGGCGGCAACGTCGCCCTCGACGTAGCGCTCACCGCCCGGAGGCTGGGGGCCAAGAAGGTCAACCTCTTCTGCCTGGAAAAACGTGAAGAGATGCCGGCCCATCCTTTCGAAATCGCCCTGGCTGAAGAGGAAGGCATTGTCATCAACAACCAGTGGGCTCCCGTGAAAATCTTGGGCGCCGCTCAGGTGGCCGGCGTCAAATTGAAGCGCTGTCTGGAGGTATTCGACCAGACCGGAAAATTCAACCCGGTCTATGATGAAGAGACTACCGAGAAGGTAAGCGCCGACGCGGTCATCCTGGCCATTGGCCAGACGCCGGTACTGGACTTTGTCAAAACCACGCCGGTGCACCTGGCCGGGAACCGGGTGGAGGTTGCTGAAGACCACCTGGCTACCTCGGCTGAGGGGATTTTTGCCGGCGGCGACGTGGTCACCGGACCGGCTTCCATCGTCAGCGCCATTGCGCAGGGGCGCCAGGCGGCTGGCGAGATCGATAAATTTCTCGGCGGCCAGGGCGACATTGCCGAAACCCTTGCCGCGCCCGAAGACTTTGTGGAACTCGAGGAATATATCCCTCTGGTGGAGCCGCGCCATGATCTCCCGCATCTCAAGTCTTGGGAAAGCGTCCTCGATTTCGAGCACGTGGAACTTCCCATGGCCGACCAGGACATCAAGGCCGAAGCCTCGCGCTGTCTGAATTGCGACGCCCGCAAATTCGAAGTGGTAATCGAAAGAGAGAATTGCAAAGAGTGCGGCTACTGTGCCGAAGTTTGCGGGGTCGGCACCTTCGTGCCGTCCGCCGGTTTCACCCAGAAGGGCTACCGGCCGATGGAGGTCAAATCCTCGGACCATTGCGTCAACTGCCTCAAGTGCTACTTTGTCTGCCCCGATTTTGCCATTGGCGTCAGAGAAGTGATTAAGGACATTGCCTCCTAAAAACCAAGGAGAAATCATATGAAACGCTTTTTGGAAACTGGAAATTTCGCCATTGCCGAGGGAGCCATCATCGGCGGCTGCCGCTTCTTTGCCGGATACCCGATTACCCCGGCTACTGAATTAGCTGAATCCATGAGCCTGCGCCTCCCGCAGGTGGGCGGGGTGTACCTGCAGGCCGAAGACGAGTGTGCCGCCATGCACCTCTGTATCGGGGCGTCGCTGGGAGGCATGAAGGCCATGACCGCGACCTCCGGCCCAGGCTTCATTCTTTATGCGGATCCCTATGGCTGGGCCCTGGGATGTGAGATGCCCATGGTGGTCCTGAACTCCGGCCGGGTGGGTCCGGTATCCGGGATTACCGGGGCCCCCGGCCAGGGCGAGTTTTACAATACCCGCTATCCCACCCAAGGCGGCAATTTCGAGAACGTGGTCCTGGCGCCGAACTCGGCTCAAGAAGCCATGGCCATGGTCATTGAGGCCTTCTACCTCTCCGAACGGCTGCGCATGCCGGTCACGATTCTGGCTGACCAGCTCATCACCGATGGCTGGGAGGACATTTCGATCCCCGAAACCGAAGCGGAAATGAAAGAGATGGGATTCCGCTTCCAGCCCCGGAAGTTTCACCCTGGCCCTGATTTTTATCCAGCCACGGATGCACTGGATATCCCTCCGGTGCAGATGGGCAAAGACACCGGCGGCCTCTGTTCCGACTGGACGCCGACCGAACAGGGCTACGATATCGAAGAGGTGGAAGACCACCACAAGCATGCCTACCGTCTCATTTACAAGGTGCGGAATAACCGGCAACTCTTTAACCACCATTACGAGAAAAAGTTCATGGATGACGATCCGGATTTGGTCGTCGTCTCCTACGGCACTCCCTCCCGGGTGGTGAACACCGCGGTAGGCCGGGCCCGCAGCCAGGGCATGAAAGTTGGCTCTCTGCGGCTCATTAATCTGTGGCCCTTTCCTGACGAACACTTCACCAGAAAGGCCAAGTACCTGGCCGTGGAGCTCAATTGGGATGGGCAACTGGTGCGGGAGATCCAGCGGGCGGTCCCGCATGACTCCGAGGTGCACTTCCTGGGCATCTGCGGGGATCTGCCCACCAATAAAGACCTGCTGGAAACCTTTGACAAGATCTTAAAAGACCAGCCTCTGCAGCGGAATGGCTGGGAATGGGAGGCTTGGTGATGGAACTATATTTTGCCAGCAGTTTGATCGAAGAATATTTGCGCCCCCGGAAAATCCCCAGTACCGCCTGCTCCGGCTGCGGGCTGGGAATGAACCATAAGGTGGTGATCCAGGCCTTTAAGGAGCTGAGATTACGTACGGCGGATGTTATCTGGGGCACCTCCATCGGCTGCGCCGGCCGGCAGACCTTTGCCACCTTTAAAGGCGACGGCTTCGCCGGAACCCACGGCCGGGCTTACGCTATTGCCCGGGGCCTGCGCATCGCCCTGCCCCCGGAAAAGAAGATCGTCCTGAGCGTCGGTGATGGGGACGCCTTCGGCATCGGCCTCATGCACCTGATCCACGCCGCCCGGGTCAATGCCGATATCACGGTCATCGTGCACGATAACCTGGGATACCAGTCCACCGGCGGTCAATTCGGCTTCACGACCCCCATGGGGGTAAAGACCGATTCCAGCCCATACGGCATGTTCGAGCCCAACCTGATGAGCGAAGGTATGGATGTGATGTATATCTTAAAAGGAGCCGGCGCCACCTTCCTGGCCCGCCACGTGGTCTTGGCGGACGGCTTCGCGGCGGTGGCGAGTGTTAAGAAAGCCATCCTGAACCGGGGCTTCTCGCTGGTGCACATGCCTCATCCCTGTGTCACCAACTTTGCCATGAAGCATCTGGGGTCCCGGGTGCCGGTGGAAATTTTCCGGTGGTTCAAAAAACATACTGCACCCCTGGGCCAGGAGACCCCGGAGACCATTTGGGCCACCGGCATCTGGCATGATGCCAGCAATTCCAGGCCCGAATTTTCCGAATTGGTCTGGGGGGCAACCGACAAGATCAGGAGGACCGGCACGCTATGAGAGACAGAATAGAGGTGGTGGCGAGCGGCTTTGGAGGCCAGGGCGTGGTGCGGCTGGGCCAGATCCTGGGAGAAGCCGGGGTGAAGCAAGGTCTCCGGGTCACCATGCTGAAAAGCCATGGCACTGAAATGCGCGGCGGCTATGTCAGAAGTCAGGTGGTGTTGGCCAAAGAGGTGGTCGATAGTCCCATGTGCGAATGTCCCGACTATCTCATCGCCCTTTCTTCAGCCGCCTATAACCGCTTTAAACACACCGTGGCCGATAATGGGCTGATCATCTATGATCCGGACTTCGTGGAGGAGGTCGACGGCCGGCTGACCTGTTCACAAAGGGCCCTGCCGGCCAAAAAGCTGGCGATGGACAATTTCGGCAAACCCCTGTTCAGCAACTCCATAGTGCTGGGAGCCATTGCCAAGATCCTTGAAGAGGATGGGGCCATAAAGAAGGAAGTTCTTCTGGAAAGCCTGCTGAACATCATTCCCAAATTCAAAGAGGAGAATCAGCAGGCCTTTGAATTGGGCTATAAATCGATCTGAAGATTGCCAAAACTCGGGCCGGGGACCGGTCTTGGCTGAACCTGGCCAGGCGCCCATGACCGGCCTCGGACCCGAGAAAGCTCTCCGGACCGACAAGGGAGGTCATGATGGGCCAAAGATTGTCCAGAAGGAGGTTCATCCAGATTGCCGGCATCACTGCGGCATCCGGGGCTGTATTAGGAACCTTCGGCGTGCCGGCGCTGGCCGCGGGAGAAAAGCAGGCAGGCGCCGGGGCCAAATCCGGAACGCCTGGGAAGTTGACCGGTTACATACCCAAGGCCGGCAAGATGCTGCGCCAGGGCACCCTCACCTCGGAGGCTTTAACCCGGAACTACCTGGAAAACATCAAAAAGCTGCAACCTGAGCTGAATGCATTCATCACCATTATGGCAGAGCAGGCCCTGGCGTCTGCCAGCGCCCTGGATGCCGAGCTGAAGGCGGGTAAGGACCGGGGGCCTCTGCACGGCATACCCATCGTGGTCAAGGACATCTACGACACCACGGGGGTTCCCACCACGGTGGGGTCCCAATTCTTCAAGCAGAGAATCCCCAAGGAAGATGCCGCCGCGGTGAGCAAGCTCAAGGCCGCCGGAGTGGTCATCCTCGGCAAGACCAACATGAACGAGTTTGCCGCCGGCATATCGGGGCAAAATCAGTTTTATGGCGATATCCATAATCCCTGGAACTTGAGCCTCTCTCCCGGCGGTTCCTCCAGCGGCACCGCGGCGGCTATCGCGGCCGGCCTTTGCCTGGGGGGCACCGGGACCGACACCGGCGGCTCCATTCGGGTGCCGGCCGGATGGTGCAGCCTCGTGGGCCTGCGCCCGACTTACGGGCTCGTGAGTCTGGCCGGGATCTATCCGCGGGCCTATAGCCTTGATACCGCCGGGCCCCTGGCCAGAACCGTGGCTGATACCGCGCTGCTGATGGATGGCATGGCGGGCTTTGACCCCCATGACCAGCACTCGTCCCTCTATCAACTGCGGGGCAGTTATGCCGCCCAGCTTCAGAAGGGCGTCAAAGGCCTGCGCATCGGCATTGTGAAGGACTACACCTTCAAGAACATCGACCCCCAGGTCGCCGCCGCAGTCCAGGCGGCCACCGAAACCTTCAAAAAACTTGGCGCCCAGATAACGACAATCGAAATTCCGGTTCTGGTCTCTCTCGATTACCGGGCCTTGTTCAACAATATGCTGCTTTACGAATTCAACCAGATCCTGGGCGACCAGTTCCGCGCCGCCGGGGAACGGCAAAAGGAGTTCGGGGCCTTTGTCCAGAAAAACCTCGATACCGGGGCTAAAATCCCCCGGGCCACCTATGACAAGATCCAGCAGGAACGCCCTTACCAAATAGCCCAGATCAAGGAGGCCTTTACCCAGATCGATGCCCTCCTCACCCCCACGCTGCCGATGCTGCCGCCGCCGCTGGCGGCCGGGGCCGACGCTTATGCCCAAGGATGGCAATTCACGCTGCCCTTCAGTTTCCTGGCCACCCCCTGTGTATCCGTGCCGTGCGGGTTCAGCACCAATGGCCTGCCCATCGGACTGTTGATTGTCGGAGACCATTTCCAGGAGCCGCTGCTCTTGAGGATAGCGGCCGCCTTCGAGGCCGCCACGCCATTTCATAAACGCCGGCCCCCGGTTTACAACGAAAAACCGCTCGTTTGAGGGGAACGAGGGCGGGGCCTGCAAGCCATTTGTCATTTTCATAAAAAAGGAGAATAAGGCCATGCGTTCGGTAAGATTTATCGTGGATAAGCAGGCGAAGTTGCAGCCTGACAAGGTCTTTATGTTCGCTCCGGAACCGCAGTTGGAACTCACTTTTGGGCAAATCAAAGAGTCTTCCATCAAGCTGGGAAAACAACTTTTAAAGAGGGGTATTAAGAAAGGTGACCGGGTCTCTCTTTTCATGGGGAACGGCTACCAGCCCGTCAAGATCTTCGTGGGCGCCATGTATTCCGGCCTGGTCGTTGCTCCCCTCAATGTTTTGGCTCAACCCAGCCAATTAGCTTATATTTTGGGCCACGCCGAACCCAAGCTCGTTTTCGTGACGGAGCAGAATCGACAACGCCTGGAGGAAGCAGTCGGGAAGGCATCTAAAGATATCCAGATCATGGTCATCGATAAAGGCGCCCGGGAAATCTTTCCTGATGAAGACCTGGCCGGGCATAAATTGCCCACGGTAAAGGAGGACGATCCGGCCATCCTGCTTTATACCTCGGGCACCACCGGCGTCCCCAAGGGAGTCATTCTGACCCACAAAAACATGGTCGCCGGCGGGGAGAACGTCACCCTGGCTCACTCTTTGACGCCGGAAGACCGGGGCTTGGTATCGCTGGCCATCTATCATATCAACGCCGAGATCGTCTCGATCATGGGTCCGCTGGTGAGCGGGTCTTCCATCGTGGTCCCGGAGAAGTTTTCCGTCACCTCCTTTTGGCCACTCCTGTCGGAATACCACTGCACCTGGCTCTCCGTGGTCCCCACCATCGTCTCCTACCTGGTCAGCGGCACCGACATCGAAGGTAAAGGTTATGATTTGAGCCGACTGCGCTTCGGACGTTCTGCCTCTGCGCCCCTGCCCCCCTCCTTGCAAAAGGAATTCGAGAAAAAGTTCCGTTGTAGTATTGTGGAAACCATGGGGATTACCGAGACCGCCGCCCCGATTTTCTCCAACCCCCTGGACCCTGCCAAACGCAAAATCGGCTCTCCCGGTCAGCCCGTAGGCTGCCAGGCTAAAATCATCGACCGCCAGGGCAATGAAGTTCCCCGGCGTACCCCCGGGGAAATCTTGATTAAAGGCGACTGCGTGATGAAGGAGTATTACAAGGATGCGGCCAAAACCGCAGAGGCCTTGGATGCCGACGGTTGGTTCCATACGGGAGACCTGGGCTATCTGGACGAGGATAACTTCGTCTTTGTTACCGGGCGCCTAAAGGAACTTATCATCAAGGGGGGGGAAAACATCGCCCCCCGCGAGATCGATGAATGTTTCTATCTGCACCCCGCCATCCAGGACGCGGCGGCCGTGGGCATACCGGATAAACACTACGGAGAAGAGATAATGGTATGCTACACCCTGAGACCCGATTGCTCCGTTTCCGAACCGGAACTGAGAGAACATTGCCTGCATCATTTGGGGAGATACAAGACTCCCAAGCTCATTATCCAGATCGAAGAGTTGCCCAAGGGCCCATCCGGAAAGGTTCAACGGCTCAAGTTAAAAGATATTGTCGGGATAGAATCTTAACATGAAGATCTGGCTGACGAGTGTCCCTGCCTGGGTTTTCCTGACACCGGATTGAGGAGAGGCGGTCTGGTCAGGTTCCCCCGGCAGGCAGAGAACCAAGAATCTCACCTAGAGTTATAGAGGGTTTTAGGAGGACCACACATGGCCAATAATGATGCGCAAAGTCCCGCCGGCCCTGGTGCGCTGAAAAAGCGTTGGCTGAGCACCTCGACCATGATGACCGTGGTTTTCTGTTCCCTGTACTTCCTGATGTATCTGGACCGGGTGAACATTGCCATGGCCGCCAACTCGATAATCAAGGATTTTAAACTGTCCCACGTCGAGCTGGGCCTGGCCTTCTCGGCCTTCTCCTGGCCATACCTGATCGGACAATGGGTCGGCGGCTGGTCGGCCAATAAAATCGGGGCCAAGCTCACCCTGGCCCTTTGCGTCCTGGTGGCAGGGGTGGCCACCTTCTTCAGCGGCATCGTCGTGGGCCTGGCGACCCTATTCGCGGCCCGGCTCTTTGTCGGCATTGGTGAAGGGCCGGTCTTTTCCGCCGCCACCCAGGGGATGAAACACTGGTATTCCGGGAAGCGCTACGGCTACATTCAAGGTGTGACCCACGCTGCGGCTCGCTTGGGAGGCGCCCTGGCGCCGCTCATTGTGGCCTGGTGCATTGCGCTGTCCGGCTGGCGGCTATCCTTTTGGGTGTGCGCCGTTATAACCCTGGCCTGGCTTGCCTTCTGGTGGTTTCATTTTACCGAAGACCCCCGGGACCATCCGCATATTACCGCGGCCGAAGTGGCCGAGCTGGTGCCCCCCTCTAAGGCGGTGCGCCATGCCCGCACTCCCTGGTGGCCGCTGATAAAGCGCATCCTCCCGGTGACCCTGGTGGATTTTACCTACGGCTGGATGCTCTGGGTCTTTCTGTCCTGGATTCCCCTCTATTTCATGACTCGTTTTCACCTGAACTTAAAATCTTCAGCCTTGCATTCCGCCTTCGCTCTCATCGCCGGGGTTATTGGCGATAGCGTGGGAGGCATATTGTCTGATTGGATATTGGTGAGAACCGGCAACAAACGGCTGGCGCGCAATGTCTTTATCGCCATCTGTCTGTTGCTGGCGGCCGGGTTCCTCACGGCCACCCTGTTTACCCGCGACCTCACCCTGGTTACCCTGTTCCTTTTTGGCACTTTCTTCTGCTCGGAGGCCGTTTGTGGGCCGATTTGGGCCGTTCCCATGGATATCTCCCATGAGTATGCCGGTATCGGCAGCGGCATCATGAACTCCGGCTTCGCCATCGCCGGAGTGATTTCGCCCATCGTCTTCGGCTGGGTGATCGACCACTTTAAGAATTGGGATGTCGCCTTCTATCTGACCATTGCTATCTGTGTCATCGGTGCGGTTCTGTGCCTCTTCATGCGGCCGGATATTCCTTTCGTTCCGCCTCAAGAGGTTTTAGGCAGCCAGAGGGATTAAAACTGAAAAGAGAATTTTGCTGACCAGGTGTTGGTTATAGGAGGGTAATTACGGCAAGTCGGCCCTGGGATAGCCCGGAAGGGCGCCCCAGGTTAGGGAACCACGAAAACGGTTCATTCTCGATTGCCGGCCGGAGGGTCGCCGGGCTCATGCAGGGGATGCGCTAGGAAAAAGTCCCAGATAGCTTCACTGGCGTTCCAGGAACGATTGGTGGCGCCGATGACCTTCTCCGGCAGATATTGATCTCCGCCGGGCCAGGTGTGGCCTCCCCCCTCAACCCGGCAGACTACCACCATGGCCGCCTGGGCACCCGCCGGCCGATAAGCTGCGCACAGCACCCCCCCGCCCATATCTGACTCTTCCGCCCGGGGAGCACACTGATCACGCGCCACCCAACCTGCGACCGTGGCCGCCACCGATTCTACCAATCCTCCCCCTTTGGTGCGCCCGCCCTCCCAGGGGACGAACGGATCGGCGCTGCCATGGATTTGCAGCACGGCAACCGGCCGCTTCGGGTGGCAGCTCCGTCCTATCTGGGGGGCAATGGTTCCTGATACTGCGGCAATGGCGGCAATCCGGTCCGATAGTTCACACGCCAGGCGCTGGACCAGGGTCGCGCCATTGGAAAAACCGGTGGCATAGACCCGCCGGCCGTCGAGGTTGAGCGTCTGCCGCAGTGCATCGATCAGCCGCGCGGTGAACTTTACATCATCCACCCCTTGGGCCTCCGCCTTTCCGGTCCCATGACCGGCGTTCCAGGAACGCTCGAACCCGTCCGGATACACCACCACAAAGCCCCGCTTCTCGGCCAGGCCGGAAAAGTTGGTGAGCTTCGCCATTTGCCTGCCAGTGCCCCAGCGGCCATGGAAAGCCAGAACCAGCGGGGTGGGCCGGCTGGCATCATAGGAGTGGGGAATGTGCAGATAATAGGTCCGCCTCAGGTTGTCAACCTCGAGTTCCCCCTGATGATCCCCAGGCCCCATCATCTGGAATCACCAAAGATCATGCGCGATGGGATGGCCCTGCCGCGGCGCCAGGGATATGGCATCCATTTCACAAGCCGAGCGGCAGATCCCGCAGCCGTAGCAGCGCATGGGATCGACGAAGGTCTTCTGATCCACCACTGAGAAGCCCAGGGCCCCAAACTGGCACCTGGTATGACATTCCCGGCAGCCGGTGCAGGCATCCTGGCTCACCGCAGCCACATACTCACCCCGGAAGAAGGCGTGAAAATTATAGCGATAACTGAGCATGGCCAGACAGTCGGCGCGGTCGCAGTTGCAGATGCCGCCGATGAAGGGAGTCTTGAAGGTCCAGATGGTGTGAATCAGTCCGTCCTTTTCGAAGCCGCGATGTAAATCGAGGGCCTCCGTCTTGGAAAGGCGGTCAACCCGCGCATCTTCAGGGCCAGGCCGGAAATTTTCCAGGAAGGCCTCCTGGAAACCCAACATCTTTTCGGCGTCGAGCCCCAGGCCAAAGCAATAGCCGGCGTCCGACTTGCCTTTATTGATCTTGCGGCAGATGCAGGGAATGCGGACGATGGAGGCGGCCAGGTCCATCACCTGGGCCAGGTCCTCCAGGGGAACCACCTGCCCGAAGTGATCGCGGCGCTGGCGCTTCTCCCGAAAATAGTAGATCAACTGGCGCAGCCAGGCCGGGGCGCGCAGGGCCTTTTGAAAACCGGCTTCAAGCGCGGCGCCCTGCAGATTGCCGAGCTTCGCAAAACCCTCCAGATAACGGCGGCGTTCCAGGTTATCAAGAAGTTCCTGGGAATAGTTCTCCGCCTTCAGATACCATTTCTGGCCGTCTCCGTGCTGATGGCAAAATTCGCACATACTGCTTTCCTCCTATGGGCTGGGGCGCTGAAGCTCCAGCAGGGGCCGGAATCCGGACCCGGGTCATTTGGCCTCATCTCCGTCGATGCTCTCCCGGGACAGCACCCGGAGCTGAAACATCCGGTCGATGATATAGGGCCGCAGGGCCCGGGCCCCCCGGGTAAGCTTAAGGGTCAAGGTGGCATTCTCTTCCAGGGAGAGCCCCTTTACGAGCCGGTCGCGGATGGCCATTTCATGGTCCACGATGTCCCGGGCCAGGCGGGGATAGAAGGAGGTTTCCTCCGGGGTGAGGCCCAATTCCCGGCAATCCTTGAGGATGCGGCCGATGGCCAGGTCCTCGGCGTCGAAGCGGTCCGGCTCCAGGGGGATCAAGAGTCCCGCCTTCCGTAATTCCGCCACCTCCGGGGCCGCAAGCCCCGCGGCCCGGCAGAAGGCCTCTAAATCGAGCCGTTCCCGGTCATCCCGCCGGCCATAGATGAAGGACCTTAACTCCAGGAACGGTTCAATCTCGGGCCCGACGCTGCCTTCCTGCAAAAACTTCTTGATTATGGCCAGGGACAAGCGGTACTTGCTTTGCATGACCTTGATGAAGCCGATCCGCTCCACGCAGGCCGGACTATAGTAAGCCATATTGCGGGAGGTCTTCACCGGCTCCGGCAGGAGTCCCTCGTTCAGATAATGGAGGATGGTCGATTTGGGGACGCCGGTGGCCTGTACCAGGTCCTGCATTTTCAAAGGCGCCGGATCTGAGGGTTGGCTGCCTCTGGGCTTCTCCAGCTTCACTGCCATCTGGCCATCCTCCCATTGCCGGGCGGACTCGCGTCTCCACCACGGTTTGAGATGTGGACCCGAGGTCCACGCTAGTAAGATAGCAAGCCACCTGTATTGTGTCAAGTGTTTCTTTACACTTTTTATGACAGCCCCTGATCTGACTGCGGCGCGGCGCGAGGAGGATAAGGCTCAGGCCCGCCCGGGTAATTGCCCAGAGGTCCAGGCAGGCGCCAGAAGGGTTATCATCACGCGGCTGAGAATGAGGTTCTATCCCAAGGTAACGCTAGATAAGGAAGCCTTTATGCCGGGATGAAATGAGGCGAGGGCTCGCCCTAACACCAATCGTAGGGTGCGTCTTACGCACCATCGGCCACCCGGAAATCATGAACTTTTTATGGGCGCGTGAGACGCGCCCTACGTGAATCAGATGGTGGAAAAGAGCCGGGGCGGGATTTAAACCCGCCGCTACAGGGTGGATTTGCCAAGATTTATGCGAAACGCCTTTTCCGCATCAGGCAAACCCAGGCTTTAGGCGGGGTTGGGCGGTTGGAGCCAAAATAGCCGGAAGCGAGCGAAAGGATTTCGAAGTAGGACTCCACCGCGTTAACAATATCTCCGGCGGTCCGCTGCGGTGGACCTGGCCCATGGCGTTGTTCATCAGCACTGCCAACCAGACTCAGCCACAGGCCATCTTCTTTTAAATGGGCCGCGACATTTTTAGCAAAGCTTAGCCGTTCTGCATCGGAGTTTACTGTATGAAAACAGCCTCGATCAAACGCCAAGCCAAATGGCGCCCCGGCAATTTTGTTGGTCAGGAAGTCCGTCACCAGAAAGGTGCATTGGGCATTAGCCTTGGAAGCTTTCTCTCTAGCCTTCTCTATCGCAATCTCTGAAGTATCAATACCTACCACCGCAAAGTTCTTTTGGGAAAGCCATATGGAGTTATCGCCGGTTCCGCAGCCAATATCCAACGCTTTACAGGGTTCAATGGCCGCCGTGGTCACAGTCTGAATAAGATTGAAATCAGCTTTGCCAATATCCCAAGGAGTATCGCCCGATTCATATCTCTTCTTGAAATGCTCTTCTGTCGCCATGTGGTTCCTTCTGTGGAAGTGGACCCTGTGGGCGCAATGCAAAATTTTGCCGCAGAATGCCGGCAAACCCGGGGATGGACATTTTCGCGTCCATTATTTCTCTTTTCGCCCGGCGCCCCTGGCCTGCTGCCGTTCCTAAGATGAAAGATTATCACACCGCTCCCGATGTCAAGAGTTGCCGAAACTTCGGACCAGAATGAGAGGCCTCGAAAGCAGGAGAGACCTTCACGCGGCAGTCAGGTCCGGATTCAGCCTGAATGTGGTATCATAAAATATTCGCCGCTACCGGAAAAAATCTTACCAAAACGACAGTCCGGGAATTTAGACATGAAAAAGATTGGCATAGCCGAGATTAAGCTTAGCGAAAGTGAAATTGAGGCCGCGGTCCGGGTCCTACGCTCCGGCGCCTTGCGTCAGGGTAAGGAATGCGCTGCCTTTGAGCAAGAGTTTGCCGCCAAGGTAGGGGCCCAATTTGCCATAACCAGCGCCAATGGTTCCGCGGCCCTGCACCTGGCTTATCTGGCTTTTTTACAACCTGGAGATGAAGTCCTGGTCCCTTCCTTTACCTTCATGGCCACGGCCAGCATGGTGGCCATGAGCGCCGGGAAACCGATCTTTTGCGATGTGGACCCACAGACCTTCCTTCTGGACCTGGAAGATGCGGCCCGGAAGGTGTCGCCCCGGACCCGGGCCATCTCGCCGGTGCATCTTTTCGGCAATGCCTGTGATATCGACGCGGTTCAGGCCTTTGCCAGGAAGCACCACCTGGTCATCGTCTGGGATGCGGCCCAGGCTCACGGGGCGGCGTACCGCGGCCGCGATGTCGGCTCCTTTGGGGATTTCGCCGCCTACTCCTTTTATCCCTCCAAGAATATGTTTGTGGGGGAAGGGGGCATGACCTGCACCGACAATGCCGAGTACGCCACCAAGTTGCGCTATCTGCGCAGCCACGGGCAAACCGGCCCCTACCTGCACACCCTGCTGGGACTGAATTACCGGATGACCGATGTGGAAGCGGCTATCGGCCGGGAACAACTTAAAAGGCTGGATGACCTGCTGGCCATCAGACGCCGCAACGCCCAAATGCTCCAGGCGGGTCTGGCTGGCCTCCCCGGTCTTGGCCTCCAGAGGATTACCCCCGATTCCGAACCGGCCTGGCACCAGTACTGTGTGGTGGTGGAGCCAGAAACCTTTGGCTGCGACCGGAATAGCCTGGCGCAGCGGTTGGCCGAAAAAGGCATTGCTACGGCCATCCACTATCCTCGCGGCTTGCATCAGCAACCGGTCTTTGAAAGGCTCTATGGGAAAAGCCGCCTGCCCCACACCGAAGACCTGGCCAGGAAGATCTTGGCGCTTCCCGTGCACCACGGCTTGAGCGCCGCCGAGGTAAAATACATCATCGCCGCGGTCAAGACCAGCCGCCTGGGATGAGGCCCGCTCCCCAGGCGCCATTCTCTGGCCTCCACCTGGCCGAAACGGGGAGACCGCGGCCTTTCATCCCTGAGGGCAAGCGGCTCGGTGCGAAGCCGCTTGGCGGTGGCGGCGCTCCCGGGCCGCGCTGATCTTGGCGGCCGCGGCCGCCAGCCCCCGGCACTCAGGAAAATGGCTCAATTCCCTTGGCTGAGGACCTTATTCAATGCTCTACCCAGTTCCGCAACCTTATACGGCTTAGGAATAACTCCAGCAAACCCATACTTTTGAAAATCCGCCATTATCTTATTATCTGAATAGCCGCTGGAAACTATAGCTTTCACCTGGGGATCGATCTTAAGAAGCTCTATTATGGCCTCCTTGCCTCCCATGCCCCCAGGGATGGTTAGATCCAGGATTATCGCAGCAAATGGCTGATTGGTCTCCTTCGCCTTGACAAATTCTTCTATGGCCTGAGAGCCATCGCTGCTAAAATCGACTTCGTAGCCCAACTGGCGCAACATCGCGCCTAAGACCTCTCTGACCATTTCTTCATCGTCCATTACCAGGATTTTCCCTTGCCCCCTGGCCAGTTTTATCGTTTCCGGTTCAGCGGCGGGAATTCCGTTCTCTGCAGCAGGGAGATAGATATAAAAAGTGGTGCCAACCCCCACCTGAGACTCTACTTGTATGTGCCCGGAATGATTTTTAATGATCGAATAAGCCGTCGCCAGGCCCAATCCGCTTCCCCTTTGTTTGGTGCTAAAATAGGGGTCGAATATTTTATCTAAATATTTTGAGGGGATGCCAATCCCTTCATCGGCGATGGCAAAGCTAACATATCTACCCTTGGATATAGGTAAACTCGATTTGCCATTAATTGAAATATTTTCCGCTTTTATTAAAATAATTCCACCCGCTGGCATGGCTTGATCAGCATTGATTAGCAAATTGCTAATAACTTGGCTGAGCTGGGCCTCATCGCCTTCCACTGACCGGAGATCGTCTGGGGTGGAAAATTCATAGCGAGACTCGGAACCGGATAAGACCAGACCGATTGTATCTTTCAATAATTTAGATATGGAAATAATCTTTTTAATCGGTGCTCCGCCCTTGGCAAAGGTGAGCAGTTGCTGAGACAAGCCCTGTGCCTTTAGACACGCCTGTTCTGCATTAACCAGCTGATCTTAAACCTTAGGTTCTGTCTTGCCATACAGCATGGTCAGGCTAATATTCCCGAGTATGACGGTAAGAATATTGTTGAAGTAGTGGGCGATACCACCAGCCAGGGTAGACAAGGACTCCAATTTGCTGAACCTCACGCGTTCTGCTTCGGCACTTTGACGCGCGGTGATATCTTTTAAGATTTCCTGGATCATGGTTTTGCCGCCGTATTCAATCGTACTGCTGGTGATGTCTACCGGAACTTCCATTCCATCTTTTCGCAGAAGCCGGATATTGGATAGAGAACGTCCCCCATTGAGAACCGTTTTTTTAAAGCTGGTCATGACTCGCTCCAGGTCTTCTTCAGGATGGACTTGCCTGACGTTCATCCGCAAAAGCTCCGCTTTACTGTGGCCGAGCAACTCTTCGGCTTTTCGATTGGCATCCAGGAAGTTGCCATCGATATCAGTAAGGAGCATCGCTTCACTGGCATTATCGATCAAAGAGCGGTATTTTGCCTCCGAATCCCGGAGAGCCTGCTCCGCCTCCCTCCGTTCGGTAATCTCCAGTTGCAAACCTTCATTGGCGCAGGCCAGCTCCTTGCCGTGCTCTTGCTGTTCCTGAAAATTCTGTTCGAGGGCCCGGGTCATGGACTGGAAGTTGCCAATGAGGGAATCCACCTCCGTGGCCTCACTCGCAGGCCAGTCAATATTACGGTGCGCCATGATCTTATCGGGCAGGTCGGTGGTTACCTGGGCCAGCTTATTCAGAGGACTGACCAGCCAGCGGCTCAAGGCCGGGGTCAACAGCAGGGTCACGAGAATGAGAACCGCCATAACCGTGAGGTTTTTTACGTAAATGGTATACAAGTATTGCTGATTGGCGGCAATGGGAGCTTCAACGGTCAGAACCCAGGGAATATCCTCGGCCACCTCGCTTTGCGCCACGAATAAGGACTTCTTCCAGCGTGTCATGGAGGGCAGATTTTCCTCCGGCGGGAACCAACGGAACATGGAGCTGCTAACGGGTTCAACCAGGCCGACTTTTCTGCGATCCCAGTATTGCAGGGGGGCCCGTTGCGCCGAGGTGCTGGCAATGACCCGGCCCCAGGCGTCGGTAATGGTAATGTCCAGGCCCCGGTCCTTTCCATAGGGCTCGAGGAGTTTACTGATGCGTCTTAAATCGAGGGATGCGGTTGCATTTCCCAGAAATTGATTCCCCTGGAGTATGGGGGTGCTGAGGATGACCGTGGGTGAAAGTGTCACGAGGCTGCCTTGGAAAACTTCGGATAGAACCACACGATGAGTAGCCTCAACTTCCCTGAACCAGGGTCTTCCGGCAAGATCTACCCCGATGGTTGACCCTTTTTCATTAGTGGCTGGAGAACAGGCAATAGTGACCCCGGAGCTATTCTCCACATGCAAAGTAAGGAAGTCCGGAAATGATTTTTTGAGCATTTCGACGTCATGCTGCAATTTCGCTGACGGGATCATGGCGGACTTGCCCGCCGCCATGGCCAGTTCGGTCATGGGAGGCAAATGTTGCTCATACCAGGCGTGTAAATGGAATTGGAGATCGCAGGATATGGTTTCCAGGTCCGTCATCATTTTCTGCTCAACATTCTGCATCTCCTCCCTGATTTCCACGACGGTCAGCAGCAGGGCCGGGGCCAAGACCAGGGCCGCCATTAAATTAAAGAAGCCCTCCTGGATACTAAAGGTCCGGCGGGCCGGCGGGAGTGCCAAGAGCCGGTCCAGGGGCAGATAGTTGATAGCCAGGCTGGCCAGCAAGGCGTTGAAGATGCCGTTGATGCCCTCTTTGAGGATAATGAAACCAGTGGTACCGGTATCCATGTGCAAAACTACATAGTAAAAAAATAAGTTTAGTGGAAAGCCGATCAGCAGCCAGAATACGCCATCCAGCAGAAAGAGATTGCGGCGGCCGGAGCGCAACAGATAGCCGACCCACAGGGCCTCCAAAAAGAACATGATAAAACCGTATGGATGCCCCCAGAGAAAATAGGTATACCAGTTGGCCATAATGGCGGCCAGGAGCCCCCAAAACAGACCGTAATAAAAGAGGGTGAGAAGTACGGCGGTACTGCCGAAGAGGAAATCCGCCCCGAAGAACAGGGGAAGAGAATAAAAATTTCCGAGAAAACCCAAAAGAATTAGAAACGCCAGCGCGGCCCAAGATCGTCCGGTTAGCGTCTGGGATTTGAGTGGTGACACCATGGTCTGATATACCCCAGCAAATAGGTCAATTTGATTTATTTAATTAGAGTAAGCCTAGCAATGATCTCTTCTCCCAGATGTCACTCCAAGTCTAACCATTGCCTATTCATTTCCCTTGAGTGCCTTATTTAAGGCCTTACCCAGTTCCGCAACCTTATAAGGCTTGGCAATAACCCCGGCAAACCCATACTTCTGAAAATCCGCCATTATGGGATCAGCGAAATAACCGCTGGAGACAATGGCCTTTACCTGGGGATCGATCTTGAGAAGTCTTTCCATAGCCTCTTTGCCCCCCATACCGCCGGGAACGGTCAGATCGAGGATTACCGCGGCAAATGGCTCTGCCGCGCCATGCGCCTGGCTGAACATCTGGCTCGCTTCCACCCCATCCCTGGCGAACTCGACCTCATAGCCCAGGGTGAGCAGCATCATACCCAACACCTCCCGGACCATCGCCTCATCATCCATTACCAGGATCTTCCCCTTCCCGGAAAGCAGTTCGGTAGTCTCTTGGGGTGGCGGCACATATTTCTGGTCGCTGGCCGGAAGATAAACCTGGAAGGTGGTTCCTTCTCCTAACCTGGACTCCACCGCGATATGGCCGTGATGATTGTTAACGATGGAATAGGTGGTGGCCAAGCCCAGGCCGCTGCCCTGCTGCTTCGTGGTAAAATAGGGATCGAAGATCTTCTGGAGATATTTTTCCGGTATGCCGACCCCGTTATCCTGGATGGAGATCTTGACATACTTGCCAGCCGTCAGCGGGCTGTCACTCTTCTCCCCGATTTCTACATTTTCTCCTTGAATCCTGACGCTGCCGCCGCCGGGCATGGCCTGCACGGCGTTGATGATGAGATTCTGGAAGACCTGGTGGATCTGTCCCGGGTCTCCGGTGACCGCCATTAAATCTTTGCCAAAGGCAGATTCGCAGCGCACCTGGGAGCCCCGGCAGGCCAGAGATGCAGCTTCGGCTACCAGGTTTTCCAGGGAAACCAGTTCCGTAATCGGGGCGCCGCCCTTGGCGAAGGTGAGCAACTGCCGGGCCAGACTCTGGGCCTGCTGGCAGGCCTTTTCCGCACCAGCCAAGCGTTGGCGGACCCGGTCTCCCAGGTTTTGGTCAAGCAGGCCCAGGCCGATGTTGCCCAGTATGGCGGTGAGGATATTGTTGAAGTCGTGGGCGATGCCGCCGGCCAGGGTCCCGATGGCTTCCATCTTCTGGGCTTGCACCAGCTGGGCCTCCAGTTTGGCCCTCTCATCCTCGACCTTTTTGCGATCGGAGATATCTCTGGCCAGGGCGATAAATTTTATCCCCTCCGAGGTCCTGATGGCAGTGGCATTTATCTCCACCGCGATGAAGCGGCCGTCTATTCCATAATTAAGCTCAAGATGCTTGACGGAGCCAGTTTTTCGGCATTGCTCCAGGGCTGCAGTATTTTCCCTTCGATCCTGCTGCGCGGTCCACTCCAGGATGCTTCGTCCTAATATTTCCTTTAAGGCAGTATGCCCGGTCAGTCGCACATATTCGGCATTGGCGTCGAGAACTTTGCCTCCGGTATCAACGATTACATAACCTGTGTTGGTGGTCTCTATCAAACCCCGATACTTTTCTTCCTTCTCCCGCAGGGCCGCCTCCGCCTGCTGGCGTTCCGTGATGTCCCAGAAAGTTATTACGGTGCCAATGTTTTTACCATTTTCGCTGATAGGACTACTCTTTAATTCAACGGGAAAACTTGAACCATCTTTTCTCCAGAAAACGTCTTCCGTAGAATACGCGACGCCTCTTTTTAGGTTTTTACGGATCTGGCATTCCTCTTGCGGGTATGGCGTCCCATCCGGCCTTAAGCGATGCCAGGTCGCATGACTACCACAGCCGATAAGCTCCCCTTCCCCGTACCCCAACATCCTGGTGGCCGCCGGATTAACAAAAATATGTTTCCTTTCAATGTTCAGACCCAAAATGCCCTCCGCGGCTGAGTCTAAAATCAGCTTGGTTTGATTAAGGAGGGATTTAATAACCTGCTCGCTCTGCAGCTGTTCGGTGTTGTCAATCATGACTCCCGCCAGTCCGACAAGAGCCCCATTATTGTCATTGAAGGTAGCATTATGTGCCACTATCTCCCGCCGCCGGCCCTGGGCGTCATAGGTGTAATATTCGTAAATCTGGGGACCCGGGTGCTGCCAATGGTGCTGGTTCAATTGGAAATATTTATCAGCGATTTCCTTGCAAAAAACCTCGTGCACCGTTTTGCCCAAGACCTGTTCCATAGTCTTGCCGTAGAACTGGAGAAAGGATTGGTTTACTCCCAGATAGCGGCCGTCGATGCCCTTATAGAAGATGGGGCTGGGTATGGTATCCAGAATTTGCTGGCGTAACCGTATATTTTCCTTAATGGACTCTTCCGCCTCCTTGTGCGCCGTGATGTCTATGGAAAAGACCGCGAGCTTGGAAACTTTACCTTCTGGATTGATGATGGGACGGATTATGTTGTCCAAGACCCTGCCATCCCGCATATCTTCAAAATGAACCGACCTGCCGGTTCTCCGCGCTTCGTCAGTGTAAGCCTTTCTCCTTTTGATTATTTCGGGAGGAAGTAGCTTGGATAGCTCAGATCCGATTAGTTCATCAAGATCTTTGCCTAATCTTTTTGCCGCGGTTTCATTGGCCGTAACGATGACCCCGCCCGCACTAATCAGGAGAATTGACTCCGGAATGGCATTTAGAAGTGCACTCAAGGTTTCCAGGGTTTCGCGCCAGGCACCTTCCATCTTCTTCCGCTTGCTGATTTCATTTTCCAGCCGCTCATTCAGCATCTGCAATTCGGCCAGAGCCCTGCGGCTATCGCTTCGATCCCGGGCTATGCAGAGGCTGCCGGTGAGATTACGCTGCCGGTCATATAAGAGATTGATGGTCAGATCAAACGGCGCACTAGTGCCATCCTTTTTCTTCATGTTGATCTCATACTGTCTCACGAAACCATCCCGGCGCAGCCGGGTCAGCATTATCTCGAGCTCAGCCGGATCTGCATAGAGCTCAGAAAAGTGCTTTCCTTCGAGATCTGCCGCACTGTAGCCAAAAATCTCTGCTGCCGCCCGATTCCAACTGACGCATCGGCCTTTGGCGTCCGCCACGCCAATGGCGTCGGCAGAGCTGTCCAATAGATTTTCCAAGACATATTGCGCTTCCTGGAGATCACCATGCTGCTCTATCCGGCTGGCACGATTCTGGAAATTCATCGCGCTCCCTCCCTGAAATAAGATCCGCACCCATGATCCATGCAAGTATCAGGCCGCCGCGGCGATTAATTCCTCATTTTCCCGCAATTATGCCCATGGCCCGCCGCGGCTGGCAGGGCGGTCAAACGCTCGGGAGGCCGCGGCTTCGGATTAAGGGGGGAGCCCTGGTTAGTCGCTATTCTTGGCAAAAATTATCCGGCAGGCCTGATTTCCCCCGGGCCTTCTCATCATTTGGCGGATTCTTGGAGGTCGGCGTTTTCTCTTGACGTGATTAAGAGATCTTAGGAGAGAGAAAATTGGCAAGTTCTAGAAACTTTCGTATCCCAGATTTTAGCTTTACTTTTGTCAGACCATCTCTCTTGACTTAACCCCCATCCTAACTTAAAACTTGGTACAACTACTGGGGGCAGCTCATTAGATTGCCAAGCAAATTATCCCTGCAGAGGTTCCGGGTGGCCCTAGAAATTCTCGTCGCCGGGTCGGCAAACAAGACCCGTCAGAAATTGGCGGAGATCCTGATAAGTCATGGTTATACGGTGCGCCGCTGTCTGCCCGAAGAACTCCCGGCTCAGACCCGGGACCGCCTCCCCGCTCTTCTGATTCTCCTGGACGACCTGCCCCGGATTCACACTCTTATCCACCAGTTCAAGAAAGATGCGGCCGCCCAGGAGGTGCCCTTAATCGTGGCCCTGCCCCGGTTTTCCGAGACCGCGGCGGCCTGGGCCTTGGAGGCCGGGGCCGACGAGTTCCTGACGGCGCCCTTTAAACCTGAGGAAGTGCTGGCTCGCATCGGAGTGGTGCTGCGGCTCCGGCAAGACCGGCAACTCCTCCTGGATTCTCCCCAAGAATCTTCCCGGCTCTTCCGGGAGACCAGCCATCCCCTGTTCTTCTGCCAGCGCTCTGGGGAGGGCTGCCAGCTCAATCCGGCCCTGCGGCGCTTTCTGGGCTACCCCGCCAAGCGCGGCGAGAGCCCCGTGACCGTGGAGGAGTTGCTTTATGGGCCGGAGGACCGGGAGCGCTTCCATCAGGTTCTGTCCCGGACCCTGGACGCCAGCCACGTCAAGGTGCGCCTGACTAACCGCAGCGGCCAGCCCATGACGGTCTTGTTGAACGATCTGACCCTGCCCGTCGGACTTTCGGTCAGGAGTTTCCAGGTGCGGCCGGTGGGCTCCCCCTCCCCCTGGCGCCAGGCCATCCAGGGGCTGGTGGCACATCTGGTGCCCAGCGCCCGGGACTACCTGGCCCTGTTCAAGTTGACCCCCCTGCTGGGGGGCAGGTACGAAAAGATCGAAAAACTGGGACAGGGAAGTTTCGGCGAGGTCTGGCTGGTGCTGGACACCGAGGCCCTGGGGGCCCAGCAACGCTACGTGGCCAAGATCCCCTTTCTGAAGGCCGCCAACGTCAAGTTCCGTAAGGAAGCGGCCATCTGCACCAGGCTGGCCCCCCACCCCGGGGTGGCGAAGCTGGTGGACCTGCTGGAGGATGTCGGCAAGCTGGTCCTGATCCAGGAATATGTGGAAGGCCAGACCCTGGGGGACATGCTGGGGGCAGAACTGCCCCGGCCGTTGGTGGAGCGGATCATTTTGCAGCTCATCGACGTGGTCTCCCACGCCCACCGCCACCGGGTCATGCATCGGGACATCAAGCCTAACAACATCATCATCCAGCCGGACGGCGCTCTAAAACTTCTCGATTTCGGGGCCGCCAAGATCTTGGGGGAAAAGGACATCAGCGCCACCATGGTGGGTTCCCGTCCCTTCATGGCCCCGGAGCAGATCATGGGTAAGAGCGAGCGGCGCAGCGACATTTGGGCCATCGGGGTGCTCATGTACCTGTTGTACACCGGTGAACTGCCCTTTTACAGCGAGGTGGAAAAATTGCTCATCGACCTGATTTTGGAACAGGAACCCGAGCCGCCCCGGGAACTGAACCCGGAGATCCCCGCCCCGCTGGAGGCAATTATCTTGAAATGCCTCAAGAAAAATTTGGAAGAACGCTACCCCCATGCCCGGGCCCTGAAAGCGGACCTCTTGCGCCACTTCCCTCACTACGGCACCCAGACCGGCAGGTGGCCATGGATCCAGTAACCCACGCGGCCGCCGGCGTGCTGATCTCGCAGTCCCATGATGCCTCAGGGGGCCAGAATCCTTCCGGGAAGTAAGCGCAGGGGCGACCCGGTGCCGGAATCACCACGCTAGCGGCGTTCCCTCGCCTGGACGTCGCAGAGCATCACCACCAGGTCGCTATTCTTGCCTTCGAGATCCGTGACCAGGTCTTCGAACACCGCCTTGGTGGTAAAGCCGGCATGTTTAAAGACCTTGAGGGCTGCCTGGGCTTGCAGGTGGATCTCCGCAATCAGCTTCTCCAGGCCGAATTCCGCGGCCAGCTCCACGAGCTCGTTGATTAGCAGGGTGCCCAGGCCCCGGCCCTGGAAGTCCTTGGCGACCACCACCCGGACGTTGCCCAGGTGGCGCTTCCAGCCCACCTTGCGCATGTGCAGGGTGGCGTCCCCGACGATGCGGCCGTCCACTTCGGCAAGTAGTGGAAAGACCTTCTGATAGTCGATGTTGCTCACCCAGTGGTCGACGACCGATTGGTCCCGGACATCACTGCGCAGAAACAGTCTGTCTTTCTCATCCAGGCGCCGGAAAAAATCCAGCAGCCCGTCCCGGTCCTCCTGCACCAAGGGGCGCAGAGTCACCCGGGTGCCGTCCTTCAACACTCCCACCTTCTGGTAAGGCGCCATCTTTTCCCCTTTCAGTTGTCAGTTGTCAGTAGCCCTTGGTCAGTAGTCAGTTTCCAGTTTCCTAAATTATTGCAGCCGCAGGATGAAAGCCTGCACCGGCACAGGCTGGAAAGCTGCGCCGCCAATTGATTGCGAGGTGGTATAAAAGGCATTTCCATAATTTTACGGAAATTTACTGCTCACTGCTTACGGCTCACTTTCCCAGCGCCAGGCGCTCCGCCAGGTAGGGCGGCAGTTGGGCCGCCAGGATGCGCCGCTGGGCTCCGGTAATATCATAAGGCACCGACTTGAAATGAATGGAGAACTCCTCAGCGTCGAAGATGGCATAGGCGGCCTCCGGGTTGCCGTCCCGGGGTTGCCCGACGCTGCCGGGATTGATGAGATAGTGACCCTCCCGGGACAGGTCCAATTTGGCGGCGGTAATTTCTTGCAGGGCCACTTTCCCCCGGATATCCCTATACCACAAGGCCCGGCGGTGGGTGTGGCCGAAGAAGCAGACCCGGACGCCGGACCCTTGGCTCAGGTCCCGCAAAACCCTTTTGCCCTGGAAGTGGTAGGCGATATAAGTGTCCGGGCTGCCAGGGGTGCCGTGGCAGGCCCAGAAGCCCTGGGTCTCCAGGGTTAAGGGCAGGCCCTGGAGAAATTCCAGTTCTTCCCGGTCCACCTGCTCCCGGCACCACATCAGGGCCTGATAGGCGATGATGTTGAAGGCCTGGGCCCGCTCCGGCGAAAGTAAAGCCAAGTCGTGGTTGCCCGCCAGGTTTTTGATGTCCGCGCGGCTGCGAAGCATGGCCAGACATTCATTGGGGCTGGCGTTATAGCCCACCAGGTCTCCCAGGTTCAGGACGGATTCCACCCCATCCTGGCGGATCCCTTCCAGGACGCTCACCAGGGCCTCCAGGTTACTGTGGATATCGGCAATAATGGCTAGGCGCATGTTCTTTTGTTTTCGGTGGTCGGTTTTCTGTGAAAACCCAAAAGGATCAATCAGAAAACTGACCACTCAAAGATACAATAGCGCTAAAACAGAAAACAGGAAACAGAAAACCAAGAACCATCCTCATTGACATTTAAGGGGATTCTGGTAATTTTTGCCCCCCTTGGAACCTGGCGGCATTGTAGAATTTTTTTGAGGAAATGCGTCCTCCTCCTGGCCCTCCGTCCATTTCTCTAGGAGGGCAGCATCGTTGTATAAAAATAGGGGATATTAGAGGCAGAAAGAAGGAAACCATCAATATCTGCTATAAGTTAGGACTTATCACGGAGCCAAAAACTTCCCATATCTATTCCGTATCCGGAACTTCTACTCGGGGCCGATAATTTTGGCTCCTGGCAAGCTATCACCTGTGACTTCGGGTTTGGTAAAATGCCAGGCAAGGAACCCTCAACTAGCGTTGCAGCGAAAATGGCTGGACACAGCGCACCTGTTTAAACGGATTGCGCCTCGCCACCTCTTCCGCCCGGCTGCCGGTTACCACATAGACGGGTTCGGGTCTCTCTTTGAGAGGGTTCACTATCTGCTGATAATAAGTCTTCTTATGGCCCAGATAATCGCCTTTAACGTCTTCCCCTGCCGGGCAGACCGCCATGCAATATCCACAGCGGTCGATACGGAACATGAGGGATTGCCACAGAGCGGCCGTCTCGCGGTCCTGGAAGCAGGCGCGATAGGCTGCCATATCAGAAGATGAGATGACGGCATCGATCCAATCCTGAAAACCCACCATGTTATAACGGTAACTGTGAGTGCTGCAGGCCATGAAGTCAAAGGCTCCATCTTTGCTGATGGCACCTACTGGGCAGACTCCGGCGCATAGGCCACACTCGAGGCAAGGGCTGTGTGCCAAGGGCGTATCATATTGGTCAACTTCTGCGTTGATCAATATGGAGTTTAGTTGGATATAGTTCCCATGGGTTGGGTGCATGACCAGGCGATTGACTCCCATGTGCCCCAGGCCCGCTGCTACGGCTATGGTTTTGTGGCTTACATCCCAGATCTTCCCGGGCCAACGGCTCATATCCATGGGAAAGGCCTTAGTTACCGCAACTCCCCGGATGCCCTGCTCGTTTAGGCGACGGAGGATGTCCCGGCAGATTCGGGAGAACTCATCGCCGACACAATGCGATTCATCGTTAGCCGGGTAGCGCGCTGGACTTTGCAGGTTTTCCCGGTTCATCACCCGGATCAGGGCCATGACACTCCGGGTAGCCGGATATACCCGGAGGATGCCCTCTCGTTCCTTGGCCAGGCCTTCCTGGGCGATATCCACAAAGCCGGCAGCATCGGCGCCGGCGTCCAAGCAAAGTTGCCTTAACATGTCCCGGGAGAACTTGCGATGCTTATTTCCCGAAGCGAGTGGGACCTTGGTGCCCATTGGTTTTGCTTCCCGCTGATTCATCTAAACTCCTCCTTCCAGGGATTCGGCCCTTTCCGGCTTTATAGTGATTGCCCCTAGGCGCCCTTCCCCTTCAGGCGTTTCTCAAGGAAAGCACCAAATTCTGGATTATTTCAGGGCAGCTGCCAATAAAAGTGCATATACACATATATATTAAAAAAAAATTAGACCTTCCGAGTCAAGGTTATAGTTTCCTTCAAGTCACAGAGCAAATTTTCTAGCCTCTCCAGCCCCAACCTCTCCTGGATGTGGCCCTGGGCCTGAGCCCATAAGGATGCCGCCTTCTCCAGAATCTCATCTCCAAGTGGTGTCAGGGAAATTTCCCGTTCGCGCCGGTCCTCCCCCGATTGAATCTGGATAAGTCGCCTTTTTTCCAACACCACAAGATTGCGGCTGAGGGTGGTCCGATCCATAACTGTGACCTTCGCCAGTCGCGTCAAGGTTACCGGACCGTTTATTCTGATGGCCATCAGCAAGGCAAACTGGGTAGCCCGGAGGCCAGCAGGTCGCAAAAATTTATCATAAAGATGGCTGATGGCCCTGGCGGCTTTCCGAATATTGAAACAGAGGCAGGCGCGCCCCATCTCGAGGCAACCGGCTTTATCCAGGAATTTGGGCTCGATGCTCATTTCTATTCGCCTTTCACATAGGAGTATATACACATAAAATAGTCTTGTCACGCTGTCAAAGAGAAGAGAGTTCTTAAGGCCCGGAAAGACCCAGGAAATCCGGAAGACGGCATATTCAAAACCACCTCAGGCAAGGTAGAGATATATTCCAAGCGTCTTAAGAAAATGGGTATAACAGCACCCAAATACCTTCCGCGCCGCAGGAGCAAACCCTTTTTGTCTGGGGTTCCGCTCTGACATCTATTCTTGCCTCACCTAAAATATTTCTTGACAAAAATATACGTATATCGAATCATTGTATTCGTATTCAATGGAGAACTGTACTTGCAGTCCTTCATGAGGTAAGGGATGGAATTCGTTAGGAAACCTGAAGTGTTATAACTGAGAACCTGGGCGAATGGAGGAATAGTATGGCGTGGAATAGGAGAGACATGACGCCGAAAGAGCGCGTGATAGCCGCGGCCGAACTCAGAGAGGTGGATCGCGTGCCTTGTTTACCATTAATAAGGGAATATGGGATAGCGTACTACGGGTACACTTTCAGTCAGATGTATGAAGATTACCAAAGGTTTGTTGATATGCAGGTGAATTTCCAGAGGGAATTCAATCTGGATGGTGTGTGGGACATCTTTTTTACCAGCCCTGAAGCTGAGGCTATGGGCCTCAAGCAGGTATACCATGAGGATCAACCGCCAAGTCCGGTGCAGAGCCCACTGGAGGACAGCACAGATTTGTCTAAGATCGAAATGCTGGATCCTTCCAGGAGCGCCAAACTACCCCTGCTCATAAACATTGTCCGAGACCTGAAGAAACGGGTGGGCAACGACCTGCCGATCATCGCTTTCTGCCAGGCAGGTTATAGAAACGCCATGTTCCTGCGCGGTATTAATAACTTCATGCTTGACCTCAAGGACAGACCCCAGTGGCTTATGGAGCTGATCGAACTGGCTACTGAGGGATGCATACGTTACGGCAAGGCACTCATTGAAGCCGGAGCCGACATTATCCTGATTGCCAATCCCGCGGCATCCGGCAGTTTCGTGAAAAGAGAACACTATGAACAATTTTCTCTGCCCTTCGACAAGAAAGCCTTCGACGCCTATCACGAAGCCGGCGCCAAGGTAATGTACCATTTATGTGGCTGGTGGGATGATCGCTGGGATCTGATCGTGAAAACGGGAGCGGATATTCTCAGTTTGGATTCTGGATATGTGAATGTGGATTTCAAGAGAGCGGTTCAAGAAATAGGAGACAAGGTCTGCCTGATGGGGCAGGTTGATGTGGTTCAAACGATCATGCAGGGTAGTATGGCACAGATTAAGAAGGAGACGCGAGAGGCACTGGAGATTGGCACCAAAGCCAAGGGCTACATCCTCTCAGGAGCCTGTGTTGTTCCAAAGCCAACCCCCAAAGAAAACTTCGTGGCGTTTATCGATACGTGGAAGGATTTTGTTGCTGGCAAGCGCTGAGCGCCGAAACTCTTCGCGGTAATGGCCCGGATGTGGAGCGTTTCTTAAGGCCTTCCGGAGTGGCGTATTTCCCAAACTTTAGTCTTGGTTACTAAGAGATGCGTCGCTGGAATATGACAAGAGGAGTTGGAAATGAATAAAAACATGGCAGAGGATATGTTCAAGAAACTGGCGTACTCTGTAGAGACAGGGAATCAAAACGAAGCCATCGAACTCTGCAAAGAATCGATAAGGAAAGGAATAGACCCTGTCGAGGCCATAGTCAACGGACTTTCAAAGGGCATGGCACTAGTCAGCGAAAAGTTTGATCGTCATGAATACTTCGTTCCAGAGCTTCTGCAGGCGGCTCGGGCCATGAAATCAGGCCTAGAGGTCCTGAAGCCACACATCAAGGTAGCAGAAGCACTCAAGCCCGCAAAGGTGATGATAGGAACCGTTCAGGATGATATGCACGATATCGGAAAGAATATACTGGTACTCCTTCTCGAGGTTGCCGGCCACGAAGTCATCGATCTGGGGGTCGATGTGTCCAAGGAGACATTCCTCTCGAAGGCTAAGGAAACTCTTCCTCAGGTGCTGGGGATGTCAGCATTATTGACCACGACTATGCCGCAGATGAAGGAAGTGATCGCGCTGCTGAACCAGGAGGGGATCAGAGACAAAATCCAGGTCATAGTCGGTGGTGCTCCGGTGACTCAAAAATATGCGGATGAAATAGGCGCTGATGCATATGGGGAGAACGGTCCCGATGCGATCAGAAAAATAGCCGCTCTATTGGCTCAATGATCCCGGAGGCCGGATAAGAGTCCACGGGGTAGCTCATACCCCTCGGCCCCTAAATGCTCCCTAACGGTTACCTTGATGGCTTCTCCCTTTGAACTGAGCAATTTCCCCTCGCGCCTGCCTCTCCGTATGGTCACCTGTGGCGTCATATGCCGGGATTTGAAAAAGCCTACAAAAAAGGTAGGTGCTTAGGGTGAGCAATACAGGATATTTCCATAGGCATCGTAGAAAATAGAAAAATAAATCTCACTGGAGGAGAAGGTGATGAGAAAACTGGATGAACTCGACGAAATAATCGCTGCGTATGGAAAAGGCAAAATGGACCGCAGGACATTTATTTCTAAGGCCCTGGTGATGGGCTTGACCCTTACCAGCATCAACGCCTTCCTTTCCTCCTTCGGGAAGGGCGTATCCATGGCATTCGCCCAGACCCCTCCAGCTGGCAAACCTGCAAATGTGACCTTCTGCTATAACACTTCGTGGTTTGGTTCTTGGGCGACAATGTATGTTAAACACAAGGAATTGTGGAAATATTACCTCCCAGCCGGGAGTCAGTTGGAAATGAACTACCAGGTAGTCGGCCCTTCAATAGTCAACAATCTTTTGGGCAATAAAGCCCAAATAGGCAACCTGGGTGATATGCCAGCCTACGTAGCTGCATCCAGAAGGGAGATTGCTGATTTGAGAATTGTTAATTGTGATATCTTCTCCGACACCGGGCAGATGTGTTCCTATCTGATGGTTAGGAGCGATGCCCCCGAGTTCAAGGATAACGATGAGGCCGTCAAATGGCTGGATGGCAAGAAAATCGGGGTTGCCGGGAAAGGCTCCTGCGGTGACCGCTTTATACTTTTCCTGACCAATAAGGCCAATATTAAAGCTGAAATCCAGTATCTCGACCCCACGATAATCAAGACCGCGCTTCAGGCCAGAAAGATAGATGCCGCGCAGAGCTGGCAACCGCACGCAGCCCAAATAATGAACCGCGGCTTTGGCAGGCTGTTGTTTACCGGCGCCTTCTGGGGCGCCCAAGACGGCAGCTTCAATGTGATGAGAAAGGATTTTATCGATGCCTACCCTGAAGCCGCCAAGGGATACTTGAAATCCGAGATCGTGGGTTTGCAGGTCCTTATGAAAGACCCCTATGAGGCGGTTAAAACAATCGCCCCCGAACTCCCCGGCTTTACGACCAAGGACATCTGGATGTCCATATACGGACAAAATGCGGCCGGCACTGGCTCCACAGGGCCGAAGGTGAATTCGCCGCTAGTCTTCAGCAAGGAGATCATGGACTTCATAAATGGTGGGTTCAAGTTCCTGAAATCCAAGGGGGTGCTTGCCATTGACCAGCCGCTGCCCGATGCGGTCTATCCGGACCTGATCAACAGCGTAGTGCAGGAGATGAATATCCAAACGCCGATGGGGCCGATTCCCGTATACCCGACCAGCGATTTTAATCCGAATGCCGCATAATCACAGAATACAATAAAACAGGAGCGTCGACTTAGAACCGGCCAGAGCCCAAATTAAAAATCTCCCCTTTCTTCCCTCCATTCAGGCCCCCCATGTGAGGAATGAAAAGATAAGGGTTAGCCTAATTCGGCTAACCCATTGATTTAATTTGGCGTCCCCAACCGGATTTGAACCGGTGTCGCCGGCGTGAAAGGCCGGTGTCCTGGACCAGGCTAGACGATGGGGACTAGTATAGGGCTTTTGTGGGCCGTGTTGGATTCGAACCAACGACTCTCTGCTTAAAAGGCAGATACTCTACCGACTGAGTTAACGGCCCAAACCGCATATTTTTAACTTTTGAGGGTAGCGTTTGTCAAGGGTTGGCCGCCAGCCAGGAGAGCTAGGCTCCCGCGCCAGCCAGCTGTTAAGCGGACCCTAGCCCGCCGCCGCTTCCTTCAGGGCCTTGCGGGTCTCCTCCAGGATGGCGGCCTGCACCGCCAGGGGCGGCCGGGAGGCCTCCACCCGCCGCACCCGGGGATCCCGCAGGCCGGCGTAAATGGCTTCCACCTGTTTCAGGTAAGGAAAGGACTCGCTCACCTGCCGGGCCCCTTTGCCCTTCCGGGCCAGGCGCTGCAGGGCCTCGGCCACCGGCAGCACCAGGATGAACACCAGGGCCGGCGCTGGGGCAAAGGACTGGTTGGCGGCCAGGATAGCGTCGGGGTCCAGTCCCAGGGCCCCCTGGTAGGCCACCGAAGAATAGTAGTAGCGGTCGCTGATGACGATCTGCCCCCGGGCCAGGGACGGTGAGATGATCTGGGACACGTGGCCCCGGCGGTCCTCCATGAAGAGTGCGAGCTCCCCTGCCGCAGAGAGATGGCGGCTGGGACCCTTAAGGTAGCTCTGGAGCTGCCGCCCGACCGGGCCGTCAGTGGGTTCCCGGGTCAGGACCACGGGGTGGCCGTCCTTTTCCAGGGCGGCGGCCAACAGCCCGGCCTGGGTGCTCTTGCCGGAGCCGTCCACCCCTTCTAAGGCGATGAGGAAGCCTGGGGCCATTCCTCAGCTCTCATACCAGGCTTCCGGGAAGGCCGTGTTATCGTAAAGATATTCCATCTTTTCCTTGTGGGAGAGCTCCACCTGGGCCATCTTCTCCAGGAAATCCCGGATCTCCCCGGGGGGCTGCAAGGCGGCCAGGGCTTTATAGAAGCGCTGTGAGCCCTCTTCCCGCTTCATGGCCACCACCAGGGCCTCTTTGGGGGCCAGGGCGTCGCTGAAGCTGGGGGCCTCCAGCAGTTCCGCCAGATGGACCTCCCGGGGACGGCCGGTCAATTTGCAACCCTGGGGGGTGATACAGCCCTCCAGGAACTGCTTGTGCTCCAGTTCCTCCCTGGCCAGATACCGCAGGGTCTCTTTGGTGTCGGCGTGGCTCACCAGGTCGGCCAGGCGCAGATAAAAGGCGTGGGAGAGCTCTTCCTGGACAATGGCATTCTTAATGACGGCTTCCATTTCCGTGCTCACGGGATCTTTACCTCGTCAGGCCGCGCCCTGGGGCCGCCTGATATCTATATCGCAAGTTGCCCTTAGATCAAGAAAACCTAAGTTCCAAGGATATTAAAGCCCCCCTGGGAAGAGGGAGGTTAAGGGGGATTCAGGAGGCTATGTTAAATCCCCCCTGCCCCAGGGGGATAATAAACCGCAGTTGCAAATGTCTCAGCAATTATGGAGCCTGGCGCCAGACGATTTGCAACCTTTGCGGTGTCTGACAGCTCAGCCGCGCAGGGTTCTGACCCCAAAAAACCCATATGCAGATTTACGCCTTTTTCTCAAGTTTAGCCTTTCTCGGAGGCTTAGCCTTTTTCGCAGCTTTAGGCTTCGCGGCTTTTATATTTTTGGTTTTTTCTGCGAGGGTCTCGCTTTTTTTGCTTTTAATGGCGATAGCCTTGGGTTTGACCACCTCCTTCTTGGGACAGGTAATGGTCAGAACCCCCTTTTCATAGTGGGCCTCGATCTTGTCGGCGGCCACCGCGGCGGGCAGCCGCAAGGACCGGCAGAAGGAGCCCTGGCTGCGCTCCACCAGGTGGTAGTTTTCCTTGGTCTCCTCCCGCTCCGATTTCTTTTCTCCCTTGATGGTGAGGATATCCCCCGCCAGGGAGATCTCGAGATTTTTGGGTTCGATGCCCGGGACCTCGGCCTTCACCGTCAGCTTTTCAGGGGTTTCCGCCACGTCCACCGCCGGACTCCACTCCTCGCCCCAGCCCCGCGCCACTGGGCCGAGGCCGAAAAAATCCTCCCAGAAACGGTCCATTTCCCGGCGCAGCCGGGAGACTTCCCGGAACGATTCCCCTTTCACCACTTCTCTGGCCATTTTCGCTTCCTCCTGGTTATCGCGGTCTACTGCATAAAATGGGGACGGCCCGGAAAATTGTCAACCGGCGGCCCGGGAAAATCCGGAGATTATTCTTGAATTTCTCTCCGGGGAATGGTAAAAAAGGTTGGATGCCAGCAGGCTGCCTATGAACCGCGAAACCCAGAATATCGAGACCGGCCTCCTTTTTCCAGGGAGGTTTTTTTTTGGCGAATCCCCGGGAGCAGGTTCCCGGGCGCCCGCCGGGGTCAGGTTAACCACTCCTGCGGTAATTTGGCCCGATTTTATCCGGGACCGGGCCTGTTGCGCCGCTAACATTGGCGGCCGGCCACTCTCGCCGGGGATAAAAAGGAGCCGCCATGGAATTCCGGCATAAGGATCTGGTGGGCATCGCTGAGCTTTCGGCCGAAGAGATCCACCTTATTCTTTCCACCGCCGCCTCCTTCAAGGAGATCTCCCGGCGGCCCATCAAGAAGGTCCCCACTCTGCGCGGCAAGACGGTGGTGACCATGTTCTACGAACCCAGCACCCGGACCCGCATGTCCTTTGAGATCGCGGCCAAGCGCCTCAGCGCCGACACCCTCAACCTGACCGTAGCCGCTTCCAGCGCCGTGAAGGGCGAGACCCTGGCGGACACCGCCCACAACCTGGAGGCCATGCAACCAGACCTTTTGGTCATCCGGCACTACGCCAGCGGCGCCCCGAGCTATCTGGCCGGCAAGCTGCGCTGCGGGGTGGTCAACGCCGGGGACGGTCTGCATGAGCACCCCACCCAGGCCCTGCTGGACCTGCTCACGGTCCAGGAGGCCAAAGGCCGCCTGGATGGCCTGAAGGTGGCCATAATCGGCGATATCGCCCATTCCCGGGTGGCCCGCTCCGACATTTTGGCCTTCAGCAAGATGGGCTCCCGGGTGACGGTGGCCGGCCCCGCCACCATGCTGCCCCCGTTTCTTGCCGACCTGGGAGTTGAGGTCACCTATTCCCTGGAAGAGGCGGTGGCCGGGGCCGACGTCATCATAATGCTGCGCTTGCAACTGGAGCGCATGGGCCAGGGGTTCATCTCCACCCTGCGGGAATACAGCCGGCACTTCGGCCTGGCCCCCCGGCACCTGGAGTTGGCCAAGGAAGACGCCATCATTATGCATCCGGGGCCCTTGAACCGGGGGGTGGAAATCTCGCCGGAGGTGGCCGACGGGGCCCACTCCGTCATCCTGGAGCAGGTGACCAACGGCGTGGCGGTGCGCATGGCCGTCCTCTACCTCTTGATCGGAGGAGAAAAGACTTGATGCTGATTAAGGGCGCCCTGGTGGTGGATCCGGCCCAAGCCCTGGAGGCTCCCATGGACCTCTTGCTGGTGGACGGCAAAATCGCCCTGCTGGCGCCCCCGGGGAGCATCCCGGCTGAGGGCCGGCGGGTTGTTTCGGCCCGGGGCCTGGTGCTGACCCCGGGACTCATCGATATGCACGTCCACCTGCGGGAGCCGGGGGAGGAATACAAAGAGACCATCGCGACCGGAACCCGGGCCGCGGCGCAGGGCGGCTTCACCGCGGTGGCGGCCATGCCCAACACCAGTCCGGTGAACGACACCGCCGCGGTGAGCCGCTATATCCGGGAGCAGGCCGCGGCCGCCGGACTGGCCCGGGTCTACCCGGTGGCCGCCATCTCCATGGGTTTAAGGGGGGAGAGCCTGAGCGAATTCGGCGACCAGAAGGAGGCCGGGGCCGTGGCCGTCTCCGATGACGGCAGGCCGGTGATGAACTCCATGCTCATGCGCCGGGCCCTGGAATATGGACGCACCTTCGCCCTGCCGGTCATCTCCCACAGCGAGGACCTGGAACTGCGGGGCGCGGGGATGATGCACGAAGGCCTCGTCTCGCTGACCCTGGGCCTGAAGGGCATCCCGGCGGCGGTGGAGGAGGTCATGGTCTTCCGGGACCTGGCCCTGGCCGGACTCACCGGCGCCCACCTGCACATCGCCCACGTCTCCACCGCGGGCGCAGTGGAACTGATCCGCCGGGCCAAGGCCGCGGGACTTAAGGTGAGCGCCGAGACCGCGCCCCACTACTTCAGCCTGACCGACGCCGCGGTGGGCGGCTACGACACCAACGCCAAGGTGAACCCGCCTCTGCGCGGCGCCGCCGATCTGGCCGCGGTCAAAGAAGGCCTGCGCGACGGCGCCCTGGACGCCATCGCCAGCGACCACGCCCCCCACAGCAGCCTGGAAAAGGACCGGGAGTTTGAGGCCGCGGCCTTTGGCCTCATCGGCCTGGAGACCAGCCTGGGCCTCAGCCTGAAACTGGTGCACGAGGGAGTCCTCAGCCTGTCCCAGTTAATCGCCAAGATGAGCCTCAACCCGGCCCGCATCCTGGGGTTGGCCGGCGGCTCCCTGGCCGTGGGCGCCCCCGCGGATCTGACCCTCATCGACCTCAACCGGGAGTGGACCGTGGACGTGGGGCAGTTCGCCTCCAAATCCCGCAACTGTCCCTTCCATGGCTGGACCCTCAAGGGCCGGGCGGTGATGACGCTGGTGGGCGGAAAAATAGTGAGCGGCGAGCTGTAGCCGCAGGCTTTAGCCTGCGCTGGTGAACGATTGCTCTCTTTCGCGGAAAAGTTAACGCTGCGTTAATAAAAACAAGGGAAGAACCATGCCCAGCCAGGTATTCTTCATGGATCTGCGGGCCAGCGTCAAGGAGCCCAATTTCCAGAAATTCCAGCGGCTCCTGGAGGCCCTTTCGGTCAAGGACATCATCCGGCGCAAAAAGAAGCGGCCCCTGATCGGGGTGAAGCTCCATTTCGGCGAGCAGGGCAACACCTCCTTCATCCGCCCCATCTATGTGCGCCGGGTGGTGGACCACCTCTGGGAGAACGGCGGCCGCCCATTTCTCACCGATGCCAACACCGTCTACGTCGGCACCCGGGCCGAGGCGGCGAACCACCTCACCACCGCCATCGAAAACGGTTTCGCCTACGCGGTGGTGCGCGCCCCGCTGATCATCGCCGACGGCCTTACCGGCAAGGCGGAGGTGGAGGTAGAGATCAACCGGGAGCAGTTCCAAAAGGTCTATCTGGCCGAGGCCATCATGGAGGCGCCGGCCCTGGTGGTCCTCTCCCACTTCAAGCTCCACGAACTCTCGGGCTTCGGCGGGGCCCTGAAGAACCTGGGAATGGGCTGCGCCTCCCGCAAGGGGAAGCTCTCGCAGCACTCCAACATCTCCCCCAAGGTGAGCGCCAAGAAGTGCACCGGCTGCGGCGACTGTGTGATCCATTGCGCCCAGGAGGCCATCCACATCAACCCGGAAACCGAGAAGGCGGCCATCGACCCCACCCGCTGCGTGGGTTGCGCCGAATGCCTGCTGGTCTGCCCCTACGGCAACATCCAGATCCAGTGGAACGAATCGATCCCGGTCTTCCTCAAGAAGATGATGGAATACGCTTACGGGGTGGTTAAGGACCGGCAGGACCGGGTAGTGTTCGTCAACTTTCTCACCCAGGTCTCCCCGGCCTGCGACTGTTATGGCCACAACGATCTGCCGGTGGTGGGGGATCTTGGCATCCTGGCCTCCCGGGACCCGGTGGCCATCGACCAGGCCTGCGTGGACCTGGTCATCGAGAGCCCCGGGCGCCTGGGTTCCGCCCTGAAGGAGCTGGCCCCCGGCAGCGATAAGTTCAAGGACATCTACCCCCAGGTGGACTGGCCCCTGCAACTGGAGTACGCCGAAAAGCTGCGCCTGGGCGCCCGGGAGTACGAATTGGTGAAGGTCTAGCGCTTAAGTATCCGGCGCCCCCGGTCTGGCGGAGATGATGCACGCCCAGGCCCCAACCTTTAAGGAATGAAGATAATGCAGCCCATCGGACCCCTGATGATCGAACACCGCCTCATCGAGCGCCTGGTTGCCCTCATGAAGCAGGAGTTGGCCCGCCTTAAAGACAACGTCGCGGTGGCGGTGGAGTTTGCCTTTGTGGACCCGATCTTCATCGACAACGTGGTGGATTTTATCAAAACTTACGCCGGCCGCTGCCACCATGGCAAAGAGGAGGGCATCCTGTTCGCGGCCCTGGCCGGCAAAGACCTGACCCCGGAGCACCGCCAGGCCATGGAGGAATTGATCGAGGACCACCGCTGGGGCGACCGGACCACCAACTCGCTGCTCCAGGCCAAGAACGACTATCTCCTGGAAAAAACCGGGGCCCTCGACGATCTCCTGCTGCATCTGGAGGCGCTGGCGGTTTTCTATCCCAGCCATATTGAAAAAGAAGACAAGCACTTCTTCCTGCCCAGCATGGGCTATTTCAGCGAGGCCGAAAAGGCGCAGATGCTGGAGCAAATCTGGGAATTCGACCGCAAGTTGATCCATGAACACTATGGCCTCCTGGTGGAGGGCCTGGAACACGGGAAGGGCTGCAAGACGTGCAAGTAGGGGCGACCCGCTGGGTGGCCCGTGCTTATGGGGCTTAGGTAGGGGCGACCCAATCACAGGCTGGAAGCCTGTGCCACTGTCGCCCCTACTTGGGGGTTGGGTGGG
>JBKQLU010000075.1:0-22140 GCA_052326585.1 Desulfobaccales bacterium | reverse complement strand
TGAAGACCCCCATCACCTCCATCAAGGGATTCGTGGAGACTTTACTGGCCGGCGCCATGCAGGAGCCGGAGAATGCCCAGAACTTCCTGGGCATCGTCTCCCGGCAGACCGATCGGCTCAATGAGATTATCGACGATCTTCTGAGCCTCTCCCGGATCGAACAGGATGCGGAAAAGGGAAGGGTCTTTCTCACCGCCGGCAGGCTCAAGGCGGTCTTGGATTCCGCCATCCAGATCTGTGAGGCCAAGGCCGCGGCCAAGGAGATCACGGTCCGGCTGAATTGCCCGGAGAAGCTGCGAGCCCGGATCAACGCGCCGCTCCTGGAACAGGCCCTGGTGAACCTGATTGACAATGCCGTCAAATATAGCCCCGCGGGCAGCGCCGTGCAGGTGGAGGCTCTCAGGGATGACGCCGAGGTGGTAGTCCGGGTTCAGGACCAGGGGGTAGGCATCGAGAAGAATCAACTAGACCGCATCTTTGAACGTTTCTACCGGGTGGATGCGGGACGCAGCCGGAAGGTCGGCGGCACCGGCCTGGGGTTGGCCATCGTCAAGCACATCGCCCAGGCGCACCATGGCCGGGTGACGGTGGCAAGCACCCCGGGGGCGGGGAGCCTCTTCGCACTGCACCTGCCGGCGGTGTAATCCCGCCCCTTGACCAAAACCCCGAATTCATCAAAATTTTACCCTATCCTAACCATTCCTTAACAATTAAGCGCTAAATTGCTAAATGGTGTTTTACAATCCAGCGGTGTCCCCAAGGGTTTCCTGACCTCAGGACAGACAGGTGGTTTTAAAGCAGTCTGCCAACAATCCCTCCAACTCGAAGGAGCATAAAGATGCGGAAGTCATGGTGGTTTCTCTCAGCCCTTATCCTAACTCTCTTCCTGGCCAGTCTAGCCCAGGCCCAGACCGTAACCCTGAACGCGGCCGGGGCCACCTTCCCCTACCCCATCTATTCGCAATGGGCCTTCAAATATAATCAGATCACCGGTATGAAGGTCAATTACCAGTCCATCGGCTCCGGCGGCGGCATTGCGCAGATCAAGGCGAAGACCGTGGATTACGGGGCCTCGGATGCGCCCCAAAAAGAAGCGATGCTGAAAGAGAATGGCCTGGTCCAGTTTCCCATGGTCATGGGCGGCGTGGTGATGGCGGTGAACATCCCGGGCGTCGGCCCCGGGGCCATGAAGCTCGACGGCCCGGTGCTGGCCGGCATCTATCTCGGTAAAATCACCAAATGGGACGACCCGGCCATCACGAAACTCAACCCCGGCTTGAAGCTGCCCTCCCAGGGCATTACCGTGGTGCACCGCTCCGACGGCTCCGGAACCACCTTTATCTTTAGCACCTACCTCTCCATGATCTCCCCGGAATGGAAGGATAAGGTCGGCGCCGACACCTCGGTGCAGTGGCCCACAGGCGTCGGCGGCAAGGGCAATGAAGGCGTAGCCGGCCAGGTGAAAGTGGTGCCCGGTTCCATCGGCTACGTGGAATATGCCTACGTTAAACAAAATAATATGCCCTATACATTGCTGGAGAACAAGGCCGGCAAATTCTTGAAGCCCAGCCTGGAGGCCTTTGCCGCGGCCGCGGCCAACGCCGATTGGAAGAGCGCCCCTTATGGCTTTTACCTGATGATAGATAACCAGCCAGGCGACCAGAGCTGGCCTATCGCCGGCGCCACCTTCATCATGGTCCACGCGGATCAGCCCGACCTGGCCAAGGCCCAGGCCATGCTGAAGTACTTCGATTGGTGCTACCGGCACGGCGGCGAGATGGCCGAAAAGCTCGACTACGTGCCCATGCCCGCAAGCGTGGTGGACATGGTGGAAGCCTCCTGGGCAAAGGATATCACCTCGGGCGGCAAACCTGTGTGGCCGGTTAAATAGAGGCAGCGGGTCGCAGCCGCGATCATAAGGTCAACTTGCGTATCTCTACGGAAAGGCTGGGGTCCTCCGGGCTCCAGCCTTAAATTCCATTATGCCAACGGATAGTCTAACCATCTCAGATCGGCCGGCGCCGCAAGCCACCGCCAGGGGCGACCGGATCTTCCGCCGGCTGGCAGTCGCCAGCGCCCTGCTGATCCCGTTGCTGATGGGCGCCATCTTCCTGGCCCTGTTCCAGCAATCCTGGCCGGCCATCAAGCGGTTCGGCTTCGGCTTCCTGTTTTCCAACCAGTGGAATCCGGTTACCGAACGATTCGGGGCCGCCAGCAGCATTTACGGCACCCTGGTCTCCACCCTCATCGCCATGGTCATTGCCGTGCCGTTGAGCATCGCCCTGGCCCTGTTCCTGGTGGAGTTGGCCCCGCCCCGGGTAAGCCGGGTGGTGGGCACCATTATCGAGCTGCTGGCTGCCATTCCCAGTATCATTTATGGCATGTGGGGCATGTTTATCTTTGCCCCCTTCATGGCAACCTATATCGAGCCGGCCCTGGGAAAGACCCTGGGCTGGCTGCCCCTGTTTCAAGGCCCCCCCATGGGCATCGGCATGCTCACCGCCGGGATCATCCTGGCCTTCATGGTCCTGCCTTTTATCTGCGCCATCACCCGGGATGTCTTCAACCTGGTGCCCAACGTAGTGAAGGAGGCCGCCTACGGCATGGGGGCCACCACCTGGGAAGTGACTTATAAGGTGACCATCCCTTACGGCCTGGTGGGCATCATCGGCGCGGTCTTCCTGGGGTTGGGCCGGGCCTTGGGGGAGACCATGGCCGTCACCTTTGTGATCGGCAACTCGCACCACATATCGCCGTCGCTGTTCGCCGCCGGCAACAGCATCGCCTCCACCCTGGCCAACGAATTCACCGAGGCGACCAAGGCCATGTATGTCAGCTCCTTGATTGAACTGGGTTTGATCCTGTTCATCATCACCTACGCGGTGCAGATGGTCTCCCAGATGCTCTTGAAACGGATGTACCGCGCCTGGAGCGTGGGCTTATGAAACCGAGGCCATCCGCCGGCCGCCGCCTTGCCAATGGCGTCGTCAGCGTGCTCGCGACGCTGTCCGCGGTACTGGGCATGCTGATCCTGGCCTGGATCATTTTCGTGGTGCTGCACCGGGGCCTGGGCGCCTTCAATCTGGCCTTCTTCACGCAACTGCCCACCCCGCCGGGCATGGAGGGCGGCGGCTTGGTCAACGCCATCATCGGCACCCTGGTCATGACCCTGCTGGCCACCCTGGTGGCGGTGCCCCTGGGCCTGATGGCGGGGGTCTATCTGGCGGAATTCGGTGGGGGATCGCGACTGGCCGACAACACCAGGTTTTCCGCCAATGTCTTGATGGGCATGCCCTCCATCATCATCGGGGTTTTCGCCTACGCCCTGGTGGTGGTCCCGATGGGAAGGTTCTCCGGCTATGCCGGCATCGTGGCCCTGGCCATCATCATGCTCCCTATTGCCGCCCGCACCGCCGAGGATATGATGCGCCTGGTCCCCAATACCCTGCGGGAGGCTGCCCTGGCCTTGGGGGCATCCCGCTGGCGGATAACCCTAACGGTGGTCTTCAGGGCGGCCAAGGCCGGGTTAATCACTGGAATTTTGCTGGCCGTGGCCCGGGTGAGCGGCGAAACCGCCCCCCTGCTGTTCACCGCCCTCAACAACCCCTATATGATAACCTCTTTGGGCCAGCCGACCCCCAATCTCACCGTAACCATCTTCAACTATGCCGTGTCCCCCTATCCCGACTGGCAACAAAAGGCCTGGGGGGCCTCTCTGCTGATTACCGGCGGGGTCCTGGCCCTGACCTTGCTTACCCGCTATACCCTGAGAGAACGGAAAATATGAACGACTCGACGGCTACCTTGACTTTACCCATTATGGCTACCGAAGAAGACAGCAGCCAGACGGCCGCCCCCGCAGAAACCTCCACCGCCGGCCATGACGGCCTGAAAATTACGGCCCGCCAAGTGAATTTCTTTTATGGGGAAAACCAGGCCCTGTTCGACAACAGCCTGGAGATCGCCCGCAACCGGGTGACCGCCATCATCGGCCCTTCCGGCTGCGGCAAGTCCACCCACATCCGCATCTATAACCGCATTTACGAGCTCTATGGGGACCAGCGGGCCAACGGCGAGGTGCTGCTGGACGGCGAAAATATCCTCAGCCCGGGTTGCGATCTCATGGAGCTGCGCCGCAAGGTGGGGATGATCTTCCAGAAGCCCACCCCCTTCCCCATGAGCATCTTCGACAACGTGGCCTACGGCCTCAAGATGCACTACCGCCTCAGCCGGGGAGAGCTGGCCGACCGGGTGGAAGAGGCCTTGAGCCGGGCGGCCCTCTGGGACGAAGTGAAGGATCAGCTGCGCCAGCCGGGCACCGCCATCTCCGGGGGGCAACAGCAGCGGCTCTGCATCGCCCGGGCCCTGGCGGTGGAGCCGGAGATCCTGCTGATGGATGAACCTACCTCCGCCATCGACCCCATTGCCACCGCCAGGATCGAGGAGTTGGTCACTACCCTGAAGGCGACTTACACCATCGTCATCGTCACCCACAACATGCAGCAGGCCGCCCGGGTTTCCGATTACACCGCCTTCTTCTTCCAGGGACACATCGTGGAGTTCGGCCCCACCCAAAAAATCTTCACCACCCCCACCAATAAGCAGACTGAGGACTATATCACCGGCCGTTTCGGTTGAGAGCGCCTAGTGGATTTCTCCCGGGCCAAGCCTTTGGGAAGATGCGATTAAAAAGCCGCGGGCTCGCGTCGAGCCTTCGGAGACTTATCAGCCAGACAAGAACTGGGGATAAAAGCAGTGAAATTACCTGGGGGTAAGAAAGCCCTGACGCTTGCCATAGGAATAATTATTCTAGTCTTCCTGGCCCACCGTCTAATCTGGCGGCCTCCGCGGACGCCGGCGGTTCGGAGCAAGAAAGTTGAGGTCCAGGGCACGGTCCACAGGCCGGGGATGATACAATCCAAAGCGCCGGTAACGGCCTGCTGAAGCTATCCGATCTTAAGGCCCTGCCAGAACTTCAGTCTGTTGAAGGTCTTGGGAATAAGCAGAGAAAAGAAGAAGAGCCCCAGGGAGAAGAATATCTTCCAGGTCAAGAGGTTGGCCCAGTGGCCGGTGGCCCAGACCTCCCTGACGGCGCCCACGCAGAAGGTGATGATGAAAGTTTCCGTCAAAATGCCGAGCCCCGTGCCCCAGAGGTAATCCCGATAGCGCACCCTGGTCAGGCCCATGCCAAAGTTCATGGGTGTGAAGGGGGAAAAGACCAGGCGCAGGTAGAGCACAGTGGCAAAGCCGTTTCGTTCCAGGGCGGCATCGTATTTCTTGAGCTGGTCGCCGATGAGAGAGGCGGCGAATTCCCGCCCCAGGTAGCGCCCGATGAGGAAGGCGCCCGCCGCCCCCAGCATTGCCCCCACCCAGACATAGAGGAACCCCCAATAGGGGCCGAAGATGGCGGCCCCCAGGGCGGTAAGCAGGGTGGCCGGGATGAACAGGCAGACTCCCAGCGCATAGATCAGAACAAAGGCCAGGGGGGCCCATATTCCTGCGGCCGCCAACAGGGTTCTCAACTTTTCCACGGTAAGCAATTCGCTGAGGCCGCTAAAACGGACAATTAACACCGCGGCCACGATAAAAATTAGCAGGAGGCTGGCCTTCATCAGGGCTCCCCGGCGAAATTTGCCGGTCTGCATGTCTGCACCTCCACTTGCGCTTGCCGCACCTTTTCCCGGGCGGGACCAGGGTTCAACGATTTCCGGCGCCGGCCAGACGAGCCAGGATACTCCCTCAGGTCAGGTGAAACACGGTCACTTCCGGCCGGGCGTTCAAGCGCACCGGGGTAAACGTGGTCCCGATGCCGCGATTGACATAGAGATGGCAGCCCTTCAGGTGGTAGAGGCCCTCAGGATAGGGGGTCATCAAATGGGCCAGACTGAGATCCGCTCCCGGCAGGCTTAACTTGATTTGACCCCCATGATAATGGCCCGACAGGGTTAGCGGAATCGACCGGCCGGCGGCCTGGGGAAAGATCTCCGGGCGATGCGAGAGCAGGATCGTCGGCATGGCGCCATCCAGCCCGTGCAAGGCGGCCGCCAGTGAGGGATGCCCGGAGATGAGGTCATCGATGCCGGCCACTGCAAAAAAACCCTGGTCGCCTTGAATCACCTGATTGCTGTTGAGCAGGAAGGTGATCCGGTGCTGCCGAAAGATCGCCAGGATCTCACCCGGCTCCCCATACCAGTGTTCATGATTCCCCATGCTGGCAAAGGTGCCGTAGCGCGTCTGGACCCGGGCCAATTCTTCGACGCATTCTGGAAGAAACTTCATGGAGTTGGAGATGTAGTCTCCGGTGAGGAGGAAGAGATCGGGCTGCAGCGCCGCGACCTGATCGACGATGCGCCGCACCTCTCCCCGGGTCATGAAGATACCGGCATGGATGTCGCTGATTTGGACCACCTTTAAAGAGCGACCGAAGGGCAAACTGAGTTCACAGACCTCATAGGCCTTAGCGGCATAAGCTGCGCCGTATCCCGCAAGCAACAGGGGCCCGGCAACCAACCCGCTCACTCCGGCTTGCAGAAAGCGGCGGCGAGCGTGGTTCACGGCAATGGCCGCCCCCCCGGCCACCGGGCCGCGACCGGCTCGAACCATCAGCCGGCCCAACCCCACCGGCAACTGGATCAGGACTAAAAGCAGAGCCGAAAAGATCGAGCCCAGGCCCCACACCGCCGCGGGATAGAATAGGGCAACCTCTATCGCCGCCGGCGGGTTAACCCAGGGGATGGGCCGGAACAGCATATAGCCGTTCATGACAGAGAGAACTACGATGACCGCGCCCGCGGCGGCGACGACCCGGGATTTCCAGGGCTCACTCCGGCGCCAGCCTCGGGCCGCCCGCCGCAGCCGGAGAAAGAGGTATATTTGGGCGAGCACCGCCGCGGTCAGGATATTGAGGCGCAGGCTGGCCAACTTCACCCCGGGTATTAGCGCGGCGTGAACGTTTGGGTGGGGAAGTGCGGACAAGAAGATGACTTCCTTTAAGACGTCCTGGAAGATAACCTCGGTACCACAGTCTCATTTTACTACGCCCGGGGCGGCGTGTCCATTCAGGCGTCCCGGGAGCCGGCCCGGCGTGAGATGTCAGGCAGAAAGCGGGGCACCCGGCGGCTATACTCGTCATAAGCCGGGCCGAAGCGCTCCCGCAGTTCTTTTTCCTCCAGCCGCACTATGAGATAGATGCCGGGCAGCCAGAGGACCGCTGCCAGGTAGAGGACCAGGTAGTTGGCCACGAGGGCGCTGCCCAAAAGGCCCAGGAATATCTGGACGTAGCGGGGATGGCGGATAATGGCATAGACTCCGGTCGTGAGGAGCGGCTGCGGATACCGGTCCGGCGCCAGCTCCGGCAGGCCCAGGATGGTCATAAACCTCATGCGCCGAAACCAGATTATGCCCAGCCAGCTCGAGGCAGACAAGAGCAAAAGACCCAGGGCCGTGAGATAGTAGCTGGTCCCGAACTCCACGGCCAGGAGGGCGTGGCGCATCAGGAAGAGACCCGCCATGGCCAAGGCCCACAAGGGCCCAACGGCGCCGTAGGTCCACCCGGGCCCCAGCCGGCGCCAGAAGCGGACGAAGGGGTGGATAAGCAGCCAAAGGAAGGGAGCTGGGGCCAGTGTCACCACCATGATGAGCGCCAGATAGTAACGGACCGCGTTCATAGCAACTCCGGATGCGGCAAACTGTCGAGAGAGGGATTTTAAAAATATGCGTCAGATGATTCAGCTTAGACGAATTCGAAACTTCTCCACCAAATGATGGGGGTGGTAGGACACTTTTGCCGTGCGCAGCCCCGGTATCCCCAGATCCTGTTCCCGGTTAATGAATGGCACCTGGGACCAGGAATGGCGGCAGAACTCCTGGTTGATCGCGGCATATAATCCCGAAATCTGGGGATTGGCCTTTTCGATATGGACTACCGCGGTTTCTCGATTGAGAAGTTCCCCCAAGGTGAAGGCCTCAACATTGCCGTTAATCTGGATCACCCCGCCTTGCAAGTCGAGATCCGGAAAATTTTGCAAACACGCCTTCACAGCTTCCCACTCGCCTTGAAGACCCAAATCTTCCGCGCATTTCTTTTGCGCGCACCATTTTTCCGCCAAATCGAGACAAGCAGAGATATGCCTCTCTTGAAGAGGTTCATATGAAGAGGCATAGGACCGCTTAAAATGTTGAATATGGTTGCGCTGCCCTTGATACCGGTTTCCTTTAAGCTGAATAAGGTCTTCAGATCGATAGACATAATCGAAATGATCCCTGGCGGGTTCGGTGAGAAATCGCGAATCGTGAGCCAACTCCGCCACCAGCCGGCTATCCGCACGTTCAATCCCGGAAGTCTCTAGCCCTTTTATTTCCTGAAGCCATTGGAGTAGTTTTTTGCAGGTTTCCACTCTCGCAGCAGGCCCGACGGGTAGCAGCGTCCAACTGCCGCGGTCGGGAGAATCGCCCATAATTAACAGCCAGTCGCGATCCACTGACCAGGCAAAATTATAGAAATCCTTCCAGATAAACAGGTTGGTAAAAGTTAACTCTGAGGTTTCCGGTTGATAATCCCACAGCAACCGCCGAAAAATTTCCCTATCCTCCAGACCGAGAGGCTTGAACTCTGGAAAAAGCGGCGCTTGGGCAAAAGAGTTTCCCATAATATCGGATACTTTTAGCCGCGGGCTTTAGCTGCGCTCATTTTTCGAAGGGTTAGAGACCAGTCTCGGGCCCCGCGGCCCACGGGCGATCAGGCCAACCACCGAATGCGGCTGGGCCAGATAAGTCGCCCCCGGGACCTTAACGGCTTCAAGCCAGGGGGAGATGTCCGCCGGCGCCTCAAGATACGTATCCAACCAGCGATACCAGCCCTGGGATTCACCTTCCTTCAAGGGCGGCAGCTCAAATTCCAAAGATTCCCCATAGGCATTGAAGATAAAGTAGCCAAAGACCCCGCCCTCAGGATCCTGGACGGTGAGCGCCAGGCTGCGGTCAGCGTCGCTCCAGGTTGGCTGATCCAGGCGGACCCCATGGAACTTAATCTCAAAGCGGGCGAAGATCTGGTTGAGGGTCTGGTCCTTTAGATAGCCCTGGTCGGGGTCCGGCTGCAGGCGGATGGCGATTAACTGCCTGACGAACCGATGGACATCGGGGTACGTTTCAAGCCGGGTCCAATCCAGCCAGCTAATCTCATTGTCCTGACAATAGGCATTGTTGTTGCCCTGCTGGCTGCGCCGGACCTCGTCGCCCATTAAAAGCATGGGTGTCCCGATGGCCAATAGAGTGAGGGCCAGGAAATTCTTCACCTGGCGATTGCGGAGCCGTTCAATCTCGGGGTCGTCGGTAAAACCTTCGACGCCGCAGTTCCAGCTCAGATTGTAGTCGGTCCCGTCCCGGTTGTCCTCGCGGTTCGCTTCATTATGCTTATGTTCATAGGAAACCAGGTCATTCAGGGTAAACCCGTCATGGCAGGTAATAAAATTGATGCTCGGCTCGGCCTCCGGGATTTTTGGCCCAAAGATATCGCCGCTGCCTAATAAGCGGCAGGCCAGATTACTGGTAGCCCCGCGGTCACCCCGGAAAAAGGCGCGGACATCATCCCTGAATTTACCGTTCCATTCCTTCCAGAAATCGCCCACAAAAGTCCCCACCTGATAAAGCCCAGCGGCATCCCAGGCTTCCGCGATGAGCTTGATGCCGGCCAGGATCGGATCGGAGTCAATATCCCAGATGATGGGGGGATTCGCCAGGGGGACCCCTGATTCGTCCCGGGAGAGGACCGCAGCCAGGTCAAACCGAAAGCCGTCCACATGCATTTCCTGAACCCAGTAGCGCAGGCTGTCGATGATCAGGCGGCGGACCACGGGATGATCAGCATTTAAGGTGTTGCCGGTGCCGCTATAATTGGCATAGGTTGCCCGGTCTTTATCCAGGATATAATACGCTTCATTTTCCAGGCCGCGCAGACTCAGGGTCGGGCCCAGATGGTTGCCCTCCGCCGAATGATTGAAAACCACGTCCAGGATCACTTCGATACCGGCGCGGTGCAAGGCCTTGACCAAATCCCGGAACTCATCCAGTACCGTTAGGGGATTTGGCGACAATCCATATCCCTGGTGGGGGGCAAAGAAGGAGACCGGCGAATAACCCCAGTAGTTGTGCAGTCCGGGCGCCGCGTCCTGCTCATCGAATTGAAAGATGGGGAGCAATTCCACCGCGGTAATCCCCAGGTCCTGCAGGTAGGGAATCTTTTCCACCAGCCCGGCGAAGGTGCCGCGTTTCTCCGGCGGAAGCCCGGAACTGGGGTGGCGGGTGAATCCGCCGACATGGAGTTCATAGATCACTGTCCGGGCAAAGGGTCTCTTCAAAGGGGCATCCCCCTGCCAATCATAGCTGCCCGACTCCGTCACGACGCTCTTCATGGCCCGGGCGGCATTGTCTCCTGGCTGCGTGGCCGCCAGACGGCTATAAGTCTGGGGAACGGCCACCGCCCGGGCGTAGGGATCGAGCAAGACCTTGTCCGGATCGAAGCGGAGACCCCGTTGAGGTTCAAAGGGACCCCGAGCCCTGTATCCATATAGCTGCCCCGGCTTGAGGCCGGGCACCGACACGTGCCAGTAATTATAGGTCCGGTTCTTTACCGGGTCCAAGGTGATCACCCTGGCATTGGAGCCGGTTACTTCATCAAAAAGCAGCAACTCCATAGCGGCGGCGTTTTTGGAATAGACCGAGAAATTCACCCCAGCGGCGACTACCGTTGCTCCCAGAGGATAACTCTGGCCTATTTTGCTTATTGAGCTCATAGACACTCCGCATCCGGCATCAGGTGGTCTTCCTGGGCTTCCGGTAGCGCTCGGCAGGTTTCCCGGCATAAGGCGAAATGCTCATGAGCTGCCTCCAAGGGCAATCAGTGGCGCCATAAAATTAAGGGTATTTCCAGCGGCACCGCGACGCCGGAAAAAGAAGGGATGAGGCGCGGGGTGAAATCGCTGGCGGACCGCGTCGCCGGCGCTTGCGCGCTAAACACGTAAGCTCCCTCCCGGTCCGGCAGCATATCCCCCCGGGCCATCGGCTGCCGCCAGGGGGGTCCCCCGGGCTGCTCCGCGAATAATTCCACCTGCACCGCCTCAGGATCAACCCCGCCGAAAATCACCTCCACCCGGAAATGGTGTTGTCCGTCCTGGGTCGCGATCTTCAGGTCGCCGAAGGAAAGGGAGTGCCATTCCTGCTCCAGTTGCCGCCGCCAGTTCGCCAGGCGAATCCCGAGGGTGCTTTTCTCCGACTGGCGCGCCTTATAGGCTGCCGCCGCCGGCACATAGTAGTCCGCGGTATACTGACAAACGGCGCGATGGGCGGAAAAACGGGCCGTGAGCGTCGTCATGCTCGCCCTGACTTTGACCAGCCAATCGCTGGGGAGGCCAGCTTTATTATGGGCGTAAAATGTCGGGATTACTTCATTTTCCAGGATATTGTATAACGTGCCCGCCTCAGCCGCATCCCAGCCGGGATCATCACCGTGCTCCCGGCCATCGCCCAAGGCCCAACCCACCTGAGGCGAATAGGCTTCTGCCCACCAGCCGTCCAGTTCCGAAAGATTGAGGCCGCCATTGGCCAGCACTTTCATGCCGCTGGTGCCGCAAGCCTCCCAGGGACGCCGGGGGGTGTTGATCCAGACGTCGACGCCGCCCACGAGCTGCTCGGTCAGGAGCATGTCATAATCGCTCAGAAAGATCACGCGTCCCAACACTTCCGGACGCCAGGTGAATTGCACCCATTGGCGGATCATCTCCTGCCCGGCCCCATCAGCGGGGTGAGCCTTGCCGGCGATCAGAAGCTGGACCGGGCGCCGGGGGTCCGTCAACAGGCGAATCAAGCGCTCCGGGTCATGCAACAGCAAGGTGGGGCGCTTGTAAGTGGCAAACCGCCGGGCAAAACCCAGGGTTAAGGCCTCGGGGTTGAGAATCTGTCCGGCCTGGGCGATCTGCTCCTGGGAGGCGCCGGAGGCGGCCAGTTGTTGAGAGTAACGTTGGCGGGCATATTCCACCAAGGTGCGCCGGGAGGCCTGGCGCATAGCCCATAATTGCTGGTCGGGTACCTGGCGGATCGCTTCTGCCAACTGGTCCGTGTCGTCCAGCCACCGCTGTTGGCCGCAGCTCTTGGTCCACAACTTGTCCGAAGCCTGAGAATCCCAAGTCGGTACATGGATGCCGTTGGTGACGTGGCCAACAGGCACCTCGTCCTGGGGCCAGCGGGGGAACAGGGGTTGGAAGATGCTCCGGCTGACCTTCCCGTGCAACTGGCTCACCCCGTTGACCGCGCCGCTGCCGCGCAGGGCGAGATATGCCATGTTGAAGGGTTCCTGGTCGTCGCCGGGATCAAGGCGTCCTAACGCCATCAAATCGCCACATGACAGGCCTAAAAGATTCTCCGCATAATTGCCCAGATGACTCCAGAGCAAATTCGGCGGAAAGCGGTCAAAGCCGGCTTCCACCGGGGTGTGCGTCGTGAAGAGGTTGCCGGCACGCGTCACCTGGAGCGCCACCTCAAAAGGCTGCCCCGTCGATTTCATGAAATCCAAGGCTCGTTCCAGGATGGCGAAGGCCGCGTGGCCTTCGTTCAGATGGCACACTTCGGGATTCAACCCCAGCGTGCGCAAGAGCCGCCAGCCGGCAATGCCCAGCATGATTTCCTGGACAATGCGCATCTCAGGGCCGCCACCATATAATTCATTGGTTATACCTCGGACAAGGGGCGGATTTTCCGGGTCGTTCGGGTCCAGGAGATACAATTTCAGCCGGCCCACCTGCGCCTCCCAGGCGCGTATCCAGATAGTGTAGCCCGGGAGGTGTATCTGGAGGCGCACCCATTCGCCGCTGGCATCGCGTACCGGCGTGATTTGCAACTGCTCTGGATCGTTAACGGGATAGAGGGCCATCTGGGAGCCATCGGCCGTAAGGGCCTGGCGGAAGTAGCCCTCCTGATACAACAATCCGACCCCGACGACCGGCACCCCGAGATCACTGGCGGCCTTGAGCTGATCGCCGGCCACGTTGCCCAGTCCGCCCGAGTAAATGGGCAAGGCCTCGCCCAGCATGAACTCCATGCTGAAGTAGGCCACCGTGGTCAACGGCGCCTGAGCCTGCGTCTTTTGAAACCAGGCGGCCGCGCCCCGGGAAGTGGTCATCTCCTGGGCCAGGGTCTTCACCCGGGTCATGAACTTGGTATCGGCGGCCAAATCTTTCAGCTTACCCGGCGCCACGGTTTGGAGTATGACCCAGGGATTGCGGGTGAGGTCCCACAATTCCGGCGCCAGAGGCCGCCAGATGTCGTCGGCTCTATGGCTCCATGACCAGCGCAGGTCCAGCGCCAGTTCGATTAACTCGTCCATGCCGGGAAAACTGGGCATTTCATGAGGAAAGATGGGCTTGGTCATGTACCCCTCCGGTTCTAGCTTTTATGCCCTGGTCAGCCACTGAGCAGATCCCGGGTGTGCCTGGCAATCATCAATTCTTCGTTGGCCTTCATGACCCGGACGGTAACCGGACTGCCTTTCCTGGAAATGACCGGTCTATTTTCATTATTCAAATCCCGGTCCAGATGAATCCCTAGAAATTCCAAATTGGCACAGATTCGGGCCCGGATGGTGGCCGAGTTCTCGCCGATGCCGCCGGTGAAGACGAAGGTGTCCAGTCCGCCCAGGACCGTCGCCAGGGCTCCGATAAATTTCCTGGCCTGGTAACAGAAGATCCCCACGGCCAGGGCCGCCTCAGCCTGGGTATCCTCCCGGGCCAGGAGGTCTTGCATATCCGAAGTGATTTCCGATATCCCCATAAGACCCGCTTGATGATTGATTAGATGATTTAGCGCGGCCGGGGTCATGCCCTTCTCCTGGAGCAGATAGAGCAGCACCCCGGGGTCCAGGTCCCCTGAACGAGTGCTCATCACCAGGCCCCCGGCCGGGGTCAGTCCCATGGTGGTATCCAGGCTCCGGCCATCCTTGATGGCCGCCAGGCTGGCGCCGTTTCCCAGATGGGCAATGATGAGCCTCCCATATGCCTGGCGCGGCGCCGCCTCCCGCGCCAATTCCTGGGTGAGGTATTCGTAAGAGAGCCCATGGAAGCCGTAATGCTGCAAACCCGCCCGAAAGAGGGGTTCGGGCAAGGCATATCTCCGGGCCACTTCCGGCATCCCCCGGTGGAACGCCGTGTCGAAACAGACCACTTGCGGCAGGTGCGGGTAATACCGGTGCAGGGCCTCCAACCACTTAATTTCCTGCGGCAGGTGATCCGGGGCCAGCGGTATCAGGAGTTTTAAATCCTTGAGCAAGGCTGGGGACACCAGTTGGGGCCTGACGTGGGCCGTGCCGCCATGCACCAGCCGGTGCCCCACGGCGTGAATATCCCTGCCGATTTCATGGCCTTGCAGCCAATCGAAAAGGGCCTTTAAGGCGGCTTCATGGTCCGGCAGGTTCAATTTTTGGTCAGTAAGTTGATTGCCTTCGTGGTCTTCGGCCCGAAAGAATCCCTGGCTGACCCCGATTCTGGCCAATTCCCCTTTCAAGACCAGGCGTTCGCCTCCCCCGATCACATAAAGGGAAAACTTGATGCTGGAGGAGCCGCTATTAATAGTCAGAATGTGGCTGTCTCTCGCCATAGCTCTCCTCTTACCGGGCCCCGGAAAGGACGCCGCCCTCCTCCCATGCGCTCCTTAAGTGCCTGGTAAGACCCATGTCCCTCCGTTTCCTGAGGCCCCGGCTCAGTAGGGCCACTTCCAGTTGATGATGTCTGGTCGATCCACACCGAACTGATAGGCGTGTTCCTTACAGGAGAACTGCTGGTCGAGCAATGCCTCCCGGGCGCCGGACCCCGTGTCACAGAAACGGGGCACCCGGTCGATGGCGTCGATGGCCAGGCTATAGCGGTCGGTTTGGTTGCGTATAGCCAGCTCCAGCGGAGTATTGATGTTTCCAAGCTCCTTGTAGCCGCGGACATGAATGTTGTCCTGGCCGGGCCGGCTGTAGGTCAGGCGGTGAATCAGCCAGGGGTAGGAGTGGAAGTTGAAGACCACCGGCTTGGTTGAGGTGAAGAGGGCCGCGAACTCACGATTAGTCATCCCGTGGGGGTGTTGCTTTTTAGGCCCCAGCCTGAACAGGTCCACGACGTTCACGAACCGGACCTTCATGTCCGGCAGGTACTGCCGGAGCAGGGCGGTGGCGGCCAGGGACTCCATAGTGGGCACGTCGCCGCAGCTCGCCATGACCACGTCGGGCTCAAGCCCCTGGTCGTTGCTGGCCCAGTCCCAAATGGAGGCGCCCTTGGTGCAGTGCGCGGTGGCTGACTCCATGTCCAGGTACTGCAGATGCACCTGTTTGTCGGCCACGATGACGTTGACATAGTTCACGCTGCGCAGACAGTGGTCGGCTACGGAAAGGAGGCAGTTGGCGTCGGGCGGCAGGTAGATGCGCACCACGCCGGGGCTCTTGTTGGCGACCACGTCGAGAAAACCGGGATCCTGATGCGTGAAACCGTTATGGTCCTGCCGCCAGACCAGGGCGGTGATCAGCAGGTTGAGAGACGCCACCTTGGCCCGCCAGGGAAGTTCGTTGCACTTTTCCAGCCACTTGGCGTGCTGGTTGAACATCGAGTCGATGACGTGGATAAACGGCTCATAGCTGTTAATGAACCCGTGCCGGCCGCTCAGAAGGTAGCCCTCCAGCCAGCCCTCCACCGTGTGCTCGCTGAGCATCTCCATGACCCGGCCCTGCAAGGCCAGTTCGCCGCCGTCGGCGTCCTCCGGGAAATAGTCCCCCAGCCAGACTTTCTTGGTGACCTCGTAGAGGGCTTCGAGTTTATTGGATTGGGTTTCGTCCGGCCCGAAGACACGGAAGTTCTGCATATTCAGCCGCATGACTTCCCTGAGGAAATTGCCCAGGATGGGGACGTTCCCAGCCAGGGTCCCGCCGCGCTTCTCGATCGCGACGGCGAACTTGCGGAAGTCGGGCAGATCCAGAGGCCGGCGCAACAGCCCGCCGTTGGCCACCGGGTTGGCGCTCATGCGCCGGTTCCCCTTGGGGGCCAAAGCCTGCAACTCGGGAACCAGCCGCCCCTGCCCGTCAAAACGTTCCTCCGGCTTGTAGCGGCGCATCCACGTCTCCAGCAATTTCAGGTGGGCCGGGTTGGCGGCGACGTCCGTAATGGGGATTTGGTGCGCCCGCCAAAAACCTTCCAGATAGTGCCCGTCCACCTCCCGGGGCGCGGTCCAGCCCTTGGGGCTCCGCAGGATGACCATCGGCCAGCGCGGTCGGAAGGCCTGGCCGGTCTGCCGCGCCTCCTTTTGGAACTTGCGGATCTCCAAGACGCAGTGTTCCAGAGTGGCGGCCATCGCCTGATGCATGCTCTCGGGATTGCTGCCTTCCACAAAGTAAGGGGTGTACCCATACCCGACGAACAGGGCCTCCAACTCCTCGTGGCTGATGCGGGCCAGGATGGTGGGGTTGTTGATCTTGTAACCGTTGAGATGCAGAACCGGCAGCACTGCTCCATCGGTGACCGGGTTGAGGAATTTGTTGCTGTGCCAGCTCGTGGCCAGGGGGCCGGTCTCGGACTCGCCGTCGCCCACCATCGCCAGGGTGATCAGGTCTGGGTTGTCATAGACCGTCCCAAAGGCATGGGAAAGACTGTAACCCAGCTCGCCACCCTCGTGGATACTGCCGGGCGTTTCCGGGGTGGCGTGGCTGCCGATGCCCCCGGGAAAGGAGAACTGCTTGAAGAAACGCTGCATCCCTGCCAGGTCTTCACTCTTGTCCGGGTAGATCTCGGAATAGGTCCCTTCGAGGTATGCCTGGGACAGGACCGCCGGCGCCCCGTGGCCGGGGCCGCAGATATAGATGGCGTTCAGATCGTATTTCTTGATCAGCCGGTTGAAGTGAATGTAGGTGAAGCACTGGCCGGGGTCCGAGCCCCAGTGGCCCAGGAGCCGCGGCTTTATATGCTCCAGCGTGAGCGGCTCCCTGAGCAGAGGGTTGTCCCTGAGGTACAACATCCCCAGGCACAGGTAGAGACTGGCCTGCCAGTAGGCGTCGATCCGGCGCAGCTCATCCTGGCTCAGCGGGGTCCCTTTGACCGTGGCGCGAGCCGGCCCATAAGCGCTGATGCTCTCGTCTCCGTGAACTGCCAGCGACGGCCTGGTGGAAATTGTCATTACTGCGTCCTCCTGTACCTTTCTGCCAGTTAGACTTTCTATCTTTCCGGGATGTCCCCGCGCCTCCCGCCTCATTGATGCCGATGAGTCAAGGGTCTTCCCGGGCCGGGCTGGAACCCGCCCCGGATAGAGTGTAGGCGAGGGAACCGATTATTGAGAAAACCGGTTCCTGGGATTCCTATTTTGACCTCCCATGAATGTGGTCTTCTAAGTCTTGATTTTGGCGAGAAGAATTTTCGGAAGGCCGGATAGATGCCTTACAATTTTTAGAGGTTAATCATTCTATACCCTCTGTCAATTCGTAACTTTTTTCTGGCGCCATCCCGGAGAGCCGAGGGCAGCAATGATTAAATTGGGGAAGGCAGCACAAAGATATAACCTGCCGAACTTATGGGTTACCGGTGCGGCGGGAAAATTCCACGTTTGCGGGGAGCGGAGAACCGGGCGGGAGCGACCCAAGGAGAGGTCCCCGGAAGCCTACCGGCTGGCGCTATCGATCACGGGCCGCAGCAAGGAATTTCTGGTCCCTCCCGGCCTGCAGCGCAGGTTCGCCGGGGATGAGCCATTATGGTTGTTTGAGCGCACACAGCTTGGCAGCCTGGCCCCAGACCGCCTTAATGATCTGAGGCATAGTGCTGCCGGTACCTTCTTTGACAAGGAACTTGGGGATGGCGCCGCCGGGATCGGTATTCAGCCTGTAAATGGCCTTGGTCTCACCAGTGCCGAATGGCTCCAAGATCCATTCGCCGGAATTTTCCCGCAGGTTGCCGATGACCAGCGACCAGGAACTGCGAAAACGGTGCTGGGCCGCGTTGGTCTCATCATACACGCCTTTGAGGATGTACCAGCGGTCGCTGCAGGGCCAGGGGAATTTCAGATGACTATAATGATATTCCGTATATTTTCCGCCCGGGATACGACTGCTGGCCGGGTCCGCGGGGATGGGGCCAATTAAGGCCTCAACTTCCTCAGCCCGGGTCGGCCGCCTTTGCAATATCAGGGGCATCTTCTCCGCCGGCACCGCCATACTGTTCAAGGTCCGGGGCATGAAATTCTTAAAATGATTAATGTCGGTAATCACCTGCCAGACGATTTCCGGGGGAGCATTTATCACCGCGGTCATCTCGGCGTGTACCAGGGAGGTTCCAGGATCTTCTTTGGTAGTTACAAAGATCTCTCCTGCGGCTAAGCGGCGCTGCCGATCATCCGGAGCGCCGGCGCCGGGCGCCAGGCCTGGGAAAAGGATTGTCACCATAAACCCCAAGAAAATCGAGGCTTCCAGACACCGTTTCATTAGAGATTTCATCCCGAGTCTCCTGGCGCCGCACCCCACGGCGATTAAAAGGTGAGGCAGGTCCAGCCCGTTTTCAGCATCTCGGTCAAGGGAGCGCCCATGTAAATGACTTCGATGCCCAGGGACCTGAGTTTATCGGTTGCCCCGTAAAGATCGGCGCAGGCTTTGCACGCCTGCAGTTCAACTCCTACTGCCTGCAAATCCGCCAGTTCCTCTTGAAGCTCCAGGTCCATGGCCAGTAATTGAGCCGAGGGGCCCCAGACCACCAGCCTGACGCGACCCCACCAGCCCTTGAGTTTGGAGTTTTTTGAATACATAAAAACCATTTTTTTGGCAATTTCCCGATCTGCCGAAGACCATATTACCACCAAACTTTCGGAAACCGGAGTCTCAGCCATGTCTCCTCTCCCCCCTGGATAGCCGATTTTTACCTCCTATATAGTATACGACAATTTTCCTTAAAGCCTCATAAATTGAAATCACCTCCCACCCAAAACCGGCTGCATATAAAGCCCAAGGCGGGGAGATTTGCAACCAGGTAATGGGTTTACCCTATCCTTGGCGCCGGGGAGATCCAAAATCGGCCCCATGCCACTCCCGGCGTATAGAAGTTCTCCCCGGTATGGACCGGAGAATATTTTCTCGTATCTGAAGATAAGTAAATTTTTGGTGAAGGCAAATCAGAAAAAAACCGGGCTGAAAGCGGCTGGCGATGAGAGGATGCAGGTTAACCCCCCGGTCGGCTGGGCACCGGCGCCCCAGGAAAACCCGCATAAATGCTGGGTGAGCTCCGAACCCAGCGCCAAAATTTAGAGGGAAATTTTGGTCTGCGGCGGGGAGATTCTTGCGAACTTGTGCAGGGGATAATTTTTTTTTCACCCCCCCCTTGACAACCATTCCCAAACTGTGAAATAAGGGAAAATATTAGAAACGCGTTTAGAAACGCGCTACCCCCCCGCCAGGAGGGGTAGGATACAAATCTAACTGACCTACCGGGGGGGAGGCATGCGCAGAATTTTTATACCCGCAGTGACTCTTGTCTTTCTAACCATGGTTTTCCTCCTCTGTATCTCGAAGGCTCCGGCAAAAGAGGCGGACCAAAAGGCCGATAAGGATAAAGGGTATGTAGGCGCGGAAATCTGCCAAACCTGCCACGCCAAGGTCTACGATAACCTCGCCAAGACGTCTATGGGGATCCTGTTTTTGAAGCACCCCCAAAACGCTGGTCAAAGACTCGGGTGTGAGACGTGTCATGGCCCTGGGGAAGCGCACGTCAGTTCAGGCGGCAAATCCCATGCCGGTCAGATTCGATTCACGCAGGGGTCGCCAACCCCGGCTGCAGTGCAAGACGAGGTCTGTCTCAAGTGCCATCAAAAGAGGGAGCGGCTTTTCTGGTCTGGCAGCCCTCATGAAACCCACGGCATCACTTGCGTCAAGTGCCACTCGGTCCATACGGGACCGGGAGCAATGGCCCGGCATCAGCTGGCCCGTTTGACCGTAGAGGAGACCTGCGCCACCTGTCATAAAGAGCAAGTGCGCGCCGAGATGAAGTTTTCGCATCATCCCCTGCGCGAGGGAAAAATGGACTGCGCCAGTTGCCACAACCCCCACGGGACTACCTCGGACCATCTCATCAAGGGGCTTACCAATAAAGAACTTTGCTTTAATTGCCACGCCCAGTACCGGGGCCCGGTCCTTTTTCAGCACCCTCCCGTCATGGAGGATTGCTTCAATTGCCATCAGCCCCACGGCAGCAACTTTCCCAACCTGCTGAAAGCGCCTATCGAAAGGTTGTGCCGGGAATGCCACATTAGCTTCCACGCCTCCGGGTCAAACACGGCGCGTTGGAATCAAAGGATAGGTTTGATGGTCGGCGGGGGGTGCATCAACTGCCACCGGAACATCCACGGCAGCAACAATTTCAACGGCAACTTATTCTTCCATTAAGGGGGGGAGGATGAAGATTAAGAGAGAAATCCTGGCCTTTTTTCTCGCAATCCTGCTTTTCCCTCTGACCTGCGTGTTCGCCCTCGCTGATCTGAACGTGGGTGAATACCAGTTGGGCGGCTATCTCGAATTGGGCGGCGGCTTTCTCTCCGATTACCCCAACTCCAGGAACAGAGGATATTTGGTACAGTATACTCCCTTCCCCGTAGGGCCTCTGGGGGGGGTGGATTTATCGCTGAAGAGCAAGGACGAACTCGAGTATTATAACTTCCGGATGAGCAATCCGGGATTTACCGCAGATCAGGATTACCGGCTCGAGATTGGCAAACTCGGGGTTTACCATGTCCAAGCTGAGTTTGACCAGTTCCAGCACGTCTACGCCACGGTGAATCCCACTAATACCAGTCTAGGGATTCTTGTGGAGAGATTCCGGTTCAGCGGCGACTACCTGGTAACGCCTGAGATCGACTTTTTCATCGAGGACCAGTGGCTGCGAAGAACCGGCCAGCGGCCCGCGACCTATGAGACCGGCCCTACTACCCCCTTAAATTATACCACCTGGACTAGGCCGATCGGCTTTTCGCAAAACGACTCGAAGGTAGGTGCGGAATATGATTCGAAGACCTATCAGTTCCGCCTGGGGTATCATTTGTCGACCTTTCAAGATGATGCCTCAATTGCGAGGGCCTCAACCGGGAGTACGACCTATGTATCCCTGCCCCCCAGCAACATGGCCAACTACATTACCGCTGAGGGGGGAGCTAACCTGGCTGCCTACAAGACCAGGCTCACCGGTTCGTTTTCCTACGGTTGGCTGACCGAGAACGAGACGGTATACAATTCGAGTGGTAACGCCTACGCTTTCAATGGTTATCCATACGGCCCTGCGGGTCTCAGCGCCACGACGGTGGAGGGGGATGTTTCCGGCGTCACCCGTCCCACTGACCAATTATCCTTGAGGTATTCCTACAAGGCTTATGATTTTCAGAATAGCAGCTACCTGAATAATACCCTTTTTCAAAACGCCTTCGCTCCAGTAGCGAACCGCCCCTTTATTCTTCAGGAACAGTATTCGTATTTGCGGCAGACCGTCAAAGGCGGCGTCGACTATAAAGTGAACGACATGCTGGCCTTGGATGCCACCTATACTTTTGCAGCAACCGACCGCACCGAAAACCAGGGCAATACCACGAGCAACTCGCCCCAGTTCGGCATCAGGCTGTTTCCCACTTCCTGGCTGAACCTGATAGCCAACTATACGTACTCAGAGCGGCTGGGAAGTGATTTTCTGAGCCTCTATTCGGGGAATACCAGTCTCCTGACCTACAAATTCTACGCCGGAGACGACAGACGGAGCGCCGCCAATTTCGTGGCAGAGGCCTTCCCCCTGAATAACGTCACCTTCTCCGCCAATTTCTCTTTCTACCGCGACGTTTTTAATGACTCCAATGGATATGGTTTGACCAACGATCAAGGCTGGTCCATCGGAGGGGATGTGAGCTGGACCCCCACTGACCGGATCGCCTTGTCCCTGGGATACGACCACCAGGAAGACCTCACCAAAGAACGCGTCGAATACCGGCCCGGCTTAGCTCCGGGAATTTCTCCTTTCTCACCGGTCTTTTTTGATTGGGGCAACCCTGTGAGCACCCTGGATGCATATGACACGGTCACCGCCAAAGCGGACTTCAAGCTCATTCCGGACAAGCTGA
>JBKQLU010000074.1:0-59354 GCA_052326585.1 Desulfobaccales bacterium | reverse complement strand
CACCATCATGGCGCTCACCCCGCCCCAGGCCATGATTTCACCGGCCAGGGTGGCGTCGTATCCCATTATGGTTTGCAAGAAGAGAGGCAGCAGCACCATGCTGCCGTAAAGCACAAACCGGAAAAAGAAAAAAACCGTCACTCCGCTGGCGAAATTCCGGTCTTTGAAAAGGCGCAGGTCCACAAAAGGCTTCCTGGTCTTCAATTCCCAATAAACCAGGGCAACCAGCGCCACCAGGGCAATGACGGATAAGCGCACGATAAAGGCGGAGGACAACCAATCCTCCCGTTCCCCTTTGTCCAGCACGATCTGTAAGGCGCCGATCCCGACGACCAGGAGGCCCACCCCCAGGAAGTCCATCCTGCCACTCTTGCGAGCCCGGAGATAATCGGGGTCGAAGATAAACAGCGCAGTCGTCGCCAGGGCCACAATGCCGACGGGAAGATTAATGTAAAAGGCCCAGCGCCAATTCAGGTTGTCGGTAATCCAGCCGCCCAGCAAAGGGCCGATAATAGGAGCGACAATGGCGCCGACGCCGTAGACCGCCATAGCCATGCCCCGTTCCTCCACGGCAAAGGATTCGAAGAGAATGGCCTGGGAGAGGGGTTGCAGGGCGCCGCCGCCGGCACCCTGGATGACCCGGAAGAAGATCAGGCTCGCCAGGGTGGGGGCGGCGCCGCAAGCCATCGAACTGATGGTAAAAACGGTCAGGCAGACCATCAGCAAGCGCCTGCGGCCGACCGCGCCGGCGAGCCAGGCGGCCAGGGGCATCATTATGGCGTTCGACACCAGGTAGGAGGTGAGCACCCAGGTGGACTCGTCCACCCCGGCCGACAGGCTGCCGGCGATGTGCGGCAAAGCCACGTTCACCACCGTGGTGTCGATCAGCTCCATGAAGGTGCCGGGCATCACCGCGCAGGCAATCAGCCATTTGTTCACCTGTGGAGTATCGGCAGTGCTCTCCGGGTTCATGAAATCCCCAAACCGCCAGGAAAAGCCTGAGAAAATCCTTGGTTAACCAGGAGATGGAGATTTCCAGGCTGATAAGCTGGGGACCCGGTTTGATCGGGAAACGGCCCTGCCCCGTCTCCCCGATCCAGCCATAAAACCGCCCCCGGCCCTCTTACGGTTTTGCCGGTAAGAGCCGGGGCCCGGTGCGCTCCCGGGTATCGATGGTGACCTCGGTGGACATGCCCAGGCGCAGCGGCTTGTTTTCGGGTAAGGGCGGCAGCAACACGACCTTGACGGGAATGCGCTGCACCACCTTCACCCAGTTGCCCGTGGCATTTTCCGGGGGCAGGAGCGAAAAGGCCGAGCCGGTGCCGGCCATGATGGAGTCCACCCGCCCCTTGAACTTGACCCCGGGATAGGTGTCCACATCCACCTCCGCCGGCTGGCCGACATATACGTTGGTGAGCTGGGTTTCCTTGTAGTTGGCCAGGATCCAGAGCTGGGGATATTTTAGGGGCACCACAATCATTAAAGGTTGCCCCGGCTGCACCCAGTTGCCCACCTCTACCTGCCTCTTAGTGACATAGCCGGAAATCTTGGCGGTTATCCCGGTATACCCCAGGTTGAGCCTGGCCTGTTCCAGCCGCGCCCCGGCTTCCTTGATGGCCGGCTGTTCCTTGAGGGGGATGCCGGTGGAGCCGCCGATGGCGGCCAGGGCCTCTTGCAATTCCTGCTTGTACCGGTCCACCAGGGCCTGGTCCACCCGGTAGCGGGTATCCACATTGTCCAGGGTCTGCTTGGGAATGGTGCCCCGCTCGTAGAGAGCCGCATAGCGGACCTTGTCGGTGCCGGCCAGGTGGAAATTGGCCTCCGCTTCGGCGAGTTTGGCCCGGGAGGTGGCGACTTTGACATAATCTTGGGCCAAACCCTGGCGCAGGCGCCCCAGGTTGCCCTCGGCTTGGGCCAGCGCTGCTTCAAAATCCTGGGGCTCCAGGGTCAGGAGGACCTGGCCGGGCTCGACAAAATCATTATCGTCCACCAACACCCGGGCCACCCGGCCCGGTATCCGTGCCGCGACCTCGCCGACATAGCCGTACACGTAGGCGTCATCGGTGTAGACAAAGATATGCAGATAATACCAGTAGCCGATGCCGGCCCCGATCATCAAGAACACCAGCACGGCGACACCGAACCGGACCAAGGGGTTACGGAGCACTCTGGGATTCCTCCCGGGAGAGAAGGGTGTTAATGGCCCCCATGGCCCAAAGCAGCTCGGCCTTAGCCATCTGATGGTCGTAAAGGGCGGACCAGTAGTTGACCCGGGTCCGGGTGAGCAGGGTCTCGGCGTCGATGACGTCAGTAGCGGTGCCCACCTGCTCTTTGTAGCGCGCCTCGTTGAGGCGCATATTTTCTTCCGCCTGGGTCACGGCCTCTTCCGTCACCCGGATACGATCGGCGGTCTGTCTTACCTTGAGGTAGGCATTCTGCACGTCCAGGCGCACCTGCTCGTCCAGGTCCCTGTGTTGCTCTTGGAGTTGATTCACCGTCAGTTTGGCCTGGGCCACCTGGGCCTTGGTATCGAGACCCGAGAACAGGGTCCACTGCATGCCGAAGATGCCGAACCAGGAGTTATCGTGCAGGAGGTAATCGTTCACTTGATAGGTCTGGCCGGCCTGGGCGTAGATGCGCGGGAAATATTGGGCCCTGGTCTCGGTCACCACCTTTTCCTGCTGGCTGATACGCTGGGTGGAGGCCTTGAGGTCGCTCCGCTGTTTCAGGGCCGCCGCGGTGGCATCTTCCAGGCCCCAGGGCCGGGTCTCCAACCTTTCATCCTTCAGCACCGTAGGGGCCGACACCGGCAGGGCCAGAAGCTTGTTGAAGGCGGCGCGGCTGTCGATGGTGTCGGTTTTAGCCACCAGCAGACTCTGCTGGGCGTCGGCCAGAGAGACCTTGGCCTGGAGGACGTCGTTGTAGGTGACTAACCCGAAGTGATATTCGTCTTCGGCGATCTTGAGATGCTGCTTAAGATCCGTCACCGTCTCTTGGGCCACCACCTCCAGCTTCTGGTCCTGCAGGGTGCTGAAATAACCCTTGGCCACCCCGAGAAAAAGGTCGTCCCGGGTCTTGGCGGTGTCTAGAAGGCTGGCCGACTTGCCCAGCACCGCGGCCTGATATTTGGAAGGGGTGAGCCAAAAGTCGAAGATAGTCTGGTCGATATAGGTTTTGCTGCTCCAGAAATTGCGGTTGGTCGTGGGGAAAGACAAGGTCGAGGGAAACTGGGGTATGGTTCCGGCTGGCAGTTTAGTCTTTATTTGATCATCGTAAATGGTCTGGCTCACCTCCGACTTCAGCGTCGGCAGGAACCCGGAGCGGGCCCGCACCACATCTTCACCGGCGATCAGCGCTTGCAGGCGGCTCACCCGCAGGGTCGGGTTGGCCTTCCAGGCCAGGCCCAGGGCCGCCTTCAGGTCCAGGGTGGCAGGGGCGGCCTCCGCGCCGATCCCCGGGGACGCCAGCGCCAGGCTCCAGGTCAGCCCTGCCAGCAGGATGAGACGCCAGGGAATTGGTGATTTCATAGCGCCGCCGCCTCTCCGGCTGTTTGGGCCAGGGAGCCCCGGTTCAGACCCGAAGAGAGCAGGGTCAGCAGGACCGGCAGGGCTTCTTTCACCGCCTGTTCCTGTCCTCCCGACAACTGGTAGTATCCCACGGCCCGCACCATGCCCCGCAGCATAAAAGTGAGCAACCGCGGGTTGGCCCGGATAAATTGTCCGGATTCGATGCCTTCGGCAAATAGCTCATCAACCAGGGTGACGAATCTCTCTTCCATTTCCTGCAAGTGCAGCCAATAGCCCTGGTCGGCGCCCCGGCCGCACCGCAGCAGATCCCGGGCGTAAACCGGGAATAAGTCCCTTTCCCGCATCAGGTAATCCAACAACACTGCGGCCACTTCCTGGACCTTGGTCAGGGGGGTGCCGCTGCCGCTGACCACGGCCTCGATATCGGCCAGGATATTTGCCCCCACCTGGGAGATGAGAGACTGGACCAGATGATCTTTGCCGGGAAAATAGAGATAGACCGTGCCCTTAGCCACCCCGGCGCTGGCGGCGATCTCCCCCATGGTCACCGCCTCCACCCCGCGGCTCTGCATCAAGCGCCGCGCCGCGGCCAGGATCTCCCGGGTGCGGAACTCGGTGACTATCTCCTTTTTGGTAGGCTGGGGCCTGGGATGCATAAATGACTTCCTGGTCATTAGACTGACTATGGGGTCATTAATAATTGCCCGCCCCGCTTTTGTCAAGAAAAACTTGCAAACCCACCGCCTGCCGTTTAGACTAGAAAATATCCATAGGCAAGACGGAGGTAAGATGCACCGCCGCGATTTTCTAAGATATATGGCGGCCTTGGGGCTGGTGGGCGGGGTCGGACGCCGCCTGGTATTGCCCGAGGAAGTTTGGGCCATGGCTCCCGCCCAGGCCCCCGAGCCCCTGCTGGTAAAGGCCCAGGGCAGCAATTACGCGCATCTGGTAGGGGACGCCATCCAGGCCCTGGGAGGGATGAAAAAGTTCGTCAACCCTGGGGAAGTGGTGGTGGTCAAGCCCAATATGGCCTGGGACCGGACCCCGGAGCTGGGGGCCAACGCCCATCCTTTGGTGGTGCGCCAGGTGGTGGAGCTTTGCCTGGAGGCGGGGGCCAAGCAGGTGAAGGTCCTGGACAACACCTGCGACGACGCCCGCCGGGCTTATGAGTCTTCCGGGATCAAAGCCGCGGTGGAGGCTATCAAGGACCCCCGGGCCCTGGTGGAGTTCGTGGACGAGCGGCGTTTTGTGGAAGTCAACATCGAAAAGGCCAAGTCCTTGAAGAAGTGGTATTTCTATAAGGACATCCTGGAGGCCGACCGCTTCATCAATATCCCGGTAGCCAAGCAACACTCCGAGTCCCGGCTCACCATGTGCCTGAAGAACATGATGGGGGCCATCGGCGGCTGGCGGGGCCGCATTCACGTGGGCCTGCACCAGAACATCGCCGACATGAATCTGCTCTTACGCCCGGACCTGCACGTCCTGGACGCGACCCGCATCATGATCAGCAACGGCCCCAAGGGCGGCAGGCCGGAGGACGTGGTGGTGAAAAACCTGCTGTTCGCCGGGACTGATCCGGTTGCCCTGGACACTTACGGCACCGGCCTCTTCGGGTTGAAGCCCGAGGACCTGGGCTACGTGGTCAAGGCCCACCAGGCGGGCCGGGGTGAGATGGACCTGAGTAAGATCAAGGTGCTGTCGATCTGAGGCCCGGTTTGCGGATGGCTGCGCCTGGTTTTTCCCGGGGGCGGGTGTAAAACTCGCCCTCCTGCCCAGCATTTTCTGGGGGCGCACATCCCGGTGCGCCCTGCCGCCGGACCATCCCCAGCCCCCCGCACCCTGCCCTCCCCCCCAAGGGGAAAAGAGAAAGCCTGGCGCCGGCCGCCTGGCAAAAACCCGGCCGGAAAGAGAAACACTTTTTGCGGAGATTTCAATCAGCGTTCGGGTTATACTATATAGATAAGTAATCATAAATCTCAATTTTGAGTCTTTTTTATATGGAACGGAAATACTTGCCGGCGAATTCCGGCGCCTGGCTGAACTTGAGGCGCCTCTCTCAGATCATCTTTCTGGCCCTCTTTCTCTTCTTGTTTTTGAAGGCCGAATTTGTGAACCGGTCCACCCTGGCCTGGCCGGTGGACCTGTTCTTCCGCTTCGATCCCTTAATCCTGGCGGCGAACCTTGTCACCTTCAGCCCCTTGGTGGCCGGGCTCTTCTGGTCGCTGAGCTTCGTGGCCCTGACCCTGGTATTGGGACGTTTCTTCTGCGGCTGGGTCTGCCCCATGGGAACCACCCTGGACGGGGCCCGGCGGCTGCTGTTCCGGCGCCAGCCCGACCAGGGGGTGGCGGCCCGTTGGCGCCGCGCCAAATACTATCTGCTCCTGTCCCTGTTGGGCGGCGCCCTCTTCTCGGTCAATCTGCTGGGGCTCTTCGACCCCTTGTCGCTGCTTTACCGCACCCTGACCATCGTCCTCTATCCGGCCTTCGGCTACGGAGTGGAACACACCTCCGTGGCCTTCTATCACCTGGGCCCGCCCTTCACTTACGTCAGCGAACCGGTTTACTGGTTCTTGAAAGCCACCGTGCTGCCCTTCCTGGCCCTGGTTTATCTCCTGCCCTTCCTGACCCTGACCCTCTTTGGCCTGCTGGTGGCCGCCGAAAGGGTGGATCAGCGTTTCTGGTGCCGGGCCCTCTGCCCGCTGGGGGCGCTGTATGGTTTGCTGGCGCGCTTCTCCCGGCTGCGCCGGCGGCCCGTCGCCCTGTGCCCCGATTGCGGCGATTGCGCCCAGACCTGCAAGATGGCCGCCTTTGCCCCGGGGGAGCCGGCCCGCCATCAGAGCGCCGAGTGCCAGCTCTGTCTCCGCTGCCTGGCCGGCTGTGAGAAAGACCATCGGGTCAGGTTCACGATGCGCTCCAGGGCGCCCCGGGCACCCCTGGACTTGGGCCGGCGCCAGGTGATTACCGCGGTGGTGGCCGGAGCCGCATTGGCGCCCATGATACGCCTGGGTTCCCTGGCCAGGCGCCCGGACGAGTTCCTCATCCGCCCCCCGGGAGCCCAAAATGAAGGGGAGCTCCTGTCCCGCTGCATCCGGTGCGGCCAGTGCCTGAAGGTCTGCCTCACCAACGGCCTCCAGCCGGTGCTTTGGGAAGCCGGACTGGAAGGATTTTATACCCCGAGATTGGACTCCCGGATGGGATACTGCAGTTATTCCTGCAACCTCTGCGGCCAGGTTTGCCCCACGGGAGCCATCCCCCACCTGCCGCTGGCGGAAAAACAGGCCGCCCACCTGGGAGTCGCCTTTATCGACCGCAGCCGCTGCATCCCTTACACCGAGGCCACCGATTGCATGGTATGCGAGGAGCACTGCCCGGTTTCCCCCAAGGCCATCCTCGTCCTGGAACAAGAGGGCATCACCCCCAAGGGAGAACGGGTCAAGGTCAAGCTGCCGGTAGTGGACCTGGACCGCTGCATCGGCTGCGGGGCCTGCGAACATGTCTGCCCGGTGGGCGGCGCCGCGGCCATTCGGGTGAAGCGCTCGCTCCGGGTGGAGATCTGAGCCGTGAACCATAGACCGGATGCCAGCGCGCCGCGGCCAGATCTGGATTGGGCACTTTTACTGCCAACTGCTCACTGCTTACTGCTCACGGCTTACTGCTCACGGCTCACTGACCCATGAAACGCCACTATCCAGACCAACCCCTGGTGGCTGTAGGCGCGGTGATCTTCCGGGGCGAGGAGGTTCTCCTGGTGCGCCGGGGGCAGGAACCGGCCAGGGGCGAATGGAGCCTTCCCGGCGGCCTGGTGGAGTTGGGGGAGACCCTGACCGCGGCCCTCACCCGGGAAATCGCCGAGGAGACCGGCCTGACGGTGCGGCCCCTGGGAGTCTGCGCAGTTTTGCAGCGCATCGATCCCGATGCCGCCGGCCGGACCGCCTACCATTACGTCCTGGTGGATTACCTGTGTGATCATCTGGAGGGAGAGCCGCACCCCGCCTCGGATATCACCGCCGCCCGCTTCACCCCGTTGGCAGAGCTCCCCTCCTTCCATCTGGCTAAAGCCACCGCCGCAGTCATCCGCCGGGCCTGGGAGCAGAAACGGCAAGGCGCCTCCCTGCCTCTGCCAGACTGATTTCACTGTCATCCTGAACGTCGTGAAGGACCTCAAGTCCCTAAAAATGCAAGATTCTTCGCTTCGCTCAGAATGACAATTTTGGACAGACTGGGGTTTAGGCATAGCAACCAGAAGATTTCGGCAGTCGCATATCAGGATAGAATGCCGTCAGTGGCACAGGTTTTAAACCTGTGCCACTATTTTTCGGCCTACGGGCTCCAATCAGGCTGGCGAAAGTGAAGGGGATTGATCAGGCTTTTGCTACTAGCTGACTGCTGCCGGCAGACAGCCGCTACTCATCAATGAAACACTGGGGGTCCGGGGCCAGAAAATCCGGGTTCCCTTGCGCCCTGGCATACTCATAGGCGATGGCCCGGCAACCCCGGCAATCGGCCCAGCGGGCGCAGGCGCCGCACTTGCCCCGGTAGCGGCTTTTGTCGCGCAGGGCCTCCAATACCGGCGAGCTCGCCCAGATCTCCCGCAGCGAATCCCGGCCAACCTGACCCAGGGGGAGCGCCAGCCGCCGGCAGGGGACCACGGTGCCGTCCGCCAGGATGGTGAGTCCCGCCACCCCGGCGGAACAGCCGCCCGCCGGGAAGGGCTCGGCATCCTCCGCCACCGCCGCCTGGGCCGCTCCCATCTGGGCGGCCATGGGGTCGCCGGTGCCGATCTCCAGGCCGCCCTGATTCAGAGCCTGCCAGGACTGCACTTCTTCGTAAAGCTCCATCACCTGGGCGGTGGAGAGCATCAGGTCCAGCATGGTCCGGCCGCGTCCCGACGGCACCAGCCGGGAAAACCCCAGGCGGGCCACCCCCAGGCCGCGGGCCAGCTCTACCAGCTCCCGGAAATGGCCGGCATTGAGCCGGGACAGGGTGGCGTTGAGGCTGACCTTCAGCCCGGCGGCCAACAGGGTGCGCACCCCCTGGAGCGAGGCGGCAAAGCTGCCGCGTCCCCGGATCTCTTCATGAATCTCCCGGGGACCCTCCAGGCTGACCTGGACCCCGTGGACCCCAAGCTCAGAGAGCCGCCGGGCCCTTTCCCCAGTGATGCAGGTGCCGTTGGAGAGGAGGTAGATTTCGAAGCCAATGGCCGCCATCGCCTCCAGAATCTCGAAGAGGTCCGGCCGCAGAAACGGCTCGCCGCCGGTGACATTGAAGCTGGGCTGGAAATCGATGCCATAGGCCTGGCGCCAGTCCTGGAGCATCCGGGCGATCTCCTCGATGGCCCGGAAGACCTGGGCCCCGGACAACTCCCGGATTTGCTCCGCGCCCTCCTGGTAACAGTGCCGGCACTTCAGGTTGCAGCGCTCGGTGAGATGCCACTGGATGAGAAAATCATAGGGTCGGGCCAAGGGCATGGGGGTCTCGCCATCTCAGCGGCTGCGGCATTGGTTGCCCCAGGCGTCCCGCCGGCGCTGAGCAGGGGGTGGGGTCTCTCAAGTCTGGGCGGATGGGAAAAAAAAGCAGATGTGGCAAGAGAGGCTGGCAACCGTCAGGCGCTGGCCCCCGCCTCTCCCGCCAGATCTGCTCTTAAGAGGTTGCCGGACCGGCAACTTTACCCCTTTCACTCCTTTCATTTGTGGCATACCATACGGGGATCGAGCTTTTTGACCTTTCCCCAGAAGGCCGCCTCCTTAGCCAATACCTCTTTGCCAAGTTTCATACCCCTCATCACCTCCTTTTGGGTAGATTTGCTGATAGACTAATTACTCTTTCCGGCCTGGTCAAGGTGATCAGGGGGCCCGCGCCCGGCTGGCAAAATAATTAATCGCGGCAAGAGTCGGCCCGCTGGCTAGATAATTATTAATGGGAAAATTAGAGGGCGGCCGCTTGGGACCTTGGGCTATTTCAGGCGCTCCAGGAAGTCGAGCAAGGCCTGGCGTTCCCCCTCGGGAAGGTAGGCGTAGCTGGGCATCTTGGCTCCGGGATAGAGCCGGCGAGGTTGGCGCAGCACCACTTGCAACTCCTCCCGGCTGAGGCGGGAGCCGACGCCCTCCAGGGAGGGGGCTAGACTGCCCGGGCCCTTGCTATGGCAGGCAAAGCAGCCCAGACGCCGGGCCAGTTCCGGTCCGCCATCAGAGACCAGCCGTGGCCCCGGGGTGGCGGCATATACGCCGGCCACCCGGGTGGAAAGAAGCGCCGCCACATAAAATAGAGCCGCAATTAATCTGCCCCATTCTCTCCGCTTCACGGTCACTGATCCAGTGAATCGAGCCGGGTCAGCACAGCCTCCTGCTGTTCCGGCGGCGCCGGGGGTGTTCCCGGGGCCAGGGCGGCGCTGTTGAAGATGCCCTGGGCCGTTAAGGCGCCCTTCAACAGGGCGGCGGGATGCAACCGGTAAGCCCGGGAGAGCTGTTGCAGCCGCTGGCTCAGGTTCCAGGTTTCCATTCGCAGTTCGGGGTCCCGGTCCGCTTCCTCGGGATGGAGGCAGACCCGGGTGATCAGGCTCCAGAAGGCTGGAAAAAGCTGGGCCCCAGGGGAAACCACCCCCCAGGCCCCGGGGCGGGCAAGAAAGTTGGCCTCATCCCCCTCGTAAAAGGCGAATTCCGGCCGCCGGGCAGCGGCGCCGTGGTAATTGAGGAAACGGTGCATATCCCCCTGGTGGATCAGTCCCACTACCGCCGGCAGGGCCGCTAATTTCTTGAAGACGTGGGTGCGGATATTACGGCGTTTGAACAGGGGCGCCCGCCGGCTGATTAACCGCGGCAGGTTCAGCAGGATCAGGGGCTGGGGAACCCCTTCCAAGAGCCGCTGGCAGGCCTGGGGCAGGCCCCGGTTGCTGTGATACCACAAGGGCAGGTCCACCAGGAAGACCAGGCCGCCATAAGCGAGACGGCGGCATTCCTCCTGGACCGCGGCCGCCAGTTCCTGGGTTTCTTCCTCCGTATGGCCGGTGATCCCGAAGAGCAGGGGCACCCGGCCCGCCACCGCGGTCAACAGCGCCGCACACAGCCGCCGCCGGGTGGGGCCGGATAACTCCAGGGCTTCCCCCACGTCCGGGGAGCCTCCCAGGATGCCGTCGGCCTGGGAGATAACCCGCTCCACCAGGCGGCCCAGGCTCACCTCATCCAGGGCGCCGTCGGGATGCAACGGAGTCGCCAGCTCGAAGATGAGCCCCCGGGGCGGGGCCGCGTCAGGCATAAATGAGTCCCATGATCCGGAAAATGATGGTGCGGTTAATTACTGTTTTCTATCCGAGGGCGGCATGGGAAGCAAGCAAAATCCAAGACCGCGGCGAGCCGCAGATGCAGGGACGCCCTCCTTAAAACCCCGGCGCCGCTTTAACGGATATTCCCCCGCCGGGTTGGCTCACGGCTCCAGCCGCAACCCTTCCAAAGTGAAGGCACCTGCTCCGGAAGGTCTAGTAAATTTTTTGCGAAAATCCCCTTAACAAATAATTTCAGGATTTATCTAATCAGTTAACTAGAGGCAGCAGCATTTACAGGATACAGGCCCTGGATTTTATTCCAAGCCAGGCTGCATGGGGGCAGGGGGACAACCACATCGCCGTTTGGGCCTTCCGGGGTTGCTAGGCAATCTGGGCCGGCTACTTGGCTCCCGCAGTTGGAAAGGCAATAATCACTGACCCGGGGGGGGACGGCGGTCTAGCCGCTAAGGAGGAATCATGACCAGATTTGTTTGGGTGGCTGCCATGCTGATTGCCCTGCTGACGGTAGCAGGATGCGGGTTGCCATTAGGGGAAGCTTTACAAGCCTTGGAATCCGGCGGCGGCGGCGGTTATGGCGGCGGCTACGGCGGGGGTTACGCCGGCGCTCCCGGGGTAACCATGGTTGCTCCGTCTTATATTAACGCACCGCCACCCTATGTTGCCGGCAGCGGCGCCTACATGGCTGGGAATTATCCCCCCGGGCAGTCCTCCTACTATGCCGGAACCCAGGGACCGGGTAATTACGGCCCCATGGCGGGGCAGCGCTTTGGTGGCCCCGGGGGCCCGGGTAATTACAGCCCCATGGCCGGGCAGCGCTTTGGTCGCGGCCCGTGGTCCCGGACCGGTCCTTATGGTTCCCGCTTCCAGCGCCATGGCATGAGCGGGGGTCCCGGCGGCCCGGGAAATGCCTATGGCCAACGTTTTCAGCGTTTTCAGCAGCGTCCCGGCGGCGGTCCCGGATTCCAGGGGGGCCCCAATGCTTCCCGCTTCCAGCCCAATACCATGGGTGGTGGTCCCGGCGGCCCGGGAAATACCTATGGCCAACGTTTTCAGCAGCGTCCCGGCGGTGGTCCCGGGTTCCAGCCGGGAGCCACTAGTCCCGGCTTCCAACCCAATACCGCGGGTGCTGGTTCCGGGGGCACGGGAAATGCCTATGGCCAACGTTTTCAGCAGCAGTCCGCCGGCAGTTCCGGATTCCAGGCGGGCACTAATACCAATGGCCCGCGGAACCAGGCAAATGCCAACGGTGGCAATACCTGGGTGCCAGGGGGTACGGCCCATTAGCCCGGGATACTCCGGCTGGCTGAGCCGCGACGGTTAAGGCAATATTTCTGCGGGAGCGCACGTTGACGCGGCGCTCCCGCAGCGGCTTTCTCAGACAGGAGGGCGCGGCTTTACCGCCCTCCTGCTTCCATCAGACCTCTCCCCAGGATAATTTCTCCCGGCCACTGGCGTCTCCCATTTTAGGGATTATCATTTAAATACTGAGCAGCAGCCCGCCTGCGGCAGGCCCGGGCTGGCGCGGGCCTTGGGGATTTTACCCCCGGGAGTGCGGGAGGATGGCCCATGGGACGCAAAACCCTTCTTTCCTCTATTTTGCTGATGAGCCTGAGCTTGCTGCTGCTGGCCGGTTCCGGAAGCGCACAGGAGCAGGCGCCGGTCTATACCACGCCCCTGGGCATTGCCCTGGATGAATATCCCTACCCCTATCCGGTGCAGTTCCTGAGCCTCGAGATCGACGGCCAGCACCTGCGCATGGCATACATGGACGTGGCCCCCCAGGGTTGGGATGGCAAGCGGGCCGCGGTCCTGTTGCATGGCAAAAACTTCTACGGCAGCTATTGGGAAAATACCGTCAAGGCCTTGACGGCCGCCGGATACCGGGTAATCGTCCCGGACCAGTTGGGTTTCGGCAAATCGGCCAAACCGGAGATCCCCTACAGTTTCGACCTGTTGGCCCGCAACACCGTCAACCTGCTGGATCAACTCAAACTGCAGCAAGCCGTCATCGTGGGCCACTCCATGGGGGGCATGCTGGCGGTGCGCCTGGCCCGCAATTATCCGGAACGCGTCAGCCGTCTGGTGTTAGAGGACCCCATCGGCCTGGAGGATTACCGCTTTTTCGTCCCGCCCCAGACCACCGCGCAACTCTATGAGATCGAGATGAATATGACCCAGGAGAAGTACCGGGCCTTCGTCAAGCACTACTTTGTCAAATGGCAGCCGGAATACGAGAGGTTTGTGGAGACTCGCTGCCGGGAGAGCCTCAGCGGCGAATTCCCCCGCTACGCCAGGGCCGCGGCCCTGACCTTCCAGATGATCTACCGGCAGCCGGTGCGGCACGAATTTTTTCTGATCAAGCCGCCCACCCTGCTGGTGGTGGGGTTGAAAGACCGAACTACCGTGGGGCGGGGCCGGGTGCCGGAGGAGATCCTCAAAGACAAAGGCCGCTATGACCTGTTGGGCAAGGCCGCGGCCAAGGACATCCCTAACTGCCGGCTGGTGGAGATTCCCGACGTCGGCCACGTTCCCCACCTGGAGGCCCCGGAGCAATTCCACCGGGCCTTGCTCGATTTCCTGGCGCAGTGACCTGGCGCTCGGCGGCGCCGGAGTAGACCCGGAGGCCCGCCCTCTTCCGGGCCCTATTCCAGGGGGGGGGCGACCCCCTTATTTCTTCCCGGTTTCCCGGCCTTCCTCGGCCAGCTTCCCCTTGGTCTTGGTGCCACACAGGGGGCAGAGGATGTCGATCTCCTTTTCGTCGCCGATGAACCTTTCCCTAAGGTCATCCGGCCCCAGGAAACTGACGTCGCCGCAGGCGCAAGCGGGGCATTCGGCCCGCACCTTGTATCTCCGTTTGGGCATATCTCCATCTCCTTGGGGTCTCAGGTTGCGACCGGCCCCACCTGGGGGCTGACCCCGTTTTAATGGTTATAAAACTAAGCATTGCCCGGCAGGCTGGCAAGGGAATAGCAGTGGTCCAACTTCCAGGGGAAGAAGGGGGGATTCCCGCCGGCAGAGAATAGCGGCCCTGGCTAAGCGGCTTTCAATACTGAAAGCCCGCCAGCGTCATTCAGCCGGGTGCGGGTCCGTATTGGGTCCCGAAGCGCGCCGCGTCTTGAGAATCTCTAAGATTGGCATAGTCTTCGGAGCCTTGCTGATGTTGCTCCAGGGCACAGCCGCCTTGAAGAGCCAGCAGACCCAGAATCAGCAAGCGGAGAATAACCTTATTAGTCATATTATAAAAGTTCTGCCACAGCCTGATGAGCTAACTGGCTATGATCATGGATTATTTAAGATATTGACGCGCTGTTTTTAACCTGCCGCGGCCCGGCCCGCCGCCTGATCCCGGATTTTTTTTTGACCGATTCATGCCGCCAAGCCATGGCCTCCTGGCGGGAGGCTCACAGCACCTGGATCATTCATTCCAGACCCGACTGTTCCCTGATGGCGCGGGCCACGGCCGAGAGGTCCTCGTCGCCGTGGCCTCTGGCGATGACCCCGGTCTCGATCTGGTCCGCCAGGGCCGCCACCGGCATGGTCACCCCGAGCTTCCTGGCGGTCTCCAGGGCGATCCCCAGGTCCTTATGGTGCAGCCTGACCCGAAAACCCAGGGGGTAGTGGTTGTTAATCATGTTCTGGGAGCGGTGCGTCAGCACCCAGGAGCCTGCCGCGCCCTCACCGATAGCCTCGATTACCTTGTCCATGTCCAAACCTGCCTTGACACCCAGGACCAGGCCTTCGGCAACGCCGAGATAGACCCCGGCGACGATGGTTTGGTTGATGGCCTTGGTGAGTTGGCCGGCGCCGATGGGTCCCACATGGGTGATCTTGCTACCCATGGATTGCAGCACGGGCCTGACCCGGGCCACGTCTTCGGGATCACCGCCCACCATGATGGCCAGGGTGCCTTGCTGGGCGCCCTCGGAGCCGCCGGATACAGGAGCGTCGATCATCTTGATGGACTTGGCCCTCAAGACCTGCTCAATCCTGCGGGTGGCATCCGGGCTGATGGTGGACATATCCACGACCACCGCGCCCGGCCGGGCCCCATGAATGATGCCGTTAGCCCCCAGAACGACTTCCTCCACATCCGGAGTATCACTGAGGGAGGTGATGATCACTTCCGCAGCGGCCGCGGCTTCTCGCGGAGAGGCGGCCCGTTGGGCGCCCTGCGCGGCCAGCCGTTCTTCCCGGGAGCGCGTGCGGTTGTGAATAATTAGATCGTGGCCGGCCTTCATGACGTTCCAGGCCATCGGCTCTCCCATGGTGCCCAGTCCGATAAATGCAACTTTCACGCGCTTATCCTTTCGCGGGCAGCCGGAGTCAGGGCTGTGCCCGCGTTCCAGCCCTTGATGGTCATCCGGAACGAAGTGAATGATGCATGAATGCCAGGGATGCCGTCGCCCAAATTTTTTGCATAAGAATATAGGAAAGATAAGGATAGACTGGCGCCGGCGCAACCTTGGCCGGAGGGAATAATCTCCACAGCGGCTGGCTTTCTTTTAGGGCATCAACGGAACATCAGAAGGAAAACTAACTGCTCTGCCTGGAACTTATCAAAACTCTGGAAACTTCACATATCCAGATCATACCTGGAAATTTGCCCGCTCAAGGGATAGTTGGTGATCCTGATGAGCAACCTCCCTTCGATCCACTCCTCTTAACATAACTTGTGGATAAGTTTTTGGGTGGCAGGTCAGTCCTGTTTGCCCCATATATTTACCGGTTTCCAGATGTTTCCTTAACCCCACAAAAAGCATCAGAGCGGAGAAAATGACCAAGGGCGCAGCAAGCTGCTTAAAGGTAACGGGGTCAAGGAGACCGGTAAGGCCGGGAAGTGCGCCGAGCAGCAGCGCCAAGCATGGGAGGCCGAAAGCCAACCCGGGCCGCCGGGGAAGTGCGAGGTAGACGGCGGCCAGGGTGACCGGCATGGTAAACTGCAAGACCAGCATGCCGGTCAGGGCGGCGTCGAAGCCATGCAGCCCGGCGGCGACCAGTGGCGCGGCCAGCAGCAGGGCGAGGGTGCTGGAGCTTCGCCAGCCGAGGCGGTCACCCAAGAGCCCTCCGATACCTTTGCCGATCATCGCGGCCGCAGCAAGGGCAAAGGCGGCAAAGGTCGGAGTCCGCCAGGAACCGCTCAACAAGCCGCCAAGAGCAGCGCGGACCGCCACGGAACCTAAGAGCAGAGCGACCAGAAGACCGAGCCAGGACGCCGAAGCTCGGGGCCGCGGCCCGGCAGGAGCGGCAAATGACGGCATGAGACGCGGCAACCACAGGCTTGAGCAAACGAGCAGGGCAACAAGCGGCAGGCGCCAGAGGGCTGAGTTGAGGCCAAGCCAGAGGCCCGTGACCAGTCCGAGTGCGCCTGGGCCTACAAAAACGCCGGACTCGGCGGCGCGCCCGTAGGACCGCCGCAACACCGCGGCCCCCGCAGCCACATGGAAACAGGCGTTGCCGATCCCGGCCAGGGCTGCGCCCATCCAAGGATTTGCCGGTTCAGCAACGGCAGCCGCCGCGATGAGCAGCGTCCCAACAACGGCGATGGACCGGTAGGCGCCCCTCAGGTCTGCCAGGATGCCCACCAGCCATTGGGAACCGAAGGCGAGGCAGTTATAGAGAAGCACCAGCGTGATGAGCGTTTCATAAGGTAGCCTATCCAGGGCCACCTCGGCATAGAGGATCGCAGCGCAGGAGGCATCGACCAGGGCGTGGATCAGGCCGAGCCTTAGCGCCAGCCCCATGGCGCTCTTGCCCGCCAGGGCCCGCGGCGCCTGCTCCCTGAAGCGATCCCAGCACAGTCCCTCTTTACCCGGGTCCATCGCCTTCTTTTTAAGGTCTGATGTCAGGCAAAATGGCAAGCTTTATGTCTTCGTCCGGTTTGGCGTTCGTGATTCTCCAGGTGAGCGAAGTATCGGACTTCGTCTCCGGCTGGAGCGCCACCGGGCTGAGTACTTCCAGGCGCAATCCCCGATCGGCCGTAACCTTCACTACCTCCTTGCCGATAGGTCCATCCCAACATGCGCCCGAGCGCAGGAAGTAAATGAACTGCGCCTTGCCTTCTTTCTGAGGCAGGACAATGGCATACTGCACGGCGATCCGCCGCTTTTCCCCGCCCTTGAGACCCGTCAGGCGCCAGGTATAGCCCAACAGGGTACGCGGTTTATTGTTCTCATCCGTTACCGACAAATTATCTTTTTTTACCTCAGCCGGTTTGCCATCAATGGCCACCGCGCAACGCAGTGTCACGGTGGACCCTTCATCCTCATAAGCTATGGGGAAGAACACGTCAAGGTCCTTGCCCTCCTGAGGCCCTGCGGAACAGACCAGGTTGAATTCGCCTTTGCCATAGGCGGCCAGCCGTGGGACTTTCTCGCCACCTCCGGTGGCGGCTACCATTTTCTTTATGCGTATCTGCACATTGGCCGCCGCCAGCGCCACCCTGGCTTCTGAGGCCGTTGTCGCAGTATTCCCCAACGGGAGTTTCTCCGGGGAGATCGGGTATTGGTGTACATGGTGACCTCCTCCCCCGGGTAGGGGCAATATATCCGCCCAGGTGCAGGTCGCGGTTAAGCCCAGCAAGATCAACAGAAGCAACCTGATAGTTCGCATCGCTTTACTCGTTCCCCCTGTTATGTGCCAAACGGCCTAAATCCGCCCCCTGGGGGCGACTGCCTACCCCAAAATCATGCCCTTCAAGCTTCAGTTATTCCTTAGCCAGGAAAGGTCAGATTCGATGTTGTTCCCATTATCTTAATATTCCATATTCACTCTCAAGTGTCCATTTCCCTGATTCGATCCTAGCACGTGATTACAGGAATTTAAATAGGTACGATAATTTTATGACTCGATTAATTTGCTGTCTACCGACGTCTGCCACCGCCCCCACCGCCTCCGCCTGCGGGACGGCCGCCGCCACCACCACCGCCGCCGGCTGCCGGGCGACCACCGCCACCGCCGCCCGAGGGTCGATTGATGGCGCCACCACCAGCAGGCCGGCCTCCGCCGCCGCCGGGGCGGGGGGCGGGATTGGCCCGCTGGAAGTTCTGGACGCGCGTATCGCCGCGCTGGCGGGCGGCGAAGTCCCGGTTCAACTGGCCGATATCGGGGCCGGGCCGGGTTGCCGGGCGGGCTGGGGCCGGGCCGGGACGAGGGGCCGGGGCTCCGGGTTTGGCCCACTGATTTCCCTGGCGTTCCTGCCAGTTGCCCTTAGTGTCCCTCTTGTAGACATTGCCGTTTTTGCCGGCCAGGACGTTGTTCCGGCCGCCCGCTGGCAGGACTTTGGGCTGAGCCGGTTTGGCGGCAGGCCTTCCGGCTGGCAGGGTGGCGGGCTTCCCAGCCAATGGGCCCCCTGGCCCCGGCTTTGCAGGGCCGCCGGGGCGTCCCGCCCCGCCCGCGGGAAGGGTGCCGGGCCGGGAGGCCAGCCGCTTCTCGTTCCCCGGCCGGTTATAGAGGTTGCGCCGTTCGGCCGGTAGGGTGGAGGGCCGCCCGGGACGTTCTCCGGGCCTTGGGCCCGGTTGCCACCCGGGTGGCCGCTGGCCCGGCCTCCCGTTGATCACGTTGTTTTGAGTGTAGTTGATGTTGACGTTATTATATCCGCCCGATCCCCACCAGCCGCCGCCCCAATAACCGTAATTATGGCCCCACCAGGGACTGGTGACCGCACCCACCGCCACGCCCGCGGCAAAGCCGACCAGGCCGGGGATAAGCCAACTGGCCGGATTATAATAAGGGCTTTGATACCCCCAGGTTCCGGCGTAAGGGTCGTAAGCGGCAGCATAGCCATAAGTAGCCGGGGGCGGAATATAGGCATCCTGGGTAGCATATCCCGGATAATTGTAGCCGGTGCCATAGACCACCGTGCCATTGTCCACGTACGAGCCGGTATAGCCCGGGGTGTAACCTACGGTAACAGTGTCATCCGCGGACTCGTAGACCTTGACGTATTTGGCGTTGTAATGGGGGTTGCCGGGCGGGATCTTGTCGACTTCCTGAGGTGGACTCCCCGATACCGTCCAGGGGCCATTGAGAGAGCCGGCCTCGTACCAAACCCCCTGGTCCAAGGCATAATATTTGGTCCCTTCTTTTAACACAGTCCTGCCGGTATTTACGGCATACTCCAGGTTGGTGTCGCCAATCTTCTCAAACTTGGGATCCCCGGCATACTCTACCTGGAGAGTGGCTTTTTTCCGGTCAATGGTGGCGATCTGGGGAATGGAGTTGTCCAGGACCGCCTCCTTGGCCTGGGGGGTGTTCCCCACGCTCACCAGGACAAAGCCCTTGGCTGAATTTTCCGGAATCCGGGCAAAATCCCCGGGAAGTTTATCGGGCGCCACATAGGCCCAGGGTCCATTAGCCAGGGACTTGGTTTGGAACCAGCGGCCCGAGAGGATGGCGAAGTAATCCTGGGTGGCGGTGTCCAGGAAGATAGTGCTCTCGGTATTGCTCACGTAAAGGAGGTTGGTATCCTTAATGGGGGTGTATTGGGGCTCCCCGTCGGTCGCCAGCAGTTCCGCCGGCACCGTGCTGACGATGACTTCCGGCATTTTGCCCGCCTTGGCTTCCACCTTTTGGGGACCATCTTTGCCCTGGCCGGCTTCCGCGGCTTCGACTTCCAGGGCGGTGATCGACTCCGGCAGTTGCTCCGCACTCTTAAAGGGGCCTTTGAGGTCGGCGGCGGCCAGCCAGGTCTCCCCGCCCTTCAGGTAATAGGTCTTGGCCTTGGGATCATAAAGCATGATAAAAGGCGTGTTCGCCACCCTCATGAGGGAGGATTTGGGCAGCGGCAGCAGCTTGGGGTCGCCGTTCAGGGGCACCAGCACCGCGGGGTGGCTGACGAAGATGATCTGGGGCGGCTCATTTTTCAGGCCCCGGTCCCCGGCCTGGGCCTTTTCTAATACCTCCAGGGCTGCCAGCAGCCGGTCCAGGCCGATGGGAATGGCCCATTCCTGCATCTCTTCGTCTAGAAAGGCCTTAAGCTTCTCCACCTGCTCCGGCTTGGCCTGAGGGAACTTGGCGTCGGTAACTTTGACCTCAGTAATGGTGGCCATGCGGGTATCCCGGTCGGTGAGGACCCGGCCGGAGAGCCAGACAGCGCCGAACACCGGCTCTTTCCATTCCTTTTTCTTCACCGAGACCGCGGCCCGGCCGGTAAGGACGTCGTCCTTAAAATCCTCGAGCTGCGGCTGGTACATGACCACGGTGCCTTTGGGGTCCTCGAACCGTTTGGGCCACTTATCTTTGGACTCCTGGGCCAGAACTGCCTGGCTGCCGCAGGCCAATATCAGGGCCAGGGTCAGACCGGTAAGACCAAACTTAACCATCAATTGCCACGCCGGGCGTTGTCTATCCATAAAGAAAGACTCCTTTCAGGTAAACCTCACCAAATTGCCACCGCGCTGACGTTTTATCTTCCTTTTCTTGATCTACAGATGATGCGGCAGACTTTGGCAGAGGCTGGATGATTAAGGTTGAACTCGTTGTCCTGAAACACCCTGTAAGCCTGCGGGTACGAAGTCCGGTGGCCATTTGCTCCATTTGTAACCGGAGCTCGCCAGGTTGTAAGCCAGGTTAAATTCCTGATTCATATAATTGGTGTCAAATTCCGAGGCCCGTTTCGGGTGAAAATCCACCGGGATGAAGGCCAGATTATAGTCAAGCCCGTCCCGCTGGGCCAGAACGTAGATACGATACAAATCGCCCATGCCCTGGGATTTGGTCAGGCTGGTAATGGCCCGGGTGCCGATTGCTCCTATTTTGGGTTTGACGCTTTCATACTCCGGGTATACTTGGGCATTGCGGATGATATAGAGCTTGCGGGAGCGGTTGGATATAAGGGAGCCGAGTTCTTTCCTGGCAGTCAAGAAACTGATGGCATTCTCATAGAGCATCACCTCGGCCATGACTCCGCCGTCTACGTGCATCTCGTCGTATTCCTGGCCGGCGGCCTGCACCTTGATATACACCGGATTGAAGGCTACGGGGATGGAGGCCGAAGCCCGGAGGATGCGGCGGAACAGCTTGAGGGCGTCCGGGCGGCCGCTGGCGGCCAGGGCTCCCATGTTCCAGATCACCAGGCGCTGGGCGTCGAGTTGGGTAGTCCCTACCAGTAGCCGCCTGCCCTTGTTGTGCTCGGCGGCGATGGCCTGAAGCATCTTCTCGTCGATGAGCCGGTCCAGCAGTTCGGCCAACGGCTTCGTACTGGCCACTCCTTCGATCCTCCCCAGGTTTATCAGCAGCTTCAGCTTATTGGGCACCTCATAAATGTCTTTATCAGATATCGTGGTATAAGCCTCTTTCAACTTGGCGTCATACTCCGGCCCCAGGAAGGCGAAAGGCGCGATGAGGGCCCCGGTGCTGATGCCGGTGACCAGCTTGAATTGAGGCCGGGTCCCGGCCGCCGTCCAGCCGCATAGAATTCCCGCGCCGAAGGCGCCGTCACCGCCGCCTCCGGATAAGAGCAGAAAAGAAACCTTGGGGTCGAGTTTCCCGTGGTGGGCGGCCAGCTCCTGCTTCACCGACTCGATGCCACTTTCCTGCAGGCTTTCACTATAGACGTCGCCCCAGGCCCGGACACCGGGAAAGTCGGCAACCTGGGCCTGGTCCTCGAGCTCCTCCGGCAGCGGGTGGCGCACCTGGAGGGCCACGCAGCCCTGAAGCAGTAAACCGCACAACGCCAGACCGGCCAGCGCCAAGAAGCCTCTTCCATCGGAATTAGCTCGTCTCTTGTCAGCTAAATTTGCCAATGATTCTTCCCTATGCATATTCAGACCCCATCCGTGCAAAACTGGTAGAGTGGTTGGCCGGGACTCCTCTTTATCATACCCGCGGTGCTCCTGTAACTTCCCATCCCTAGAAGCTGAAAACTGACCCCAGCATGGGGCCCTGCAACCAGCCATGGATTGCGATACTATTAGTGCTGGCCGAAGCATACCGGCCGCGATAGCCTGCATAGATACGAATACTCTTACTCACCTGGTAACCCACCTCGGCCTCAAGGACACTGTCCACGTTGTTGTAAGCGACAAAGCCGAAGCCGCCGCAGTCGGCCTTTAACAGGAGGTTAAGCTTCGGGGTAAACCAGAGACCAAGGCGTACCCCTATGAGTGGTTCAATAATCGACAGGCTTGCAGAATCGAAAAAAGAGCCGCCCCGGCTTATCTGCCCGGTGCCCGGAGGACCGGTTAAGGTGGCATTCAGGCCCAGGCTGGTGTCCTGGTTTAAATAGGTGTAACGGAGGCCGCCCAAGAGCTCGCAGGACAGCACGGGCAGCGGTTTCTCGGCACTGAGGGGTACGCTGCCCAGCAAATAGCGGACTCCCACATCCTGGAACAGGAGTCTCGTCCAAAACTTGGCGGTGCCCGAGAGTTGCAGATTAACCGGAATGGTTGAGGGCAGGCCGTGGCCACTCAGTTCTAGTTGCCTGGCGCCGCCGGCAGTGACGGACTCTCCGACGTAGACAAAATTGGTGTCGGAAAATAGCCCCCACCTGCCGTTCCAGATCTCCACCCGGCCCATGCCCCCTATGGCCTTGCTGAAAAGCAGGGGCACGACATCGTACCAGGGCACATCCACTGTGGTGGTGCCGCTAAATCGGCTCTGGTGGCTGATATCAGCATGAATGCCCGGAATCCATAAATACGGGGCCAGAAAAACTTGCCAGCCCTCCCGTTGGAAGGGGAGGCGATCATCTTCTTTGGCGGCAGCCGCCTTCTCCTGGGCTGGCCGCGGCTCTTCCTTGACAGAGCTTGGCTCATCCTGTGAGTAGGCGGCCGGGCACGCAACAAACAGCAGGATGATGACCACCGCGATCACCCATCCCCGCATTGATTCCCTTCCCCAAGAGGTTTTATTCACCGGGACCCAAATAGGCATGTCAAGTCCTGCATAGTTTGTTAGAGGAATAGAGTTTTGAGGGTCTCCCGAACTGCGGCTTGAGCCGCGGTGCCCCATAGCTCTGCCTTAATTTTGGTAACCATTCTTGGAATGAAATCGGAAATGCGATTTTAGCAAAACCGACTCTTATTCTGCAAGCTCTTAATCCTCGGCGATGGCTCCTTGACAACGGGTCAATGAGTAGCTAAACCAAATAGCGTCACAAGAATTCCCGGCTTTAAGAGCCCTCTTCATGACCAATGAAAACCTGCCCCCGCGCATCCACGTGCTGGCCAAGCCCACCGGGGCAACTTGCAACCTGCGCTGCTCCTATTGCTTTTTCCTGAACAAAGAACGACTCTACCCCGGCAGTAGTTTCCGCATGAGTGACGAGGTGCTGGAGACCTATATCCGGCAGCTCATCGAGTCCCATCGCGCCGATACGGTGACCGTGGCCTGGCAGGGTGGAGAACCCACCCTGATGGGCCTCGACTTCTATAGGCGGGCCATCGATTACCAGAAAAAATACCAGCGCCCGGGCATGACCTTCGAGAACACCCTGCAAACCAACGGCACGCTCCTGAACGACGAATGGTGCGAGTTCTTCCGCGAGCACGGCTTCCTCATCGGCATCAGCATCGATGGTCCCCGGGAACTGCACGACGCCCACCGGGTGGACAAGAGCGGCAGGCCAACCTTTGACCGGGTGCTGCGGGGCCTCCGGCTGTTGCAGAAGCATGGGGTGGACTACAATATTCTCACCACGGTTAATCGGCGCAACGCCGATCATCCCCTCGAGGTCTACCGCTTTCTCCGGGACGAAGCCGGCGCCGACTGGATGCAGTTCATTCCGGCGATCGAGCGCCTCAATGAAGCGGGGGTCTCTCTCTACCAGGAAGGGACCACCGTTTCGGAGCGTTCGGTGCGGCCGGAACAGCTCGGTAATTTCCTCACCGCCATTTTTGACGAGTGGGTCCGGAAGGACGTGGGCCGGGTCTTCATCCAGACCTTCGAGGCTACCGTGAGAAACTGGTTGGGCCTCCCCTCCTCCGGCCTGTGCGTCTTCGATGCCACTTGCGGCCATGGACTCGCCCTGGAACACAACGGCGATCTCTACTCCTGCGATCATTTTGTCGAGCCCAAGCACCTGCTGGGCAACATCCGGCAAGACCACATGATGGAGCTGGTAAGCTCCGATCAGCAGCGCACCTTTGGCCGCGATAAGTTGGAGAAGCTGCCCCGTTATTGCCGGGAATGCGAGGTGGGATTTGCCTGCAAAGGGGAATGTCCCAAGAATCGGTTTCTCACTGCGCCGGACGGGGAACCGAGGTTGAATTACCTGTGTGCGGGCTACCGGGCCTTCTTCCAGCACGTCGATCAGCCCCTGAAGATCATGGCCGGTTTGCTGCGCCGGGGATACCCGGCCGCGCAGGTAATGCAAGTTCTCAGTGAAGAGGAGGGCAGATCGGCCCGGGCATCTGGAAAAACCGGCCGCAATGATCCCTGCCCTTGCGGCAGCGGCCGCAAGTTCAAGAAATGTCATGGCCGGGAGGCTACCGGCGAAGCCAAGCGAATCTCTCTCTAACCAACGCGGCCTCACCCAGGCCGGGGAGCCCTGCATCAGGATTCCCGGCGTGCTGATCAGCGTCTTACCCCCTAAAAGGAGGATTTATGCCAGCAGAGAAGCAGCCAAACATTCTGGTCATCTGGGGCGATGACATCGGCATGTGGAACCTCAGTGCCTACAACCACGGCATGATGGGCTACCGGACGCCGAACATCGACCGCATCGCCGCAGAAGGGATCATGTTCACCGATTGCTACGGCGAGCAGAGCTGCACCGCGGGGCGTTCGGCGTTCATCACCGGCCAAAGCGTCTTCCGCACCGGATTGAGCAAGGTGGGAATGCCGGGATCCGACCTGGGCCTGCGCGGCGAGGATCCCACCATTGCCGAGTTGCTGAAGCCGCTGGGTTACGCCACCGGTCAGTTCGGCAAAAATCACCTGGGCGACAAGGACGAATTCCTGCCCACCAACCACGGGTTTGACGAATTTTTCGGCAACCTCTACCACTTAAACGCCGAAGAAGAGCCGGAACTGCGCGATTACCCCCCGGAAAAAGACTTTCCCAACTTCAGGAAAAACTTCGGCCCCCGGGGTGTACTCCACTGCTATGCTGACGGCCGCATCGAAGATACCGGCCCCCTGACCAAGAAGCGCATGGAAACGGTGGACGAGGAATTCCTGGCCGCGGCCAAGGAATACATCGACCGCCAGGTTAAGGCCGATAAGCCTTTCTTCGTGTGGTTCAATACCACCCACATGCACTTCCGGACCCATGCCAAGCCCGAGAGCCTGGGCCAGTCCGGCCGCTGGCAGTCGGAATACCACGACGTTATGATCGACCACGACAAGCACGTGGGCGAACTGCTGAAGCAACTGGATGACCTGGGCATCGCCGACAACACCATCGTTTTCTACAGCACCGACAACGGGCCCCACATGAACTCCTGGCCCGACGGCGCCATGACCCCGTTTCGCAACGAGAAGAACTCCAACTGGGAGGGCGCCTTCCGGGTGCCGGCCATGATGCGCTGGCCCGGCAAGATTAAGCCCGGCACCGTATCCAACGAGATCGTCAGCCACCTGGACTGGCTGCCCACCTTCCTGGCAGCCGCGGGGGATCCGAACATCAAGGACAAGCTCCTTAAAGGACATCAGGCGGGGGCCAAGACCTTCAAGGTGCATCTGGACGGCTACAACCTCCTGCCTTTCTTGAAGGGCGAGGTGGAGAAGAGCCCGCGGCAGGAGTACTTCTACTTTTCAGACGACGGCGACCTGATGGCCCTGCGCTACGACAACTGGAAGATGATTTTCATGGAGCAGCGGGTGGCAGGCACCCTGCTAATCTGGCAAGAGCCATTCGTGCCGTTACGGTTTCCGAAGCTCTTCAATCTGCGCACGGATCCCTTCGAGCGGGCCGACATCACCTCGAATACTTACTGGGACTGGATCTTCGATCACATCTACCTGTTTATCCCGGCGCAGGGCTATGTGGGGCAGTTTCTGAAGACGTTCCAAGAATTTCCGCCGCGCCAGAAGGCGGCGAGCTTTACCATCGACCAGGTGTTGCAGAAGCTCCTGGGGGGTATCGGTAGCCACTGAGGTTGCCGCGCCTTAGTAAAACCTTGCCTCCGCAGCTCCTCAGATCTCTGTGGGTCTGCGGAGGCAGTTCTGTACCAGGCGAAATAGAAAATTAGGTTGATTATAGGAAAACCCGCGAAGGTGATAGGTTTGCATGGGTCCTAGATCGCACGTCTCAATCTTAGACGCGTTAATAATTTTCTTTTTAACTCTCGGTCCACTCGTAGCCAGCGCCCCTTTTGCGCAGGTGACCCAGGGAACCGATCCCGCCTTTCGCCGCGCCGTGGGCCGGCAGACCGTGAAAGATGGGAGTTAGAGTCTCACGAGGTTGGCTGTGCCTAAAGAATTGTTCTATGATCTAAGTCTTTGGCTCATTCTGGTTGTCAGTATCTTTTTTTTCATACTGGCAACCGAAGCTGGATTTCTGCTGGGGCGCCGGAGTCAGTCAACTATCGGCGATCACTCGATATCCCAGATATATACAATTCAAGGCGCGGCTCTCGGGCTGCTGGCGCTGCTTCTGGGGTTTACTTTTTCGATGGCGATGTCCCGTTATGATACGAGAAGGCAGATGATCCTGGAGGAGTCCAATGCCATCGGCACCACCTTTCTGCGCGCCCAACTGCTGCCGGAACCGCCGCGTCAGGAGGTCTCCAACCTGTTGCGCCGTTATGTCGAGGTGCGACTGGAATTTTATGAAGCCGGCAATGACCAGAAGATGTTGCGGGAAGTGGCGAACAAGACGGAACGGTTACAGAATCAACTGTGGACAGATGGTGCTGCCATGGGCGGGAGTGATCCCCGAGTCGTCGTGACAGGATTATTGTTTCAAAGATCTCTGAACGAAATGATTGACCTGAGCGCCAAGAGAATAACCGCCCAGGAAAACCACGTGCCCGAGATCACGCTGGTGCTCCTCTATCTTGTCGCGATTATGGCAACCGGACTGATCGGCTATGGCTGCGGGCTATCCGGGGTACGAAAATTCTTCGTGACGATAATATTGGCGATCGTCATTGCCGCGGTGATTATGGTGATTATCGATCTCGACCGGCCAGGCGCGGGCCTGATCAAGGTGAGCCAGCAGCGGATGCTAGATCTGAGGGATAGCCTAGCGAAGTATTAAGCGGTCCATTGGATACCTTCACGTCTGGGTTTATCCTGAAAAGCTCTCTTTGGAGCTTTCTCTAAAAATCTTGCAGTTGCCAAGGGTTACATCCTGAAGAGAACCGCAACGAGAGCCAAAAGCCCAAGTAATGATACCAACGTGGCAACGACTCCCACCAGCGATAAAGGGGCCTGCGCAGGATACCATCTTCGCAGTTCATTTCTGTACCCCCGAAACTGGACTGCCGCCACCAGTAGTGAGAACAACCCGATGCAGATCATCAATATCGCGAACTGGCGCGGTCCGATGGCGCCTTGAAGCGGAGGGCGACCCTGCAGCTCCAACTGAAAAAATTTGTAAATGGTGAAGCCGAAGGTGATCAACGAGGTCGAGGTCCTGATCCAGCCCATCAGCGTGCGTTCGTGAGAGAGGACTGTGCGCTCCAGGGAGAGTTGGTTGCTGGAAGGCTCTTTTATGGTTTCCTCAGTGGACTCTACCATCCCAATCATCCCTCCTTTCCTGATCTATTGCCTGGGTTCATGTTTGCGTGACCTGTCCTCAGCGTCTTTAGGTCGCCTGAGGCGCTTCGCCATTTGCCGCGCGCTACCCGGTTCACAACGCCCCGGATCAACAGATACGGGAGGCAAGCAAGAATAAAGGCAACCAGAAGCGCCTCTCCTGGATAAAACCACCGCAAGTCGATTAACTGCTCAACCAGGTCGATAACGATGGCGATGACGAAGATTTTGCCCACGGATTTCCAGCCATCCCTCAACATCTCCGCCCGCTGCTCCGGGAGTGTGAAAAGGGCCCAGAAGTATGGAGGCCGTTTCTCACGAGCATCCTTTAGCCCATCCCGCACCGCGAAGACGGCAGCCATGAGTGGTTGGATGACCAGTCGCAATTTCATGGGTCCAATCACCCGGGCCACTAGGTTCTCAAGGACACGCGCCGCGAAATCCTCCACTCTTTCACTCTCCTGGTATTGGTTCCGGCAGCCTCGATAAAGGAAAGCCGCCCATGACTTCAGTAATACATATCAGCCAGGCAGCGGGCTGAAGGCGAGTGGCCCCGGCGACCCTACTGCCGCGCCAGGACCATCCGCACCTCTGCTTCGCTATCTCTGATCAGCTCGCCGCTTACATCCACGGTCACGCGGTGGATCGTTCCGGTGAACGGAAACGGCGGCTTGTATTCGTGAGTCACCGGTGAGCCTTGGTCCGCGCCGCAGACTATGCAGCTAAGGAGGCCGATGGCGAGCGGGTTGGTAAGCTCGATTTTGCCTTCTCCGACCAGTCTGGAATCGAAGTAGAGCTGGCCATTGCCGGGTGCGCCTTTGCCGTTGGCGATGTCGGGTTTTCCCGTCACCTCGAACTCAAAGCGCAACTGGTGACGCCCTGGGGGAACCGCCTCGACAGATTCGACATAATAGAGGTTCCGGCCGACGTAGTTATAGACATAGCGGAGCTTGCCGCCCTGAACATAGAGCGAGTAGCCGCCGTCGCTTCCGCCCTGGGACAGCAGCACGCCTTCGGCGCCGTCCCCGGGGATCTCAACGTCCGCAGTAATGCTGTGCGGACGGTTGAGTATGTTGGCGGTGGCGTTTACCGGCACTCCCTGGGTGTGAGGGTAGAATACGTATGAGGTGCGGTCGACGGCGATCTTCGGGCGCTCGTCGACAAATCGCAGGGTGCCGCGCGAATCGATGGGCATGACCTGGTACTTGCCGGCCTCGACGTACCACATGGCAATCATCTCGATCAGCTTGGCGCGATTCTGCGCGGCCACGTTGTGATTCTCCGCAAAATCCTCGGCAACGTGGTAAAGCTCCCAGGCGGTCGCATCGAGTTCGGTCAACTTGTCCTTGTCGATGGGCGCACCGAAGAATTTACCGGCTTCGGTGAACGATGGTCCCGGCCAGGGGCATACCGCCCGCCAGCCGTCGTGGTAGATTGAGCGGTGGCCCATCATCTCGAAGTACTGGGTGAGGTGGCTGGTGGGCCCCTGGGCGTTATTGAAGGTATGAGCAAAGCTCAATCCTTCAATGGGCGATTGCGTGACGCCTCTGATAGACCTGGGCGCTTCCAGGCCTGCCGCCTCCAGTACCGTCGGCACCATGTCGATGGCATGGGCGTATTGCGTCCGTATCTCTCCCTTCGCGGCGATTCCTTTGGGCCAGTGCACGATGAAGGGGTCACTCACCCCGCCTCTGTAGGTCTCGCGTTTCCAGCGGCGGAACGGGGTATCGCCTGCCCAGGTCCAGCCCCAGGCGTAATGGTTACAGACCTCCGGACCGCCAAGTTTGTCTATGGCCGCCAGGTTTTCTTCCAGCGATCCCTGCACGTTGTTGAAGAACAGAGCTTCATTTACCATGCCCTGCGGCCCGCCCTCGGCGCTGGCGCCGTTATCGGAGAGCACCATGATCATGGTATTGTCGAACTCGCCGAGATTTTTCAGGAACTCGATCAAGCGGCCGATGTGGTAATCAGTATGGGTGAGAAAACCCGCGAAGACTTCCATCATGCGTGCGTAAACCTTCCTCTCCTCGGCGGACAATGTGTCCCACCGCGGTACGTCCGGGTCGAGACGGGAGAGTTCGGCCTCAGGGGGTGCGATGCCTATTTCCTTTTGGCGCTTGAAGATCTGCCCCCGGAGCGCTTCCCAACCCGCGTCGAATTTTCCTTTATACTTGTCCGCCCATTCCTTGGGCACCTGATGGGGCGCGTGCATGGCGCCGGGGCAGAAATACATGAAGAACGGCTTGCCGGGGGCTACCTGTTTGGAGTCCGCGATGAAGCTGATGGCCTTATCCACCAGGTCCTCGGTCAGATGGTAGCCTTCTTCGGGGGTCTTTTCCGCTTCAACCGTGTGGTTGTCGTATACCAGTTCAGGATAGTATTGGTGGGTCTCGCCACCCAGAAAACCGTAGAAACGCTCGAAGCCGCGCCCCAGCGGCCAGCGGTCATAGGGGCCCGCGGCCGAGATCTGGTCTGAGGGCGTCAGGTGCCATTTGCCGAGGGCGTAGGTATTGTATCCATGCTGCAAGAGTATCTCTGAGAGGAAGCCATTTTCGAACGGTATGTTGCCGTTGCTGCCGGGATATCCCGTCGAGCCTTCGGTTATGCACGACATTGCATTCGAGTGATGGTTGCGCCCGGTAATGATGCAGGAACGCGTTGGCGAGCACAGGGCAGTGGTGTGCATGTTGTTGTAGGTCAGGCCGTTCTTCGCCAGGGCGTCAATGTTTGGTGTCTCGATGGGACTCCCGTAGCATCCCAACTGCCCATAACCGGTGTCGTCAAGAATGATGAACAAGACGTTTGGCGCCCCCTCTTTGGCGCGCAGAGGTGCGGGCCAGGCGGGCGAGGATACATCAAAGGTGCGGCCGATCACACCGGGAAAAGCTTCTCCAGACTTGTATTCTTTAAGTCCCATCGTTGCTCCTCCAAAGTTTGATTGTTTGCGGTTCAGGCGGCAATATGATCAATGGATGGCCCGGCAGGGCGTGCCGCCGTGTTTTGAAAGGGTTATAAGCGAAACAGCCTGATTCCCGCAGCATTGCTTGAATTTCATTCCACCCCCTTCTTGGAGGTTGCGGAATTGGTCAGCGCGGCCTTGCCTGTGGACTTGCCGCGTTATGGTGATAGGCTTCTCTTTGGAACAAGTGCCTTATCCCTCCTCCGGGCCAGTCCGAATTTTAACTTCAGGAATAGACTTAAGGTGCACATCGCGTTGAGGGAAGGGCAATTCTATGCCATGTTCCCGGAACCGCTGCCAGATCCCCCAGAGAAGATCGCTCTTCACTGAACCAATGCCATCTTGGGGGTCGTTAATCCATACCCGCAGTTCGAGATTGACGGTACTATCCCCAAAGCCCGCCAAAAGGCAAGCAGGCTTGGGGTCCGCTAAGACCCGGGAGGATCCCGCCACGGTTTCCAGCATCAGGTCCCGGGCTTTTTCCAGATCAGCGGCATAGGAGACGCCAACCGGAATATCGATGCGGACGAGATTATTGGAATAGGACCAATTAATCACCTCGCTGGTTACCAGGTTTTCATTGGGAATAAGGTGCTCCGTGCCATTTCGGGTAACGACTGAAACATAGCGGGTCCCTAAAAAATTGATCCAGCCATACTTATCCCCCACTTGAATAACATCACCGGGCTTGATGGATTTGTCCCCCAGGATGATGAAACCACTTACCAGGTTGGCAAACACTTTTTGGAGGCCGAAACCGAGCCCCAATCCCAAAGCTCCACTGAACAGGGCGAAAATGGTGAGACTAAGCCCCATGTATTGCAAGACCAGGACCACCGAGGCGCAAAAGAAAAAAATGACCGACAGTTTATAAAGCAAGATCTGGGATGCGGGGGCCAGACCTGATTCCGCGGTCAGCCAGAAACGCAAAATCAGCAAGAGATTTCTTGACAGCCAATAAAGTACCAGCACAAGTACGAGAGCTCGGGAGATGGTGAACAGAGAAATATGTATTTTGCCAATATTGAAGTCGATATGTTGCAGCAAATTTAGCCAGGGGTCGATGATTTGGGTGATATAGAGGACAGCATAGAACCAGACGATTATCATCAGGATTCTGGCCCAGAATCGGTTTTGTATCAGGTCGGTGAAAAACCGCGCGAAGGCCAGGGCAATCGCGCAAACGCCGAGGGTGTACAAGCCATCCCGGGGCCAGTTAAAATGTTCGGCGATACGATAGGGAATCCACACGAAGCAGCAAGCGAGCGCGGGACCTATAACCTTTGAAAAAGTTGTCACGGTAGCCAGCTCGCGGCATAATTCCTGGTTTGAAGAACATTTCGCCTGTTGGCGGTTGATCCAGGCGCGGATAGCCCTGGCCCCTTTGTATGCCAGCAGGAGAGCACAACTCGCGACGGCAATTTGGGCGACCATGGCCCAGGAGAGCACGTGCTGGGAAAAATAGTCGCGGGCCTGTGACAATATTTGATCCAGGGAGGTCTGATCAAACGGAATACCCATGGTGTATCTCCAGGTCAACGCCGTCCGGACCCGTTTGTGGAAGGATTGAAGTCCGCCGACCGCCTAAAACAATGCAGAGGATTATCTATCTTGAGCGTTATTATTGGCAAGTTCAATACCCAGGAATATCTGCAAAAATTTCTTTTCACCGATAGCGCGAGCCAGTTCCCGGAATGAGACGTATAAAGATAATAAGAAAACAAACACGATATGGACCGCCCAAAAATGCGGCCAGATTATTTCCCCCCAGCTTCGATCTATAGCAATCTTCACGTTATGATACTTTACTAAAAGGGGAATAATTTCCTCAATATATTGAACTATCAGAGTAAATAACAAATAGATTAAGGTCTTCCAGACAATATTGTAAATTAATGGTTTATCAGGATATTTATTGATGAATTTAATATCATCCGCCACCAATAACGCCTTTGCGACAATTAAAGCGCCTACCGCGGCATTAACAAAGCCTGACCATTTTATGCCGTATTGCTCCAGCAAAAGCTTATTGCTGATTACTATGACATTGAAGGCAACAAAAAAAAAGACAGTTGGAGGTAAGACCGCTACTAGTTCACGTTTAATAATTTTCAGTATCTTCTGCATAACGACCCCTTCCCGCCTTAGATAAATTCTCAGGACTCAAGAAACTCTAGCAGGCATTCCAGGTACCTTCAGCAAATCCTCTTATGCAGGGTCAGGTGGCCTGGGGCCTGTCAGGTGTAATTCGACACATTAATCATCTGTATGGAGCAAGTCTCCCCCTTGTCTTATGGCGAAGTCGAGGGACGCCGCATGGCCCGCAACAGTGCGTCTGAACCGATGCCCCATCTGCTTATGCATTCAATTGCTTTGACAAAGGGAACGTCGATAGGATGAACCCGCTCTCCCGGCAAGATATAGAGCGCGCCAATGGTGGGGGTCGGCGAGGATGGCACAAACACCGTGCAGCTCCCATCCTCGTGCCCCTCCACCAGGAAGGCGGGGACCAGGGCTGCTTCGATTTCCACCAGGGCGGGTGCGAAAGATGCCGCCTCATCCCTTCCCGCGAGCTGCCGGCTCAGATTACGGACCAGCGTATAGCCCGGGATGCGCTCCAATATATGGCTCTCTCCGGCCTGATGGAGCTTTTGCCCAATCCGGGTCTTGAGGATCAATCCGGTGAGGAAGCAGGCGCCTACCACAATGAGCAGTGCCATTACTTCTGGGAGGATTACCTTTTCAGGAAGGAGGAAGATTATCGGCGCCAGTAGCTTAAGAACGTAAGCTATGGCCTTGATCAATAGCAAGGCGATCAAGGCAATGGGGAGGATGACCAGAATGCCCCCGAGGAAGGTAGTTTTGATGAACTCTGTCATTTTAGTCATTTATACCCCGGTGGTGATGCGTGCATGTAGCCCCGTCTTTTCCACTAGCGGGCGCCAATGCAGGAGGCGAAGGTCTTTTCCAGCAGACTTGCGTCGTCTGTTCAGGTGTAGTCTCTTGCCCGCGCTTCCAGATACACCATAATTATTTAATCATCCAATCCCGGCCGGCAAGGGTGTAGGTCGCCGATTTCCTCGAATTGACCAGGCTGGCAGGAAAGAAGAAGTGAGTATAGCGGATATCTTGCCAGGATCGGCACCTATCAGTGGGGCGGGAAAAATTGCGGATATGATCTGGATGACGAAATACTTCCAAATCCTCCTGGAGAGCTCATTAATAGCAGATATCCACAAATTGACCCTTATATCTTTGTCAGCTTGCCTGGATTAATTACCGCTTAGGGTCGCCGGTGACCTAGACGGTATGGTCAGAGGACCATTCCTGCGTTTTATTGAGAGTGCGGCACGCCCAGATTAATAAGCCGCTTTTCGACTCGGCGGGCCCATCGTCCAGGAGTTAAAGGGTTCCGGGGCTGCGCCGAGGCCAAAAGTTTTATAGAACATCGCAAAATCTTCAATCCCCATTGATTCTTGCCACTTATCCTATCAAGGCTGTGGCAGGTCTTTTATAAAAAGCATAATTTTATTAACCAATTCCTTAAAAATGCTTGACGGATTTAAATATTATTTCTAATAATATACTCGAGATAAAGCCAAACCCGCCGTGAAGCGGGGGCGGAAAGCCACGGGTCTTTTAATTGGATAAAGATAGCCGGGTTGCCTGGATAAGGGGCACCCCGGTTTTTTATTGCCCCTGAATAAAAGGAATAAAGCAGGGTCGAAGCGAACAGATTTATAAAAATCGAGTTTGTAGATTTTAAGGGTAGGAACGCTAACCCGGAAGACCAAACAAAATAAGGAGTAAAGATTATGAGAAAATCTACCATCTGGATGTTAATTTTGGGGTTGGCGCTGATATCCGTGCCGGTGGCTCAGGCGAATGCAGCCGGCATCACCATCAACAGTGGGGCATCGGGCGAGCCGAGTCTTTGGACCATCGCTGACGGTTGGGGCTTTACGTCGGTTACCCAAGCCAACTTGGAGAGCGCCACCACCCAGCAAACCATGGCCGCAGGTAGTTACATGGTCATTGATCTTGCCAGGTATGCGGCTGACGACAATGACGGAGGCTTCTACACCGGAATAGGCACTGTCCCGGCACACGGCGCCAGCGTGTCCTCCATCTCAGGCACGGCAGTGGTTGACCCGGCCCCCAACGGCTATAATTCGGCGGTAAGCATCGCGTTTAAACCAACCGCCACCTTCGGCTTTTATAACAACGACGAGACCACAGGTTACCTGGGCGCCACCCAGAACCAAAACACGGGTGCGGGACTCCAATCCAATGGATATATCTTCAATCTGGCATCGATCAATGCCGCCTATGCCGGTTACTATTTGGTTGCCTTTGAGGACGGCGATAGTCACCCGCCTTTAAACGACATGGACTACAACGACCTCGTGTTCGTGGTGAAAGACGCCCCTACCGTCCCTGTTCCCCCCTCTTTGCTCCTCTTCGGCTCCGGCCTCCTGGGTCTGGTAGGGTGGAGGGGATTCAGGAAGGTTTAACCAAATTATCCTTTTCGACAAATAATCAAGGCAGGGTCAGTCATGGCCCTGCCTTGGTTTGTTGCCGACTTTAAGATTGAAACCAGTTGATAACTTGCCAGGATCGGCACCTATCAGAGGGCCGGCAAAAATTGCAGATATGGTTTGGATATGGGAAGTTTTCAGGATCTTGATAAGTTTTGAATCATACTAGATACTATAGCCACTGCCTGTTTTCTAAAAAGCAATTATGTCCCCAAGTAACGATAAAGAGTCTTTTGCCACTCTTGATGACGAATTGTTTGCAATAAAACTCGATTTATGCTTTTCAGCAGGGGGCTATTGTTTACCAGCGCGATGCCATAATTCTCTTGCGAATAAGTATTGGGAATAACTTCTAATTTTCCTTGGAATTGTTGTTCAATCCTGTAACGTAGTTCCGGTGCATCATAGATAAAAGCCTTGATCTTTCCATTAATCAATGCTTCCAACCCTTCGTCAATTGATTTATAGGGTTTAAATGAAATCAAACTGTTTCTAAGGAAAGTTTCACTGGTAGTATAAGGCATTGTGCCCACGAGGGCCTTTTTCAAATCCTCCAACCCTCGCACCGATGTATCAAGTTGTTTCACAGTAAGCATGGAAGTTATTGTTGCGGTAAAAAATGAAAAGAGAATAATGCCAGTAATCATACAGATTAAAGAGACTATTCGCCCCCCCGTAGTTTTTGGATGCTTGTCTCCATATCCAACCGTAGTCATTGTTACTGCTGAAAACCAGAACCCTGATCCTATTCCATGAATAGTATCGCCCCCAAAATGATCGAAGTTGTGTTTCCTCTCGAACAACCACACCACTATGCCAACTATAAGTAATACTAAAAATATTAGGATCAATATCTTTAAAACAGTTATGGAGAATAATTGTTTTATTATAGAAACCAAAGCATTTTTTTCCTTAGAAACAACAGCGATGCCTAAACCGGTGGTATAAAAAGGATAGGTAAAATCAAACTTATCAAGGCGCTCAGGAGTTATGGTCAACTCTGTGACCACGACGTCCAGAGATCCATTCGTCAACCCTTCCAGCAGGTCATATTGGTCCAGTTCCCGAAACTCATAGTTTAAATTTAATTCCGTGGCGATTTGGCGCCAGAGATCAATGCTGATCCCGGTCCATCGTCCATCTCTATCTTTCATAGAAAAAGGAGGTGCTTCTTTAGTTCCTACTGCCAATTTTTTCTCGACGGATGGAACTGCCGGCTCCCTTTGCCCGTAAACTTCCGTTGCCGGGGTTAGAGCCGCAAGCAAGGCGCCCGCTGTCACGATGGCTACCAGAACCCAAAATCTGGTTCGATTGGCAGATAATATTCTCCTTGGTGAAATCGTAGTGCTCATAGCTTCCCCTCTCGGCGTGAGCTCATTTCTGTGTTGCTTTATTTTAGAGATAAAAACAGGCACGTCAATTTTTTAAAAGAACGAATTTCCTTTCAAATATAATCTGAGTGTCCGTTACCCTCAAAACGAGAAATTTCCAACGCACGCGCCAATTATCCCATGGTAAGGCCTGCGGCTATCAAGCCTCTTTGATTGCAGGCACGGTGTTTCACAAGACAAGAACCCCTTTGACTAAATGGTTCTGGACGATCTGGCTGCTGGTCCGCCTGAAAAGTGGCATTTCTAAGCTGTCCAGTCTCCTATTCGTGGTTCCCCGATCAGGTGGGACCGCTCTATATCTTGCCAAAACAGAATCTTCTCAAAAAATCCCAATATCTGCGGATATGATCCGCAGATATTGCGTAGGCATCTTTGGGGAGGAAGATGGCAGATGTCGGTGATAGAGGACAGGATACCGACGGGAACAGCAGGGGGCCATCAGGTTGAAAAGAGTCGATATGGTCTTGATATGGGGACATCCGGGGACGATAAAAAAGGGGCCTCAATGGCCCCTATCTTATTGAAACTATTTGAGGCGGCGTCCATTAAATTGATCATATAATTATCTGTAATTAATGGCAATGTTATAATCGCTAAAATTAAAAGACCCCCAAATCTACCCCCAAAATAGTAAGTACTCTCAATTTTATCCCGAACGGTGCAGCTTGTCTATCGCTGTAATTTTCACCCCGCGCGTCGCTCATGGCCGCACAGTCTGGTCGGAAGGTCCCGCAAGGACCGTTCCGGGCAGGAAGGGGCTATATGGACAACCGCGGACATAATTCCAAACCTCGCAGCCGGTTATCGAGGGGCTAACCCTCGCAACTTTTTGTACACTGCCTCGAGAATTTCTTCGGCCTCCGCTGGCATGGACCTTGGCGTCGCCAAATTGCGAATGATTTCTCCCTGGCGATGACACTCAATCACACCATAACTCAAAAAGGTCGTCAAGACCTTCTCATGCCCCAGGTTCTGGCTCCAGGCCTTGAACTGTTCCGGGGTCTTGCAGACCTTTTCACCGAGTTGAACCAGGGTATTTCTGAAGCTATGGGGATTGAAATATGGCAGGCCGGCGCTGGAAAAGGCCTCACGAAAGATTGTCCGAATGGGCGAGGCATTGCTCCAGTGCTCCCGGGTCAACCCTGCCGCGGCAAACTGGCGGTCAGGGCCCAGCGCCACGCGGGTCGCCGGGAACAGCGGCTCATCGTTGCCCCACAGCTTTTCATTACGGAGATAGCCCACCCACTCCGCCACAATCCCTAAAACTTCCTCACCCACCGGGAAGAAGAAGGTGCTGAAGGTCTTGCTGAATTTCGTCTTAACTTCCCTGGCGTCCTGATTGATGCTGTTTGTGATGAGATCAACATGCTTCAGCTTTATCGAGGCAATGGCACTGTCCCTCGCCCCGGTCAACAGCGTGAATGCCACCAGAGCCCGGTTCCGGCGCTCGATTTCATTGCAGGCCGGCATTTTGCTGATGACATGCTTGATCTGTTCCAGGGTCGGCGCCTTCTGTTGTCTTTTGGCAGTGGCGACCCGGGTGTCCTTGTCAGACAGGTTGAAATACTCGGCATCGGCATATTGGAGCCGGGACTTGTACCCAGGTTGCAAAGCCAGCCATTGAAAAAAGCGTTTTAGTTGAGTAAGGGTCGCGTGCAGGGTCGCCTTGCTCAATTTCTCCCCGGACTGCTGCCCCTTTTGCTCGGCGAGGTGCTTTTTGAAGGCAACAGCTTGCTGTAAGTGAAATGCCTTGAAATCACGATATCTGGTATAAGCCTCGAAGCGACTCAAAGCCTTCGCCACTGCGTCGACCATCGGCTCACCGTGACGTTTGGCTTCCTTTAGATAAGCGAAGTACTTGCGCTTGATCCGTTCATTGACTGGATGGTGCTTTTTCATGGTTCGCGTTCCCCTATCTGAAGTCACTGTTCAGGGTGGGGTTAGTACTCTCATATAGTTGTCGCAATTCTTCCGGAAAGCTGATGTCCATTCTGCCGCGGACCTGCCCAATTTTGGCCAAGCTGACGTGCCGGTTCATAAAGGCATCACAGTCCGGGCAAATGCCAATGAGGTTGCCGAACTTCTCGGTAATTGGAAGATATTCCGCTATGTCGCCGGCAGGTGGTTTCGGGGCGCGGCAGCGGACGCAATAGAGCTCTCCGGGCTTACAGGTCTCCTTGTTTTTTACGCGGCGGGCCTGTAGAAATGCCATCAGGACCTGACCAAAAATGAGCATGGGGCGTTTATCATCGGTGGTGGCTAGCCCATCCTTGACCCAGCGGCGCACAGTATTCTTATGAATGCCGAACAAATCGGCAATCTCTTCCACCGTATAGCTGCGGTGGATCTTTACGAGGCGGTGGTTGGGGTGACGTTTTCCCATGGATTACCTCAGCGACGTAATCACCGGCGCCATTACTTCGCCTCTTTGCGACCCGCTTCTAACTTCGTCACTAGATCGCGGATTTCTTCATCAGTTTTCCCGGCAATGCGCGCCGCATTGATGGCCTCGACTTCGTCGGCGGGCCACCCCACCGCCCGAGCGCCCAGGGACACCGGCTTGGTCCATAGTCTTTGGGAAATACGGAGATAGATGGTAGAGCGAGAAAGTCCTGATTCGAATTTAACGGCCGGAATTCTCAGTATGGTACGCTTCATCTTTAAACCTCCTAAAGCTGTAGTGGATTGTTGAATGAAGCGTCTTATGGCGATTTGGGCGATACAATGCCTATGCAACGCCAGGCACCAGCTCAATATTAAACGCAATATCAGATGGTTATATATTTCTCTGATAGGTAATTAAGGATGGAACGATGGTGAGGGGATGACGTAGCGAGCAGGAAAATAAAGGGATGGCGGGCGGGCAGATTGGGCGAAAAAATTTCCCCCAACTTTTTTTCATTTCTTCATATTTTTGCGGATAGTCTCAGCTTTGCGGTCATGGCCAATGTCCATCTTAGCAATCTTTTTTGCATACCAGCTTTCGGTTCTGCCAGGTTTAACGCGTTTTAGTTTACGATATTCCTTCTGCCAGCTTTCGTGCAGTGCCTGAGTCTCTAGCTTGCGGGCCTCACGCTTGACTTGGCTTGGCGTGTAACGGCTGTCGGCCGTGGTCGCAGCATCCACCATCCGGTGGATTATGTCGCCGTCAAGGGAGTATTGTTCGTCGCAAAATGTGATTAACTCGGCCAACGGCACCTTGTTGCCGCCAACGACCAGGGTAAATCCGCCATCAGCTTGCAGGCAGAGCATCTGGCGGAGCTTGTTACCGCTGGCGACACCGATTTCCCACAGATCGGCGTTGGCCGTTTGCCTGCCGGTACGGCGCAACCCCAGGCTGACCGCGATGAATCCGCACACCAAGTCAGCATTGCATTGCCATTGGATCAACCGACTGGCAGAAACCGGCACCCTGTTGATGTCGCTGCGCTTGTCGCAAACGATGAATGACACCGCACTGCGTGCTTTGGCGGGCAAGGTATGCACCGGCATCACACACTCTTCCTCGCACCCAGGGCAGATGACGCTGGCAGCCGGGCGTGCCCTGGTAACTAACCTTCGTGATTTCAGAGCCTTAACTGCTTCGGACGGCCATTGACGCAGCTCGTCGTCATTGACCAGGACAGCAGCGCCGTGGTTGGCGCCTACGCGGTCCCATAGCTCAATCAATGCCTCCACCGGCTTCATGCTTCAGCCCCGGCGTTTTCGGGCGGCTCCTTGGGTTCGATCCCAGAAGCTTCCAGCATGGTGCGCAGCCTGAGGCCGATCTCGTCATACCTGAGCGAGCAGGAGTTGGGATAAGTAATGCGGATGGTCACCTTTTTCGCCGGCTTGTCTGCATCCCTCACCACCGAAGCGGCCAACTCCACCTGGGTGACGCTGTACATACTCAGGCGCAAGGATGCTCTGATCTCGTCGAGCAAATCATAGACGGCATCGGGATTATCGGACGAATCGGCTTCCAGGGTAATCCGGTCGCCCCTAATCACCCGTGAAGAGAGGCGCAATTTTTTTACCGTCACTCTTTCGATACCGCTGCCGGCATCGTAAATAAAATTAAAACCCTTCTGGAGGAGTGGGTTCAGGTCATACACGCGCTCGTCCTTTGGGTCGGGCGGCAGTCCGTCCAGCTTCAGTATCGCCTGCGCGAACATCCCCTGGAGCGGCTCGATGGCCTTGTAGGACCCTCGAAAGTTTATGTCTAGCGAGCCTTCCTTTTGTGAATAGACATAAATAACCTCGAAGGCGGGATTGTGCGGACGACGGTCAAACTCCCCATTTACCCACTCGATGCTCTGCTGTGAATAGTCTTCGGGGTAAGCAAAAAAATAGTCCAGTTCGCCTCGGCGGAACGCTTCTGTCACACAGTTTTTTCCTCGTCCCTCGGTGTGGTGGAAGTAATTGCGGATCAGTGCAGCCAATCGCTGAACGCTGGCCTCGTCCACCGCTGCTGATCGGTGGGAAAGATTTTTTCGTTTCCGCCAATAAGGCAGCGTATCCGCATGATAGAAGAGCGTCGCCCCCTTCCAGAGGATATTGTGATCCAAATAGGTAATCATCGCCCTTTCATAGTGGTTGGAAAGGGCTGACAGCATTTCAATAAATGACAGAATAACATCCGGCTCTTCCTGCATTTGCCAGGTCGTCTCGTCAATGATTGCCCGAAAGCCTTTTTCGCAGCTCATCTCGAAGATGTCCCGAAATTCCGCATCCATCGCGTTACGCTGATTGTCTGGCAGAGCCAGCCATGCCGCAAATAACTCATCCGGCTTGCCCTCCTTCATGGCGGCGAAATCAAGATCGCCAAACAACCCCTGACCCTCAAAGTAGCGGGCGAGCAGGACGTTCGGTATCTGGCGGAAGAAGTCTCTGGTAGAGTAGTGACGGGGCATCTTTTCCCTCCCTCAATCGTGGTACCTTCAATCTGTCTGGATAATGCCGGACAGTGTTGGATTCTACTGTACTTCCCCAATAAAAAATTACAAAATAAAAATATCGCTTGTGCGCCCAGGACATTCACCGGAGCGTGGACACTTTCGCCAGGCGGGCCGACGATCTGGGTTACTCGCGTATCGTGCCCGACGAAGAAATCGCCGACCCAGGAATGACTACAACCTCAACCTGCCGCGCTACATCGACAGCTCCGAGCCGGATGAATCTTATTGCATCATCCGCCTTGCAACGCTTTATAAACAACGGTCTCATATCCTGCAAAAGCCCAAAACTGTAAATCTGCTAAGCCGCAGAAGAAGGGGATAATAAATGGTTCACTTTTGGGCAAAGACCACTTCGGAAGGGAAACCTAGTATTTCCGTTTTCGACCACATGGTAAATGTGGGTTGTGTGGCGCGCTGTATCGCTGAGATGTGGCCGGAGGTCCAGGAATATTTTCATTTCCGATCAAATGAAATCGGTGCGCTTGCTGCTCTCCACGACCTCGGCAAGATATCTCCGGGTTTTCAGAGAAAATGTGAAGCATGGCTTGAAGAGCATGGCCTGACGCAGGTTGCCCGCAAGGGATGCTGGGACACAGGAATGGAATCGGATCATGGCAAAGTTTCGCATTCTGCAATTCAGGAATTTTTGGAGCAGCAAAGTACCTCAAGAAATATAGCTCAGTATTTATCGACTATTCTTGGTGGGCACCATGGAAAAATGAAGTTTTATCCAAATCCCCGTGGAATCAAACCACCGCTCATCAAGCTAACCACAGAAGGCAATAGTGGCATCGAATGGGATGATGCACGGCGAAAAAATGCCCAGCAGATATGGCGTTATTTCGAAGCGGATAGTTCATTTGTCACCATCAGCCCTGAATCGCCAGCCCTATGGTGGCTGGCCGGGCTCGCCTCTGTAGCCGATTGGATCGGCTCAGATGAAAGATTTTTCCCTCCTGGGCGAGGTTCAGATCCTGGAGATCCCTCCGTCCTGGCACTGGACGCGCTCAGTGCTATCGGTTTTCAACCAATTAATTTTGTTGATAATCTCTCTTTTCACGACCTGTTCCATGACTCTGAAAGACCCGAAATTGAATGGGTCCCCAATGAAATGCAGGAGAAGACCGTTGCCACCGTGACCGGTCCAGGGGTTTACGTCGTTGAAGCGCCAATGGGTATGGGCAAGACCGAAGCTGCGCTATGGGTGGCATATCGTTTACTCCTTGCCCGAAAAGCGACAGGAATCTATTTTGCGCTGCCAACGCAGATGACCAGCAATCGAATTCACCTTCGAATGGATCAATTCCTGCGTCGAATATCCCCCGAAGCCTCAACAAGTCGTCTTATTCACGGTAATTCCTGGCTCTTCCAGGCTGACTGCCCAATTTACCCGGCAGCGACCGATAGGCATGAAGCAACACCCGAGGATGCACGGGGGGGGCGGGACTGGTTCGCTTCGACCAAACGGGCGCTGCTATCTCCCTTCGGCGTCGGCACGGTTGACCAGGCACTCCTCGGAGTCGTGGCGGCAAAGCACTTTTTCGTTCGCCACTTTGCGCTGGCAGGGAAGGTGGTGATTCTTGACGAAGTCCATTCGTACGATCTCTACACGGGAACACTTATCGACAAATTGATTGCCACCCTCGAAGGGCTTGGTTGTGTGGTGATTGTGCTCTCCGCCACGCTCACGGGAAAGCGACGCGGGCAGATTGTCTCTGGTCCCGATGCTGCCTCGGGAGATTTTGGACTGCCCTATCCTCTCATCACCGGGCGCAATGAGGGCGTTTCCCTCGAACCTGTCTCCGCCTCACCGCCCAAATCGCGACAGGTCAGAGTTGACTTTGTTTCCGCGGTAAAAGCCCGGGAAGAAGCAATGGCCCTTGCCCGGCAAGGTGGGGCGGTCCTTTGGATATGCAACACCGTCGATGCGGCTCAGAAGGCGTATCAACAGTTCAACAATCCAACCTGGCAAGAGTTCCCTATCGGACTTCTGCATTCTCGGTTCCCGTTTTGGAGGCGTGAACAGCTTGAGACCGAATGGATGGAGCGGTTTGGCAAGGACGGCAAAAATCGCTGCGGCTCCATCCTGGTCTCGACCCAGGTCGTTGAGCAGAGCGTGGATCTGGACGCCGATCTGCTGATCACCGAGTTGGCCCCAACCGATATGCTGTTGCAACGCCTCGGGCGGCTTTGGCGGCATGAACGAGAGCGTCCACCGGTTGCTTTCGCGCGGCTCTGCATTCTCGAAGAAGTAAAGAGCCTTGAGGAGTTGCGCCGGATGGAACCGCAAGCGATCAAGAAGGCGCTCGGAGGCAAGGCGCTGGTGTATGCTCCCTTCGTTCTTCTTCGCTCTCTGGAACTTTGGGAACAGCAGAGCCAGATGGAGAAAGGGGTGTCAATACCCTCGCAGATACGGCGGTTGCTGGAATTAACCTATGAGGAACGAAAAGAGCCTGATTCCTGGCGGCAACTCCGCGATGAATGGTTCGGAACCGATTCGGCCAAAAAAATGCTTGCCTCTCAAAACTGCAACCTCTGGCTGGTGGCGCTTGAAGACGAAGAAGGAGTACAAACTCGTCTCAACGAAGTACCGGCGCTTGCCCTAGTTCTCTGTCGAGAGCTCACCGCTCAGGAAGTGGTCTTTATCGATCAGTCAAAAGGCCTCCTCGGCAACGAGAAGTACCGGCTCGCTACTGCCCAGGCTATTCATAAGAATCTGGTGAAGATTCCGGAGTACTGCTTTGATCATATTGAGCCGTGCCCCGCTTTTTCCGATTATCTCCACGGGGAGCAATGCATCGGAATCGTTGCCGAAGGGGGAGCAGTTGCAGTACAGGGATTAAAGCAAGGAACCCGGCTTTCCTATTCTGACGACCTTGGGCTGGTTATGGAAAAAACATCCACCCAGGAGGAAATATGAATGTTGCCTTTGATCCGTGGATACCCGTGGTGACCGCTTCGGGCCGCCCAACCTTGGCGAGCCTGTATAGCGTTCTTGCCGAAGGCGAGCAGTTTGCCGATCTGGCGGTGCGCCCGCATGAGCGGGTTTCCTTGATGCGGCTATTGCTCTGTGTCGCCCATGCCGCGCTCAACGGGCCTAAAAATTATGATGAATGGTGCAACGTCCCGAAAGATCTGCCCGGGGCGGTGCAGGAGTACCTGACCGTCTGGAAGGATTCTTTTGAGTTGTTCCATCCGAAAAAGCCGTGGTTGCAGGTAGCCGGGCTAAAAGGGGTCGACAAAGGAGCTGACGATTCAGGAAAGACCTCTCCTGTGGCACTCCTTGATTTTGAATTGGCCACCGGGAACAATTCTACCCTTTTCGACCATGGCGGACAGATGAACTCTCGCCGAATTGAACCTGAACGTAATGCCTTGAGCTTACTAACTTTCCAGAACTTCTCCTCTGGCGGCGGCTCACCGGTGGCGCAGTGGGAGGCCATAAGAACTTCTCAGGTTGGGAACCCGGATGCCCCTTGCCTGTCTCAATCCATGGCGCATTGTCTGCTGCGCGGAAGATCGTTAGCAGAAACAACGCATTTAAATCTGCCGACCTTTGAAAACATTAAACTGCATTACAAGACTTTCTTACCTGACCAAAAGAACGGTGGCGGCTATTCGGATATAGCCTTAGGACGGCCAGTTTGGGAATTCTTCCCTGAATCTCCTGAGAAGGAATCGGACAGAGTGATCAATGCCACGAAAACATACCTTGGGCGACTGGTGCCAATATCACGATGGATTCGTCTGATTCATGGCTCAGACCAAATGTATTGCTGTAACGGGTTCAGGTATGACACTTTCAAGGATGGGTTTGCCTCAGAGCCAACGGCGGCCGTTCGCTCGGTTACGAAAAAGGACAAAAAGGGTGCAGAAACAACGGAACGGAAGGTCGTAAAGGTAGAGCCGAAAAAAGCATTATGGCGAGAGTTGTCCTCGCTACTCGTAAAGCGCTCAGCAGAAGGAATCGGCGGCCCGTTGGCCATGGTGAATGCACCTTACGATACCGAGTTCGATTTTCACGTATGTGCAATTACTCGGGATCAGGCTTCCATGGACATCGCTTTGGAATCCGTCTTCCATATTTACCCCGCGTTCCTAACCCATCTTCCCGCCTATCAGGCTGAGGTCACTGGATCAGATAAAGTTTTAGGGGCTGAGGGTTACTCCCGAAAACTTCGTTGGGCAATAGAAGATTATCGCCAAATGATCGATAACGATTGGAAGCCTCGCGTCAAGAGAACCCAAGCTAAAGAACAGAATGCCCTGAAAGAAAAGTTGGCCCAGGCCGCATTCCTCTCATATTGGACCACCGTCGAAAAGAATCTCCCGCTTTTAATGAATCACCTCAAAGCCATTGGCACCGATGCTGCCATCCCCACCCGCGAGGCCTGGCGGAAAATGCTCTTCTCCGCGGCCTGTGAAGCTTACCGAATCGCCTGCGGGCAGGAGACCCCAAGGCAGTTGCGAGCTTTTGTCAAAGGATGGCAGAAACTGACAACGAAAAAAGCTGAAACTGAAGCGAATATTCATGAGACTAAGGAGGAGGAAGTATGAGCCGGCTTCTTGAACGACTCCGAAGGTACAAAGATGATCGGGGCATGATGGCCAACCTTCGCTGCGTGCACGTCGAGGGCAAAAAACATCGGGCCTGGCCTGCCTTGAACCGTCTGGGGGTGGCGATCGATGACAGTGTTTCAGCTTTTGTTGCCGGACTCTTCGCGGCCCATCCCGAAGAAACATCCACCGGAAATTTCGGCGATACCTGTAAAGCAATTAAGCGAAAGCGGGATGATAACTCAAGCGATGACAGCAAGCTGACGCCGACCGAACGGCGATTCCAGCATTTGCTTACCGCCGAAACGGAAACCGAGTTGCATGATCGCGTCCTGCGGCTGGTTCTCCTGGCAAAATCAGAGGGAATTCCGGTCAACTACGCCAAACTGGAGCCGGACCTGCGAGCCTGGAATAGGGGCGACCGCACTAAAATCGACTGGGCGACTGCTTTCTGGACAGTGGAACCATCTCCGGATAAGGAGGAGATATGAGCTGGCTGGCCCGATTGGAAGTTGATGCGGAAATCGCCCGCGCCGCAGGCATTTCTGACAGCTACGCCTGGCATAAGAGGCTTTGGGAGTGTTACCCTGATGCTCCGGATGCCAAAAGAAATTTCTTGACTCGAATCGATCAACTCGAAAGGGCATTCAGGCTCTGGATTCTGGCCCTGAGAGAACCTATGCGACCGCTATGGTGCCCGCCCGCCGGTTTTGCCCTCAAGGAAATTGCCGCCTCTTTCCTCTCTCATCGGTACTATGCCTTTGACTTGCAGGCCAACCCGGTAAAGACCATTGTACAGCGAGGACCAAACGGAGAAACATTGTGGCGCGCTAATGGAAAACGAAAGAATGGCAAGCGCGTGCCCTTGGTTAAACCGGAAGAACTACGCGCCTGGCTTATTTACAAAGGCAAAGTGAGATGTCGGGATAAGGACACAGGTTTGGATGTACCTGGCGGATTTCGAATCGTCGAAGAAAAGCCTCTCGAAATCAGCCCAATGGTGGAAAACCATTTTCGCAAGAAAGGGGAGTCCGGCTACCACGGTGGGGTCCAGTTTCGGGGAATCTTGGAAGTGACTGACCCGGGAAGGTTTATTGAAACCTATCATTCCGGCATCGGCAGTGCCAAGAGCTTCGGTTTCGGCCTGCTTCTGCTTGCACCAATCAACCTGGTCTTATAACACCCCCATAAGGAGAATATCATGAAGCACCTTGAACTGCACATCATTCAATCCGTTCCCGTTGCCTGCCTCAACCGCGACGATCTCAATTCACCTAAGACGGCCGTCTTCGGCGGCGTCCAGCGGGCCCGAGTATCAAGTCAATCATGGAAACGGGCGATTCGCGAGCTGGCCAAGGAAATTTCCCCTGAGCACTTCAAGGGGGAGAGGACCCGTTTGCTGTTTGAACCCCTCGTCAAGGAAATGCAGGCTGCCAATCTTTCTACCTATGATGCTGAAGAAGGGGCAAAGAAAATCATCGATGCCTTGGTGAAACTTGATGCCAAATCAACTGACAAAGTGAAGTCAACGACCCTCTATTTCATGTCCCCGCTTGAGCTTCAGACCCTTGCCGGTGCCTATGCGGACAAAAAGGACGTGAAAAAAGCTCTCAAGGCGATTGGTGATAACAAGTCCTTGAAGGATGCCGCCGACATTGCCCTGTTTGGCCGCATGGTCGCCAACGACCATTCTCTGACCATCGAAGCTGCCTCCATGTTCTCGCATGCCCTTTCGACCCACAAGGTGGACAATGAGATCGACTTCTTTTCTGCCGTGGACGATCTCCAACCCAAAGAAGAATCTGGCGCCGGCATGACCGGCACTTTGGAGTTCAATTCTGCCACCTACTACCGCTTTGCCGCCCTCAACCTCGACATGCTTGCCGATGCAGAACACCTCGAAAGCCTGACCAAGGAAGATCGCCGCAGCGTGGTGCTCACCTTTGTGGAAGCAACCGTCAAGGCTGTTCCCGGCGCCCGCAAAAACACCATGAACGGCAACACGCTCCCGGTCTACGTGCTGGGTGTGGTCCGGGAAAAGGGACACCCGATTCAACTGATCAATGCCTTTGAAAACCCGGTGCACTCCTCTCAGGGCTATGCGGCCAAATCCATCGACCTGCTTAAGTCGGAGTATGCCAAACTTAAAGATACTTGGGAAATTGAGGCTGTCTTCGAGAAGTCAATTCCTGAGATCAGCCTGAAAGCCTTCCTGGATGGGGTGGTGGATCATGTCATCTGAGAAACGCGTTCTGGCCCTCCGTCTGGAAGCACCCCTGCAATCATGGGGTTTCGACAGCCAGTACAACCGCCGCAATACCGGACTGATGCCGACCAAGAGCGCCATCGCAGGGATGTGCTGCGCGGCACTCGGTCTGCCGCGTGGAAGTGACCAGGAGCGGGAGTTCCTTGCCTCATTCCGGGCGGTGCGAATGACCTCCATCGCCATCCCCAGGAATGGAGGTAGAAAAGTACTGCCTGTGCGACGGCTACAGGACTACCATACTGTTCAAAATACCAGGCGGGCGATTGGTGCGATCAATAAGGATTGCGTCTTGACCCACCGTCAATACCTGACGGATGCCGCTTTTGGGGTTATTCTCGAAGGAGATGCAATTCTACTGGGTGAAACCGCCGTAGCTCTTGCCGATCCAAGGTGGGGCATCTGGTTGGGCCGCAAGACCTGCATTCCATCAACGCCAATTCTCGCCGGCCTGAAAGATAGCTGCGAAGATGCCTTGGCCCTGCTAATCGGCGGCCAACCGCTCGATTCGTTCACTCGGCAAGAGGAAGCTGAGAGCTTTGCCGAGGGACGCGACTCTATTCCAGACACACCGGTGTCATTTGCGACGGAGCGAAGATTATTCTCTCCGAGAAGAGTGATAACGACACCTGGAACAGGGTGCTCCGGCTGAGAGTAATCGCCTGATGGGAGGAAAAATGACCGAGCCGATTCTTCCGCCGCTGAAGCCGATTCCCATAAAGGATCGAGTTTCCGTGTTTTTTCTCGAACTAGGGCAGCTCGACGTGCTTGACGGGGCCTTCGTTTTGGTCGACAAGAACGGGGTGCGCACTCACATCCCGATCGGCGGCGTGGCCTGCTTGATGCTGGAGCCCGGGATCAGGGTGTCCCATGCCGCCGTCACTCTGGCTTCACGCGTCGGTTGCCTTCTCGTCTGGGTTGGTGAGGCCGGGGTCAGACTCTATGCTTCCGGGCAGCCGGGCGGAGCCAGGGCAGACCGTCTGCTTTATCAGGCTAAGCTGGCGCTGGATGATTCAGCCAGACTGAAAGTGGTGAGAAAAATGTACTCGCTGCGATTCAAGGAAGAACCGCCGGAACGGCGCAGCGTGGAACAGTTGCGTGGCATAGAGGGAGTCCGGGTACGAAAGATGTATGAGCTTCTGGCCAAACAGTTTGGCGTTACCTGGAGGCACCGTAACTATGACCATACCCAGTGGGGTAGCGGCGATCTCCCGAACAGATGTCTTTCCTCTGCCACTGCATGTCTATATGGTATCGCCGAGGCTGCTGTTCTGGCGGCAGGATACGCACCCGCCATCGGCTTTATCCATACCGGCAAGCCCCAATCATTCGTTTATGACATCGCCGACATCTTCAAGTTCGAGACCGTAGTGCCTGCTGCCTTTCGGATTGCTGCCAAGAAACCGGGCAATCCTGAACGGGAAGTGAGACTGGCCTGCCGCGATTCATTTCGACAATCCCGTCTCCTCGACAGGATCATTCCAACTATCGAGGAAGTCCTGGCCGCCGGCGATCTCCCCAAGCCGGAAACCCCCGCAGAATCGGTTGCCCCTGCCATTCCCAACAAGGAGGGTATCGGAGATGCTGGTCATCGTGGTTGAGAATGGACCTTCACGCCTCAGAGGACGGCTTGCCCTCTGGCTTCTTGAGGTGCGTGCGGGAGTCTATGTGGGCGATTATTCCAAACGGGTTCGCGAGATGATTTGGGACCATGTGGAGAAGGGACTGGATGAAGGAAACGCGGTAATGGCCTGGAGCACCAATACGGAATCCGGTTTTGATTTCGTGACCTTGGGCAAGAACAGACGGATACCCACCGAAATGGATGGTCTCAAACTCGTCTCGTTTATTCCATGTGATTCCAATACCTTACCGGAGGCACCGAAAGTGGCGGAGTAGGCATGTGATGTGTCTGAAAATATCTTGTAAGATCAATATGTTATCCGGTGGCGATTTCGTTGTCTAAAAGATGCTGTGATCACGGTGGGTTAGAGGAAGGGTGTTCCCCACAGGCGTGGGGATGAACCGAAGGTTGTTTAACCCCTGAGCACCTGCCGGGTGTGTTCCCCACAGGCGTGGGGATGAACCGTATCGCCGGATGGTGCTGGCGGCCTGTTCACCGTGTTCCCCACAGGCGTGGGGATGAACCGTGGGACCAGGAAGACCCCTTGGCGGCTGACCAGTGTTCCCCACAGGCGTGGGGATGAACCGGCGGTCAGGGAGATTGCGGCGCTGCTGCCGGTGTGTTCCCCACAGGCGTGGGGATGAACCGTAGTGCTAATAGTAATAATATAGTAGTAGTAAGTGTTCCCCACAGGCGTGGGGATGAACCGAAGATATTGGGGGTGAGGCGGGCGCGGCCGTAGTGTTCCCCACAGGCGTGGGGATGAACCGGTGGTGGGAGAACAAGATCGAGTCCTGGTACAGTGTTCCCCACAGGCGTGGGGATGAACCGCATCCTGATCGAGTCCCCTCACTACTTCTGCCGTGTTCCCCACAGGCGTGGGGATGAACCGGTGAGCTTGTTGCTCATGCAGTTGTTGAGGATGTGTTCCCCACAGGCGTGGGGATGAACCGTTACCTGGTACGCTACCAGGGAAGCGAACCCCGTGTTCCCCACAGGCGTGGGGATGAACCGGATGTTCCTGCGGTACTACGCTACCCTTGCCAGTGTTCCCCACAGGCGTGGGGATGAACCGATGAAGAAACGCCTCATCATCCTCTTGACCATGTGTTCCCCACAGGCGTGGGGATGAACCGGCGTCGGCGATGGCCGACAGGGCCTTTAGGGCGTGTTCCCCACAGGCGTGGGGATGAACCGCTTGATAAAGCTGCTGGGCCTTGGCCTTGTCCGTATTCCCCACAGGCGTGGGGATGAACCGGCGACACCGGCGACGCCAGCCTCACCGAGCAGGTATTCCCCACAGGCGTGGGGATGAACCGGTGTTAGCCTCGGGAGCGGTGGGGGCGGTGGGGTATTCCCCACAGGCGTGGGGATGAACCGATGGGGGTCGAGATCGAGGTGGTGGTCAACCCGTATTCCCCACAGGCGTGGGGATGAACCGCCGGTATGTCTTTAATTTGCCAGTATTTATGCGTATTCCCCACAGGCGTGGGGATGAACCGGTGTGGGCCGAGACCGCATTGATATTGCCTTCGTATTCCCCACAGGCGTGGGGATGAACCGATGCTGACCTTTAACGGCCTGGTGCTGCTGGCGTATTCCCCACAGGCGTGGGGATGAACCGCTGATGGTGGTTGCTGCCGGCGCCACCGTGCGTGTTCCCCACAGGCGTGGGGATGAACCGCGCAATGTTTGTTTTGATAATTGTCAGCTCAAATTTTGGTCATTACAAGTGATTTTCTTTTGAGCGGCCACTTTTTTCACCCCGTAGCCCGTATCGGTATGATTTTGGCCCCGGACTTGATCCCTTCCAGGTAGTCGGCCCAGGCCTGCATCATCTTCTTCCGTTTCGGCATGAATTCGGCATAGTTGTACGCCGCACGCACGCTGTTTCTTTCGGCATGGGCAAGTTGGCGCTCGATGGCGTCCCGGTTCCACCCTTGTTCATTCAACAATGTGCTGGCCATGCTCCTGAAACCATGGCCGCTCATCTCATCCTTGGCATACCCCATGCGCCGCAGGGCGGACAAAATAGCGTTGCTGCTCATTGGCCTTGAATCGGTCCTGGAGCTCGGAAAGACATACCTGCCATGCCCGGTCAAGGGGTGGATCTCTCGCAGGATGTCTAAGGCTTGTCTCGATAACGGGACGATGTGTACGGCGCCCGCCTTCATTTTTTCTGCCGGGATTCTCCATTCTGCCGTCTCAAGATTGAATTCAGACCACTCGGCCTGTCGCAACTCCCCCGGCCGGACAAAAACCAAGGGCGCCAATTGCAGGGCGCAACGGGTCACGATGCCACCCCGGTAATCGTCAATGGAGCGTAGCAATCCGGCGATTTCCTTCGGGTCAGTGATGGTTGCCATGTGCTTACCAGAGGCCGGAGGGATAGCACCGCGTAGATCCCCGGACGGATCGCGCTCGGCCCGGCCGGTGGCTATGGCATAGCGGAAGACTTGGCCGCATACCTGTTTCACTCTATGAGCCGTCTCAAGGGCTCCTTTGGCCTCGATTCGTCGGAGCGCCGCCAGCAGTTCCGGCGTTGTAATGGCTCTGACTGGTCTGGCCCCCAACCAGGGGAAGATGAAAAGCTCAAGCCGCCGGATGGTTGTCTTGGCGTGACTGGTCGCCCAGAAAGGTGAAAATTTGGCATACCATTCACGAGCGATGATCTCGAAGGTCTCGGTCTCTTGGTTGCCCGCCGCCTTCTGCGCCTTCTTGGTCTCGCGAGGATCAACACCTTTGGCCAGCAGAGCACTTGCCTGGTCCCGCCTCTGCCTGGCTTCGGCAAGAGATGTTTCGGGGTATGTGCCTATACAAAGCAACCTCTCGCTACCCCCCAAACGATATTTGAACCGCCAGAGCCTGCCGCCAGTCGGAGTTACCAAAAGAAAAAGACCCCCACCGTCGAAAAGTTTTTGGGGCTTTTCTGTAGGCTTGGTCGTTCTGACCTTGGTGTCAGTAAGCGGTGCAATCCTTTTAGGCATAGGGTTTTCCTCCTTTTTGGGGGTATCTCCGTTGGGGGCAGGGACAAATACCCCTACATATACCCCCAAACCTTTCGGATTTCACTATATCAATATGATTGTTATTGGACAACGGAAAAAAAGAAGGGCCTGATATATCAGGCCCTTGTGGACATTATAATACGCTACTGGATATAAATTTGGTGGAGGCGGCGGGAGTCGAACCCGCGTCCGCCAATAGTCCCTGCAAGCGTCTACATGCTTAGCCGTTGTTCTAATTTCGCCCCGAAAGACTTCCAGCGGCAGAATTCTCTGGGACTAGCCCGCTAAGTTTTCGTCCACCGACCCGCCGGCCTGATCGGCAGCTTTGCCAAGAAACCGTCGCCCCGGGTCCCTTCCTGGCGCAAGACCAGGGGCGCTAGCCTTAAGCGGCTAGAGCGTAGCCGTAGTTGTCGGCACTTATCTATTTCCTACCCGTTTTACGAGCGGACAGGACCTCGGCATGCAACTAACAGTTCCCTATTTACGTCGAAGCCGTTACGCCCCCCTTTGAATTAATTATAAGTATTTTCTCGATTTTTGCAAGGGGGTTAAGCTGGTATTAAGCTGACTCACCGGGTGGCCGCTCAGAGGTGGCAGCCTGTGCCAGCGTCGCCCCGGCAAGGCGCAACTCTTCATCCCTGCCGCAGTTGCCGGACCGCGGCCAGCAACCGATAGACCGAGGCCCCGGCCAGGGCGGCGATGTCCTCAGTGGCCAGGAGGCCGCTGATAGTCTCGTCAAAAAAGATCTTGGCCTCCGGGGGAAACTCCTCATCTCCCCGCCACAGGACGTGGGTCACCGGCACCAGGGGAAAGGCCAGGAAGCGGGCGGCGGCGTCTCCCAACTCCTGGGGCTCGCCCCCGGCCAGGGCCGCGACCCGCAAAAAGAGCTCCAGGTCCTGGCCAAAGGCCGCCAATAGCGGCTTCTGGGCCCGGGAGACGAAGGCGGACCAGTAAAATCCGCCTTCCGGCACCTGGCGGAAATCGATGCTGCGGCCGCTCAAGGCCTGGCCCCGGGCCCGGATCAGGTAGTGCAGGATAAGGATCTGCTCGGTCAAGGGGACCTGACCGGCGCCGTCCGCCGGAGTCACCGCGATCTCGGGCCAAGTCACCCGGCGGTCCTGGCCGAAATAGGGCACCAACAACCCTTCCCGGCCCCCTGCGCCCGCTTCGCCCCCTGCGCCCCCTTCCAAAAAATATTGGGAGCGGCTCGAGTTTGCCAGGCGCTTGGGGTTGATCTGCTGCAACTCGCCTGCTGCCAGGGCGATGGCCATCTTATAGTCGTCGATGCGAGGCATGCGGTCTCCGCTGCGAGTTTGGCATTTAGACGCAGTGAGCAGTTACTGGCTACTGGCTACATGATATGCTACGGGGCCGGCTTCTGGCAAAAATTATATCGGAAAAGATTTTTTATTGACACCGGGATTGGAATGTTTTAGCCTATAAGGGTCGAGGAATTGAAGAAGATGCAATGCTGGCGGCTCCGGAACTATAGCTTTAGCTACTATTTTTATTTTCCGGGCCAGGAGTGCGCCTCGACTTTTAAAAGTAAGTAGGCCTCAACCAAAAAAACTTTTAGAAGCCGTGGCGCCCAGGCGACCACGGCTTTTTTGTTGCCGCCGGGTCGCACCGTTGGAAGCCGCCGCGGCGGGAGGCAGAAAATGATCGGCAAACAAATTCGCATGGAACGCATTATGAACCGGGATACCGGGCGCACCGTCATCGTCCCCATGGATCATGGGGTGACGGTGGGTCCCATCGACGGCCTTATCGATATGAAGACCACCGTCAACGCGGTGGCCGCCGGTGGGGCCAACGCCATCTTGATGCACAAGGGCCTGGTGACCAGCGGCCATCGCCGCCGGGGCCGGGACGTGGGGCTCGTCATTCATCTGTCCGCCTCCAGCAGCCTCTCGCCCTATCCCAACGCCAAGATCCTGGTATGCAGCGTCGAAGAGGCCCTGGTCCTAGGGGCGGACGCCGTCTCCATCCATGTCAACATCGGCAGCAGCAGCGAACGGGAAATGCTGGCGGACATGGGGGCCGTAGCCCGCACCGCCCGGGAATGGGGCATGCCCTTGTTGGCCATGATGTATCCCCGGGGCAAAAACATCAAAGATGAGTACGACCCCCAGATGATCATGCACGTGGCCCGGCTGGGCGCCGAGTTGGGCGCCGACCTGGTCAAGGTTTCCTACACCGGATCGGTGGAGTCCTTCCGCAAGGTGGTGACCGGCTGTCCGGTGCCGGTGGTCATCGCCGGCGGCCCCAAGATGAACTCGGACCGGGATATCCTGGAGATGGTGAAAGGCGCGGTGGAGGCCGGCGGCGCCGGGGTCTCCATCGGGCGCAACGTCTTCCAGCACCGGGATCCCAGCCGCATGGTGGGAGCCATCAGCCTCCTGGTGCACGAAAACGCCGGGGTCGAAGAGGCCCTGTCATTCCTCCAGACCAAGTGAAGGGTTTCATAGTCGGCCGCAGATAATATCAAGGGCTGGAACGCCGGCACAGGCCTCCAGCCTGGGCTCGGGCCGCCCCTATCGGGAAGATAAGATGAAGCAACTCTGGGTGAAAGTGGACCCCTGGGATAAGAAGCTGGTCACCGCGGCACTGGAGTCGGGGGCCGACGCCATCTGGGTCCCCGCGGGCCGGGGCCCGGAGGTCAAGGCCCTGGGGCTGGTCCAGGTCATCGCCCCGGACGGCGACCTGGCGCCGGGGAAAGACCTCCATGAGGTAACCATCCGGGGTGCCGGCGACGAAGCCGAAGTCATCCGTCTGGCCCGCCTGGGTCCGGTGGTGGTCAGGACCCCGGACTGGACCGTCATCCCTCTGGAAAATCTGGTGGCGCAAAGCGGCAACATCTTCGTGGAGGTGAGCGATCCGGAGTCGGCCAGCACCGCCCTGGGGGTCCTGGAGAAGGGAGTGGACGGCCTGGTGGTGGCCAGCGCCGAGGCCGGGATGATTAAGCGCATCGCCCGCCTGGTGAAGGAGGCATCATTGCCGGTAGCGCTCTCAACGGCCCGGATCAGCCTTCTGAGGCCCCTGGGCATGGGGGACCGGGTCTGCGTTGACACCTGCGCCAATCTGGGCCGGGGAGAAGGCCTGCTGGTGGGCAACTCCTCCGCCGGCCTCTTTCTGGTGCACGCCGAGTCCCTGGAGAACCCCTACGTGGCCCCCCGCCCCTTCCGGGTCAACGCCGGGCCGGTGCACGCCTATACCCGGGTTGCCAATGACCGGACCAGATACCTGGGGGAACTGGCCGCGGGGGATGAAGTGCTGGTGGTCGATTATCGAGGCCGCAGCCGGGCGGCGGTGGTGGGCCGGGTCAAGGTGGAGAGCCGTCCCTTGATGCTGGTGGCCGCAGAGGCCGGTGGCCGGGAGATCACCACCATCCTGCAAAACGCTGAAACCATCCGCCTCACCCGGCCGGGTGGCGAGGCGGTCTCAGTCGTCGCCCTTAAACCCGGAGACGAGGTCCTGGTGGCCACAGAAGAGACCGGACGCCACTTCGGCCATAAGATACAAGAAACCATCGTTGAGAAGTGAGCCATGACCGAAAAAAAAGAGACCATCCGCCAAGAGATCGACGCCCTGAACCATGAATTGCTCACCCTTCTGAACCGGCGTCAGGCCCTGGCCCAAACCATCGGCCGCATCAAAAACCAGGAGGGCCGGGGGACCATGGACTTCCAGCGGGAAGAGGAGGTCCTGGCGCACCTCATGCACCTCAACCCCGGGCCTCTGAGCCCGGCCGCCCTGCGCAACATCTTCCGGGAGGTCATCTCCGCCGCCCGGGAGGTCCAGATCCCCTTTGGGGTGGCCTTCCTGGGGCCGGAGGCCACCTTCTCCCACCTGGCGGCCCTGAAAAAGTTCGGCCGGGCCACCCGCTACGGCCCCATGGCCACCATCCAGGAGGTCTTCCAGGAGGTGGAAAAGGGCAAGTACCTGTACGGGGTGGTGCCCATCGAAAATTCCACCGAAGGCATCGTCAACGTCTCCCTGGACCTGTTTGCCGACAGCTCCGTCAAGATTTGCGGCGAAATCTACCTGGAAGTCTCCCACGACCTGGTGAACAAATCCGGCCAGCGCCAGGACATTGAGGTGATCTACACCCATCCCCAGGCTTATGCCCAGTGCCGCGGCTGGCTCGGCGTCCATCTGCCCAACCTCCCCATTCTGGAGGTGGCCTCCACCGGGGTGGCGGCCCAGAAGGCGGCCAGGAACCCCAACGCCGCGGCCATCGCCAGTTCCTTCGCGGCGCCCCTTTACGACCTCAGGGTGGTGGAGAGCCGCATCGAAGACCAGCCGGGCAACGTCACCCACTTTTTCGTCATCGGCCCCGACAGCCCAGGCCCCACCGGCAGCGACAAGACCTCCATCCTCTTCGCGGTGGACAATATCCCCGGGGCGTTGTACAAGACTCTTAAACCCATGGCGGAACGCTCCCTCAACATGACCCGGATCGTCTCCCGCCCGGTGAAGAACGAGGCCTGGCGCTACCTCTTCTTTGTGGATCTGGACGGCCACCAGGCTGACCCGGTGATGGCCGCCGCCTTGGAGGAGACCAGGACCCTGAGCGCCCATTTCAAGATGCTGGGCTCCTTCCCCCAAGCCGCGGGGGTGCAGAATTTGAGTTGAGAGAAGAAAGAATATGAAAAGCAAGGACCTCAAGCGAGAAGGGCCTCGGGCTTGCCAACAGGTCTTTCGAACTTCAGCTATCTGACTGGAACCGCATAAAAGCTTATTTATAGTGCATTTCTAGAAGATGTAGGGTGGGCACTGCCCACCGCTTCCTTTAATAAAAAACCTAACTTACCCGAGATTCAAAATACCGGGCCGCGCTATTTCTTTACGACGGTTGTTTTCCAAAGAAGGTGATTATTAGCAAACACTAAAACGGGCGACAACTTCAACCAGGTGGAGTATGGCAAGGAATTGGTGGGCAGTGCCCACCCTACATTAACTACTTTGTCATCCTGAGCGATTAGGGTTTTATCTCCCCCCCCTTGAGGGGGGAGGGTCGGGGTGGGGGTGGAATTTCGGGGATCGCGCCAAACATGCCTCAAAACCGAAAACCGAAAACCGCAGGCCGAAAACCGTCTTTCCGCATCTGCGTGCCGGTGGTGGAGGCCACCGCGAACCGGGCCCGGTCCAAGTACCTGCGGGCCGCCCGCAAGGGCCTCTGGGCCGAGATCCGGCTCGACTACCTGGAGCAGCCCGACCTGCCGCGTCTGTTCCGGAGCCATCCGGGACCGGTCATCGCCACCAACCGGCTGGCGGCCGAGGGCGGGTGCTGGTCCGGAGACGAGGCGGGCCGCCGCCTGCTCCTGGAAGAGGCCCTGGCCCTGGGAGCAGACTTCCTGGACGTGGAACTGGCCGCCGATCCCACCTGGCGCCGGGAGCTTTGGGCGCGCCGGGGCCAGGCCGGGATCATCCTCTCCTGGCACGATTTTTCCGGGACCCCGGAGACGTCCCGCCTGGAGGCCGTCTTGCAGGAGATGCTGGCCCAGGAGGCCGGGATCATCAAGCTGGTGACCCTGGCCCGGGAACCGGAGGACAGCCTGCGCCTTCTCTCCCTGATTCCCCAGGCCCGGGCCGCGGGCCGGGAGATCATCGCCTTCGCCATGGGCCCGGCGGGCGCCTGGTCCCGGGTGGTGGCGCCGCTTTTGGGGAGCTTCCTCACCTTCGCCCCGTTTACCAAAAACCGGGCCTCCGCCCCCGGGCAGTTCACCGTGAACGAAGTGAGGCGCCTCTGGAAGTTGTTGCAGAGCAGAGCTGTCAGCTCTCAGCTTTCAGCCATCGGCTAAAGCAAAGGCAAAGGCAATTGCCAAGAAAACTAGGCCTATGAATCGCGAGGCCATCTATAAACCCGCGCGATTCTGTTATCTCCCACAATTATCCTAAGAAAAGATTTGAGATAGTCCCCTCCCTGAGAGGGGAGGGGTTTGGCAGGAGGGTGGCAACATATGGTAAATGAAAAATAAATTTCCACCCCCACCCCGACCCTCCCCCCTCAAGGGAGAGGGAAAAAGGCAAAGCATTTATGCAATGTTTCCATGGGATAGAATAGTAGTTTATGCCACCATTAACCAGGCTTGGCTTTTTGCTTATGGCTGAAAGCTGACGGCTGATAGCTCATAGCTGACATGATCAATGGCCGCACCAAAATCTACGGTATCTTAGGGCGGCCGGTGGCTCACAGCCTGAGCCCGGAGATGCACAACGCCGCCTTCCGGGAACTGGGGCTCAACGCGGTCTACGTGGCCTTTGCGGTGACCGACCTGGCCCGGGCGCTGGCGGGGCTGCGGGGCCTGGACATCCAGGGGGTAAGCGTCACCATTCCCTTCAAAGAAGAGATTATCCCTTTAATCGATGAGCTGGACCCACAGGCCGCCCGCATCGGCGCGGTGAACACCCTAGTCAACCGGGACGGGCTTCTCACCGGCTTCAACACCGACTGGCTGGGGGCCTTGCGCGCCCTACGGGCCCGCACCAGCCTAAGTGGGGAGCACGTCCTCATCCTGGGGGCCGGCGGCGCTGCCCGGGCCATCGCCTTTGGAATCATAGGAGAGGGTGGCCGGGTCAGCCTCACCGATTTGGACGCCCCCCGGGCCGCGGCCCTGGCCCGGG
>JBKQLU010000073.1:0-9560 GCA_052326585.1 Desulfobaccales bacterium | reverse complement strand
CCCTCGCCTCCAGCCGGAACCGGCGCGATGTCGAACTGCGTATCAAACCGAAAATAATCCTTGGTGCGGGCCCGGCAGAAGCGGGCGATCTCCGGCAGTTCGTGGACATTGGCCCGGAGGGCCATGGCCTTGAAACGCACCTTGAGGCCGCCCGCCAGCAGCAGGTTAAGCCCCCGCTGAAAGGCGGCAAAGGACCCCGGCTTCCGGGTCACGGCTTCGTAGGTTTCCCGGGTTGCGCCATAGACAGTGACCTCCAGATCCCGGGGGGAAGATTTCCGGAAAAGTTTCACATGTTGTGAGGTGACCAGACAGGCATTGGTGAACACCGATACCAGGAGCCCTAACCGCTTCAAACCCAAGTAAATCTCCGGAAAATCCTCCCGGAGCAAAGGCTCTCCGCCGCTTATGAGACACCACACGGCGCCCATCGATACGGCCTCTCTTGCAATGCTGCTGATTTCCTCCGGGGAAAGCTCGGCGGCCCTGGCTTCCTGGTCAGCCGCGGGCAGGTTGATATAGCAATGGCGGCAGTCATGGTTGCAGCGGGCCGTAACCTCTATATCGAAGGACAAGGGCCGCTGCCGGTCCGACAGCTTTTTCCAGAGTTGAAAGCTGGATAACGGTAAGGCGGAGACAAACTCCTGACTCAAACAAGGCTCCTTCAGGCCGGCCGCGGCAGGACCGCTCCCCGCCAGCAGCCGAAATCCTGGGGCTGGATACAAGACCGCAAACCCAGCGGCCCCAAACTCGCTACGATATCGCCGCTGCACCACTGAGCCACTGGCACAGGCGAAACAGTGACCACCGCCTCATCCTTGATAAAGGGACGCATACTAAAACCCCAAGCCTTAAACCGGAAAGAAGCGCCCTTGGCGAGCACGGCCCGCAGAAACTCCTTAAGGGCCGTCTTCGAAAGCGCCAGCCCCCCCGGCGCCGTTGTAAAGCCGCGGCTTTGGAGGCTTAGACCGCAACCAGCATCCTCCGGCGGGTCAACTCTTCTACCAGGCCCAGGACGTCCGCCTCGATTTCCCCAGGCGGGGCCTGGTACTCGCTGGAGAGCTCGGAAATGATGTCTTGGAGGCGACGCCGGCCATCCAGCTTGTCCCAGATGGCCTTGCCCGTGGCATTGAGGGTGAAGATCTCGTCCTCCAGGTCGGCGATGCCGGATACTAAAGGAACAATGATGATTTCGCCCTCGATCTCCCGGGCAACCACGGCGTCAGAGATGGCATAGACCACATCGCACTTAATCGTCATATTCTCGCAATCCTCTCTTTCCAGTCCTTCACTTCCCAACTGCGCTCACTTTCCCGGAGAAGTCCCAAATCCAGGGCCTGAGCGTGCGCCACCCCACACAGATACTCCACTGGCGTATCGAGGGTGCCATACTCGGACCAGGATTTGGCCGGGCACTGCTCGCAGAGTCCCTTCAAAAAACAGCGGGCGCAACGGGCCAGATAGTCCGAATTGGTGGCGCGGCTCTCCTGCCGCAAGCGGGGAAAGAAGTTCCTTAAGGCATCCTGCAAGGAGCCCTGTTTCAGATCATAAACGAACCCGGGGTGCCGCAGCAGCAGGCAGGGCTGCACCCTGCCAAAGGCATTCACGCAGGCGGCATGCCCGGCCCCGCAAGAGAATAGCCGGTCACCAGGCGGGCCGATGAATTTGGCGCAAAACTCCGGCATCTCCCGGCGGTAATTCTGATGCCTTTGTAATATTGTCAAGGCAGCGGCGGGTGAAAGGCGCAGGCTCTGGATAAGGCGGTTTTTCAGGAGGGAATCCCGGCGGCCCCGAAGGTCAAAGAGCATAGCGTATGCAGGGGGGGAATCCATGGCCGGCAGGGTAGCCGCCCAGTCTTCAAAGGCCTCCACTTCCATGCGATTGGGAGGCAGCAGCGCCCCTTTGACCAAAAAGGGCACCCGATTTTCTAGGAGCAGCCCGACGCCGCGTCGAAATTCGTCATAAGAGCCCGGTACCCGGGATACGGCTTCGTAAGACTCCCGCCTCATGCCGTAAACGGTGACCTCGATCTTTTCTAAAGGGGGCATCCGGGCAAAAAGGCTGGCCAATTCCGGGGTGATCAGGCGGGCATTGGTAAACAGCACCACCCTGAGGCCCAGTCGCCGGGCGCCAAGGTAAAGTTCCACAAAGTCATCCCGGAGCAGGGGTTCGCCGCCGGTGAACCGTACCAAGAGGGTCCCCAGGGCTGCCGCTTCGGCCAGGATAGCGATTATCTCATGGGTGGTGAGCTCCCGAGACCGGGCTTGGGCATCGTCCGCAGGAAGATTAATAAAGCAGTGGATACAGTCATTGTTGCAACGTTCGGTCAGCTCCAAATCGAGACAGGTTGATAGAGGAGCCCAGTTTTGCCATAACGGGTGCCGCGCCGGATTGACTTTGGCAAAATATGGATGCAGGTTGCCCTCGCTCATGGTGCCGGAATCTCTTTATTAATGCAGCCTCTCCACACCAAATCCTCTAATTGGCTGACAATCTTACCGCTGGCATCAAATTCCATAGCGTAACAGGGAATCTCCCGGATGATTCCTTCCGTGAGCGCCAGCATTTTTTGCCACCAGTCGGCGGTAACCAGGGGCTTGATGACACAACTGAGCAGCTCACCCATCGTCTCCCTGCCAGGATTGAAGGGAATGAGCTTGTTTTGCCGGGACTGGCGGAGAAAAAAAATAGCCTTTAGGGGAGCCGAGGCGGCCGAGACCACGGGCACCTCGCCGTGGCTCCAGGTGCCATGGACCCGAAAGCCTTCCGGCCAGCGGCGGACGATGTTCCGGTCATCACAGAGAATCTCGGCTTTTCCCTTGAGCATCTTAATTAAAGTCGATTTTCCCACCGCGGAATGGCCTACAAAGAGCAAGCCCTGGCCGTTTAGGATTGCGCCGCCGGAGTGGATAATACAGGCGGCATGGTCGGCCAGGGCCCGGGCTAAGAGAACCTGGTCAGTGGAGAAAAGCGTTAAGGCTTGTAAATGGCCCCTAAGAAAAATCTCTGCACTGGGGCTATATATCTGGGCCCGGGTGTGGTCAAGGTTAAAAACCGCCACCCGGTGCAGCCTGGTATCGCCCGCCACGGGAGAAATTCCCAGATAAATCCAGGAGTCTCCTTTACGATAGATGGCCCAGGGGGGGCGGTGGTAGACCTCTTGACCGAGGTTCTTGCCGATCAAATCCGGCAGACTGAACTGATGACGAATGGAGATCAGGTCGTCACCGGGGTGGTCCATCTCAAATTTTTTAAATTTGCTTGCGAAGGTATGTTCATTGATCGGAAGATCGGATTCCACCATCAGGGTGATCCCGGCGATGCTATAAAAACGCCGGTGACGGCGTTGCCAGTCCTCTTTGAAAGCCCGGTTTTCCCGGGCCGCCTGGCAGAGGTACTCAACTTTGGCCCCGTGGCGGCCGTGCTCCAGATAGCCATAAACATCACACCAGCGGCAGTCCCTCCGCAAGTCGCATCTGCCGCAGTTTTCTATATATTCCGAGCCTCCCCGCACCCGCTCAGCCAGGGAAGGGATGAAGACATCCCAGGCTTCTTGGAAACTACCGGCGCGCAAGTCATAACGTAACGCTAGGTCTTTGATAAACGCGCAGAAGGCCATGCGCCCATATGGATCTATATGAAATTCCCGGTGATTGGCGATGCACTGGGCGTAGAGACGATCATCCGGGCCCTTAATGTGGCAGGCCTGCCCTTCTTTGCCAGCGAGCCAATCATCATAGAAGAGATCGGGCTGATCAAGCTGGGTGACGTCCTTGGGGTCCAGCCTCTGGCGCCTGATCTCGGCATTGCGGCGCCTCGAACCACAAGCCGATAAATAGAGCCAGGCGGCCCCAATCTTGTAATGGGAGCTAAGGGATTGAGCCAGTCCTACCATTTGTGCAAACTGCTGATAATTGGCCTGCATAGGGATAAGTTGCACGATAAAGCCTGCGCCGGCCTCTTTCAGGTAAGCGAACCCCTGCATAGTGGCCTCGAATGAGCCGGGGGTACGGGTTACCTTATCGTGAACCTCGGCGGTGGCCCCATAGAGGGCGACCATCTTGCTCCCTTTGCGCCTCAGGAGGCGGGCGATCTCCGGCGTGATCAAGGTGCCGTTGGTGTTGAGGCCATAGGAGACCGCCTTGCCGGTAAGGAAGTCGAAGATCTCGGCAAAATCCGGCCGCAGCATGGGTTCACCGCCGGAGATGTTCCATTTCTGGCAGCCCATCTTCCTCGCGTCATCGACTAGACGTTTAATTTCCTCAAAGGATAGCTCTTGCTTCTGCTCCCTGGCCCTGGGTGCGATCCTGAGCCAGCAGTGACGGCAATTATTGTTGCAGCGGTAGGTAAGATCCAGGTTTCCTTCCAGAGGCAAGCGGGGCAATTGCCGCCCCCGCTCTTTCTGCGCGTAGCTGGCTTGCCCTAGGTTCTGGATGGATTGCAAAGGGTTTATCCTCGTCGGCCGTTTAAATCTTGAAAAAAGATTCCCGTAAGGAATTTTATATAATTTTCCCGGCCGGATCAAGCAGGACCCTCCTGATTGACATTAATGCAGCTCAGGAGACGGTTGCCAGGAAAGCGACCCGGTCTCCTCGCCTGTTTTTTCCCTGTTATTTCAAGGATCCCATGGCTGCGCCGGGGTTTACCGGAGTTCATGGTCCAGTGTCTTTGCCAGGCCAGGCACCAGGATGGTCAATAACATCGAGGCGGTAGGATTGACCAAACCGGGGCTCAGGCGTGCGGCAACCTTTCCTTCTGATAGCCGGAGTTTGGCGATATTGGTAGCTGAGCTATCTAAGACCCCGGGGAAACTTGACGTTGGTTTGATAGTCAAATATAATCAGCCGTTAAGCTTTCAGCGGATATAGGATATGAATTCTAAAAGCCCGCGGATATACTTTCTCGAGCAGGCGCGCCGGAACTATGTCCGGGCTTTGTCCCCGGCGGACGCCGCAACGCCTCTTTTGCTCAGGTGCTTTCCTCCTTTCTACTACAAAGAGGGCTTGGCATACACCTTAGACTTCCCGAGGCAGAGAGCCGAAGAAACTCCCTTCTACGAATTTGGCTTCGTGCCCGACGCCCGCGCTAGCGATTCTATACGAGGTTTGTAGTGATGCTGGCCGCAGACGATTTCCTTACCTTGAGCGAGGCCATCTTGGGGCGGGGTCAGATTATGCGGTTTAAGGCACATGGCGGCAGCATGTTCCCCATTATCCGGAGCGGAGCCATCTTAGAGGTGAAGCGGCTGGGTAAGACCCCGGTCAGGGTGGGTGAGGTCGTCTTTTACCGGAACCCTGGGGGCAGGATGGTGGCCCACCGGCTCATCAGGAAGAATTTTCAGAATAGTCGGCCCATTTTCCTCGCCCGAGGCGATGCCCTCTCATGTCAGGTTGAAGAAATCTGTCCCAGCCAGATTCTGGGGCGGGTGGTGCGGGTGGAGCAGGAAGGCCGCTGCCGGAATCTGGATCGCCTTCGGGAAAGGCTCCTCGGCAAGATTTTGGCTTATCTCGTTCCGGCGCTCCCCTACCTGGCAAGAATAAGCAACTTATTGGGAGATAAATTCCGTTTTCGCTTAAAGGCTGGTCTATCATCAGCGCTTAGCCGCAATTTATAGAAAAAACTTAAAGTGATTATTAGGGCATTAAAATGTTTAACTAAGAATACTAGTACCACATCAGTTAATCGATTATTACTCCACGCCCCAGTAATCCCAACTAATTTAAGTTATACCCCCGCATTATCAATTTTATGCAAATTTCCCTGATGGCGGACTATTTTCCCCCTTTAACATCCCTGGAAATATGGCGCCAGGGCCGCTCTCCCTCTCCTTTTTGACCTTCATGTAGGAATAGTGTGGGGATCCCAAAAGAGAGTGGTTAGGCAGATGACCCACCACCCGGCAAATCCTACCCCCTGAGACGGCCCAGTAGAAGGGATTAGGGAGCGCCCCTTGCCTTGGCCTTAGAGGGATTCCCTGGCCCACCTTGCAAGAAAAATCTAAGCGCCGCAGATCATCGTTAGAGACACAACGACTCAACCGACCTCTTTCAACCCCCATATTTCAAGCCTGGGTTGGAAATATGGTTGGAAATGATTTTTTACCCAAAAGAAAAGGGGCCAGCTTTTTGAGCTAACCCCTTTATTTGGTAGCGGGGGCAGGATTTGAACCTGCGACCTTCGGGTTATGAGCCCGACGAGCTTCCAGGCTGCTCCACCCCGCGTCGTGGACCATTATCGGTATCTTAAACTATAATCTTTTCATCCCCGGGCGTCAATGGCAAAATTTGCCAGCCGCACCCATCCCGGGCTTGAAGTCTGATTAAATTGATTGACCGGGGGGTTTCATGGCCGCCCCCTGATGAGTCAGGGGGCGGCGGGAGCGCCTTTGGGGTGGGGTTTAACCATCCGGGCGCCCCGGCGCCGAAGCCGCCAGCCACCCTAAACTTCGCCCGCCGCGGCCAGGTCTCTGGGGAAATGGCGCAGGGCCGCGAAGATCGCCGCGGCGCCCCCGGCCAGGGCCACCAGGGTGAGGCAGACCCCCCACTTGAGGCTGGTGGCATCCGAGAGCCAGCCGATGAGGTAAGGCGAAGGCACATCCCCGATCAGGTGGATGATGACGATATTCAGGGCTACCGCCTGGGCTCGCCGCTGGCTTCCGGCGACGTTCACCACCACCGCGGTGAGTAATCCGGGGTTCAGGAAGAGGAGGAAAATCGCCAGGGCAAAGGCCGGGATATAGACGGCGGGGACCGGCGCAAAGATCACCAGGGCGGCCAGGGGCAGCGCCAGGGCGATTCCCACCCCGCTGACCCAGAGAGGGGCATTGAGGGTCCGCACCAGGAGGCGGTCTCCCAGATAGCCCCCGGCCAGGGTCCCCAGGCCGCCGGCCACCGCCACCGCCCCGAACATCAGGAGGTTGGCCTGGGCCAGGCTCAGACCCTTGTAAATCTCCAGGTAGGGGGGCATCCAGAAGGCCAGGCCGCCCAGGGTGAAGGTGCTCATGCCGAAGCCCAGGCTGACCCAGAGCAGGGTGGGTATCTTCAGCAGGCTCAGGGACCCCGACCCCAGGGTGGCGCCGGCCGGCGGGGTGGCCTGCCTGACCGTGCGGGTTTGAACCTCCGGCAGACGCCAGATGAGAGCCGCCATCGCCAGGCCCGGCAAGCCCGCCAGCAGAAAGGCCGGACGCCAGCCCCAATGGCCGCCGGTCAGCCCGCCCACCAGATAGGCCAGGGCCGAGCCCACCGGCAGGGCCACATAGAACCAGCCCATGGCCCGGGCCCGGCGAGAGAGCGGCAGGATATCGGCGATGTAGGCCGGCGATAGGGTGCCGAAGGAGGCCTCGCCCACCCCCACCGCCCCCCGGGCCAGCAGCAGGGTGAGATAAGAGCCGACCCAGAAGGTGAGGCTGGTGGCCAGGCTCCACAACACCGCCCCCCAGGCCATGAGGCGGACGTGGCCCCAGCGGTCCCCCAGGTAGCCGAAGATGGGGGAGGTCAAGAGATAGACCAGGAAAAAGGCGGTGCCCAGCAACCCGAAGGCCCGGTCGCTGAGACCCATATCCCCCTTCACCAGCGTGCCCAGGGAGGCAATGAGATAGCGGTCCATATATTGCAGGAGGTTGAGGCTGGTAAGGATGATGAGGACTCGGGTGGTGAAGGACAAGGGGAAATTCCTCCGGGGCTAGCGGCCGCCCTGGCACAATTTATCGAAATAGTCCCAGAAGTCTGGGAAGGACTTGGCCACACAGCCGGGGTCGGAGATGACCATCCCCGGGATCTTCAAACCCGCCACGGCGAAGCTCATGGCCAGGCGGTGGTCCTGATGGGGGTCGATGGCGGCCCCGTGGGGCCTGCCTCCCGGGATGACCAGGCCGTCGGCGGTTTCCCGGGCCGCGAGGCCCATTTTATTGAGCTCCGCGGCCACCGCCGCCAGGCGATCCGATTCCTTATGGCGCAGGTGGGGTACCCCGGTGATGATCGTCTCCCCCTGGGCGAAGGCGGCCACCACCGCCAGGGTGGGCACCAGGTCCGGCATGGCGGCCAGGTCCACCCTGATGCCGCGCAGCGGTGCGCCCTGCACCATCAGGCCGGATTCAGTAACTGCCACGACGCAGCCCATCCGGGCCAGGACTTCCGGGAAGGAGGCGTCGCCCTGGCAGGAATCCCGGCCCAGGTTGGCGATGGTCACCCGGCCGCCGCTGACCGCGGCCGCGGCCCAGAAGTACGAGGCGCTGGATGCGTCGGCCTCGATGTCATAATCCCGGGGCTGGTAGCTCTGTCCCCCCGGCACCTGGAAATAAGAGTAGCCCTGGCGATAATAAGAGACGCCGAAGGCCTCCATGACCTCCAGGGTCAGGTCCACGTAAGGGCGGGAGACCAGCCTGCCGGTAATCTCGATTTCCACCCCCTCCGGGGCCAGGGGACTGATGAAGAGCAGGGCCGAGAGGTATTGGCTGCTGACCCCTCCGGAAAGTACGGCGCGGCCGCCCCGGAGGCCGCCCTGGACCACCACCGGCGGGCAGCCGGCCCCTCCCTCGGCGGCGGCCCGGACCCCCAGTTGCCCCAGGGCTTTAAGGAGCTCGTCCATGGGGCGCTGGCACAGGCGTGCCGTGCCGGTGAGGCGGTAGCTCCCCTGCCCCAGGGCCGTCAGCGCCGTGAGCAGGCGCAGGGAGGTCCCGGAGTTACCCAGATAGATAGGTTCGGAGAGCGGCAGCCAATGGCCCCCGGCGCCCCGGACCCGGACCGCGGCCCCCTCCCAGTCAATGCCGGCCCCCAGCCTGGCCAGGGTCTGGGCGGTGAGCTCCGTGTCTTCGGCCTTGAGAGGGTTGCTGAGGCGGCTCTCCCCGGCGGCCAGGCTGGCGGCCACCAGGGCCCGGTGGGTGTAGCTCTTGGAGCCGGGCAGGCTCAGGGTGGCCTGGACCGGGTCACAGGGTTTGATCTCTTTAACCATTTTTTTTTGCGGCAGTCTTCGGTTTCAGGTTTTCTGCTTTCTGTCTCTGCCTAAGGGCCTAAGACTTTGATTTTGCCAGGGACTTTTACAGAAACCCGGAAATATTTCTAATGCGGGTAATTTCCCGGGTCTTAGCCGCCCGGGACACTCCCTCCAGACCCCTCCCCCAAGGCCTGGTAGGCTGCCCGGGCCATGGTCTCCAGGGGCGCGGGCCTCCCGGTCCACAACTCGAATTGGGCGGTGGCCTGGTGGATGAGCATTTGCAGGCCGTCGATGGTGGCCGCGCCCCGGGCCTTGGCCTCCTTAAGCAGTCTGGTTTCCAAAGGCCGGTAAACCGCGTCCATCACCAGGCGGAAGCGGCCCAGGTGCTCCGGGGGGATGGGGATCTCCTCCACCTGCGGCTCCATGCCCACCGGAGTGGCGTTCACCAGGATGGCGGCGGGGCACTGGTCCAGCCGGGAGAGGGGGATGGCTGCCGCCTGCAGGTCCCGGGCCAGGGCCGCGGCCCGGGGGGCGTCCAAATCGGTGAGGCTGACCCGGCCACCCTCTCCTATGATTCCAAAGGCGATGGCCCGGGCAGCGCCGCCGGCCCCCAGGATGAGGACGTGCTCCCC
>JBKQLU010000072.1:0-12387 GCA_052326585.1 Desulfobaccales bacterium | reverse complement strand
GCCCGGCCTGTGCGCCAGCATGCTGCCTTGTGCCCGGCCAGGGTGGGCGCCGGGATCAATCCTTGAGCACGGAGATGGCCCGGGTCTGGACCTTGTGGGGGTGGACCTCGATGATCTTGGCCTTGGGGCGGTGGGGGGCGTCCCGGTCTTTTTCCTCGGCAGCCCTGGCAGTCTCCCTGGTGATCTTCCTCATCCCCGGGGGGCCGGCCTTAATATTGCCGGCGGGGGTGGCGGCTCCCTTGGCGGTAGCGTTGTAGGGCGCCTGATTGGGGCCACCGAGGCCGTAAGTCCCCATAACGTTGTTGACGAAGAGTTGAGTTTCCTGGTACGGCGGGATGGCGCAATACTTGGCCACCGCGTCGGGGCCGGCATTATAGGCGGCCACCGCCAGGGGGACGTTGTGGCCGAACCGGTCCAGGCATTGACGCAGATAGCCCACCCCACCGGCGATGTTCTGTTCCGGGTCGAAGGGGTTTTGGACCCCCATGAGGGCGGCGGTGCCAGGCATCAACTGCATCAACCCCTGGGCCCCCTTGGGGGAGACCGCCATGGGATTGAAATCCGATTCATTGCGCATCACGGCGCGCACCAGGGCCGGGTCCACCCCGTAAGCCCCGGCATACTTGCTGATCAGCAGGTCCACCCTGGGGTCGGGAGAGCGGCTGCCGGTGGAACCCCGGACAACCCAGAAACCGCGCCCCATGGGCTGGGGAAAGGTCCGGCTCTGCTGTTTAAAGATGAAGACCTGGACTTGCCCGCCCAGCAGGTCATAGAGCGTGTCGCGGCTGGGCGCGGCCTTGTGCGCGTCTCTGGGGCCCTCCAGCACCAATGAGCCGTCTGCGGACCTCACCGGCGGGTCGCCGTCTGCGGCAGCCGCCCATCCGGGTAACAGGAGGGCCAGGGTCAGAATGACTAGTCCTCTCCTCATGGCCACAATTTATTAATTCTTTCCCTGAATTTGTCAAGCAGAAAGAGCGGCTCGTCATGCTCAAATCCAAGGCCGCGGCGGCCGCCGGCGCCCCCATTTAAGAGTCTTGTCAATAAAAAAATGACTACTAAAACAAGTAGCCATTCAATAAGTCAATTATAGTGATAATTAAGATGGTTAGTTATTAACCAACCAATGCCAGTTGGTGATTATATTTCTGAACTTCTTTTCCCCATTGGGACCATTTTTTTCTTGAATATCTGGCGAAAAGCTCAATATAAGGACCAGGGCTGCAACTCTCAATTATGTCGTATAGTTCATCTGGCTTTCTGGAATGCCCCCGTTTGCGCGTTCGCATTATATTGACCTGCCTTCTCCCGGGTGGCAGTGTCCTTAAATGCCCACGAACCCCAAATAAAATCATTTCAGTCACATTCCTGAAATAGAACCCCACTCCCCTGCCGTCCGGCCCGCCATCCTTGCGAACCTTATACCATATAATATTGGTCTTATAAGTGAACCCCCAACGCCTCATTACCTCAAGACCTTCAAGGATTAAGGCATTGGGAACCCATAAATAAAGATGGCTGTCTGGTAAAACCAGTTGAGGAACTGGCAATTCGTAGATATCTTGCATGGACATGGTTTCATATCTCATCAGCCGCTTGTGCTCAGGGGCCATTTTACCGGTTCGGTTGGAAAAGCGCCAAGGAGGATCAGCTAAAATGGTCCCAAATTGCCCAAATCCCTTTGAAAGTAGATCTTCAGCAGGTGTTTTCATTTAATCCTCGACATACAAACTCTGAGATATCCCAAAAACCAAAATTGGACAACCGCCTCCGCTCCCACCTTCAATGCGCGGAAGCAGCTTGCTCATGTGGGTAGTAGATGGCCCGTAAGATTGTCCTTTCCCAAGCGTGGCAAAAATTTCCTGCAATAGATCACATCGGGTAATTATTACCCCTATGCTGATGGCCCGAAGTTCAAAAAGGAGACGGAAGTTATTTAAATCTCTGTCATAAAATGGATCTTTGTTATTCCATTCAATTTCCAGAGCAACCCGATTCTTAAAGCAGTCAACCTTATGCGTAGGGGTCCGCATCGTAATGTTATCAACGACAACTCTTGTGTCGAACCCCTTTTCTATCCACCCTCTTCTTGAAAATGCAGCATCAAGTTTAGTGGCAATTGGAGACTTTCCTCCTCCAGGAGTTCTAACGTCACTTTTCAGAAGGCGAAATGCAGTTAGAACATCAATAATATCTCGCCATTCAGCAGGGAAATCACTTTCTAAAATAGCTGAGGCATGTTTCCATTCGTGGATTTCATAATTCCGCCTGATAGATTCGGGCAATCTGTCAATCGCCATGAACTTCTCATACCGCGAAATTCTCCTAATTTCAACTTGATTATTCTCTCTTTTTCTTCTCCCAATAGCCTTATCGGCTTTTTGCGCAATTTTCTTTATGATTTTCGGGACACTACCGACGAAGGGGTAGTTTGCCAAATGGGACAATACCTTGTAAAATAATCATATATCGTCCGGGAATTCACTCCCCGGCCCGCCTGCGGTCCGGTGGGATAATGTTAACCAAGGGGGCCATACCAACTCTTTTCTTAATGATCAGTCTCTCACGCCCTGTTGCTTGGGCCAAAATCGCCGTCGGCAGCCACTGACTTGAGCAGCGATACCTGCAAATCTTCCCGGGAAGTCCCTTCCGCCTTCTCTCGACCCTTGCTGCCGGTGGTCCTGGCCTTGATGGCCGGGCTGGCCTCCCCCGCCTGGGGGCTGCGCCTGCCGGAGAAATGGCTGGCCCCGGCCCTGGTCTTGATCTGGGCGCTCCTGGTAATCCTGTGGCTGGTCCGGCGTCGGCTCCGGCTGCTGCCCCTGGCCCTCTTCTGGCTCTTGGGGGTAGCCTTTTATCAGCAAGCCCTCCAACCGGTCTTTCCTCTCCACGATCTGGTGAATCTGCCCCAGGAGCAGGGAGTCATCATTCAGGGTCGCCTGAACCGCCCGAGCAAGATGAGTCCGGAACGGGTCCAGCTATTTATGAGCGCCCAGGCCTGGCTGAGCCCCCAGGGGTGGCGTCCAGCCACGGGCCGGCTCCTGGTGAGCGCTCCCCCCCTGGAACCGCCGCCGGTGGGCACCGGCCTGGTGGTCCGGGGAAGACTTCGGGTTCCCGGGGAGTTGCATAACCCCGGCGCCTATGATCGGCTCCGGTCCCTGGCGATGGACGGCATCTTCCGGGATATGCGCCTCCAGGGAGACGGCGATCTGGTCTTCCTGGCCTCCGGGGCCAGCTATCCCCTGGGGGAGCGGCTGCGGGGGGGCATCCGGCAGTTACTGAAGCCGCTGCAGCCGGAATTGCGGGCGATCTACCTCTCCATGCTGCTGGGGGACCAGGGAGAGGTCACCCCGGAGATGCGGCTCAGCCTGGCCCGTTCCGGCACCAGCCACCTCCTGGTAGTCAATGGCCTGCACCTTGGGATGGTGGCCGCCGTAGTCTTCTTTTGCGCCAGCTGGCTCCTACGGCGTTCGGCCTGGCTGCTGCTGCGCCTCAATGTCATGAAAACCGCCACCCTGCTGGCCGGCGCCGCGGTTCTGGGCTACGCCTGGGTGGCGGGGGGGTCGCCCTCCACCCAGCGGGCTGAGGTCATGGTCCTGGCCTACCTCGTCCTGGTCTTCCTGGGACGACCCCGGGAGCTCTGGAGCGCCCTGGCCCTGGCGGCCCTGATCATTCTCAGCCTTACCCCCCTGCGCCTCTTCTCCATCTCCTTTCAGCTCTCCTTCGCGGCGGTGGCGTTTCTAATCTACCTGATGCCCCGCATCCTGGCCTTTGGAGCAGCCTCCGCCGCTGATTTCCGGCCCGGTCCGGGAACCCGCCTCCTCACCTGGTTGAAGGAATGGGGCGGGGCCTCGGCGGTGGCCACCCTGGCTACCGCTCCCCTGGTGGCCGCCTACTTCCAGGTCGTTTCCCTTTTGGGAATCATCGTCAATCTGGTGGCCATCCCCCTGTTCTTGCTGTTGGCCCTGCCTTTAGGGGAGGCTGCGGTCTTCGCCCAGGCCATCCATCTACCCTCTCTGGCCCGGGCCCTGCTCTTTTTGGGCCAATTTCCTCTGTGGCTGGGTTGGCAGGCCATTACCCTGGGCGCGCTTCTTCCCGGCAGCGCCCTCATCGCGCCCATACCCACCTGGCTGCAAATCGCCTTCTATTACCTGGCGCTCATCCTGGTTTTCGCCCCCCGGCGCAGTTTCTGGACCTGGGGCGGCGCCGGTCTGGCCGCAGCGGCCCTCCTCCTCTCGGCGGCCTGGCCCTCTATGGGACCGGGGAGCGGCCTGGAGGTGACTTGTCTCGATACCTACGGCGGCCTCAGCGCCATGGTGGTATCCCCGGAGGGTCAACGCCTGGCATTGAGCGCCCCGGCGCCCTCCTGGCCCGGACGGGCCTCTGGCGGCCCCGGAGCGCTCCCCGCTTACTGCCACTGGCGCCAGTTTCGCAGCCTCGAGCAGGTGCTGGCCTTCACCCTTTCCCAGGACAATGCCGGGGAATTACTCCCCCTGGCCCAGCAGTTCAACGTGGGCGAGTATTGGTATGGGCGCCGTGGTTGGCGGGGCCCGGCTTTATGGGACCTGTGGAACTATCTGGGGGACCGGGGCCGGTTGCCCCGGCCCTTGGAACCCTCCCGGGGCGGTCCCCGGCCTCCCGCCAGTCTGGGGAGCGCCGAGCTGCAATACCTGAAGCTGGGGCCGGATGAGGGCTCCGCCCTGGCGGTCACCTGCCGGGGGCGCCGGGTCCTCATCGTGCCGCCGGGGCGGCGCGATTTTTCTTCGGGAGACGCCGTCTCGATCCAGGCCATCCCGGCCCGCCCGGACCTGCTCATCCTGCCGGCGGTCCTGGCCCGGGCCCCTGAAAGCGAACCCTGGCTCGACCGCCTGCAACCAGGCCTCCTGGTGATTTACGGGGGGGCCGTCCGGCCCGCTGATTACCAGCGCCTGGCCAGATTCCCCTGCCATTTAACCAAGGACGGCGCGGTGAGCGTGTTTCTCGAGCCGGATGCGGTTCGGGTGCGGCAGTGGGGTACTGCCTGGACAAAGATCACCAGCCCGCCTCGGATTATCGACTGACCGGCGCCATGGGTCAGATTTTCCGCTAATTTACAAAATATCCTTAGCATCCTTTTTGCCTTTTCCGGTAGCCGCAGGCTGCCGCCGGCGCTCTTTTTATTAAGGAGCACCGCCAGCTTGACCAAGGAAGACCGGGGGCGCCAAGGCTCGGATTCAGCGCCGGGCCGCGGCCGCCGGGGGCAAGGCCAGGGTCGGCGCCAGGCTCCGGGCCGTCAGGAGGTTGCACCAGTCATCGGCCCGGTGGCGCTTGGGAGTCTCCATGATGGCCCCCAGGGGCCTGAGCCAGGGATGGGCCAGGAACTGGCGCAGACCGGCCAGGCCTATCTGCCCCAGGCCCAGGTGCCAGTGCCGGTCCACCCTGGAGTTGCAAGCCGCCCTGGAGTCGTTGAGGTGCAGCATCTTCAGGCGTTCCAGCCCGGGGCCCCGGGCGATCTCCGCCAGGAGCCGGGAGACTCCGGAGGGGCTCCTGAGGTCGTAGCCCGCGGCAAAGGCATGCGCGGTGTCCAGGCAGAGCCCTAAATCGACGCCGCTCAAATCCATGATGCGCTGCAGTTGATCCGGGCGCCAACCCAATTCCCGTCCCTGGCCCGCGGTGTTTTCCAGGAGCACCAGGGGTGGCGGCGGCACCATAGAGACCGCCGCGCTCAGGGTCCGGGCCGCCCGCTGGAAGCCGGTCTCCGAAAGTTCGCCATGCCCGGGATGGGCCACCAGGTAATCGGCTTCCAGGGCCCGGGCCAGGGTCAACTCTTGGACCAGCCGGGCCTGGGATTGCTGTTGGAGCCGCGGCTCTTCCGCCGCCAAATTAGGCAGATAGCTCAGATGCACCATCAGTGGTCCCAGGCCGGCCCGCCGCCGGGCCCGGATAAAATCCCGGACCACCGCCGGGTCCACCTGGCGCCAGCGCCAGCCCCGGGGGTTTTGCACGAAGATCTGCAGGGCCTGGCAACCCAGGCGCTGGGCCTCGGAGATGGCCCGCAGCAAGGAACCGGCGATGGAGAGGTGAAAGCCGAGACGCATTATCTGGTATTCGCCTTACGGTTCAGTGAATATTTCATCATACGTTAAAGAATCATGAGGTTCGGCCGCGGAATTTGACCCTCCCCCGGCCCGGCAATGAACTGGCCTTATTCTACCCTGGCCCTGGCGCTTTTTCCCTTTAGCGGATGAAAACCGGCTGCCATTCTGATATATCATCTCCATGGAAACAGCCAACCCTCCCCTGCGGCCTCGCATCCTGCAAGCTTACGTGGCCCGGGAGTTTCTCAAATTACTCACCCTGAGCCTGGCCGCCTTCGTCTCCCTCTTCGTCATCGTCGATTTTTTCGAGAAGATCGACCGCCTGGTGCAGGCCCATCTGGGGCTGTGGGACCTGCTAGTCTATGTCTCGCTCAAGGTACCCTTCGCCGCAGGCCAGGTACTGCCGGCTTCGTCGTTGTTGGGTATCATGCTTACCTTCGGTCTCATGTCCCGCTCCCATGAAACCATGGCCATGCGCACCTCGGGGCTGGACATCCTCCAGTTGCTCCGGCCGGTATTGGTTGTGACCGGCGGGGTGATGGCCGTCATGCTGGCCTTGAACCTCTACCTGATCCCCTGGAGCCAGGAGAGCCTCGACAATTTCTGGCAAAGCCGGGTGGAAAAGAAGCCGGCCCGCAACCTGAAAACCATGGAACACTTCTGGTACAAGGGAGACCAGGCCATTTATAACATCCTCCTCTTTCGAAGGGATATTCAAACCATGGAGGGGGTCAAGATCTATCTCTTCGACCGTCAATTCCATCTAATACAGGTCATTGCCGCGGCCCGGGCCCAATTTCACGACGGTCATTGGCGTTTTTTCCAGGGGCAGACCCAGACCCTGGGTCCCGGCGGCCCCACCGGCGGCGAGGTGTTCCAGCAGCGTGACTTCGTCCTCACGGAGCGCCCGGAGGATTTCGCCGACCTGGAAAAGAAGGTCACCGAGATGGACTATAATGAACTCGCTGGTTATGTGCGGCGCCTGGAGCGGGACGGCTACAAATCCACCACCTACCGGGTGGATCTCTACAGCCGTCTTTCCCTGGCGCTGACCCCCTTGATCATGGTCATTTTGGGGCTGGCCCTGGCCTTGCGCCATAACCAGGTCCACCTCACCGCAGTGGTGGCCCTGGGAATGGGGCTGATGTTCATTTACTGGCTCTTCTTTGGGTTTTCCGCCTCCTTCGGCCAGGCCGGCCGTTGGCCGGCCCTGTTAGCGGTCAGCGCCCCGCACCTCGTCTTCGGCGCCCTGGCCCTGGGACTGCTGGGGCGGGTTACCAGATGATTACCCGCCCCGCACTCCCGACTGCCGGACCATCAGGCCCAGCTTAACCCTTGGGTCCGGAACCAAGGGAACCCGCCATCCTTTCCTCGCTGGCTCGCTCCTTCGCCCCAGGCACCCATCCTCACGGGTCAACCCGGGGCTGAAGCTGCTCCGGTTCGCTTGGTCTCAAAGAATAAGATCCTTATCGATAAATAACCTTTGATCTTAATTAGTTATACTACGAAGTCCCGTTTTTGGCCGCACCGCGGCCTGCCCCTGACCCGGCCCAACCCCGGCCAGGCGAGGAAAAACTGCTTATTAAAAGGGGAATCATGCATAATTTTATTGTCATCCTTCCAGATTTTTGCTATCAAGGGGAAGCTGTCATGGCCGATGGCCTCTGGTTTAGCAGCAGTCGGCCTCCGAGCCATCGGGACTGAAAAAATATATCTTTATTATTTAAGGGGGAGATGGGCGCTGGGACACCCATTTTCCGGAAGTGGCCGTGGCTGAAGGGGAATTGCAGTCAACCTAAACCAGGAGAAAGGGAGAAAGGATTATGACCAAGGCAGAATTGATCGCGGCAGTGGCGGAAGGGGCCAAGATAAGGAAGGTGGATGCGGAAAAAGCTATTAATCACCTGATCCACACTATTTCCGATACCCTGAAGAAAAAGAGCCGCCTGGCGTTGGCAGGGTTCGGCACCTTTTCGGTGACCCAGAGGAAGGCCCGGGAAGGCCGGAATCCCCAGACCGGCAAACCCATCAAGATTCCGGCCACCAAGGTGGTGAAATTCAAACCGGGGAAACAACTGAAAGAAAAGGTAAAGTAAGAGTTTTCAGCCTGGCTTTCGCCTTAACCGGCCGGTGCCGGCGGCCTACTGTGCAGGCTCCGGTTCGGGAGAGAACAGTTTTGCCCCTTCCCGCCTTTCCGGGCAGGGGGACCGTGACGGCACGGCCAAACCAAGATTAAATAATTTCTGGGATCTTCCCAAAGCCTCGGCCTGGCGGGCGATTCTCCCCAACCCGGCGGCCGGGCCTAACCTCCTTATGCCCTGGTGGCGGTAAGGGGGGCGAGGGGAGGGCTTCTACCGAGCCCTCCCCTTCCTTTATTTCAGGCAAGACCATGGCCGCCATCGTCGGGGCCGGCTTAAAACCTGGCCCGGGCACCCTGGCGGCTGCCCCGCCGCAAGAACTCCTCCCGGATGCGCCTCAGGACCCGAGCCTTGTCCAGGCACCAATCGGGGCCCAGCAGTTCCTGAGGGTACGGGTCGCCGGTAAGGCGGTGGATGACCAGGCGCCGCGGCAGGATTTCCACAAAGTCCACAACCAGACTGACGTAATCATCCTCCGAGAGACAGGCGTAAGCCCCCTCTTGATAAAGCCGGGCCAGGGCCGAGCCCCAAACCACGTAAAGCAGGTGGATTTTCACCCCCTGCAAGGGCAGACGGGCCAGGTAGTCCGCGGTGGCCGCCATCTCCCCGGGGCCCTCTCCGGGCAGTCCCAGGATCACGTGGGCCACCACCTCCAGACCCCGGCCTGCGGCCCGTTCCACCGCCCTGGAAAAGCAGGCCACATCGTGGCCCCGGTTCAGAGCGGCCAGAGTCCGGTCATGGGCGGACTGCAGCCCCAACTCCAGCCACAGCAAGCGCTCCCGGGCATACCCCGCCAGTAACTCCAGCACCTCGTCCCCCAGGCAATCCGGACGGGTTCCCAGGCTCAAACCCACCACCTCCGGGCAGGCCAGGGCCTCATCATAGAGGGCCTGCAGCCGCGCCACCGGGGCGTAGGTGTTGGAGAAGCTCTGGAAATAGGCGATAAACCGCGAAGCCTGGTAGCGTTCCCGCAGACGGGGTATGCCCTGGCGGAGCTGGGCCGTCAGGCTCAGCCCCCGGGCCCAGGCGCCGGTGCCGGAGCCCTGGGCATTGCAATAGAGGCAGCCCCCGGTGGAGACCCGGCCATCCCGGTTGGGGCAGGTAAAGCCCGCGTCCAGGGCGATCTTTTGCACCCGCAGCCCGAAGCGGCGCCGCAGATGGGTGTTCAGGTCCAGATAGGGCAGCCCCGTCATCAGGCCAGGTCTCCCCAGGCGCCCTGTAGCAGGGCGAGGGCGGCCACAGCCGCAGTCTCCACCTTGAGGCGCCGGGGACCCAGACTGGCCACCCGGAAGCCTGCCTCCCGCGCCTGGGCGGCCTCAGCCGCGGAAAAACCGCCTTCGGGGCCGATGAGCAGGCGCACGGACTCGGGCCGCTTCAGACTGAGCCAGGATTTCAGCCCGCCGGGCTGCTCCTCTTCCCAGAAGATGAGCTTCATCGCCTCGGGGCCCGATAACACCGCGGCGAAGTCCTGCACCGGGCCAATCTCCGGCAGCATCGCCCGCTGGCAGGATTTGAGCATCTCCCGGGCCAGGCGCTGCCAGCGCTCCTGCCGCCGCCGGGCCCGCTCCGGAGCCGGACGTTCCGAACGCTCCGAGTAAAACGGGATAATCCTTTGCACGCCCATTTCCGTGGCCCGGCGCATCACCCCATCCAGGGCCTCACCCTTGGCCAGAGCGATGCCCAGCACCAGGTGCAGCGGGGATTCCCCCCAATCGGCCAGTTCCCGGATCACCTGCAGTTGCGCCCCCCGGGCCTCCAGACTGATCACCCGGGCTTCCACCTGGCGCCCGCGTCCGTCGCAAACCTCCACCCGGTCGCCCACCCCCAGGCGCAAGACCCTGGCCAGATGCCGGATCTCCTCCTGATCCAGAGAGACCATGTCATCCTGAAATTGTTCGGGAGGGGCGTAGAAACGATGCATAGTCACAAAGTTCGAAGTTCGAAATTTAAAGTTCAAGGTTCAAGGTTCAAGGTTCAAGGCCGCCGGACGTTTTCTTGCAGCCACGAACTAATTTTCAGAGACCAGGGTCGCACTAAGCATCGGAGCGATGAATCTCCCGGTTTTAATCTATTATGATGTTCCGCAATTACCTTAACGAAAGATTTGAGCTACCCCCCCCTCCCTTGAGGGGAGGGGGTTGGGGGGAGGGTGGCAACATATGGTAAATGAAAGATAAATTACCACCCCCACCCGGTGTCGCCCCCTCAAGGGGGAGGGAAAAATGCCAAGCATTTATGCAACGTTTCCGGGGGACTCCATACTATCCGCTCAGGCGCCCTTAAGTCTCTTGACCTCATCTTCCAGAACCGCCACCCGCTTCGCCAATGCCTCCAGATCCCCAGCCCGGGCCAATTTCATCTCTGCCAGGGCCCGGGTTACCAGCTCCTTGACCTTGTCCACCAAGGCCGCCTGGGCCTCCTGGGCCCAGCCCAGGAGCTCTTTCACCGCCTCGGGGCCTTCCTGCTGGGTGATCTCCCCCCGGCGCACCATTTCGTCAACCAGCGCCTCGACCCGGTCCCGGGTGAAATCGAAGAACCCCAGACCGAAGGACCAGGCCTTCCGCAAGAAATCTTTCATGATTTCCTCCTGTAGCCGCAGGCTTTAACCTGCTTTTTTTTGCCACGGATTCTCGAAAACTTAAGATCCCACCTTCTGCAGGCGACCCGATCACAGGCTGAAGCTGGCGCCACGGGCGCGCCTTCCATTCATGGGCGCCGCCAGATCAGGGCGCCCCAGTCGTCCTGGGTGAGCAGCCCCGCCCTCTTAAGCCCCAATCCCAGGAAGCGGGCCTCGAGTTCCGGGAGATCGGTTTCCAGAAACCCCGAAATGATCAGGGCGCCGCCGCTCAAGAGATGCCCACTCAGCGCCTCGGCCCATTGCAGCAGGTCGGGGGTGGTGAGGTTGGCCAGGATCAGGCCGAACTGCCGGCGAATGGCGTGCAGCAGGGTAGGTTCCACCAGCACCTGCGTTTCCAGGCGGTTCAGGCGCACGTTTTCCAGGGCGGCGGCCACCGCCTCGGGGTCCACGTCGATGGCCAGCACGCTGGCCCCCAGGCGGGCCGCGGCCAGGGCCAGGATGCCGCTGCCGGTGCCCACGTCCAGCACCTGCCAGGGAGCGTCGGCCCAGGGCTGTCCCTGCTCCCAGACTTCTTCCAGTGCCCTGAGGCAAAGCAAGGTCGTGGGATGGCGGCCGGTGCCGAAGGCCATGCCGGGATAAATGGTGACCACCAGCTCCCCGGCCTCCGCTAGATAATCATCCCAGGGGGGGCGGATCACCAGGCGGGAGGTGACTTTCTGCGCCTTGAAATGGGCCTTCCAGGCCTCGGCCCAATCCTCCGCGGCCACCGGCCGCGTCTCCATACCCAGGGGAGTAAGACCGTGTCCGGCCAGCCGCTCCAGGTATTCCTGCAATTGCTGCCGCTGCCAGTCGCCGTACTCTTCGGGCCGAAAAAAGGCCCGGATGACCACCCCTTGCGGCGGAGCGCCCTCCTCCTCCAGGATCACGCCGCGGCCGCTGAACTCCGTGAAGTACAGGCCGGCCTCCTCCTGCATGCCCGCGGGCACCAGGATCCTAACCTCAATCCAGGTTTCCTTAGCCATAATGAGAATTATAGAGCCAGGCGGGCCGGTTGGCAATCAACCCCCGGCGGCCTGGGTGCCTGGAAGTGCTTTGCCCGTAGTAATTGCTCGGCAAGCTCCAGAGAAGGAGACGATACCCTGATAATGAAGCCTAGCTGAATCCGCCATTTTTCCTGGATCATCTTGAATCGCTTTATTTCATGGTTAATAAGTAGGTTAAATAGCTACGAGAGTCAATCAAACGGCCCAAAGGGGATTGCTATGCTGAAATTAACCCGGTTTGGCAAACCCGAGTTCGCGCGCTACCCCCGGGTGGAAGTGCTTGCTGGTGATATAGTCCCCATGTTTGCCCAGGTGGAGCTGGCCCCGCCATATGAGGGTTGGTTGGCGACGGTGATAGTTGACGGCAACGGCATCCAGAATATGCTTTACAATAAGGAAAGTGGAGAGAGAATGGTCTTTTGCCGAAAACTTACCCCATTCCCATTGGCCGTTTTCATTGCCAAGCATTTTCAAGAACCACTCGACCTGAAGGTCTTAACCGGCTTCGGTTTTAAGGCATTCAAGTCAAGGCCGGATAGAGGCCCCCATTGTTGGCT
>JBKQLU010000071.1:0-6373 GCA_052326585.1 Desulfobaccales bacterium | reverse complement strand
AGAAAAATATTATATAGAGGAAGCATTTATAAATCCATTAGTTCTTCATTCAAATGATTATTATATCAAAAATCAAAATATTATTCAAATTGACGTAAGCAACGATATCAGAAGAGGTTTTTTATTTGGTGAGAGAGCCTTTATAAAAGGAACAAAAATTGATATCGCGATTCCTTTTGAAGGCGATCAGACTCTTTGGAGAATTAGACCATCTATTATGAGGTTGAGTGGTTTTCCTGACATAGAAATTAGTGGAAATGATATAGTATTCAGCGTTAACTTTCCAGATGATTCTGCTAATCCAGATAAGCTTCGGTCTGATATCGGAGGTTATATAAATGCGCTTATAGACTGTGTTGGTAACATTAAGCGAGAGGTAGATAGTTATAATGATTCATCACAAATTGAAATCAGAAAAGCTCTAGAACAAAAAAGAATACTGGCAAATTCTGCAATAGGTGCCGTCGCCGCTTTGGGAATCCCAATGAAAAGGAGAGATACTCAACCCACCTTCGTAATTCCGGCAAAACGGCGGGAGCAACCAGCAAGGCCTCCGTCTGTTGCGACAGGAAAATATGAACCTGAACCAATCCTTGACGAGAAAGAATATCAGCACATACTGGAAATATTGAGAAGTATGTCTCTTGTCATTGAACGTAATCCGTCTTCTTTCGCTTCTCTTGACGAAGAAGCGATTAGAGACCACTTTCTTATTCAATTGAATGGTCATTATGAAGGAAGTGCCACTGGGGAAACCTTTAATGCATCAGGCAAAACCGATATATTGATTCGAGTTGAAAATAAAAATGTATTTATTGCTGAATGTAAATTTTGGCATGGACCTAAAGCTTTCAATGAGGCTATTGATCAACTTTTGGGATATCTTACATGGCGTGACTCCAAATGTGCCCTTCTCATATTTAACAGGACCAAGGATTCGAGTGCTGTCCGCCAAAAGATTAATGATGTTATGCAAGCTCGTCCAGAACATATTAAAACAGTCTTTCACAAGCCAGCCGGTGACTCTAGATATTTACTTGTAAAGGATTCTGAACCTGGACGAGAAATTAGCGTAACAACGCAATTGTATGATATCTTGGCAAAGAATGAAAAATAGGCCACTGACCAGTGGCCACTAATAATAATATGGCGACCACCAAGAAAGATAAGGCAGCCACTCCGTCCGCGGCGTTGGCGCCTACAGGCCCCATGACCTTCCGGGAGATTCTCGGCCAGGAGTGGGTCATCTCCCACCTGAAGACCGCCGCCCAAAAGGGCCGGCTGGCCCATGCCTACCTCTTTTTGGGACCGGAAGGGGTGGGCAGGGCCTCCACGGCCCGGGCTCTGGCTGCGGCCCTCAACTGCCAGGAACCGCGGCCGGACGGTGATGCCTGCGGCGCCTGCGCCTCCTGCCGGAGACTGGCCGCGGGGGTTCATCCGGACTTCCTGGTGATCGCCCCGATTAAGGAGTCCAACCAAAAACTCCAGATCAAGATCGAGCAGATCCGGGAATTGACCCGCCTCACCTCCTACCCACCTTTCGGCGGCGGCTGGCGGGTGGCCCTGATCAAGCCGGCGGAAGCCCTGACCGGCTATAGCGACGCGGCGGCCAACGCCCTGCTCAAGACCCTGGAGGAGCCGCCGGAGCGGCATCTCCTAGTGCTCACGGCCCAGGTGGAGGCGGACCTGCTGCCCACCGTGGTCTCCCGCTGCCACAAGCTGACCTTCGTGCCGCTGCCCACCGCCCTGGTGGCCCGGGAACTCAAGAAGCGCCGAGGGTTGGCGCCGCCCCAGGCCAGGCTGCTGGCGGCCTTGAGCGGCGGCTCCCTGGGCCGGGCCCTGACCCTGGACCCGGAGGCCATCCTGGCCCAACGCCGCCAGGTGCTGGCCGACCTTGCGACCCTGGCCGGCGGCGCGGCCTGCCCGGCGTTCGATTGGGCGCAGCGCCTGGCCAAGAGCCGCCCGGACCAGGATTATTTCCTGTCCCTGGCCCAACTCTGGTTTCGGGACCTGCTCCTCTACCGTTTCCGGGCCCCTGAATCCTTGCTGGCCAACCAGGACCTGCTGCCGGAGATGGCCCGGGAGGCGGCTGGCCCCCTGGAGAGGTTGTTTCAGCAATTTTCCGGCCTGGGCACGGCCCAGCGCCATCTTCAGGCCAACCTCAACCCGGAGTTGACCCTGGACATCCTGGGGCTGCGCCTGCAAGGCCAAGGAAGGTCACATGTCGCTCGCTAAGGTTTGCCTGGGACCAGGATTTCCCTGTTGCCTCCTGGACTCCGGCGGAGTGGAGATCAAGCTCAACGACCAGGTGATGGTGCAAAGCGACCATGGCCTGAAGTTGGGGAGGGTGCAGACGGTCTTCGGAGACGCCAACCCGCAGCTCTTCCCGAACCAGATTAAGAGCATGGTGCGCCTGGCCACTCCTGAGGACCTGGCCCAGGAGGAAAAGAACCGGGCCCTGGAGAAACAGGCCTGGGAGCATTGCCTGCGCCGCGTCCAGGCCCACCGCCTGCCCATCTACCTGGTGCAGGTGGACTGCCTCTTTGACGCCTCCAAGATCATTTTTTACTTCACTGCCCCGGGCCGGGTCGATTTCCGGGAACTGGTCAAGGACCTGGTGCAGGAGTTCCGCATCCGCATCGAGTTGCGTCAGATCGGGGTGCGCCATCGGGCCAAGATGGTGGGCGGCTTGGGAATCTGCGGGCGGGGGCTGTGCTGCGCTTCCTTCCTCAAGGACTTCGAGCCGGTCAGCGTCCGCATGGCCAAGGAACAGCAGCTCAGCCTCAACCCCAACAAGATCTCCGGTATCTGCGGCCGCTTGATGTGCTGCCTCACTTACGAATATGCCGCCTATCAGGATATCAGAAAAAACCTGCCCCGGGTGGGCAAGCGCATCCAGACCCCCGCCGGGGAAGGCAAGATCATCCGCTATAACCTGATCCGGGAAACCGTGACCCTGGAGATGGAGGACAGGCAAGAGTTGGAAGTGGCCCTGGCGGACCTCAACGCCGACGACACCCCGGCGAACTCCAGTTAGCCAGAGGTGAGCAGCCTTACGGCGCGGCTTCTTGATAAGAAAATGGCCTTGATCTGATCAGGCTTCCGGCCAGGCCCCGGCGAGGTAAGCATGGACGATTCCGACCGCGTTATCGACTCCTTAAAGGTGCAGATCAAAAAGGAGATCGTCGACAACTACTTCGCCGACCGGGTCCGCCTGGAAGAAGATCAGGACTTACTGCGGCAAGGAGCCGAGTCCTACCGCCAGGAGTTCGAGATGCTGGGCCGCCGCTTCATGGCCCTCTATCAGGCCCTGGGCTCCGAGGAGGGTTGCCGCCAGCTCATGAAGACCCTCAGCCTCAAGGTTTGGCCTTTTTATGAAGCCTACGTCGCCCTGCCGGAGCCGGAGCGCCAGGAACTCCTGAAAGATCAGAGCCGCCGGGGCCTCACCGCCGGGCGCCGCTTCCGCAACCTGATCCTGGACCTCTACGAACGGCTTTACCGGGACAGCGACTCCCTCCGGGAAAGTTACGAAAAAATCCTCACCCGCCTGAAACTCACTAACGAAGATATCGACAAGTTCAACCAGTCATACGACTTCGGGCTCCTGGCGGCCCAGATCGAGGCCCTGGAGGGCCGGAACGCGACGATTTCCGGGGGCCTGCTGTCCCCGGAGCGGGAGGAACTCTCCACCCGCATGCGTTTCAAACGGCGGCAGCTCACCGAGGCGGAGTTGCCCCCGCCGCCGCGGCTGCCACCTTTGGCCGAAATCAAGGACCGGATGCTGGAGATGATTCCCAAAATAGAAAGATAAGTTTATCCATAACTTACCGCTTAAGTTGGACGCAGATGGTCTGGCCCGGGCACCGGGCCATTTCCTGTTAACTGCAAACCATTCCAGGAGCGCTCCCGAAATTGGGCCAGCTACTGAGCAGGGTTGATGATTTTTTCCGCCGCCGTCTCTGGCAGGACGAAGGCCGCCCGCCGGCGGTTCTCTTTGCTTACAAGTGCCTCCGCATCCTGATCCTGGCCGGCCGGGGCCTCATCCAGAACCAGTCCCTGGTGCGTTCCTCGTCCCTGGCCTACACCACCATTCTCGGTTTTATTCCTCTGTTCGCCCTGCTCTTCGCCATCCTCCAGGCTATCGGCATGCCCCGCCTTTTGGCCACCTACTTCCTGGAGAACCTGGCCCCTGGCTCCAAGGATTTCGTCAACCAGATCCTGCTCTACATCGAAAATACCGGGGTGACCTCCCTGGGGGTCTTCGGGGTGGTGGCCCTGTTGCTCGACTTGACCCTCATCATGACCAACGTGGAGAAGGCCTTCAATAAGACCTGGCAGGTGAGCCATACCCGCGCCTGGAGCCGCAAGATCAGCGACTACCTGAGCATCTTCCTGCTCTTTCCCATCCTCATGGCGGTGGCCCTCTCCCTCTCCGCCTCCTTCCTGAGCATTCATCTGGGTATCCACGGCTTCCTGGCGGCGGTGCTGCCCGGCTTCTTCTTCGCTGCCACCCGCTGGCTGGTCTCCCTGGGGGTGCTGTGGGTGGCCTTTAGCTTCATCTACCTGGTGATGCCCAATACCCGGGTCCGCTTCTGGTCCGCGGTCCTGGGCGGGGTGGTGGGGGGCAGCGTCTGGCAGTTGGCCCAATGGCTCTTCATCTCACTCCAGGGGCGCTCGGCCTATTACAACGCCATTTACGGCGCCCTCTATAATCTGCTCTTCATCTTTATCTGGATGTTCTGGTGCTGGCTCATCCTGCTCTTCGGCACCGAGGTGGCCTTTGCCCACCAGAACCTGGACCGTCTCACCCGGGAGTTCCGCCGGCCGCCCCTGCCCCCGGAGCCGGTGGACGAGTACCTGGGCCTGGCGGCCCTGCTCAGCATCAGCGCCCGCTTCCACCGGCGGCAGCCGCCCCTGTCCCTGGAGGAGCTGGCGGAGATCCTGCCTCAAGGCGACAACCTGGCGGCGCGGGTGGTCCGGATGCTGGAGGACTGCGATCTGGTGGTGCAGGTGGCGCCCGGCAAGCTGGCCCGGCCGCCGCAGTTTCTGCCCAACCTGCCGCTGAGCCAGGTGACCGTGGGCGAGATCCTGGAGTGCCTGCGGCGCGCCCGGGCGGCCGCCATCAATCAGGCCCTGGAGACGGACCCCGGACTGGCCGCGGCCCTGAACCGCCTGCTGCAGGCGGGGCCCCCGGCGGCGGCGTTATCCTCAACCCTCAGGGAAGTAGTCGAGTCTTGGGAAACCACCGGGTCAGACGGATCAGCCAAGGGGAATCAGGGCAGGTAGGCTTAGCTCAAGAGGCGGGACTTACTTTTATAAAACTAATAGCGGCACAGGCTGCCAGCCTGTGCATCACCGGCCGGAGTCCGGTGCCACTAAAAAGGGATTAATGCCAGGCTCGGGATAGGATCGGGATTACAGATCTTCAGGTTTTAGACCGGTAACCCTGGCGATGCGGGCCACCATTCTGGGTCCAATTTCCGCGTTATCATGGAAGGCGAACACCACGTCGGGCCAGCCGGTTCGAGCCAGGGTGCGGTGCGAGCCGGAACGCCTTTTCTCATTCCATCCTAATCTCTCCAACGCCGCCAGGACTCGCTTGGCCTTGGTAGCTCGCCAAAAACTCATGCCGCGGCGAACAGAATATTTATGGGCTCGGCTAGCATCTCCCCGTGTTCCAGGCGCTCGGCCAGAACCCGCAGAGCCAGGGCCTGGGCCTTGGCTTGGGCTTCCCGGCGGGTCGGGGCATAGACCATAACCCCGGGAAGCTCCAGCACCTCCGCCAACCAGCGGCCATCTTCTTCCTGCTCGGATTCTACGGTAAATTTCATAACCTTACCCTCTGACCTCTATATACCAAATCGCCGCTAAATGAATAGCCATAAAAAAGCCCGCCTCCGTCAAGGGGCGGGCTTGGGGCTATAAATTAAATCCGGCGGCGTCCTACTCTCCCACGCAGTCACCCACGTAGTACCATCGGCCCTGCAGGGCTTAACTACCGAGTTCGGGATGGGATCGGGTGTGACCCCTGCGGCATGGCCACCGGAAACTGTGAGACGGTTTTCGCTTTTCGCTTTTCTGTAACACCGCACCGGCGAGACGCCGGTGCCACCAAAACCAACTGATCTGGAAGAAGAGAAGTCCTTAGCAGTTACCAAAGGCAAGAGAGAATATGGTCAAGCCGCACGGCCGATTAGTACCGGTCGGCTTCACACATTGCTGCGCTTCCACCTCCGGCCTATCAACCTGTTGGTCTACCAGTTGCCTTTAGTGATATTACGATCCGGGAGATCTAATCTTGAGGTCGGCTTAACGATTAGATGCTTTCAGCGGTTATCCGGTCCGAACATGGCGACCCGGCGCTGCGCCTGGC
>JBKQLU010000070.1:0-71284 GCA_052326585.1 Desulfobaccales bacterium | reverse complement strand
GCTTCCGCGCCGTATTATCGGTACCGATCAGCAGATAGCCGATGATGGTGTCTTGCGCGTCGCGCAGCGCCGTGACCGACACGATTGCCGGAAAGCGGCTCCCGTCCTTGCGGATGTAAGTCAGTTCGTAGATGTCCTCGATCCCCCGGGAAGCCTTGAAGACCAGGGCCTCGAAACCTGGCGTGATCGTGGTTTCCAGCTCGAGGCTCAACGCTGCGGCGCGCGCTATCACCTCCTGCGGATCGGAAATCTCGGCCGGGGTGATCTTGTCCACCACTTCGGCGGCCGTGTAGCCGAGCATGCGCTCGGCCCCGACATTGAATATTTGAATGACGCCCTTGGCGTCGGTGGCGATACTCGAGAAGTTGGCGCTGTTGAAAATCGCCTTCTGCAAGGCCCCGGCTTTAAGCAAAGCCTCTTCCGCCTGCTTCCGCTCAAGCTCAGACTGCGAACCCAGCCAATTTTGGTCAGAGTAATTTGGCATTTCTCTTCTTTCCTGGGAGGTCACCGCCTGGCTTCGCGGCCGCTCCAGCTAACATATTGACCTTCATCAGAGCACAAGGGGCCCGAAGGCCCCTGGGTTTATCGCTAGTAAAATTGCCGGCGTAGTACGGTTCCGAGACCAGTTAACGCCAAACGGGACCAGCTGCCTACCCTAAATGCTCTTCTTATTCGAGATTATTCGGAGGGGCAAATTTGGGCAGCAAAACGGTATCGATCCCCTGGGCTACGCCATTACTCCCTAGCATGTCAGCTTGGACGATGGTCGCGCCATTCACCAGAATTTTGCCGCCAGCCTCGTTAAATGCCAGAATCCCGGCGTTGTCGGTGGGGCACAGGTTCTTGCATTGTTTGAGAGCGGGAAGATCCTTGACCAGGTACCTGCCCGGGGTGATGTGAAAGTAGACCACGTCCCTGACGATGGCCGGATTAGCCATAATCTTATTCATGGTGGCTGGCGGCACCTTGGCGAAGGCCGCGTCATTGGGGGCAAAAACCGTGAAGTAGCCCGGCATCAACTTCAGCTCCTGGGAATGGGCTTTATCCACGAGACTTAAGAAAGTCTTATAGTTCCCGGCGGCCGCCAGGGTATCATACACAGTTGCGGATTGTTGCGCCATGGCCACCCCCGCGGGGATCAGGACCAACAGTAAAGCCACTACGGCAATTTTTATTTTCATTGCATCTTCCTCCTTAGTTTTTCACTTCGTGCCCCGTTAAGCGTTACCTGGTCTCGGAAAAACGCCAGCCTAGTCTCTCAAAAAAACGCCATAAAGTCACTGATTAAGACGCTATATATGATATATCAAAAAAGGCAAAATGGAGGGAGGTCTATGGAAAATAGTCCGGTGCTGACCACGGAGGAAGCCGCTGCGTTTTTGAAGCTGACGCCCTTCACGGTGCGGGATTATGCCAGGCGGAAGATTCTGCCGGCTCGCAAGGCAGGCAAGGGCTGGCGGTTCTATAAGCCTGACCTGGTGGCCTGGGTCAGGAACTATGAGGCTCCAACTTGAGCAGGGTGAAAAGCTGGAAGGAGATGGACCGAGATACGGCCTGAAAACCGTGGGGGCGGTAAGCGGCGAAATAATGAAGAATTAGGAGTATCCGGGCGCAAGCGCATTAGCGCTCCTGGCCCTCGTCAGGCCGCAGCCGCCGCGCCCGGCTGGATGGACCTTGAACGGCTTACACAAGTCGAAATCACGTCCGGAAACGTCCACCAGCCGATCGAATCGGCACTGATTCCGGGTACGGGCTTGGGTTGGCGGGCTGCGCCGCCTATGGAGCAGACGATCCGCCTCCTGCGGCGCCAGGGTTACAGTCCTTCTAAATTGCAGTGGCTCAATCGCGGATCTATCGACTCCACCCCGGCGGACAGATATCCGGCATAGTCTTAAGGATTCTGTTAGCCGCCTTTCAGCACAAGTAAAGAGTCTTTCGTCAGTTCGGTTAAGTCAGCCGAGTATCCCGTATAAAAAGGAGGCCCTAAGGATGGCGGTGAGCAGCAAGAGCATTCGTGAGCCCTTGTCCCGCCTGAGGTCCTTCCTGCCGGGAGGCGGCTTGGGGCGAAGGTACGCCGGCGACGAGCCCCCGCTGCGCTCGGAGTTGTTCAGCGCCGATCAGATGAAGCAGCATGGCAAGACCCTGGCGGGCTCGCACCAGTTGAGCTCGGGAGGTCCTCAAGGCCGGCTGCTGAAGAGGCTGGCCGAGAATAGGGCCACCCTCATTGGGGTCCGCAACCTGCTGACCGAGGCGGTCAAGGCAAACCGCGGGATTACCCCGGCCGGGGAATGGCTGCTCGACAACTTTTATCTGATTGAAGAGCAGATTCGCACCGCCAAAATGCATTTGCCCAAGGGTTACAGCCGAGAACTACCGCGCTTGCTGACCGGACCGTCGGCTGGGCTCCCGCGGGTCTATGACCTGGCGCTGGAGACGATCTCCCACGCCGATGGCCGGGTGGATCCGGAAGCTCTCAGTAGTTTCATTGCCGCCTACCAGACCGTCACCGACCTGCAGTTGGGTGAATTGTGGGCCATCCCCATCATGCTGCGCATTGCCCTGATCGAGAATCTCCGGCGCGTTGCCGCCCGGGTCGCCACCGACAGGATCGATCGCAACCTTGCCGACTATTGGGCGGACCAGATGACGGAAATCGCCGAGAAAGACCCGAAGGCGCTGATTCTGGTGATCGCGGATATGGCGCGGTCAAACCCGCCGATGGTGAGCTCGTTTGTGGCGGAACTGACGCGCCGGTTGCAGGGGCAGGGCCCCGACCTGGCATTGCCGCTCACCTGGATCGAGCAGCGGCTTGCCGAAGGCGGCTGGACGAGCAAGGAGTTGGTGCAGTCGGAGAACCAACAACAGGCCGCCGATCAGGTCTCCATGAGCAACAGCATCAGCAGCCTCCGTTTCCTGGGGGCGATGGATTGGCGCGTTTTCGTCGAGACGCTGAGCGTGGTCGAGCAGACCCTGCGTCAGGATCCTGGCGGCGTCTACGGTAAGATGGATTTCCCTACCCGTGACCGCTATCGCCATGTCGTCGAGGAGATCGCCAAGAGCAGCCGGCACTCCGAAAGCCAGGTGGCGCGCCAGGCGATCCGGTTGGCCAGCGAGGGCGCGGCCAGGAAGGGCGGCGGCGACCGCACGGCGCACGTCGGTTTTTACCTGATCGATAAGGGATTGGCGCCGCTCGAGCGGACAATGGAACTGCGCTGCTCCCCTTTTGAGTCGCTGCGCAGAGTGGGCCGCCGGTTTCCTCTGCTGCTCTATGTCGGCGGGATCATCTTGGTTACGGCAAGCGCTGCCGGTATTTTTTTGGCGAAGGCGCAGGCCGATGGTCTATCCGGTTGGATAATCGGGCTGATCGCTGTCCTCTCGCTCTTGGGCGCCAGTCATCTGGCGATAGCCCTGGTAAACTGGCTGGCGACCTTGCTGGTGACGCCGCAGCCGCTGCCGCGCCTGGACTTCTCCGCAGGAATTCCTCTGGAATCGAGCACCCTCGTGGTGGTCCCGTCTATGCTCACGAGCCCTCAGAACATCGCGGCTCTGATCGAAGCGCTGGAAGTCCGGTCCCTGGCAAATGGGGACGCGAACCTCTACTTCGGTCTGCTCACTGATTTTCGGGATGCCCGCGCCGAGACGCTGCCGGAGGACGAGCCGCTCGTGAGTCTGGCCCGGCAGGGCATCGAAGAGTTGAATGAAAAGTATCGGGGCCCCAAAGGCGATATTTTTTTCCTCTTTCATCGCCCGCGCCGCTGGAATCCCAGCGAGCAGATGTGGATGGGTTACGAGCGCAAGCGCGGCAAGCTCGCGGACCTGAATTCCTTTTTGCGCGGCGGGGCCGGGGATCGCTTCTCAGTCGTCGTCGGCGCAACTCCAGTCTTAGCGGGCGTCAAGTACGTGATCACCCTGGACAGCGATACGCAAATGCCCCGCGACGCGGCGTGGCAACTGGTGGGAGCCATGGCGCACCCACTGAACCGGGCGCGGTTCGACGAGGTCAAGCAGCGTGTCTGTGAGGGCTACGGCATCCTGCAGCCAAGGGTGGCCGTGAGCCTCCCCGGCACGAACCGGTCGCGGTATGCGCGACTCTGGGGGAGTGATCCGGGCATCGATCCGTATACCCAAGCCGTCTCCGATGTTTACCAGGACCTGTTCCAGGAAGGCTCGTTCATCGGCAAGGGAATCTATGAGGTCGATGCGTTCGAGCGGGCGCTCAAGGGGCGCTTCCCCGAAAACCGGATTCTCAGCCACGATCTTCTGGAAGGGTGCTACGCCCGGGCCGGGCTGTTGAGCGATGTCCAGTTATACGAGGAATACCCCTCGCGCTATAGCGCCGACGTCAGCCGCCGCCACCGCTGGATTCGCGGAGACTGGCACATTACCCGGTGGCTGCTGCCAGGTGTTCCCGGCCCTGGCCCACACCTTCAAAAAAATACGCTCTCGGGGCTATCCCGCTGGAAGATCTTCGACAACTTGCGCCGTAGTCTCGTGTCCGCAGCGTTGACGCTCCTGTTGCTCCTGGGCTGGACGGTCTTGTCGTCAGCCTGGTTTTGGACCCTCTCGATGATTGGCATCATATTTATTCCTCCTTTGATTGCCTCTCTGCTGGAAATGTTCCATAAGCCTGGCGGTGTGCTTCTGGGCCAGCACCTCAGCGCCCTGGGACGCTCGGCTGGTCGACACTTCGCTCAGGCTGCCTTTACGCTCATGTGTCTGCCCTATGAGGCATTTTTCAGTTTGGATGCGATCAGCCGCACGGCCGTGCGGATTCTGATTACCCACAAGCGGCTTCTCGAATGGAATCCGTCGGGCGATGGCGAGCGCCCTGGCCGCTCGGACCTCGCCGCCTCTTTTCAGGCGATGTGGATTGCCCCCACTATGGCCTTGGCCGCGGCGATCTACCTGGCGTTTTCGAAGCCAGCCATGTTATCGGTGGCTGGGCCCATATTGGGCCTTTGGTTTGCCTCCCCGGCGATAGCCTGGTGGATCGGGCGACCGCTCACTCGCCGCGCCGCCAGATTGACGGCCGAGCAGACCCGCTTCCTCCAGAAGATTTCCCGAAAGACCTGGGCCTTCTTCGAGACCTTCGTCGGCCCGGAAAATCATTGGCTACCCCCGGATAACTATCAGGAGCATCCCATGGCCAGGGTTGCCCAGCGCACCTCGCCGACCAACATGGGATTTGCGCTCCTGGCGAATTTAGCCGCCTACGACTTCGGATACATTTCAGCCGGGCGACTCGTCGAACGCACGGCGAATGCGCTCCACACCATGGCAGCTCTGGAGCGCTACCGCGGCCACTTCTACAACTGGTACGACACGCAGTCTCTTAAGCCACTGTTGCCCCTCTACATTTCGACGGTGGACAGTGGAAACCTGGCGGGCTATCTGCTGACCTTGCGAGCCGGGCTGCTCACCCTTGCCGATCAGCCGATCCTGGGGGCGAGCTGGTTTGCTGGACTGAGCCATACGGTAGGGATTATCGCGGACACGGCGGCAGGAGCCGCGTTGGACTCGCTGGCTCAGGTCCAGAAGGAGCTGGATTCCGCAGCCGCTTTCCGGCCAACCACATTGGCGGCGGCGCGGCTGTGCCTCGACCGGCTGGCGACGTCCGCCGGAGATCTGGTCCGCAGCCTCGATGCCGATCCCGAGAGCCAATTGCGGTGGTGGGCGGATGGCCTATGGCGGCAATGCCGGGATGCCCTCGATGAGTTGACGTTTCTCGCTCCGTGGACCTCGTTGCCGGCTGCAATCGGTAATCTTGGCGGGTTCCACGGTATCAGCGAGATTCCGACGCTCCGCCAATTAGCCGGGCTGGAGGCGGAGCTGTTGCCGGCTAGTGAGCCTCGGCTCGCTTTGGCGGTAACGCCCGAGGAGCGCGCCGGGTTGGATAAGCTGCGGCGGCTGATCAAGACGGCCAGCCGGCGGGCCGGAACCAGGATTGAGGCTATTGAACGGCTGGCCCGGCAATCAAGCGAACTCGCCTCTATGGAGTATGATTTCTTATTTGATAAGGCGCGTCACTTAATGGCCATCGGCTACAATGTGGGTGAGCGTCGGCTGGACTCGGGCTATTATGATCTGCTGGCTTCGGAAGCGAGATTTCCCACTTTCGTGGCGATCGCGCAAGGAAAGTTGCCCCAGGAGAGTTGGTTCGCCCTGGGGCGTCTTCTCACTACCGTGGGGGGAGAATCGCTTCTCCTGTCGTGGAGCGGGTCGATGTTCGAATACCTCATGCCGCTTCTGGTGATGCCGACCTACGAAAACACGTTACTCGACCATACCTGTAAGGTGGCGGTGGAGAGACAGATCGCCTATGGCAAGATGCGCGGCGTGCCGTGGGGCATATCAGAATCGGGTTACAATGCCATTGATATTCATCTCGACTACCAGTATCGCGCCTTTGGCGTGCCCGGATTGGGACTCAAGCGCGGACTGGCCGAGGACCTGGTCATTGCCCCGTATGCCTCAGCGCTGGCGCTGATGGTGGCGCCCGAGAAGGCCTGCTCGAATCTCGAGCAACTGGCCGCGGCCGGGTTTGAGGGAAAATTCGGCTTCTATGAAGCGACTGACTATACTCCTTCGCGCCTGCCCCGGGGCCAAGCGAGTGCCGTGGTTCGGTCCTTCATGACCCATCACCAGGGCATGAGCTTCCTTTCCCTGGCCTATCTGCTCCTGGACCGGCCGATGCAGAAGCGATTCGAGTCGGACCCTTTGTTCCAGGCGACTATGCTGTTGCTCCAGGAGCGCCTTCCCAAAGCCACGACGTCCTATGTGCCCCCCGACTCCATCAGCGCTTCACCACCGACCTCCAGTGTTCCGGAAATACCGGTGCGAGTCTTCCACAGCCCCGATACGCCGATACCGGAAGTGCAGTTGTTGTCGAATGGCAGATATCATGTGATGGTCACCAGCGCCGGCGGCGGTTACAGCCGCTGGAAGGATGTCGCCGTTACCCGCTGGCGCGAAGACAGTACCTGCGATAATTGGGGCACGTTCTGTTACCTCCGCGACGTGGCGAGCGGGGAGTTCTGGTCCACCGCCTATCAGCCAACCCTCAAGCGAACTGGGAATTTTGAGGCGATTTTCTCGGAAGGGCGAGCCGAGTTCCGCTGCCGTCAACAAGACTTTGACGCACATACGGAGATCGTGGTTTCGTCCGAAGACGATATCGAGTTGCGCCGTATCACCATTACCAATCGCGCCCGGACACCGCGAGAGATCGAGGTAACGAGTTACGCGGAAGTGGTCCTGGCGCCGCCCGCCGCGGATGCACTGCATCCGGCGTTCAGCAATCTCTTTGTGCAGTCTGAGATTATCCGCCAGCGGCAGGCGATCCTCTGCACTCGCCGGCCCCGCTCCATCGACGAGCAGGCGCTCTGGATGTTTCACCTAATGGCAGTGCACGGGGCGGAGATTGAAGAGATTTCCTACGAGACTGACCGCATGCAGTTCATCGGCCGCGGCCGGACCGCCGCCGATCCACAGGCGCTGCGCGGTCCCGCGGCGCTCTCGGGCAGCGAAGGCTCAGTGCTGGACCCGATCGTCGCCATCCGGTGTCGGCTGGTGCTCAATCCGGGAGAAGCGGCAACGGTCAATGTCGTCTCCGGCATCGGCGAAACTCGCGAGGCGTGCCTGGGCCTGGTGGAGAAATACCAGGATCGGCGTTTGGCGGATCGCGTCTTTGATTTGGCCTGGACACATAACCAGGTGACCTTGCGGCAGATCAATGCCTCAGAAGCGGAAGCGCAGCTCTACTGTCGTCTGGCGAGCTCGGTAATCTACGCCAATGCTTCGCTGCGAGCCGACGCCAGCGTCCTCATCAAGAACCGCCGCGAGCAATCCGGTCTTTGGGGCTACTCCATTTCCGGTGATTTGCCCATCGTGTTGCTGCAGATTGAAGATCCGGCCAATATCGATCTGGTGCGCCAACTCATACAGGCCCATGCCTACTGGTGTTTAAAAGGACTGCCGGTGGACCTGATGGTCTGGAATGAAGATCACGCCGGTTATCGGCAACTTCTCCACGACCAGATCATGGGGCTTATTGCCGCAGGAGTCGAAGCCAGCGAGATAGATCGGCCAGGCGGCATTTTTGTTAGACCTGCGGACCAGATATCCGAAGAGGACCGCATTCTCTTCCAAACGGTGGCTCGCGCCATCCTCACTGATAGCCGGGGAGCGCTGGAAGCCCAACTCAACCGCCGGGGCCAGGTGGAAGTTACCGTACCGCCCCTGATGCCGACCCGAATCCACCGCACCGCCACCCCGGGGACGGACGAGTTGTCCCGGGGTGATCTGACATTCTTCAACGGGCTGGGCGGATTCACCCCCGACGGACGCGAATATGTCATTACGACTACCAGCCGGCAGGTGACTCCGGCGCCCTGGGTAAATGTGCTGGCCAACCCGCACTTCGGAACCGTCATCTCAGAGAGCGGCCTGGCCTATACCTGGAGCGAGAATGCCCACGAGTTCCGCCTCACTCCCTGGGGGAACGATCCCGTCAGCGATTCACGGGGAGAAGCCTTGTACCTTCGTGACGAAGAGACCGGCCACTTCTGGTCCCCCATGCCGCTGCCCAGTCGCGGCGCGCTGCCCTACGCCAGCCGCCACGGATTCGGCTACAGCGTTTTTGAGCACACCGAGGACGGCATTAGCTCCGAGGTGTGGGTTTACGTGGCCCTGGAGGCGCCCATCAAGTTCACGGTGCTCAAGGTACGGAACGGGTCCGGCCGGTCGCGCCGGCTCTCCGCCACCGGCTACTTAGAATGGGTGCTGGGAGATCAACGGGCCCAAGCCACCATGCACGTTTTCACAGAAATTGACCCGCATAGCGGCGCGCTCTTAGCGCGCAACCCCTATAACACGGAGTTCAGCGATCGAGTTGCCTTCTTCCAGGTGGATGCCGCGCCCCGGACCGTAAGCGGTGACCGGACTGAATTCCTGGGACGGAACGGCACGCTGCGCAGTCCGGCCGCCATGTCCCGGTTGCGGCTTTCTGGAAGGGTGGGGGCAGGTTTGGACCCCTGTGCCGCGCTTCAGGTTCCTTTCGAATTGGCCCCCGGGCAGGAGCGGGAGATCGTCTTCACGCTCGGCGCAGGGCGAGACGTCGATGACGCCAGGGACCTGGTGCAGCGCTTTCGAGGCTCAACCGCGGCGCGCGCTGCCCTCGATGCGGTGTGGCAATACTGGAATCATACTCTCGGCGCCGTGCAAGTGGAAACCCCCGACCAGTCCCTCAACGTGCTCACGAACGGCTGGCTCTTATACCAGACCCTGGCGTGCCGCCTTTGGGCGCGCAGCGGCTACTACCAGTCGGGGGGCGCCTTCGGTTTCCGCGATCAGTTGCAGGACGTGATGGCCCTGATCTACGCCGAGCCGCAACTGGTGCGCCAGCACCTGCTCCTGTGCGCCTCCCGCCAGTTCCCGGAAGGAGATGTCCAGCATTGGTGGCACCCTCCTTCGGGCCGGGGGGTGCGGACCCATTGCTCCGATGATTACCTCTGGCTGCCACTGGCGACGTGCCGCTACGTCCTCAACACCGGGGACACCGGCGTGTTGGCTGAGCCTATCCACTTCCTCCAGGGCCGCCCGGTAAACGCGGAGGAGGACTCGTATTACGATCTGCCCAACCGGTCTCCAGAAGCGGCCAGTTTGTATGACCACTGTGTGCGGGCCATCTTGCGGGGCCTCAGGTTTGGCGCGCACGGCTTGCCGTTCATGGGCTCCGGCGACTGGAATGACGGCATGAACTTGGTGGGCGAACACGGCAAGGGGGAAAGCGTCTGGTTGGGCTTTTTCCTTTATGAAGTGCTCATGCGCTTCACCGAGGTGGCCCGCAGGCATGGTGATGTCTCCTTCGCCGCGCGTTGCGCCAGGGAGGCGGGCAGGCTGCGCCGCAATATCAAAAAGCATGGCTGGGACGGCGAGTGGTATCGCCGCGCCTACTTCGACGACGGTTCACCGCTGGGGTCGGCGGGCAACCCCGAGTGCCAGATCGATTCGACCTCGCAGAGCTGGTCCGTTCTATCCGGTGCGGGGGATGCGGCGCGAGCGCGCCGGGCCATGCAAGCAGTGGCTCAGCGCCTCGTGCGCCGGGAGCAGGCCCTCATCCAGCTCCTGGATCCGCCGTTTGACAAGTCGGATTTGAATCCCGGCTACATCAAAGGCTACGTCCCCGGGGTGCGAGAGAACGGCGGACAATACACCCACGCGGCGCTCTGGGTGACGATGGCCTTCGCGGCCTTGGGCGATAAGGGGCGCGCCTGGGAACTACTGGGAATGATCAATCCGGTCAACCATGCCAGCTCTCCGGAACAGATCGCCATCTATAAAGTGGAACCCTACGTCGTTACGGCCGACGTCTATGCGCTCTCGCCTCATACTGGCCGCGGTGGCTGGACCTGGTACACGGGGTCTGCCGGCTGGATGTACCGGCTGATCGTGGAATCACTTCTGGGGCTGAGGCTTGAGGTGGACAAGCTGCGGTTCACGCCGTGTCTCCCGCCGGATTGGCCAGGCTTCACAATGCACTACCGGTATCGGGAGACGGTCTACCACATCAGCGTCCAGCAGGCGCCGGCCGAGGATGGCGGGACGCGTGTGACCTTGGATGGCGTCGACCACCCCGATAACTCTATTCCCCTGGTTGACGACCGTCAGGAGCACTATGTCGCAGTGAGCCTAGCCGTGGTGCCCAGTCAAACGCCTAATTGACCGCTGAAAAAGAATGGCCGATCCGGGTAAACCGGGGTAATATGCCTTAAGGAGCACCGAAATAATAAAATCTTTGCCTCTATTTTTCTGTTTAATGCTCCTGGCAGGTTGCGCCTCCAACGGCAATCAGGTGATTACCCAACAGGGGAACTTAGATCGCCTTCAGGAAGGGAAATCTACCAAAGCGGATGTCCAGAATGCGGTGGGGACGCCAGCCAGAATCACCCCTTTGACCGGAGGGGAATTATGGGACTATAGCTCTTCCCAAACAAAGGTTAATACGGCCGGTGGGGTTTCGAATGAGACCCAGCAGCTTTCGGTGCTCTTCGACAAACAAGGGATCGTCCGTAAAATCCAGGTCGGAAACGATATGAGATATAATCTGGAGTCTCTAAAAAAATTATTATTCATGAATTAATAAATTTCAGGCTAATCAGACTTAATTTGGCAGCATTCCCGCAAGTTAGCTTTTGTATCCTTTTTCCGTTACCCCGCCACTTTTCGTAAAGCAATTCCCGCCTAATTACCCTTGATATTTTCATCAGCGGCTCCGGGTTCCTCCTTGGGTTCGCCGTGGGCCGGTCTCTTGCCAATGAGCCAGGCCGGGTTCATCGGGTATTCCTTCGGGTCGAAGATGACCCAGTAGAAATGCCAGACGACGATGGCCAGCGTGGCCAACACGGCTTCGTAGAAATGGATGACTTGAGCCGCGTCGTGCCAGATCTTCGGCAACATGCGCAGGGCGGTTTCGGTGAAGATCAGCATCGCGCCGGTGACGATCATGACGCACGATCCCCACAGCAGCGCCCAATACTCGACCTTCTCGGCGTAATTCCAACGGCGTGCCGGTGGCGGGGTCTTGGTCAGGCCGATATTGTAAAGCAGTTGGCCGACGCAGTCTTTCAGGTCGTGGAACCGGAACCGGTGTTCGTTGACGTAGGCGTGTCCGCGCTCCGTCCAGAACAGCGCCACCAGATGGATGAAAAAGAGCCCGGTAAATGCCCAGCCCGCGATGCGGTGGATCAGGCCGCGAATGTAGCTGCCATTTTCCAGCAGCTTGAATGGCCAACTGAAAAACGCATCGGGATACTTGTGGACGAAGCCGGTATACACCAGTGTGATGAACAGGATCGTCAGGATCAGGTGTTGGTACCGGACCCACTTGGTCATGCGCACTTCGGTGTCAGCCGACTCCTCGACTTTCCGGATGTGCACCCGCGTCTTGGCGATGTAATCCAAGGCGGTGAACGCCAACATGCCGCCAATCGTCAGCACGATGATGACGATGTAGAATAGAGTAATAAAGTTCACCAGCCACGGCTTGCCCTTCTCGGCGCCCGGCAGGTTGTGGATCTTCATCTCGCCTTTCGCGAGTCGGGTGCCGATACCGGCATGACACTTGCCGCAGGTCTGGGGCAGGTTCTTCTGGTTCACCGACGACAGCGGATCGCTCGGCGGCAATACATCATGAAATCCGTGGCACGACGCGCAGTTGGCCACCGTCAATCCGCCAAACTGCTGCGCCAGACCGTGGAAACTCTGCATGTAGGTCTCCACGACCTTGGACGACAACTGGTACCGGCTGGCGATGCGTTCCGAGCCGTGACACTGCCCGCAGGTCTCCGGAATATGCGCACCAGAAACCTTGGAACTGGCTTCTTTGACTGCCTGAATCGTGTGTTCGCCGTGGCAATCCGTGCAAACCGGAGCGTCCCGAATGCCAGCGGCAACCGCCTTGCCGTGCACGCTGCGCTGGTAGGTGTTCTTGACGTTTTCGTGACACTTGCCGCACGTGCCGGGAATGTTCTGCCAGTAAAGCTTCGAGGCCGGGTTGGTGGACTTATGCAGATCGTGCGACCCGTGACAATCGGTGCAGACCGCCGCCTGCATGACACCGCGTTTCTCCAACGCCACGCCGTGCACGCTGCGGTCGTAGGTCACGACCGGGGCCCTCTGATTGAGATTGAACTTCTCCATCTCCGCGGTATTGCCATGGCAACGACCGCAGGTCTCCGGAATGTTCGCCCGGTTGACCGGCGACAGCGGGTTCCGGGAGTTCAACAAGGTATGCCAGTGTCCGTGACAATCCTTGCATGAGGCGGCTTCGGATTCGCCCTTGGCGACCGCCTGACCGTGGTCGCTTTTCAGGTAAATCTGCGTCTCCACCCGGTGACAGGCGCTGCAAGCCACCGGCTTATGCGTGAAACCGTCCGGATGCGGCACCTCGGTGATGTCGGCATGGCAACTGGTGCAGAGATTCTTGCCGTGGATGGACGCCCCGTATTCCTTCTCATCCACAAACAGCGACACCACCTGGCCGGCCTTGTTGGTCTTAGCCAGCTCCTTGACGTTGTGACAGGCAAAACAATCCGAGTTCTCTAAGGCGCGAGCCGTACCGGCAGCCATCAGCAATAGCGCCAATAAACCAGCCGCTCGCAGCAGCGTTTTCACGGTTTGCCTTCCGGTACGGGGGGTTGAGTGATAGCCGGGGGCGCCGTCGGTTCGTGACTGCTTAACCGCGACGTCACCGCGTACACGATCAGTGCCAACAAAATCAATTCGCGGCCGAAGAAGACGTAGCCGAACGAACAGTGAACGTTCTTCCACTTCTTCCCTTCATCCTTGACCCGGTAATCTTCCAGCCGGTTTTCCGCAACGGACCGGTTGTGCCAGCGCTCGCGCTCATGTAGCATTTCCGTCTTCGAGATGCAACCCGAGAAGATCAGGGTGTCCATCGGGAATCTTTTCAGATGGGCGGCTGCCATCCCACCGGCGGCAAAGCGGCGGCATTCCAACCCCCGCCCAGGGCCTCGATGAGGAGCACATTGGCGCTCATGCGGTTGCCCAGGATGGTGATGGCGGTCCTTTCGTTGGCCAGGGTCTGGGTCTCCACCACCAGGAGGGCGATACGGTTGATGATCCCGGCCTTATACTGGTTGGTGCTCACCTCCAGCGATTTCTTGGAGGCCTGGACCGCCTCATCTTGCGTCTGGGCCTCGTCTTTCAGGATGCCCAGGGCCGCCAGATTGTCTTCCACTTGCTGAAAGCCGGTGAGCACCGTCTGCCGGTAGGTGGCCACGGAGGCGTCGTAGGCGGCTCGCGCCGCCTCGGTCTGACCGGACCGCAGGCCGAAGTCGAGCAAGGTTTCCGAGGCCGCCGCCCCCAGGGACCAGACGCGGCTGGGCCAGGTGAACCACTTCGCCAGGCTGGAGGTCTCAAATCCTCCCGAGGCGCTCAGGGTTATGCTGGGGTAATAGGCCGCCAGGGCCACCCCGATCTGGGCGTTGGCCGCGGCCATATTCCTCTCGGCGGCGGCGATGTCGGGGCGGCGCTCCAGCAGTTCCGAGGGCACCCCGAAGGGTACCTCCGGGACCCGCAGGGTTTGTTTAACTTCAGGTATGGCAAAGACCGAGGGCGACTTGCCAATGAGCAAGGCAATGGCGTGTTCCAGTTGGGCCCGCTGCACCCCCAGGTCTATCGCCTGGGCCTGGGTGGACTTGAGCTGGGCTTGCGCCAGCGCCACGTCTCCCAGGGAGGCCGTCCCCGCGGCGTATTGGTTCTTGGTAAACGTCAGGATCTTGGCATAATCGACGACCGTATCGTTCAGGAGCCGTATCTGGTCGTCTACGGTGCGCAACTGAAAATAGCTTTGGGCCAGGGTGGCCCGGGCGCTCAAGCGCACCCCCTCCAGGTCGGCGGCGGTGGCCTGGGCGCTGGCCCGGCTCGACTCCACCTGGCGGCGCACCTTGCCCCAGATGTCCAGCTCCCAGGTGAGGTCGGAGTTCAACAGGAACTCGGTTATGGGAGGAGGGCCCGGCGATACTTTGGCGGATTTTCCACCGGAGGTCCCCGTCATTCCTGAGGCGCCGCCGGAAGTCGTGGTTGGGGAGATGTTACCGAGGGTCCCCGAATTTTGCAGGCGGGTCCAGGACGCCCCGCCGGTGACCGTGGGAAAATAGGCGGCCCGGGCTTCCTTGACCAGCGCCAGGGCCTCGCGGAACTGCGCCTCCGCCGCGGCGATGTTCTGGTTGTTGATGTCAACCTGTTCTTCCAGGGCGTTCAACTTGGGATCATGATAGATCTCCCACCAGGCGCCCCGGGACAGTTCATCCCGGGGCTGGGCCACCTTCCAGCCCGGCGTCTCCTTGTAGGCCGCGGGCGCCGCGGTGGGCGGTTTCACATAATCCGGCCCCACGGCGCAGCCGGCCCAAAGCAGCAACAGCCCGGCAATCATTACCGGGCTAAGCCGGCCCGGCCCAGGGGATAATCCTAAAATTGTCTTGAGGCGCAGCCACATAGTTCGTTTCCTCTTTCGCCTATTTTTGCCTCAGGCCGCGGCGCCGGCGATTAACCCAGAGCCTGAAGCGGTCCAGATAAAGATAGATCACCGGGGTGGTATAAAGGGTGAGCATCTGACTGAACATCAGCCCGCCGACGATGGAGATCCCCAGCGGGCGGCGCAGTTCGGAGCCCACGCCGGTTCCCAGCGCCAGGGGCAGAGCTCCCAGCAGCGCGGCCATGGTGGTCATCATGATCGGGCGGAAGCGCAGGAGACATGCTTCATAGATGGCGTCTCGAGAACTCTTCCCCTCCAGGCGCTCCTCCTCCAGGGCAAAATCGACCATCATAATGCCGTTTTTCTTGACCAGGCCGATAAGCAGGAAGATGCCGATCAAGGCAATGAGGCTCAAGTCCACGCGGCAGAGCAGCAGGGCGAAGAGCGCCCCCACCCCGGCCGATGGGAGGGTGGAGAGGATGGTGATGGGGTGGACGTAGCTCTCATACAATATCCCCAGGACGATATAAACCGACAACAGCGCGGTCAGGATCAAGAACGGCTGGTTGGCCAGAGAGGCCTGGAAGGCCTGGGCCGTCCCCAGAAAGCTGCCATGGATGCTGGCCGGCATGTGCATCTGATTGGTAGCCGCTTGTACGGTCGTCACCGCATCCCCCAGGGAGGTGCCCGGCGGCAGGTTGAAGGAAACGGTGATCATGGGAAACTGTCCCAGGTGGTTCACCGCCAGGGAGGTGGAGGTCATCTGGTAAGTGGTGAAGGCGCTCAGGGGCACCTCGGCGCCTCTGGTGGGGACATACGGTGCCTGAATGCCGCCCAGCTTCGGGGAGAAGGGGTTCTGGGGCACCGCCACGCCTTCGGTGGTGTACATATAGATGTCTCGCAGTATTTCCGGGCGTTGCCAATAGGGGGGGGCCACCTCCATCACCACGTGGTACTGGTTCAAGGTGGTGTAGAGGATGGCAACCTGGCGCTGGCCGAAGGCGTCGTACAGGGTGTTGTCAAGCAGCGTGGCGTTGATGCCGAGCCGCGAGGCGGTATCGCGGTCGATGTTAAGGGTGGCCTGCAATCCTTTATCTTGTTGATCGCTGTTCACGTCAACCAGTTGGGGGAGGGTGCGGAGTTTCTGGAAGACCCGGGGGCCCCAGCGGTTGAGTTCCTCCAGATTGTCTGAGCGGAGGTTAAACTGATAGAGGGCGCCGCTGGTATAACCGCCGATCCTGAGGTCCTGGACCGCCTGCAGATAGGCGGGGGCCCCGGCCACCTTGGCCAGTTGCGGGCGCAGCCTGGCCATTATCTGGCGGGCGCTGCTCTTCCGCACCGAGAAGTCCTTCAGGGAGATGAACATGCGCCCGGTATTGGTGGTGGCGGCGCCGCCGCCGCTGCCGCCGGTGAAGGCCACCACGTCCGTCACATCCGGGTCTTTCCGGACGATGTCGCTCACTTCCCCCAATTTTTTCTTCATGGCCTGAAACGAGATGTCCTGCGCCGCCTGAATGGATCCGACCAGGCGGCCGTTGTCCTGTTCGGGAAAAAACCCCTTGGGGACGTAAAAGAAGAGGCCGATACTGGCCACCAGGGTGAATATCGACAGAGAGAGCATAAAGCGCGGGTGCCTTAAACCCCAGCCGAGGGTGGTCTCGTAGGTGTGGTGCATCCATAAGAAGGCCCCTTCGCTGGCCCGGAAGACGGCCCCGTGGGTTTCCTCGTGCCTCTGCCTGAGGAGGGCGGCGCACATCATCGGGGTGGTGGTCAGGGACAGCACCAGGGAGATCAGGATGGCGGCGGATAAGGTCACCGAGAACTCGCGGAACAGCCGGCCCACCATGCCCCCCATCAAGAGCAGGGGGATGAAGACCGCCACCAGGGAGACGCTCATGGTGAGAACGGTGAAGGCGATTTCCCGGGATCCCAGGAGCGCCGCCTCCAGAGGCGAGGCGCCCTTTTCGAGATGGCGGGTGATGTTTTCCAGCACCACGATGGCGTCGTCCACCACAAAGCCGGTGGCGATGGTAAGGGCCATGAGGGAGAGGTTATCCAGGCTGTAGCCCAGCAGGTACATCACCCCGAAGGTGCTGATGATGGAAACCGGGACCGCCACCGCCGGGATCAGGGTGCCCCGCACATTCCGCAGGAAGGCGAAGACCACCAGGATCACCAGGATGCCTGAGATCACCAGGGTGAACTCCACGTCCTGGAGCGACCCGCGGATCGACGGGCTGCGGTCCACCACCACCTTGCAGTCGATGTCCTTGGGAATGTCAGCCGTGAGCTGCGGCAACAGGCTTTTGATGCGGTCCACCGTATCGATGATGTTGGCCCCCGGGGACCTGAAGATGACCACCATCACACAGAGCTTGCCGTTGACCAGCCCCTCGACGCGCAAGTCCTCCTGGGAGTCCTCGACCGCGCCCACGTCCACCAGGTGTACCGGCGCCTGGCCCTGGTAGGCCACGATGAGATCGCGGTAGTCGGCGGCCTTGAAGAGTTGGTCGTTGGTGATGATCTCCCGGCTTTGGCTGGCATCCGCCAGTTGGCCCTTGGGCCGGTTGGTGGTGGTTGCGGCCAGGACACTGCGGACGGCCTCCAGGCTGACCCCGTATCTATTCAGCGCCGTGGGGTTCAACTCCACCCGCACCGCCGGCAGCGACCCCCCCCCCACGAAGACCGTGCCTATCCCTTCCAACTGGGAGAGTTTTTGCGAGAGAATGGTGGAGGCTGCATCGTACATGGTGGCCCGGCTGGCGGTGTCGGAGGTGAGGGCCAGGATGAGAATCGGGGCGTCCGACGGGTTGACTTTGCGGTAGGTGGGATTGCTGGGCAAATTGATGGGCAGGTAGGTGCGGGCGGCATTGATGGCGGCCTGGACATCCCGGGCGGCCCCGTTGATGTCCCGGCTCAATTCAAACTGCAAGACGATACCGGTGCCCCCCCGGGTACTGGACGAGGTCATCTCGGTCACCCCGGCAATCCGCCCGAATTGCCGTTCCAGGGGTGCCGCCACTGAGGTCGCCATGGTTTCGGGGTCCGCCCCCGGCAGCGAGGCGCTCACCGAGATGGTGGGAAAGTCTACCGCCGGCAGGGGGGCGACGGGCAGTTGGCGAACCGCCAGGATACCGGCAATGGCCATGCCCAAGGTGAGGAGCGTCGTGGCCACCGGCCTTTTGATGAAGATGGCCGAGAGGTTCATGCCGGTTCCGTAGGATCGGCCCCGGGAGGCGGCTCTACGGGCTGCTTCCTGCCCAGGCGCAGTGCCAGCCTATCGAACCAGAGATAAATGACCGGAGTGGTGTAAAGGGTTAAGGCCTGGCTGAAGATCAGCCCGCCGACGATGGAGATGCCCAGGGGGTGGCGCAGTTCGGAACCCAACCCGGTGCCGATGGCCAGGGGCAGCGCCCCCAACAGGGCGGCCATGGTGGTCATCATGATGGGGCGGAATCTCAACAGACAGGCCTGATAGATCGCCTCTTCCGGGCTCTTCCCTTCCCGGCGTTCGGCGTCCAGGGCAAAGTCCACCATCATGATGCCGTTTTTCTTGACGATGCCGATCAACAGGATGATGCCGATGAGAGCGATGACGCTGAAATCGGTGCGGCAGATGAGCAGGGCCAGGATGGCTCCCACCCCGGCCGAAGGGAGGGTGGAGATGATGGTGATGGGGTGGATATAGCTCTCGTACAGCACCCCCAGGACGATATAAACCGTAAGCAGGGCCGCCAGGATCAAGAGCGGTTCGTTCTGCAGGGAAGCCTCGAAGGCCTGGGCGGTGCCCTGAAAGCTGCCCACGATGGAGGCCGGCATTTTGAGCTTTTTAGTGGCCGCCGCCATGATCTCGACGGCTTCCCCCAGGGAGGCCCCCGGAGCCAGATTGAAGGACAGTGTGGTCGCCGGAAACTGCCCCTGGTGCTCGAGGAGCAGGGGGCCCGAGGCGGTTTTCACCCGGGTAATGGCGCCCAACGGCACTATGCCGTTGGTGTTGCTGCGCAGATAGAGGTCCTTGAGCCTGGCGGGATTTTGCCGGAAGTCGGGCTGGACCTCCAGAACCACCCGGTATTGATTCACCTGGGTGAAAATCGTTGAGACGATCCGCTGCCCGTAAGCGCTGTAAAGGATATCATCGACGAGCTGTGTGGATATGCCCAGGCGCGCTGCGGTGACGCGGTCGATGTCCAGGTGAACCTGCACCCCTTGATTCTGCTGATCGCTGCTCACGTCCCGCAATTCCGAATTCTTCGCTAGCTCTTCCACCAACCGGGGGGCCCAGAGTCCCAATTCCGCGGAGTTGGGATCCTCCAGGGAATACTGGTATTCGGTCCGGCTGACCCGATCCTCCACCGTCAGGTCTTGCACCGGCTGCATGTACAGGGTGATGCCCGAAAGCGCAGCGAGCCGCGGCTGCAGGCGGCGGATGACCTCGCTGGCGCTGATCCGGCGTTCCGCCAAGGGCTTCAGGTTGATGAGCACCCGCCCGCTGTTGAGGGTGTAATTGGTGCCGTCCACCCCGATGAAGGTGGAGAGGTTGGCCACCGCCTGGTCTTGCAGGATCAGCTTGGCCAGCGCCTGCTGGCGTTCCGCCATGGCGCTAAACGAGATCGACTGCGGGGCCTCGGAGATGCCCTGGATGATGCCGGTGTCCTGCACCGGAAAGAAGCCTTTGGGAACCACGAGGTACAGGAAGATGGTGATAACCAGGGTGGAGGCGGCGATCAGCAGCGTCAGCGTCTGGTGCTGCAGTACCCGGCGCAGGGTGGCGGCGTAGAAGTCGATGATCTTCTTGTAGACCCGCTCGGAGGCGTGGAAGATCCGGCTCTGCTGGTCCTCTGGAGTATGCTTCAGCAGCCGGGCGCACATCATCGGGGTCAGGGTAAGGGAGACCACCGCCGAGATGAGGATGGTCACCCCCAGGGTAATGGCAAACTCCCGGAATATCCGGCCCACCACCTCGCCCATGAACAGCACCGGGATGAGTACCGCGATCAGCGAGATGGTCAGGGAGAGGATGGTGAAGGCGATCTGCGCCGAGCCTTTGAGGGCCGCCTCCAGGGGAGGTTCGCCCTGCTCGATATAGCGGGAGATGTTTTCAATCATGACGATGGCGTCGTCCACCACGAAACCCGTGGAAATGGTCAGGGCCATCAGGGAGAGATTGTTCAGGCTGTATCCCAGCAGATACATGACCCCGAAGGTGCCCACCAGGGAGACCGGCACCGCCACGCTGGGAATCACGGTGGCCGAGACGTTGCGCAAAAACAGAAAGATCACCAGCACTACCAGGGCCACTGCCAGCATCAGCTCGAACTGCACGTCTTGCACCGAGCCGCGGATGGTGGTGGTGCGGTCGGTCAGCACCGAGACCTGCACCGCTGCCGGCAGGGTGCTCTGCAACTGCGGCATCAGCCTTTTGATGCGGTCCACGACTTCGATCACATTGGAGCCCGGCTGCCGTTGAATGTTGAGGATGACCGCCGGCGTGTCATTCATCCAGGCCGCCTGCTTGACGTTTTCGGCCGAGTCGACGGCCCTGGCCACGTCGGATACCCTTACCGGAGCCCCGTTGACATAGGCCACCACCAGCGGCAGATAGTCCTTGCTGGTAAGGAGCTGGTCGTTCGCCCCGATGACCGACGATTGGCGGGGCCCGTCGAAGCCGCCCTTGGCCTGGTTGGTATTGCCCGCGCTGATGACACTGCGCAGGTCCTCCAGGGTCAGGCCGTAAGCGCTCAGGGCCGTGGGGTTGGCCTGAATCCGCACCGCCGGCCGCTGCCCGCCGCTGATGCTGACCAGCCCGACCCCGGTCAGTTGGGAAATCTTCTGGGCCAGCCGGGTGTCCGCCAGGTCCTCCACCTGCGCCAGGGGCATGGTCTTGGAAGTGATGGCCAGGGTCAGGATGGGGGCGTCGGCAGGGTTGACCTTGTTATAGACCGGCGGATTGGGCAGGTCCGGAGGCAGGAAGGAGGTCGCGGCGTTGATGGCCTGCTGCACCTCCTGTTCGGCCACGTCCAGGCTCACGTTCAGACTGAATTGCAAGATGATGACCGAACCGCCCCCGGAACTGTAGGAGGTCATCTGCTTCAGTCCGGGCATCTGGCCGAACTGGCGCTCCAGGGGGGCGGTGACTGAGGAGGCCATGACGTCGGGGCTGCCGCCCGGGAAAAAGGTGAGCACCTGGATGGTGGGATAATCCACCTCCGGCAGGGCGGAGACCGGCAACTGGTAGTAGGCCACCGCCCCGGCCAGCAAAATGGCCGCCATCAGCAGGGTGGTCGCCACCGGGCGCAGGATGAAGAGCCGGGATGGGTTCATTACTAGCCCTTCTGCGGGTTACCGGCGGCCGGAGCCTTCTGGGGGGTGCCGTTGCCGGGAGCCTGCTGCGGGGTGCCGTTGCCCGTAGCCGCTTCCTCCACCCGGCTCCCCTCCCGCAGCCGCTCCGTCCCTTCCACCACCACCCGCTCACCGGCGGAGAGCCCCGTATCAATGGCGGTATTGTCCCCGTGGCTGGGCCCCAGTTTCACCAGGCGCACCGTCGCGGTCTGATTGGCCGCTACCACATAGACGAAGTCTCCCTTGGGGCCGTTCTGGATGGCGGCCGTCGGTACCAGGATGGCGTCCTTCAGAGTATTCAGAAGCAGGCTGGCATTCACGAACTGGTTGGGGAACAGCCCATGGTCCTTGTTGGGGAACTCCGCCCTGACCTGGACCGTGCCGGCGCTCACATTGATCTGGTTGTCCAACGCCAGGAAGGACCCGGTGGCCAGTTTTTTGGTCTGCTCGCGATTGTAGGCGTCCACCACGGGGTGCGCTCCCGCTTGCAGCTTGTCCAGCAACGGCGGCAGGCTGTCTTCGGGGAGGGTAAAGATCACGGTTATCGGCTCCAGTTGGGTGATGACTGCGATCCCGGTGGTATCGGTGGTTTGGACGATGTTGCCCGGATCCACCAGCCGCAGGCCGATGCGTCCGGCGACGGGGGCGGTGATGCGCGTGTATATGAGATTTACCTTGGCGCTGTCGAGATTTCCCTGGTCTAATTTGACGATACCTTCATCCTGATGCACCAGGTACCTTTGGGTATCATATTGTTGTTTGGCGATGGAATCCTGCTCGGCCAGGGTCCGGTAGCGCACCAGGTCCAGCCTGGCGTCGGCCAGCAGGGCCTGATCGCGGGCCAGTTGCCCCTGAGCCTGGAGCAGAGCCGCTTCAAAGGGCCGCGGGTCGACCACCGCCAGGAGGAAACCTTTAGGGACGATCTGGCCCTCCTTGTAGCCCACCTTCATCAGCTCTCCATTCACCCGGGTGTGGATGGTGACGGTGGCGATGGGGGTGACGGTGCCCAAGCCGTTGAGATAGATGGGGATGTCCCCTTTTTTAGCCGCCAACGTAGTCACCGCCACCGGCGGCGGGGCCGGGGCCCCTTTCTCGTTGGACTTGCCCGCAAAACGGCCGTAAATCAGGATCACCAGGATCATGGCCGCCAGCAACCAGAGCCAGCGGCGCCGGGCCCAGGCCGCGCCGCGCCGCCGCCCCCCCGGGCCAGGTTCGAATGGTGCAAATTTCATAGCTTTAGCCCCACTGTGACACAGCCTTGGTGAACCGCACCGGACTGGATGGCGGGAATTATCAGGCTGTCGAAAAAGGGATTTGGCAACCGTCCCACTTGGAGGAAGGCTCTGGGTTCTAAAACCCGGCAGCCGCGGTAATCCGGCGCTGACTTGGGCAGGTTTAGCCTTTCTAGTTCCAAACCGATTTTTGCGGGATGGGTTTTCCTGAATTTACGCTTCTGGGAGAATTTTTGCAACCTTGGAGAAAAAGGCCTGAGGGAAGCAAAGGACTGCTTTTCTTAAACGGGGGGCCAGGCGCCGCGCCGGGCCTGCCTGGGGGCGGTCCAGACGTCCTCAATCCCGGGGTACCGCCAGCATACGCCTCACTGCCTTAAGGGCCCGCTCCCGGGTCTGGGGGGGCACCGTTACCTGATGGTGGTTTTCCTTGAGGGCCGCCAGGACATCGCCCAGGGTGATGCGCTTCATGGGCCGGCAGAGGAGGCGGTGGGACGGGGAGTGAAAGAGTTTGCCCGGATTCTCCTGGCGCATGCGGTGCAGAATGCCGGCTTCCGTGCCGATGATGAACTCCCGGGCCGCGGCCTGGCGCACATATTGGAGCATGCCGCTGGTGCTGCAGATGGCGTCGGCCTCATCCAGGACCTCGGGGTTGCACTCGGGGTGGGCCAGGAAGACCGCCTGGGGATGGGCCGCCCGGCATTGCAGCACCTCCTCGGCGCTGAGCCCGTCATGGATATTGCACCAGCCCTCCCAGGTGATGATCTCCACGGATTTTTGGGTGTGCCGGGCCACATAGAGGCCCAGGTTTTGGTCCGGCAGCATCAGGACCCGGGGCGCGGCCAGGGAATTGACCACCCGCACGGCATTGGCGGAGGTGCAACAGATGTCGCTTTCCGCCTTCACCGCGGCGGTAGAGTTGACATAGGTGACTACCGGGACCCCGGGTAATTCCTCTTTGCGCGCCGTGAGCTGGTCCACTTTGACTGACTCGGCCAGACAGCAGCCCAGGTCCAGGCGGGGCAGGAGCACGGTCTTGTCCGGGCAGAGAATGGCGGCGGTCTCCGCCATGAAGTGAACCCCGCAGAAGACAATGACCGCGGCCTCGGTCTTGGCCGCGGCCAGGGACAGCTCCAGAGAGTCGCCCACCAGGTCGGCCACATCCTGAATGGGGGCCGGCTGGTAATTATGGGCCAGCATGATGGCCCGGCGGCGCCTAAGCCACTCTCTAATTTCCTGCTGCTGGCGGCTAAATTCCATGGTCAGGCGCCCAAGTCCAGGCTTTTCATGATCCCCGCGCCGCTGGCCGGCTAGGACCCCGGCGTCTCCCGGACCACCTGGACCCCCGGCGGGGGCGTAAAGGTGAAAAAATCTGGAGCCAGCTTCACATCCAAATTCGTCTGGGTGAAGACAAAGCGGGTCTCTTCGCCCAGGGCGTTGGCAAACTCCAGGCGTTCCACCAGGAAGGTGCGGGGGTTGATGGTCAGGGTGAGGCGCTGCAATTCCGGTTGTTCCTTCTTGGGGAAGAGGTCGATGACCAGGCTCTGCCCCTCCTGGGGCGGTTGTTTCCAGGAGATGTTGAAGTCCTTCTGGAACTGGCCGATGCCCGAGAAGAAACGCATCACCAGATCGGAGCGCAGCACCTGGTCCAGTTTATAGATCATGACCAGGTGGTCCTGGGGCGTGTACATCCACACCAGCCGGCCGTCGGAGACTACTTCCTTCTTCTGTTCCGCGGGCAATTCGTACTTCCAGAACATGCGGGAAGGCTTCCGAAAATAGACCTCGCCCGCGGCGCTGTCGGTCTGATGCAGCGCCGTAAGACGGGACTCCTGCTGAAAGTGGGACTGAAAGGCCCCGGTCTTGTCGTAACGGGCCTGGACCTGGTTCATCACCTCTTCCGGGCTCTCCGCCGCAACCCCCGCCAGGGGGCTGAGGACCACGATGAGCAGCGGCAACAGCCATAGCCAAAATCTAGGCCTCATAGTCTTCCTTGAGAGACAAATTATCTGGCGCATCACGCTAAAATTTATCAGAGGCGGTGCTTGAGGTCAAATGAGCCGCCGGCACCCGCCGGTTTTGGATGACTTCTCCCGAAGTCCGGGGGCGCAGGAAGCTATCCCCGCTTTCGGCGCCGGGACTCTCAGGCAACTCTGTTGAGGCTCCCCTGATTATTCTATTTTTCGATATATTGGAAATATTGTCGAGACAATAATGAAAATTTAAATTAATATCGACTCCAGGCGGAAACGGCATGGCCGAAACCAAGTCTGGCGGACCAAGGAAAGCCATTAGCAAGACTGGGCCAAAGGCAGGAAGGGTTAGCGGGCCGAAACAGCCCCCTACCCCGGACACCGGCGAGAGCCGGGCCGGGAGCGCCGCCAACCTGGCGGGCGCCGGGACTGGTCCTAAATCTCCGCGGCCGGCGCGGCCCTCTGCCATCGTCGGGGTGGGCGCCTCCGCCGGCGGCCTGGAGGCCTTTACCAAGCTCATCGCCAATCTACCCACCGATACCGGCATGGGCTTTGTCCTGTTGCAGCACATGGCCCCCCGGTCCCACAGCATGCTGCCGGAGATCCTGGCCAAGACCACCCGGATGCCGGTCACTGAGGAGCAGGAGGGGACCCGGGTTGAGCCCAATCACATCTACGTCACCCCCCCGGACCTCCTCATGACCCTGGAGGCGGGGGTGCTGCATCTGGCCAGCCGGGACGAGCCCCGGGGACTGAGCCGGCCCATCGACATCTTCCTGCGCTCCCTGGCCCAGGACCAGCGCCGCGAGGCCATCGGGGTGATCCTGTCGGGCACCGCCTCCGACGGGGTGGAGGGCCTCAAGGCCATCAAGGCCGAAGGCGGCATTACCTTCGCCCAGGACGTGGAGAGCGCCAAGTATCCCGGGATGCCCGAGAGCGCCATCGCCGCGGGCGCCGTCGATTTCGTCCTCCCTCCCGAGAAGATCGCCCGGAAACTGGCCAGCCTGGCCCAGCATCCCCCGGCCCCGGCGCCGCCTCCCGGTAAGGAAGCGGCGGCCCCGGTCCCCTTGGAAGAGGGCGTCTTCAACCAGATTCTGATGATGCTCAAGGCGAGCGCCGGCCTCGATTTTACCCATTACAAGCAGAGCACCATCAAACGGCGCCTGCACCGGCGCATGATGTTGCAGCAGGTGGAAAAGCTCGGGGACTATGTCAAATTTCTGCGGCAGCACCCGGGTGAAGTCAAGAACCTCTACGATGACATCCTGATCAACGTCACCAGCTTCTTCCGGGAGCCGGAGTCCTTCGCGTCCCTGCAAAAAATCGTCTTCCCGGAAATCCTGCGGAACCGGAGCGATGACGAGGCCCTCCGCATCTGGGTGCCGGGCTGCGCCAGCGGCCAGGAGGCCTACTCCCTGGCCATCAGCCTCCTGGAATTTTTGGGGGACATGGCCAGCAACGTCCAGATCCAGATCTTCGCCACCGATGTCGAAGACGGAATGATCGATAAGGCCCGCCTGGGCATCTATCCGGAATCTATTGCCGCGGAGGTTTCCGAGGACCGGCTGCGGCGCTTTTTCAGCAAGGTGGCCGGCGGCTACCAGGTGAGCAAGACCATCCGCTCCATGTGCGTCTTCGCCAAACAGAACCTGACCAAGGACCCGCCCTTCTCCCGCCTGGACCTCATCAGTTGCCGCAACGTCCTCATCTATTTCGGGTCGGTGCTGCAGAAGAAGGTGATCCCCATCTTCCATTTCGCCTTGAAGCCGGGCGGCTTCCTGCTGTTGGGCAAATCCGAGGCCTTGAACGCCTTCCCGGAATACTTCACCCCGTTGGACACGAAACTCAAGATCTTTCAGAAGAAGACGGTGGCGGCCCCGTACCCGGTCCTCCCTCCCCTCCTCGCGCTGGAGCGGGTTGGGGGCCAGGGTGAGGTCAAATCTCCGGACGGAATGGTCCTCCTGGAGGATTTGCAGCAGGAGACCGACCGCCTCGTCCTGTCCCGCTTCGCCCCGGCCGGGGTGGTGATCGACGCCAACCTGAACATCGTGCAATTCCGGGGGCAAACCGGCCGTTTCCTGGAGCCGAGCCCCGGGGCGGCCAGCCTCAATCTCCTGAAAATGGCCCGGCAGGGCCTGGCGGTGGAGATCAGGGCCGCGGTCTACGCCGCCCTGAAGTCCAATGCCCCGGTGCGCCGGGAGGGGCTGCACCTGCGTCAGAACGGCGCCCTGAGGGTGATCAACCTGGAGGTCTGCCCGCTGCGTCCGGCCACCGCCCGGGATCGTTATTTCCTGGTGATCTTCGAAGAGCCGGCCCCGCCGCGCCAGCCGGTCCCGCCGGGGAAGAGGCCCGGAGGGAAGTCCGCCGCCGGGGGCCGGACGATTGCAGAGCTGGAGAGCGAACTGACCGCCGCCAAGGAATATCTCCAGACGGTCACCGAAGAGCAGGATACCAGCCTCGAGGAGCTGCAGAGCGCCAATGAGGAGCTCATGAGCGCCAATGAAGAGCTCCAGAGCATCAATGAGGAGATGGAGACCTCCAAGGAGGAACTCCAATCCGCCAACGAGGAGCTGGCGACCCTCAACGAAGAGCTGGAAAACCGCAACCAGGAGCTCTTCCAGGCCAACAACGACCTCAACAACCTGCTCACCGTGGTGCAGGTCGCCATCGTCATCCTGGGACCGGACCTGCGCCTCCGGCGCTTCAATCCCGCGGCCCAGGAGATGCTGGGTCTGATCCCCGGGGACCAGGGCCGGCCCATCGGAGACATCCGGCTGAAGGTGGAATTGCCCAACCCGGAGGCGGTCATTAAAGAAGTTCTGAGCACCCTGACCGTCCAGGAACTGGAAGTTCAAGACCGGGACGGGCGCTGGGTCTCCGTGCGTCTCAGGCCCTACCGGACCTCGGACAACAAGATCGAAGGGGTAGTCCTGGCCGTGGTGGAGGTGGACCTCATGAAACGCAGCCTGGAGGAGGCGCGGCGGGCCAGGGACTATGCCCGGACCATCGTCGCCACCATCAGGGAGCCCCTGGTGGTCCTGAATGGCAAGCTGCGGGTAGTCTCGGCCAACGACGCCTACTACCAGGCCTTCAAGGTCAAACCCGAGGATACCGAAGGCCACTACTTTTATGAGCTGGGCCAAGGCCAATGGAACCTGCACCGCCTGCGGGAGCTCTTGGGCAAGGTCCTGCCGGCCGACCAGCATTTCCAGGATTTCGAGATGGTGCAGAAATTTCCGGAGATCGGCCGCCGCACCTTTCTCTTGAACGGGCGGCTCCTGCCCCTGGGCGGCCCCGCCCACGATCTCGTCCTGCTGGCCATCGATGACATAACCCAGCGCCGGGAGGCGGAGGAGGTGTTGCGGGAGTCGGAGGCCAGGCTCCGGAATCTGGCCCGGCAACTGCTGGCCTACCAGGAGGAGGAGCGTCGCGAGCTTTCCAACGAATTGCAGGAGTCGCTGGCCCAGGGCATTGCCGCCGCCAAGCTGCAACTGCGGCCCCTAATCGAGAAGCTGCCCGGGGACGATGAGGAGCTGCGGCAAGAGTACCGCCAGGCCCTAAGGGGGTTGGACCAGGTCGTGGAAAAACTGCGGCGCCGGGCCGCGGAACTGAGCCCGCAGATGCTGGCGGACCTGGGCCTGGCCGGTGGCCTGAAGGCCCTGGCCGAGAGCTGCGGAACGAAGTGCGACCTGCACCTGGAGGATATGGGCCGGGTCTTCAGCATGGAGGACCAGGTCAATATCTACCGGATCTTTCAGGAAGCCTTGAGCAACGCCTGCCGGCATGCCCAGGCCACCGAGGTGACTCTGGCCGCCAGAAAGGGGGAGAGGCAGGCGGAGTTCCTGGTCGAGGACAACGGCCAGGGTTTTGAGGTGGGCCGCCTGGATGACCTGGAGGCCGGGCGCCGGGGCATCGGGCTGGCCTCCATGGCCGAACGGGTCAAGGCCCTGGGTGGGACCTTCAAACTGGAGAGCCAGGTGGGGGTGGGCACCAGGGTCTTCTTCACCATCCCCAAGTCCCAGAATAAATAACCGGGGCGCCCGGGTTTCGGTTTTTCTGTCTGCCCGCAGGCAGGGCCGGACCCGGTTCCCGGTGAGAGGCAGGCAGTAGAAGCCCCTGCCAGCTTTTTGCGAAGCTCGAGCGCAAAATGAGCCGGGGCCAAGGCTACCTCTGCTTCCCGCAGCTTCCCGATGATCTCCTCGGCCGTATAACGCTTCCTGATCAACGTCAATTATCGGTCGCGGCTCACCCTGAGCACCCGGCCCCGCCAGCCCACCCGGTAGGCTATGCCACGCCAGCGCATCTCCTTGATGAACACCGACTGCAAGTGGCACCAACTGCCCATGGCCATGGCCGCAAAAAACGCCGTCAGCCACTGCCGCGGCGGCCCGGGCGCGGGATGCAGGGCCCGCAGGGCCAACCCCAGCCAGACGAGCCCCGCCAGGAACAGCACAGCCGCAGCAGTTGGCAGGGTCCCGGAAACCAGACCCAGGAGGGCCAAGAGCAGGGTCGCCAGCGCCAGCGCCACCAGGCCCCAGAGGAGATGCACCACCAGGCCATGGACCAGCCAGTTGAAGGGCCAGCAAAACTTCAAGTAGAGCCACTGGCGGGTGCCCCAGCGGCTCCAATCCCCCAGGGTTTCTCCCTCCAGAGGGGTATAGAGGCGGGCCCCCCGGGGCGCCTCTACCCGAATGCCAGCCCGCGCCAGCCGGGCCGCCAGGGAGACGTCGTCCACCACGTTTTCGGCCCAAAGCGGCGCCACTCCCAGGTCTTCAAACAGGGAGCGCCGGATGGCGGTGGCCCCGCCCCAGGGCTGGTTCAGGAGGTGAAACCCTTTGTTCAGGTAGAGGGTGAGAACGGTGACCGCCCGGCCCAGGGCCGCCACCCCGAAGTTGGCGGCGATGACGTGGTGAAAGCCGCTGCTCACCCCCGCCTTTCCTTCGGTCAGGGGTGCAGTCAGCTCCCGCAGCCACGCCGGGGGCGCTTCCTGGTTGCTGTCGCAAAAAACCAGGATCTCCGGGGTCTGGCCTACCAACTTCACGGCGGCCAGCAGGTTGTGGTTCTTCTGGCCGCAGCTCCGGGCCGGGCCGGCCACCACGTGCCGGGCCCGGGGGTAGCGCGGCAGCAAAGACAGGATTACCGCAGTGGCCGGGTCCTGGGCGTCCCGGGTGGCAAACACCACTTCATAGTCAGGATAATCCTGACGAAGCAACGCCTGCAGGCGCCCCGCAAGGCCGGCGGCGGCCCCGGTCACCGGCACCAGCAGCGCCAGCCGGGGCCAGGGGCCCCCTAGGCGGTCAACCTCAGCAGCAGCGGCGGCCGGCCGCAAGGGCCGCCCCCCCACGTAGATCAACACCGTTAGGTAAGAGAGCATCAGGACCATGGCCGCCGCGACGAAATATTCCATCCCCATCTCAATTCAATCTGTGCTTATCGGCGTTCATCGGCGGTACCATCCCCGGCTCTTGAGGCGCGCACCTGCGCTCAGCATTCCTTTATCCCGGGTTCAATCCCGAAGAGGCTCCTCTTATTGTAGCCCAATCATCTTGTGGGACGGAGGATAGCACAGATTATTCCCAAAATGTGTCTTTTTCGCAGGTTTTTAACATACTGGGTAATCGTTAAACACGGAGAGGGATGGCGGTAGCCAACTTTTATCAATACCTCCCCCTCCGAAATTTGTGCTAGCATCCTCGGGGTTAGACTCGGCATGCCAGGTCCCCAAAGCTTTTTGGACTGAGTGTCCAAGTTGCCGTATAATCGTAGATTACTAGAGAAATACCCAGGAATGATTGAAAGGCCCAAAGCGGCAGGGTCCGTCCGGTAGCAGAAAAGAATAAAGGGGCACGGCCCACAACCGTAACCCCTTGAATTTTCATGGTAGGCGGTACTGGATTTGAACCAGTGACTTCCACCGTGTGAGTGTGAAGGAGATCACTAAGAGAATCAAACACTAACCACTAACCTACAAAAACTTATAGGAAAACCGGCTGCCAATTTTATCCTGGTAGCCGGTTTTTTTTCCTGTTTTAGGGTATTATGGTCACAAAATGGTCACAAAATGATGACCCACTTGTCAAGTATTCACGTGGGTTATAGGGGTTCTCACTTCAATAAAAATTGACCTTAAAACCAAAACCACTACAGGGATAGCGACTGGCGTATCTCCGGGGGGGGGCTACCAGGCGCCTTCGGCTGGCTTGGGGGCTTCGACAGACCGATGCAAGGAGATGGCAGATGACAATAGATGAAGAGGGCGAATTTCAAGGATTAGCTCTTATACGGCGCAAATTTAACGATTTCGGCATTGGATATGAGGGGGTTTGGCGCTCGCCCGGATACACGAAGGGAGCTTTAGCTATCATAAACTCAGGAATCTTTTCAAAAAAAGAATTAATAAGTTCTACAGGGAAAAAATATGCCGTTGACATAGATTACTTGCTCTTCACTCTGGTCCGAACCGCCCTGGATTACGACATTGTATTTTTGCACAGTGACATACTCAGGGAGACTGATGAATTGTTTGAGCGGATCGGTGAGATAGCCTATATCGCCAAGATTGGGCTTCCTTTGGTAAAACGCATTGAGAAAAACTGGCAGGACTTCCGGAAGGAAGTATCGACCAGTGTCTGTGAAGGGAAGGTGCCCCCTCTCTGGAGGTACATCGTAGCAACTGGCGAAAAACCTGAACCGAAAGCTCATCGCCTGGTGAAAATCTTTCTTGAGCATGTCCCTCTAGAAACCCCCGCAACCCATTTAACAAAATGGACTAACAGTGTCCTACAAAGCTTAGGATTGGAACCCGTAGCAGACAGAACTCTTCGAGAGTATATCTCGAAAGAGAAGCAAAAGCTCAAGGATGCTCCCAAATTCATGCAAATCTTAAAATGATATCTTGAATATCTTGCTCCCATACTCTCCCGCTGGAAAAGGGGGCTGGCAGAAATCCCCTGAAACAAATCACTTTTATGTACCTTATTTGCCAAAATGTCTTTTTGGCAAAAAGGCATTTAAATTTTGTTATTTTTCGAAATGTTTCTGCCACGCAGAATAATAAGGATAGCTTGATTTAATTTCTCCTTCTTTCTAATATTATGGCCATGACACTTCGTCATGGCTTTTTTTATTTTTTGATCGTGATGAAAGGAGATTGTTATGGACCGAGAAGATTTATTAACAGTTTCTGAACTTGCCACCGCATTAAAGGTCAAACGCTCATGGGTTTACGGGGAAACCAGGAAAACCGGCCCCGGGAGCCTCCCCCGACTCCGGCTCGGTAAGAAGTATCTCCGCTTTTCTCTGGAGGAAGTTATGGCCTGGATAAGGGATCAACGGAAGGAGGCGTAGCCATGAATCGGGCTTTTCATCCCGAGCACTTGGCAGACCTACGGAGAGCCGGGCTGACCCCTGAGAGCATCCAGACGGTCAGATCGGAGGGGCGATATGGCTAATCTATTTTGCCAGACTGCTTTAAGCTATGTAGGCGCAGGTCTTTCTGTCATCCCCACTTCCCTCCAGACCAAAGCCCCCGTGTGTGAATGGAAGCCTTATCAAACCCACCTGCCTACTGATCCAGAAATACGGGGGTGGTTCGGGAAAAATAAGGCCATGGGGATTATCACCGGGATGGTATCCGGAAATCTGGAGATACTGGACTTCGACAACAGGGCTGAGCTGTTTTACGCATGGGCAGACATCGTTAGCGGAGAAGCGCCGGGACTCCTTGAGCGGCTTGTCATACAGAAATCGAAAAACGATGGCCGCCATGCTGCTTATCGCTGTTCTGAGGGGGGAATCCCAGGAAACACCAAACTCGCTCAGCGTGGGGTTGATGTTACCGCGTCTGTGGTGGAAAAGCTGGGAGAATTAAGGATTGACCCACAGGATGAGTCCTCTGTTAAAAAGGTGCTCCCTTCCATCGAAGTTGAGATTTCAGGGAAAAGGTATGTCCCCCGCCTCAGCGGATGCAAGTTCACCGTCGTCGTGACCCTGATCGAAACCCGGGGCGAGGGTGGCCAATTCCTGGCTCATCCCACCCCAGGTTATGAACTCCTTCAGGAGGACTTTCTCCATATCCCCACAATCAGCCCGGAAGAACGCCAAATCCTCATTAATGCAGCAAGCGCGCTCAACGAGTATGTTGACCCGGGAAAGGTTGAAGGGGCTGGCTGCCGCCTGCCAAAAGAAGCCTGCCGGCCCGGAGACGACTTCAACGAGCGCGGCGATATTACAGGGGTTCTTGCAAGGCATGGCTGGGAGCCGGTAGGGGCCAAGGGAGCTTTCCAGCATTACCGCAGGCCGGGAAAAGACCGAGGGCAGAGCGCTTCGCTCATCGATGGGCGATGGTTCCATGTCTTTACGTCCAGTGCAGCCCCTTTCGATATGGAACGGAATTATTCCCCCTTCGCGGTCTATGCCTTATTAGAGCATGGCGGCGACTTCATAAATGCAGCTAGAGAACTTGCCAAATTGGGTTACGGGGATAATGGGTCTCAGCCCAATCCCAAAGCCCCAAAAACCGATAATCCTACCGTCAATTGGGAGTTGGCGGCCCAACTGTTTCCGCGTTGCCCGTTCCCCTGGGAAGTGCTGCCCGGTGACATTGCAGACAGCCTCCAACAACTAGGCAGGGCGTGCGCTACTTCACCGTATTCCCTCCCGGGGGCGGGGTTCTGTCTGATGGGCTCCGTTTTGGGAAGAACAATTGTAGTCTCACCCAAGGAAAGTTGGGAAGCCCCGTTGATCTTTTGGCTTGGGGATATCCGAGAAAGCGGGGAGGGTAAAACTCCTGGCGTCCAATTGATGGCTGAGGCTATCTATGAAGCTCAGAGAAAAGAAGAAATCGCGTACAGGGAAGAACTGGCCGCTTACCTGCAATTACCTAAGAAGGTGCGGGAAAAGGAGCCGCCACCAGCACCTCCCAGAGGGTATTTTGTTTCGGACCTGACCTTGGAAGGGCTCCGAGATGACCTGATTAACTCTCCGCATGGTGGGATAGTGGTGATTCAAGATGAGCTTAGCGCCTTCCTCTCCGGACAAAATCAATACAAATCAAAAGGCACCGACCGGGAAGCCTGGCTGAAACTCTTTGACGGGAAGCCAGCCAGGGTTGTAAGAGCTGGGAAGTCTATGTACCTCAACGGGGCGCGGGTTTCCATCTTCGGAGGGGTTCAACCCAAGGTCTTTAAGACCTTTTTTGCTGGGGAAGACAGGCTGTACCTCGAAGACGGTACTCTTTTCCGATTTTTGCTAACCTATGAACCCCCGACATATTACGACCTTACCGCGGAATCGTGGGGAGATCGGAGCCGGGAGAAGTGGGAGACCGTTCTTAATCGGGCGCTGGATTGGGTGAACGGGAAAATCTTTGAGTGCGAAGGGCGAATCCATCAACCCACCCGGATGATACTTGACTCCGAGGCCCAGGGAAAATTCCTTGAGTGGCGGAATCAAACATTTTCTTTCAAGGATCAACTTCCTGCACAACTCCGTGGGTTCCTGCCCAAAGCCGCCGAGTATGTTTTGCGCCTCACGGGGCTAATCCATTGCATGGAGAGGTTCTCCATTGGTGGAACTCCCCAGGCAATCCTATCTGTGGAGGACCTGGAGCGGGGTATAAAGACTGTCAGCTTCTACCTAGGGCAAATTCAAGGCGCATTACGGATGATCGAAGAAGATGGCTATGCGCCCCCAGAAGTCAATGAGCGGTCTTTCCTGCTAGCCCAGACCCTGGACAAGTTGCGGCCCCATATCCAAGATGGACGCTTGGCCATTGGATTCATTCATAAGCACTACAACATTATGGCTCCCAAGATCCAAAAGATTGGCAAGCCGCGGGGGATGGGGGCGGTACTCCGGGCCGTGAAGTTGACCATTCCTCCAGGCAAACATGATGCTAATGGCCACCGGTCGGTAAAGTGCCTCGAATGGAACAAGAATACAGAAAATTTCATCGAACAATGTCTGCAATGTCTGCAAAGTCAGAATAGCCAGGACTGGCAAGGATTTGAGGGTACAGACGATGAAGACCCGATGTCTGCATCGTCTGCGGAATCGTCTGCGGAACCGGCAGAAGGATTTAAAGACAATGCAGACATCAGCGAAAGAATGTCTGCGCCTGAAACCTGCATCAGAGTTGAGCCTCAAGACAATGCAGACGTTGCAGACATAGTGGAGGTGGAAATTTAATGGAAACGAACCCCGGCATCGAAGCGGTGCGCAAGCTGGCCCACCTGGGTTATCGGTTCACGGTGAAAGGGGCAACCATCAAGGCCAGATTCGAGGGAGAAAGGAACCCAGCCCCCTCTCAGGTGCGCCCCCTGCTGGCTCTGGTGAAGGAGCACAAGACGGAAGTGCTGGCCTACTTATGCAAGCCTACTCCATCTGAGCGGGTCCTCACCTGCTATGAATGCAGCCACTTTCGCCCCGCCGTCACTTCCCCTAACCCGACCCAAGCCTGGGGGCATTGCGGAAAGAGGAAAAAGGGCAAATATGGAGTGGCAACGGCTTGTGAGGCCGTGCTGACTTAACCAGACGGCCCAGGAGAGGCGATTTTACCCCCAGGAAAGAAGTAAGAAGGGTGCAGGGATCATTCAGTGATTGTAATCGGTTGGTCTGGGATAGCTGGGGTGGGGTGCTGGTAGGAGCCAGGCTGGGGAGGGGTTTGACAGGGTACGCCTGGCATGGCGACATTGACCTGCTGGGCTGAGCCTTCAAGAGCCTGAATTACGATGGTCACTCCCTCGTGCTGCTGGGGGTCTTCCCGGATCATCCGCAAAACCTTGGCGGCCAACTCGCAAGCCCGCAGGCGCACGACCTCTGACTTCGCCTTCTCTGCCAACCGCTTGACTATCCGGGCAACGGCAACCTCTCCCAGACCGGCCAACCGGAACACTTTTGAAGGCTCCGGCCCGTGCCAGCCATGTTTAGCGCCTTCCAGCGCACTAACCTCTTTATCCAGTTTGTCTAATATTATCAGTTCATTAGCTTCAATAGTTCGCGGCCTACCCTTGGGGTTGCCGCTCCGGCCCGGCTTAAAACTCCCCCTGTTCCCTGCCTGTATTTTAAGCTGATTGTCGCCTGTTTTTGCGGTATCAGGTTTTTTAGCCATGTTCACACCGCCTGGCAGTATCTCAGTCTTTGAATTTTCGTTCCATAAATTTCATTCTGCACTTATGCTCATAAAAAGTCAAGATTTCTTAGATCATCCGGAGAAATCCTTTTACCATCGTGGAGATTCTGACGGCCCTTGCTGCGCAAGAAAGATCTAACCTATTGGCCCCCACTCATGGCATAATGTATTCAGGTGAGGCCAGATGAATCCCTTGGAAACCTGCAACAAGGAGTACATACGGTAAGGAAAAATTATGATAGTAAATAATAAAAGAACCGTTGCGGCTGATGAAATTTCACTCGATGAGATTTTCGACTATTCAGAAATTCACTCTGAATACCTAAGGAGAATAATAAAACAAGTACTATCGATAATTTCAAGATCAATTGACCTTTATGAAGATGGATTTGGACCAATCCATGAAAGAAAAACTTTTACTTGTGAGGCTGGAGAAGTTACTGAGAATGGAGATATTAATCTGGACTCTCAAATGCTTAGAAAATATGATGACGATGTTGCGATGGCCATCATTTCCCATGAACTTGCGCATCATCATCTCAAACATTATCTCTACCCCGCTGATGGATTAAAACAGGAATATGAGGCGGATGAACTTGCAAGAAAATGGGGATTTAATATAGATAAATTTAGGGAGGTATGCGGCCCGCCAACAATCCAAGAGCAGCCGATTAGACGATAGGACAACTCCGTGCCGAAATGTGGGCGGGCTACAGGGGGTTTAAGGGGCTGGATTGCTAAAAGAGTGGCACAGGGAGTAGGCGGCAGATTTGTTTCTTAAAAAATATAGGAAGGGAAATATGCCAGGAATTGCAGGTCTAACCGTTGAACAATTCCAGGATAAGATCAAGCACTTTGACCAAGCCTATGTTCGAGACTGGAATGCATGGTGCCAGGCTTTGAAAGCGCAACAAAATGTGGCATCGAAGTTCGGCGAAATTCTAAGAAGTTGGCAAGCGTGCCGGCCAAACCGAATGCGGCGTACGCAACAAGAAGCACAGCACGATCCCCCCTTTCTCGAAAACTTGATTATGCAATCCAACCGGTACATTGAGGCGCTACAAAGCTTCGATATCCGGGGTCATGCGGCGTTGAATGATGAAGCGTGTCGTGCACTCGAGCAGCTTTGGAATATTTTCCAGAACCTTTCCTACCATGGCCGGGCGCGAAATGGACTTGCAGGCATTGTTGGAATTTCTAAAGCAGTTCTCCTGCTGACTGAGGGACGCGTGGGTCCTGCGTTCGATTCCAAAGTGAGAGGTCACCTTCAAATTCTGAACCTCTTAAACGCGCAGCAATGGATTGATTCGCTTCAAATAGTATCAGAAGACATTCTAGCATTTGAAGCCGCAAACCAATGTACCTTGCAAGAAGCTGCTCCTCAGGCATTCGCAGATCTGCACAGTGGGCGTATCTATGATATGGCACTGTGGTCCTCGCGGATAATAAGATAACTGGGCAAAATGTCGTATATTGTCCATATTCAAAAGCCCCCCCCCATACCTAAAGGTGCGGGCCGACTGCAAGGGAAACCGCGACTATTCCCGCCGCTGCCTCTTACCCCACAACCTCTCTGGGAGCGCCTGAGGCCGCCCAAGATGGATGCTAAAGGCTAACCCCACCTTACCTCCCCCCCCTCTTGTCTTGGCACCGGTGTGCCCCCACCAGACCGAGATTTGTTGACTATGATGCCCATTTGGGACTATAGGTATGAATTAGGGATTTTAAGGATGATGTCGGGGCCTGTCGAAGGGCGCAGCCGGGGGAAAAAGGGGGAACCTGGATGAAGAATGTCGAGATGACCGTGGCAGGGAACATTCTCACCATCAAGGTTGACCTGAGCAAAGAGTTTGGCCCGTCGTCGTCGAAGAAAAGCATCATCATCGCCTCCACCGAAGGCAATGTCCCCATCCCGAACCGGGAAAAGAAGGTGGGTTTGAATGTTTATCGCACGAAGTGAGAAGGGGGCTTGGGAATTAATCGGACCCCCAAAATGGGCCTGGTTTAAACTGCGGTGGCTAAGGTTGCCGCATAATTTCGGCAGGAATCATAATGCTCGCGGGAGAGGCCCGATAAACCCTCTGGAAACCTGCCTCATGGAATTATCCGAGATTCGCACTTCCAGCCCCGCCGTCAACGAGGCCGCCTATTATGGTCCCCTGGCCAACCTGCTGAACGAGATCAGCAAGACTCTCAAGCCTGATGCCAAGTATATAATGAGATTCCAGACCCGGGGGCAGGGTTCCCGGATGGCGGGTTGTCTACTCAGGAGCAACTTCAGAAAACCGGTGATTGCCGAATCCATTACCATCCAGTTGTCAGCCCGTGGTGCGATCATAGAGATTATGTTATTGACCACCGTTGGAAACACTGTCCGGTAGTGTCTACAGGTAAGAAAGTTTTTCCCTTTTGGCAACCATTAAGCAGACACAAGCTCTCATTGACTGGTTTTCAGTTTAAACCAGCACCCCCGGAAGTGGATCGCCTGAAGGTTATGCACTCCACCTTAGCAGCCGCAAATTGAAAATGACAGCCGCAATCTTCCTGCAATTTTAATTGTCGTTTTGTGACATTAAGAATATTGGAGATGAAAATGGTTGGCTATGAACCCAAGGTGGATTTGTGTTTCCCGGTTCTGGGCAAGCTACTCCCGGTGGATCATGGTTATGCTCTTTATGGGACCGTCAGCCGGGTATTGCCGATTATCCATGAGGACCAGGAGATCGGTCTGAAAATTGTGCGCGGCCGCTATATCGGCAATGGCCTGCTGGATATTTCGCCGGCCTCAGAGCTGGTCTTGCGGCTGCCAATAAATAAAGTCAGACAATACCTCGGCCTAGCGGGGAAAAAATTGGAAGTATTGGGACACGGCTTGAGGGTCGGAGTGCCGCACACTAGGGCTTTAATCCCGGCGACGGCACTGTATTCGCCTTTAGTGACTACGAGAAACGGCCATGACCAAGAGCGATTTGAGGCTGAAGCAAGGAGCCAGATGGCGAGGCTGGACCTCAAGGGACGACTGGCCATCGGCAAGCGGCGGACCTTCCAGGTGCACGGGAAACAGGTGGTGGGCTATGAAGTCCTGGTCTCGGAGCTGACCGCCCCCGAGTCCATCCGCCTCCAGGAACAGGGCCTGGGTGGCCGCCGCAAAATGGGCTGCGGCTTTTTTGAGGCTCAAAGGGTTTAAGACATGCCTTTTGTTCAACTACTGGCTAAAAAACCAGTTGATCCAGACAATCCTGAGTCTGAACAAACCCTTGTGGGGCATACCTCTGCGGTCATAAAAGCCATACAAATATTTCAGGAGATGTTTACGGAAGAGGTTATGGCGCTCATTGAGCCGGAAGTCGGTTTAGATTGCTGGCAAACAGCGCTGTTCTGTTCGGCATGGCTCCATGATCTGGGCAAAGCTAATGACCATTTCCAAAAAATGTTACGTGATCCCCACTTTCGCCAGGGTGTGCGGCATGAATCGATAGGGCTGGTGATCTTGGAGGAGCTCCTGGGACCCTGGCTGGTAAATCTATGGTCCAATTATCCGCCTTTTCTCAAGGCCGCCATATTCTTTACCATAGGGGGCCATCACTTAAAATTTCCCGACAAGGAGCAGAGGGGCCATTCCGAAGTGGTCTTTTTAGGAGGTCATCCCCAACTCCATGAATTGTTGGAGATTGGCCGGGAACGCTTCGAATTACCGCCACCCCCAAGATTAGCCAATCGGACTTTTTCCCTTTTTGCCTTGGATGGCATTGGCAGGCATTTGAGCAAGTTACGGCGCCAACTGGATATTGAATTTTCATCCAAGGAAAAATTCTTCATCGCTGCCGTGAAAACTACTCTTATGGCCGCAGATCTCGCGGGCTCGGCATTGCCACCCAGAGGGATAGAGCTTGAGTCCTGGCTTAGAGAAAGGTTGCAAGTCACCCTGGAGAAAGTGCAACTTGAGAAGGTAGTCCAACAAAAACTTCCAGATCAGGACCTCCGACCTTTCCAGAGGCAGGTACAGGCGTCCGCCGGAGCAACCTTGGTGGAAGCCGGATGCGGTTCGGGCAAGACCGTTGCCGCCTATTTGTGGGCAGCCCAGAGGGCGGCGGGTAAGAGATTATTTATTTGTTACCCTACCACCACTACGGCCTCAGAAGGCTTTAGTGGTTATCTGCAAGAGCCGGATTTTGAAGCCCTGCTGGTTCATTCGCGCGCCTCCCTCGACTATCAGCTTCTGGAAAGTATGCCGCCACACAGCAAGTCTGACATGGAACTGCGGTCTTTGCAGTTGGAAGCCCTGGACACCTGGCCCATCCCCGCAGTGGTATGTACGGCTCATACGGTTCTGGGCCTCTTACAGAATGTGCGGCGGGCCATATATGCATGGCCGTCTCTGGTTCGGGCAGTTTTTGTCTTTGATGAGATTCACTCTTTTTCTCCTTTGCTCTTCCAACATCTTCTCCGGTTTCTCGAGGTGTTCCGCACGGTCCCCGTACTGTTGATGACCGCCACCTTGCCACCGGAAAGGAAAGATGCCCTTGAACGAGTCTGCCGGGGCAGAGGTGGACTAACCATCATCCCAGGCCCCAAGACCTGGGAAGAAGCCAAGCGCTATTTGTTGCAGCGTTCCAAAGAACTGGAGGTGTGGAGTCATGTTCGGCAAACCCTGGCAATGGGGGCCAGGGTTCTCTGGGTGGTGAACACAGTGGATAGAGCTATCAAGCTGGCAAGGCAGGCCCGGGACCAGGGTATACCTGTCTATCCGTTCCACAGCCGGTATCGTTATAAAGACCGCCTGGTGCGCCAACGGCAGGTAATCGATGGTTTCACTCCGAGCCGGGGGCCGCTTTTGGCCATCACCACCCAGGTGGCGGAGATTTCCCTGGATATCTCCGCCGATCTGTTGGTGACCGAGTATGCCCCGGTGGCGTCATTGATCCAGCGTTTGGGGAGGCTGAACCGCTTTGTCGAGGTGCCGGAAGAAGTCAAGCCGGCCTTCTTCCTCAAGCCGGAAACCACTTCTCCTTATGCTGGCAGAGAAGATAGTGACAAATTCTTGGAAACCATCGAGAAATGGCTGGATCAGGTGGCTACCGGACTGCCGCAATCCCAGAGAGATCTCGCAACTGCTTTCATAGAAGTGGAAAGAAACGATAGCCAACTTCTGGAAGATCACATTTTTTGCGACTGGCTGGACGATCCCTGGAGTTCTTTGAGCAACCGGCACTCCTTAATGGAACCAGGTTACACCATCGAAGTGGTGAGGGAGGAAGATATGGCTGAGGGGCTTTTGCCCGAAAAGGCCATGCCCATGCCTTTTCCTCGCGGAAATTCCTGGCGCAGGTGGCAGCAGCGGGGCCGCTATTTTATCGCGCCTCTGGGCGCCATTGATTACGACCCTTTTTGGGGAGGAAGATATGCCCAAGAAAAGCCTCACTTTGAAATTATTTGATCCCGGCATGACCCATCTGCACCGGGTGGGCTTGGCAGGATTGTATATGACCCTGCAACGCCTTGATCCGGCCAAATATGCTGAGGTGGGCGGCTGGGACCTGAAACCCCAGAGCGTGGAACTTCACTGGACCCGCAACCCCCGGGACTTGCTGGCCCCAATAATAGAAAAATCTTTCGGCATCAGCCAGGAAGGCATCATCCAGTTTTCCGCGCATACTTCCAGTTCAATGGGCGACCTGAATAAGCTGATGTTGCACCGGGCCATTCTTCGCACCTATCTTCAATTTCGCACGACGCGAAAATTAGCGGCCCACGAGAGGGGTCTCACGTTTGAATTTGATACACAACCCGTTGTTGAATCCATCAAACCAATTTTAAATTATCAAAACCAAAGCGCACCTCAACACCTGTTTGCCAAGAATGGCGATTTTAAAAATGAAATCAAATTGCCGACAGGGTTATTTCCAGGTGGAGTGGTGCGCCATTGGAAACATGGCGACCACACTGCCTTGACCGCCGACCCCGGGAAATTTTTATCCCTCCTCTATGCCCCCATAGGCTCCTTATATTTTCTGATTTCTCACAAAGACCGCGATGGCAAATACGACAAACGTAAAGGTGCGGCACTGGTGCTGCCCCACCTCAATAATTTGGCTATCTACGCCATAAACTATAGCAAGTATCTCGCTTCCCCCGTCCAGCGACTATTTGTTGACGGACTGGGTGACGCCGGCTTAATGGCTTTAACCATCCTAAACCTGGCTCGGCCTGATGGTCTGATTGACAGTCTGGAAATAAATTCATGCACCATTGTGACGTTAGGCACCGTATCTTGGGCTTCCCAGCAAAAGACCCGGACTGGTTTGAAACAGGTGCGAAGTCTCAATACTACCATGCTCAATTTTTTCGATCTGGCCTGGAGAACATTGAGAAATAGGCCCTACATCACCGAAAACGGTAACCTCATCGTCGGCACCAGTCCGGTGCGCGGCTTGCTGGCCGACAACATTGCCGCTGGCTTGCCATGGTACCAGGGCTTTTATCAATTGATGATTTCCCAAAAATCGGCAAGGCAAATTTCTTTTGAAAGGGAGGGGGTGCATACCATGGTGGAGCAGGCGGAATGGCCGGAAGAAGCGGATCAGCTTTTGGTGAAGGCCATGCACCAGGCCCTCAGGAACCGTTATGGGGCTCTGGCACAAAGGGCAAAAGAAAGGGGTGAAACTCCAGCCTTCGATCGCGAGTTCGAGAGGATTCGCACCTCTTTGATGCGGTCGAAAAATGCCTCAACCCTGCGGGCTGAACTGGCCGATATCTTTGCCCGGGGCGGCTTGAACCAGACTCTCCAGGAACACTGGCCGAAACTTTTGCCCCTGTTCACCGGGTCCGACTGGCAGCGGGCCCGGGACCTGGCGCTCCTGGCCCTGGCTTCCTACGCCGGCAAAGGCGCTGAAACCATCACCATCACAGAGAAGGAGGACTAGCCCATGAGTCTGCACATCTTTGGAGCCATTGTCACCGGCCACGGTTGCGCCGCCAACAACCGGGGCGAAACCGAGGGGAACATCACCACCTTGCAAAAGCTGCTCTGGCAGGGGGAAGTGCACACCACCGTCTCCGCCGAGGCCATCCGCTGGGCCCTACGCTATTACTGGCAGAAGACCGGGCAAACCGTCAACCGGCGGTGGGATGATGACCAGGATAATCACGAATGGCGCGATCCTTCCTGGGCGGGTTGGTCTCAAGAGAATGGCCTTACCTATATCGATGACGACCTGTTGGGATTCATGTTAGCCGAGGGGGCCAAAGAAGAAGGAGACGAGTCGACTCCGAAAAAAGGGGGTAGGAAAAAAGGCTCGACTAATAAGCGACGGGGTGTCCTGGAAGTGACCCGGGCCATCTCCACCACCCCCTACGCCGGGGACATCTCGTTTAACGCCAAGAGCGGCGAAAAGGGGCGCACTTCCCTGTACGGCACGGAAATGCACGCCACTCGTTTTCAATACGGCTTCGCCTTGACCCCGGAGCGCCTTAGAGAAAAGAGCCGCTGCCTATCCGCCCTGGACGGCCTGGTCAACCTGGGTGAGGTGGGGGGCAACCATAGCCGCTTTCTCTTTGATTTCTCGCCGGAATCCCTGGTTCTCCGGGTCACCCAAGATCCAGCCCCTCGCCTTCTCTATTGCTTTCAGGAAGAAAACGGCCAGGTTGCTGTTCCTGAGCTTCTTCGGAAGGTCAATTACGGTGACATCCGGCCCGAAGAGCTATGCATCGGCGGCCTCATCGGCCAACACCCGGAGGTCAAGGGTTTGGCGGGGGTAAGGTGCTTCTCCGGGGTCAAAGAGGCCCTGGAAGCCTGTAAGGCTGCGATTCGCGGGAAACTGGAGTTGGGCCATGGATAATCGAAGCGTCTCTCTCCGCTTGACGGTGCCCGTCTGCGGCTTCCGCAAGGGTTTTGCCCGGGAATACTTTGAAACCGAAGAAGCGCCGCCGCCTTCCACTCTCTATGGTTTCCTGCTCTCCCTGGTGGGCGAAGAAGACCGCCGCCGCTACCTGGGGACACGGCTGGCTTATGCGTTGTTGAGCCAACCGGAATTGTCCCTGGTGCTGCGAACCGTCTGGCGGATCAAGGAAAAATCACCCCCGGGGCTGGGAAGCAATCGCCGCCCCGATTACCAGGAAATCTTGACGGGGCTGGAACTGGGCCTCTGGGTGGGGTCGGGAGAACTGGCCCAACGCCTTAAAGAAGCAGCCGCCAACCCCCAGGCAATAGTACGTTATGGCGGCTTGTCCCTGGGGGAGAGCCGGGACCTGATCAATGATTTGGACTGGTTCCCCGCCTGGCCCAAACGAGAAGCCCTGTGGCTGGTGGCCGATCCTCAGGGCGATCTGCCCCTGCCGCTCTGGGTGGATCACGTGGGCTCCAAAGGCACCATCTGGGAGCAGTTTCGGATGGTGCCGGGGGAGTTGTCAGAGCCGCTTGCATCTGACCCCCGTTGGATCTCCATTGTAGGCCCACAGGGGTAAAATCCCGATGATGAACTAAATGAGGAAAGGATGGGAAAGTCGCACGATACCCCGATCGACAGCTTCTCCTCCTTCTCTGCCGCGGACAAGGCCGCAGATGAGCCTTTGGTCCGGGTCATGGCCTTACATGCCCTGGCTTACTGCGAACGGCTCTTCTACCTGGAGGAGGTGGAAGAAATCCGCCGGGCCGATGCCCAAGTTTATGACGGCCGCCGTCTACATGAGAATCTGGAAAAGGATGAGGAGGCCGCCACCCTGGAGCTGGCCAGCGAGGCCCTGGGTCTCAAGGGGAAACTGGACGGCCTGAAGCGCAAGAACGGCGGCTGGGTGGTGGTGGAGCACAAAAAGGGCAAATCTCAGAAGGGCGCACCATGGCCCAGCGACCGCCTCCAGGTCATAGCCTATGCTCTCTTGCTGGCGGAGCACACCGGCCAGGAGGTCAAAGAGGCGGTAATTCACTATCACGCCGATAACAAGAAAGTCCGCCTGGCTATTGGGCAGCAGTGCGCCCTGGCCGAAGTCCAAGCCGCGGTGGCCAGGGCCCGAGAACTCAGGTCTTCGTTGGAACGGCCTCCGGTCGCGGTGCCGGAGCAGCTCTGCCGCACCTGTTCCCTGGCGCCGGAATGCCTCCCGGAAGAGGAGAGGTTCGCCCTGACCGAGACCGACAAGCCTCAGCGCCTTTTTCCTGAAGATGACGACCGACGCATCGTCCACCTGGTGGAGCAGGGCCTGACCATCCGCCGGGATGGGGATCAACTGGTGGTAGCCTTCCCGGATGGCAGCAAAAAGCCCCTGCCGGGGATGAATATCCTGTCCCTGGTGCTCCACGGCAACGTCCAGATTTCCACCCAGGCCATACATTTCTGCGCCGCCCACGACATCGGCGTCCACTGGCTTTCCTATGGCGGCCATTACGTGGGGGCCTTGACCCCCGGCGCCGGCCGGGTGCAGCGGCGTAACCGTCAATACCGGGCCTTGCAGGATCACCCCATGCAAATCCAGCTCGCCCGGCGCCTGGTGGAGGCCAAGGTGGAAAACCATTTGCGCTATCTCTTAAGGATGGTCAGGACCCAGCTCGGTCTGGACCAGGCGCCGGAGGTTCACCAAGGTTTGTCCGAACTGCGGGCCATTCTGCGAGAACTGCATCTTTTGGGCGAGGCCGCAGCTACCCCTGAATCGGCGCCTCCATCTGAAGAAATCCTGGAACAGATTCGCGGCCATGAAGGCCGGGCCGGGAGGGTCTACTTCGGCATGGTGCCTTATCTTCTCAAACTGGCTCCCGGCGACTTGCTCGCCTTCCAGGGACGCAACCGCCGGCCCCCCAAAGATCCGTTCAACGCCCTATTGTCCTTCGGTTATGCCCTACTCTACCGGGACTGCGTGGCGGCCCTATTGGCCGTGGGGCTGGAGCCAGCCTTGGGGGTTCTCCATACTCCCAGGTCTTCGGCTTACCCCCTGGCCCTGGACCTCATGGAGCTTTTCCGCCTCATCCTCTGGGATATCCCCCTCATTGGCTCGGTGAACCGCCGCCAGTGGCAGAAGTCCGACTTTGAGGTCACCCCAGGCCAGGTGTGGCTGGGCCTGGATGGCAGGCGTAAGGCCATCCAACTTTACGAAGGCCGGAAACAGGAGAAATGGAAGCATCCGGTGCTCCAGTATTCCCTGAGCTATGCCCGGACCTTGGAGCTTGAGGCCCGGCTCCTGGAAAAGGAATGGACCGGCCAGCCCGGTCTGTTTGCCAGGTTGAGGTTACGATAAATGGGCGAAGAAAAACATTGGCACCTGGTATGCTATGACATCCGGGACCCCAAGCGCTGGGCCAAAGCCTACAAAATTTTCAAAGGCTGCGGAGATCATCTGCAACTCTCCATCTTCCGGGTGCACCTCACCAAAACCAAGCTGGCGGCCCTGCGTTGGAAGTTGAGCAAAATCCTGGTAGAGGATGACAGCCTACTGATTGTGCGCCTCTGTCCGAGCTGCGCCCAGCGGGTGATAGACAGCCGGCGAGCGGAAAAGTGGCAACAGCCGGATCTTAAGGTGGAGATATTTTGATTCAAGCATCGGTACAAAGAAGGAGGGAGACAAACCGGAAAAGCTAAATAATTCAATGATTGCAAGTTATTACTCCAAGAAAGACCAAAACCGATCCTTGACTGGCAAAAAGTTAAGGAAATTAAAGGAGATAGGCACCAGGGGCCTGAAACTCCATGTGCTTTTATCGTCTCGGCGCTTATGACCATGAAAAGGGCCTTCCCCGGATGGCGATAATTCTCATTAATTACTATTGGGGTGATCTGATCTTTGATGCCGAAAGGCGTTGAGCACGGTGTGACCCAAGCCATGATCTCGGGCTGGGAGAGCGGTGATCTGATCTTTGATGCCGAAAGGCGTTGAGCACTAGCTGATATTGCGCGCCACGCCGACGCCGCCGTTGGGTGATCTGATCTTTGATGCCGAAAGGCGTTGAGCACAATCTTGGCGGCCAACTCGAGGGTGCGAATTTTGAGTGATCTGATCTTTGATGCCGAAAGGCGTTGAGCACATTATCTGCCCATTTAGGACGTATGAAGGAAGTTTGTGATCTGATCTTTGATGCCGAAAGGCGTTGAGCACTTCTTGGAGACCGCGGCGTAGGCGTCGGTGCCCAGGGACCGTGATCTGATCTTTGATGCCGAAAGGCGTTGAGCACATAGATCGCAACAAAAGCGTTCGCCTCTTTAAAATGTGATCTGATCTTTGATGCCGAAAGGCGTTGAGCACGTCGACGCGGCCCAAGGCTATGGCCGCTTCGCCTGTGATCTGATCTTTGATGCCGAAAGGCGTTGAGCACGAACTAACCCTCAAGAAGAAGTATACCAAGAAGGAGTGATCTGATCTTTGATGCCGAAAGGCGTTGAGCACTGAGTACGATGTCAATCCTCCTGATCATCATCTGGGTGATCTGATCTTTGATGCCGAAAGGCGTTGAGCACCCGGTAGAGCCACGCCAGGCGCGGGTAGAGCTGGCGTGATCTGATCTTTGATGCCGAAAGGCGTTGAGCACATCAGTTCCAAAACCCATTCCCTTAATATCCTCGCGTGATCTGATCTTTGATGCCGAAAGGCGTTGAGCACTTCTCATCGCCAACGAGATCACCTTCCAAAACCGGGTGATCTGATCTTTGATGCCGAAAGGCGTTGAGCACCCTCTGCCACCCAAACCTACAGCATTTCTGGTTCGTGATCTGATCTTTGATGCCGAAAGGCGTTGAGCACTAGATATTGGTGGCTCCGCCCGAAGCGGTGTTAGAGGTGATCTGATCTTTGATGCCGAAAGGCGTTGAGCACTCATTGGGGGCGCCGGTGGTGACGCTGGTGGCATGTGATCTGATCTTTGATGCCGAAAGGCGTTGAGCACACCATAGACCGTTCTGAAGTTTCCCGGGCTCTTGCGTGATCTGATCTTTGATGCCGAAAGGCGTTGAGCACGCCTTGACGTGGCCCCAGGTGAGGGTGTTGCCGAGTGATCTGATCTTTGATGCCGAAAGGCGTTGAGCACTTGATCTGCTGAGGGCCTTGCTGGGCCTGGATAAGTGATCTGATCTTTGATGCCGAAAGGCGTTGAGCACACCACTTTCACCTTCAATATATTACCAGGTTATAAGTGATCTGATCTTTGATGCCGAAAGGCGTTGAGCACTTGGCTATCTGCATATAGACTGCTTGCCGTCCTTAGTGATCTGATCTTTGATGCCGAAAGGCGTTGAGCACTAAACTAAGGGCCTTGATACAAGGGCACGAGTCCCCAGGTGATCTGATCTTTGATGCCGAAAGGCGTTGAGAATCCTGGCAGGTTCGGAACCGGTAGCACAGAAAAAGGCCGGGGCCCATCCCTGGGTGGCTTACCCTTACATTTATTTTCCAAATTCGCATCTCAGAAATTCGCGAAGCATTTGAGGGGAGGTGTTCCTACGGACAAAACCCAGCCGACCGGGGAGGATTTTTCATCAAAATTTTTGGGCCAGCCCAATACGGGGGGGGGTCTGCTGCACTTGCCCCTCGACGAAAAAATGAAAAAATCCCCGTGCCACTCATACTGACCAGGGGGGGGCAGGAGTCCCATCCGCGGGGTTTTGATTCCGGGGCCGAAAATCTATAGGGCCTGACCTTGCGGCGGGGCATGGGGGAGCGGATCAAGGGCAAAGGAGCCTGGCAAGAAGCACCGGGCAGGGATAGGCAAGGGGCACCGGGGTCTTTCTAATGGATGGCACCCCTGATTTCCCCCACGGCTCCCCAGAAAGCCCCAGGCTGAATCCCAGGCCCGCTTACCCTTCACCTTGAGACGATCGCCCCCCTTGTCTATCACCTTCACACTATGGGGAGCGGCAAGGCTGGCCGGGGAAGTTTCGCAGCTTTCGCACGGGGGCATATTATTCGCAAAAATTTAGGTGGCAATTATTCGTATTTTTTTCTTGACAAAGTATAACCAATGGTAATATTATTAAATCCATGATAGGAACTGATTTGAAACTGTGGCGGAAGAGATGGTCGATTACCCAAACAAACCTGGCCAAGATGCTGGGCACTTACCAGGTGACCATAGCCAGGTGGGAGACGGGAGTAAGGAAGATTCCTTTTCTCCTTCCCCTCGCCCTGGAGGCCCTGGAAAATCAATTAAAGGAGGGAAAACTTAATGGCTAAGGTCTGCAAAAGACGGGGCCGGTATGTTCTGGATTTCTATGACCAGCATGGAGAGAGGCAACGCCTCACCATGCAAGAGGGAACTACCAAAAAGGACGACGACCGGGAATTAGATGCCTACAAAGACCAGGTGAGGAAGGGCACATATGTTCCCGATAACAAGGTGCCCTTATTTTCAGAGGTCGCAAAAGATTGGATTGAGTATAAGCGGCCCAAGCTGCGGGAAACCACCTGGGAGGTTTATGAGGGCCACGTGAGAAACCACTTCCACGATTTGGACGGCCTGAAAATCAACCGAGTGACTGTGGTCACCATAGAGAAGTTTACCACGGCTCGGCAAATGGCAGGGATGACCCTGGGGACTCTGAGAAAGATTCTGGTGACCCTGGGGCAGATTCTAAGCTATGGGGTAAGGCACAAGTACCTTGACCACAATCCTTTGAGAGAGGCAGAGCGGCCCAGGGGCCAGGATAAGGAGAACACATTTCACCAGGAAGAGAGCGTAAGGATTTTAACGCCATCCCAATTGCAAGCCTTCTTGGGCCAGGTGGAATCTCAGAAATATCGAACTCTGTTTATGCTGGCGATTTTCACCGGGGCCAGGCAAGGGGAGCTTTTGGGCCTCAAGTGGGGGGATGTTGACTGGGCAAACTGCCAGATCAACATCCAACGCACTTTTAACAAGGGGCGGTTTTTCTCCCCGAAAACCAAGACCTCAAACCGCAAGGTTGATTTAGGCCCCACTGTAATAACCGAACTCAAAAAATGGAGGCTGGCTTGCCATCAGAACGACTTTGACCTTGTGTTTCCGAATGGTTCTGGAGGACCTATCAATTATAGCAACATGGTAGGGCGGCATTTTCTCCCCGCCCTGGAAGGCGCGGGATTGCCCCGGATAAGATTTCACGATCTGCGGCATACCTACGCCAGCCTGCTAATCGAACAGGGTGAAAACCTAAAATACATTCAGACGCAGTTAGGGCATAGCACCCCCACGGTGACCCTCAATGTCTATGCCCACCTGATGAAGCCCACCAATCAAGAGGCCGTCTGCCGGTTGGAAAATACGGTTTTTGGAGCAACCGGTCACAAATTGGTCACAGAAACTAAAAAAGGGTCACGGCCATTGACCGTAACCCCTTGAATTTGCTGGTAGGCGGTACTGGATTTGAACCAGTGACTTCCACCGTGTGAGGATGGCACTCTTCCGCTGAGTTAACCGCCCGGGTTTGCCATCTACTTTATAATGATAAAATTGCTTTTTGACAAGGTGAGATCTCCGAAAAAAAGAGCCGGAACCGCCGCCGCGGCCAGGGCAGGCGAGCCGCCGGTTCCACAGCGCCACGCGGCTTGCAGAAATGCAGGGGAAAATTTAGTAGTTTTTTCAGAGGTCTGAAGCGATCCCCCCGGGGGAAGTTTTTAGCACCCGCCCCAAGCCCTGCCTTGACAAGACCCTGCAAAGATAATAATATGAAACATTTGGATATCTTGGCTCTCTTGGGCCGGTCTCTGACGGCGCTTCCTTAGTTGACCCGGAAATCAGCGGGGGTAAGTTTTAATCCCCGGGGAGGGAAAGACATGCGGGTAACCCTGGCTATCCGGTATCTGGCGGTGGGACTGTGCGTCTTGTTTTTGGCGAGCTGTTCCGAAACTTACGCCTATCTGCCATCCGTGGCCCATCCCGGCGCCGCCGCTCCGGCAGGCGGCGAAGCCCCGGCGGCTCAGCCCACTCCGGCGGCCGAGACCCCGGCCCACAAACCGGAGCTGGCGCAGCAGGTCCAGGGTCTGGAGGTCCGGGTGCAGCAGTTGGAGACCAGGCTGGCGGAGCTCGAAGCCCGGCAGCCCGCCCCGGCTGGCGCGGCGGTCAGGACCCGGGAGCGCGCCGCGGTGGCGCCGGCCATGGCTTCGGATAAGCTCTACAACGACGGCCTGCACCTCTACCAGGGAAAAAACTACCCCCAGGCGCGCGCCAAGTTTTCCCAGTATCTGCAAGAACAACCCAGCGGCCCCAAGGCCCCCGATGCCCGTTATCAACTGGCCGACAGTTATTTCCAGCAGGGCAAGTACCAGGAGGCCGCGGTGGAATTCAACAAACTGGCCGGCCAGTTTCCCAAGAGCATATTGGCCCCGGCCGGCATGTTGCGCCAGGCCATGGCCTACCAGCATTTGCAGCAAACCCCGGCTTACCGGAGCACTTTAAGGAGATTGGTCCAAACCTATCCCAAGAGCCCGGAGGCCAAAGAGGCGGATAAATGGTTGAAGGAAGGGAAGCAGGAAGCCCCCCCTGGCAAAGCCCCGGCCAAGGCGGCGCCCAAACCGGAGTAGCGGAAAAAACCGGGTCGGCGCGGTTCCAAAGCTGACGGCGCGGTGGTAAGCTTTTTGGCAAGGGCCTGCCAATTTAAGGACGAGATATCATTCAGTTACCGTCACGACTGAACCAGGAAAAGACCCGATATGCTGAGTATACTACGTAGACATGCGAGACATTGGATCATCGCTCTGATCGTTTGTGCCATTGGCGCAGTCTTTGTCCTCTCCTATGGCTATGGCGGCCTGAAATCCGGGCCCCTGCAAGAGGTAGCCGAGGTCAACGGCCAGCCTATCCTGATTACCGCTTATGCCAGGCAGCTTAATGAAATGATCAAGCAATATCAGGAGATGAGCCAGAGCGAGTTGACCCCCGAAATGATCCGGGCCATGCGCCTCAAGGAAATGGCCCGGGACCGGCTGATCGCGGAGACTCTGCTCCTGCAGGCGGCGGCGCGCCAGGGGCTCACGGTGAGCAATGCCGAACTGCGGGAGTATATCGAGAGGTATCCCTTCTTCCAGAGGAACGGCAAGTTCGATGAGAAGCTCTATTTTATGTTGTTGGCGCGGAATCAGCTTTCCAGCGCCGAGTTTGAGGACCAGGAGCGCCGGGCCCTCGAGTTGAGGAAGATCACCGGAGAAGTGACCTCCCTGGCCAAGGTCTCCGATGCGCAAATCCGGGAAACCTACAACCTGGCCAAAGAGGCGGTCCAGGTGAATTATCTGGCGATCACCCCGGACAAGTTCATGGCCAGCCAGCATCCCGGCGAGGCCGAGCTCACCCGTTACTATCAGGACAACCAGGAGAAGTTTCGGGTGCCGGCCCGGGCCCGGGTGAGCTATCTCGTTTTCCACACCGGGGATTTCCTGGGGCGGGTGACGATCTCCGATGCCGAGGTGGAAGATATCATCAAGGAGCACCCGGCGGAATTCCTCCGCTCCAAGGTGGTGCAGGTGCGCCAGCTAGTGCTGGCCATCCCACCCAAAGCCGATGCCGGGACGCGGCAGCGTCTGGAAAAGCAAGCTCAGGACCTGCTTGACAAACTTAAGGCCGGAGAAGATTTCGCCAAGCTGGCCCAGACCTACTCCCAGGACCCCGCCAGCCGGGACCGGGGGGGGGACCTGGGCCAGGTCCAGCGGGGCCAGCACCCCCCCCAGTGGGACCTGGCGGCCTTTGGCCTTAAACCCGGGGAAGTGGGCCGGGCCGAGACCCCCCAGGCCATCTATCTGCTGAAGATGGAGGGGGTCAAGGAAACCGAGAAGATACCCGGGGCCGAGACCAGGCTGAGGGATCAGCTCAAGCAGGAGAAGGCCAAGAGCCTGGCCCAGGAGGCCGCCCAGGAGGCCCGCGCCGCTCTGTCGCAGGACAGCGCCGCCGAGGTGGCCAAGAAATATGGGGGCAGCCTGCAGGAGACTCCCTTGATCAGCCAGAAGGACCAGGTTCCGGGGTTGGCTGCGGCGCCCGCTTTCAACCAGGCGGCCCTGCGGCTCAAACCAGGGGAAGTGAGCCGGGTGGTTGAGCTGCCCGACGGCTTCGCGGTCATGAAGTCCCTGGAATATCAGGCGGAGTACCTGCCGCCCTTCTCACAGATCAAGAACCAGGTAGCCCAGCAGGTGGAGAAGCAGGGAGCCATGAAAGACGCGGAACAAGAGGCGGCCCGGCTGTTGGCCCGTCTGCGCCAGGGGGAACCCCTGGCTAAGGTGGCCGCGGCGGCCGGGGCGCCCGTCAAAGAGAGCGGCTTTTTCACCCGTTTCGAGGGCTTTGAGGGCCAGCACCAGGACGAGGCCCTCACCGGGGCCGCCTTCCTCCTCTCCCGGGAACACCCCTACCCGGACCGACCCCTGGCCTGGAAGGAAGCTTATTACCTTTTGGCCTTTAAGGATCGGCGTCCCGCCGATCAGGCGGAGTTGCAGAAGGACTGGGAAAAGCTGAAGACCCAATTGCTGGATGGCAAGAAGCAGACGATGTTGGCCTCCTGGCTGGAGGCCGAGCAGCGCCGGGCCAAGATTAAAGGTTACCAGTTGCCCGGAGGGGAATGAGTTCGGAATCGGCCCGTGCTTGTGATAAGATTTATCAGGCCGCGGCCCGGACGTTCCGCCGACGCCAAGGCTAAAGGCCGGTGGCCGATCCAAGAGGAGTGGACATGCTGGATAATATAATCAACACCTTTGCGAGCCCCTTTGTCGAAATAGGCCTCTTAATCCTGCTGCTGCTCGCCTTTTTAACGCACCGGAAGGATCCCCGCCTGGCCATTTCCGGCATCAGCATCGTGCAAGTCTTGCTCCTGCTGCTGGTCTTCCTGTACCTGATGTTCGTTTGGTCCAGCACCGTTCAGCCCACCTTGCGCGGCGTCAGCATCTTCGGCATGTTCATCGTCAACCTGGTGCTGCTTTACCGTTTTATCCTGGCCCGCCTGTTGCGGCCTTACCATAATGCCCTGAGCGTGATGACCCAAGAGCCTGAGAAGTCCGAACTGATTCAGCAGGTCTGGCGCACCGGCAAGAGATTCTACTATGCCCGTTATACCTGGTCTGCCCTGTTCAGCGGGGCCAACCCCGTTAGTTTCCTCCATGAAATGGCCAGAGATCGGGTTCGGGATGATATCCGGGACAGCTTGCGGCGCTTCGGGTTGGAGCGCCGGATGCTCAGCCTCTCCTCGCTGGTGGCCTATCTAAAGAGCCGGATCGGCTGTGACAAGACCATGCCGGCCGATTTTCAAAATCTGATACTCCAGGCCATCGATGATTTTGCCAAACATCCTTATATCCAGGAACAAGTCAATGAGTTCCTGCGTCTCGCCGCGGAGAGTCCTGAGGAGCTTAACTTTCCCGAATGGATAGCCAAATTTGAATCCTGCCTCAACTCCTACAAATAGCCCCGCCGGCCCTCTAAACCCATCAGACTCCAGCGAGAATTCCGGCGCCGGCGCGACCGTCGCCGGGACTTCGCCGGCAGTGGTCAGGACCGCCTGCCACCGGGTCCTGAGGTCCCGGGAACGACTCCTGGAAGGCTATCCGGATTGGCAGGCCTGGCGCCGCCGGGCCCGGGAGATCAAGGCCGAGGCCATCTCCCGCCTGGATGAATTGCTGCCGCGGCTGGCTCGGGAGGTCGAGGCCTGGGGCGGCAAGGTGCTCTGGGCCCGGGACGCGGCTCAGGCCCGGGAGCTGATCCTGGGCCTGGCCCGGGAGCACCGGGTCACCAGGGTGACCAAATCCAAGTCCATGACCACCGAGGAGATCGGCCTCAACCCGGCCCTGAGCGCCGCGGGCATCCGGACCCTGGAGACCGACCTGGGGGAATTCATCGTGCAATTGGCCGGCGATGCTCCGGCCCACCTCACCGCCCCGGCCCTGCACCTGAATCGCCGCCAGATCGCCGCCATCTTCCGGGAGCGGCTGGGGGCAGCCTGTCCCCCGGACCCGGAGGCCCTGACCCGGCTGGCCTGCGGCCATCTCCAGCCCCATTTTTGGCGGGCGGATATGGGCATCACCGGGGTCAACTTCGCCGCCGCCGAAGACGGCACCCTGGTCTTCCTGGAGAATGAGGCCAATCTCCGCCTTACCGCCACCCTGCCGCCGGTGCAGGTGGCGGTCATGGGGCTGGAGAAGATTATCCCGGCCCTGAGTGACGCTGAGGTCCTGCTGCGGCTGTTGCCGGCCAGCGCCACCGGGCAGCGCCTCACGGCCCTGGTCCATTTTCTTCGGGGGCGCAAGTTCCAGCCGGAGGGGCCCCAAACCTTTTACCTGATCATCCTGGACAACGGGCGGCGCCGCCTGGCCGGGGACCCGGAGTTCAGAGAAGCTCTTTATTGCCTGCGCTGCGGGGCCTGCCTCAACGTCTGTCCCGTGTTTCAGCTCCGGGCCGCCCACCTTTACCGCCGGGTCTATCCCGGGGCCATCGGCATCCTGCTGGCCCCGCACCTGGCCCCGGCGGGCGACCTCAGCGATCTGTGCAGCCAATGCGGGGCCTGCCAGGAGATCTGCCCGGTTGGCATCCCGCTGACGGAGAATATTCTGAAGGAACGGGCTCGCAGCCGGCGCTTCCGGACCCTGCGGGCTTGGTCCGGCCTGGCCGGCCAGGTCCTGGTCCGGCCGCGGCTCTACCGGGGTCTGGAACCGGGTCTGCGCTTTTTGCAGACCCTGGCCCCTGGCCGGCAGCAGCTCCCCTGGGCGGCGCTGCAGCTCTCCCCGGAAAGCTTTCAGCGCCGGCGGCAGCGCGGGCCGCACCCCGGCAGCCCCACCCAGGGCCCGGAAGCGCCGGCCGCTCCCGGCCGGGACTCCTTCCCCTGGGCGGCAGAGGCGGCCAGGTCCGCGGCTCCGGGCGGGAAAGGCGGCGCCACTATCGCTCCGCCCACCCTGGCGGCCCGTCTGGAGGAGGCGGGGGCCACCTGCCGGCGGGTCCGGGGCGCGGGCCAACTGGCCGGGCTGCTGGCGCAGTTGCCAGAACCTTTATGGTTTCAAGACCATCCCTGGCTCTCGCGAGCCGCCCGGGAGTTGAGACGGCAGGGGTTGTCGCCGCATCTGGCCAAGCGCCGCTGGGCCCCGGCGGGCCAGACCGCGGTCATCGTGGGCCTGGGGGCCATCCCCGAGACCGGCAGCGTCCTCATCGAGGCCGCTTCCGGACCGGCTGCCGCCATTGCCTTTCGCATGCGGCGGCTGGTGGTCATCGTCCCCCAGGAGATGGCCGGCCTTAGCCTGGCCCAGGCCCTGGACCTGGTGGCCCGGCAGGCCCCGGGCATGGTTAGTTGGCTCACCGGTCCCAGCCGCACCGCCGACATCGAAAAGGTCCTGGTCCTGGGGGCCCAGGGGCCCAGGGAACTCCAGGTGGTGCTCTACCAGGAGGAGGATTGATGGAAGTGCTGCCGGTTACCGAGCTCAGCTCCCGGGCCGCGGCCCTGCAGAGGGCCCTGGCCGAGGAGAATATCGACCTGGCCCTGGTGCGCCAGAGGGCCGATCTCTTCTACTATGCCGGAGCCATGGTGGACGGCTTCCTGGCGGTGGCCCCTGAGGGGAGCCCCCTGCTTTTGGTGCGCCGGCCCCGAGGCCAGGACGCGCTGATCCCCTCTCCATGGCCCCGGGTCTTCTACCAGAACCTCAAGGAAATTCCGGAGATACTGGCGCGCTCCGGACTCAGGCCGCAAGGAGCCGTGGGCCTGGAGCTGGACGTCATGCCGGCGGCGTTCTATCAGAGGATCCAGGAGCGCCTCTTCCCCCAGCAACCCATCCTGGATCTCTCCCCTCTGATCCGGCGGCAGCGGATGATCAAGAGTGCCTACGAGATCGAGCAACTGCGCCGAGCCGCGGCCGTCTTGGATCAGGTCCAGGGACAGGTGCCGGAGTTGCTCCAGCCCGGGATCTCCGAACTGGAGCTCTCCGCGGCCCTGGAGTACCGTCTCCGGCTCCTGGGCCATCAAGGCTTGGTCCGGATGCGCAACTGGGACCTGGAACTCTTTTATGGACACGTGCTCTCCGGGGTGTCGGGGCTGGCGGCCCCTTACAACGACAGCCCCAGCGGCGGCTTGGGGTTCAGTCCCGCCTTTCCCCAGGGGGCGTCGTTGAAGAAGCTGGCCGTGGCTGAGCCCATCAGCGTGGACCTGGTAGCCTGCGTCAACGGTTACGTGGTGGACATGACCCGGATGTACGCCCTGGGGTCGCTGCCGGATCGGGCCTGGGAGGCCTGGGACGCGGTCCGGGAGATCTACGCGGCCATGGAGCAGGAGGCCCGGCCCGGGGTGGCGCCCGGGAAACTCTTTCACCGCCTCTGGGACCTGGTGCGGGCCAGGGGGTTACAAGACTATTTTATGGGGCGGGGGCCGGACCGGGTGGGCTTCCTGGCCCATGGGGTGGGGCTGGAACTGGACGAATTCCCCTTTCTCACCGCCAGCTTCCCGTTTCCCCTGGCGGAGAACATGGTGCTGGCCTTCGAGCCCAAATTCTTTCTGCCGGAGATCGGCATGGTGGGCCTGGAGGACACCGGGGTGATCACCCCTTCGGGAGTGGAGTGGCTCACCAAGAGCCCCCGGGAGCCGGGGATCATTTGAATTTAGCTAGCAGCCTTCGATCTTTGGGTTTGGCTTTTAGCTGGTTGCCGACCGCGGCGAGCTGACAGCCAATTAATCATCCCCCGGTTCTTCCGCCCCGGCAGCCTTTTCGCCCGGGGGCCAGGGACCCCTTAGCCGATTGCCATGGCCCCGGCGATGGGTTAATATTATCTAATATATGAGTTTTAAATCGGTTTTTCCCCTGAGCCGCGCCAGCCAAGGGCGCGGCTCTTCGGCTGCGGCCGGCCGCCCAGGCTTGGGGAACCGGGAGAGGATCTAGCCGCCTTGACCACCATGCCCTTCCTGGAACATCTGGAGGAATTGCGCCGGCGCCTGATCATTAGCATCGTCGCCGTGGTCCTCGGCACGGGGATCGCCTGGCCCCTGGTGCCCACGGTGCAACAATTTATCACCCGGCCTCTGCAGGAGCCCTCCATCACCCAAGAGTGGCATTACTCCCTGGAAACCTTTATGCTCCGTAAGTTTCCCGAGGCCGCCAGGAGTTTTGGCCTGGAGAAGCCGGAGCCCCCCCAGGTGACCCCGCACCGGTTGAACTACATGGCTCCCCTGGAACCCTTCTTCGTCCAGATGAAGATCTCCCTGATCACCGGCCTGGCCCTGGCCTTTCCGGTGATCCTTTACCAATTGTGGCTCTTTTTCTCCCCAGCCCTCTACCCCAAGGAAAGAAGGGTCCTCCTCTTCTTCATCCCCCTGGGCACGGTGGCCTTCATCCTGGGGGACCTGTTCTTCCTCAAATTGGTGTGGCCGCTGGTTATCTCCTTTTCCCTGCGCTATGAGAGCCAGTTCCTCTTCTCCATGCTCAATCTGACCTATTTCGTCAACTTTTGCCTGCGCCTGCTGGTGTTATTCGGATTGATCTTCGAGCTGCCCCTGATCCTCTTGATCCTGGCCCGCATCGGGTTGGTGGAGGTCGGTTTTCTGCGCCGGCAACGGCGCCTGGCCATTTTGCTCAGCGCCGTAATAGCCGCTTTCCATGCCGATTTGCTCACCATGACGGCCATCGCCATCCCTATCTACCTCATGTATGAACTCTCCATCCTGGCGGTCCGCCTGTTTGGCCGCCCGGCCCCGTCCAGGGAGGGCGAGGCGGGGTCGCTCCCGGAGCAAACGGAAGCGGGCCCACCCCCGCCCTCTTAAGTCCGGCTCCCGGCCTGCCCTCGTAGAGCAGCGCCACCAGCCCTGAGGCCGCCATTTCGGTTGACAGGATCGGGGACTTGCCGATATATAGACCTTTATCCACTATTTGATAAAAAGATTTGACCATGGCCATGGAGAATAACCAACCCCCCGGTGAAACCCCCACCGGACCGGAAAGACCCGGAAGCTGGCTGCGCCGCCTGCTGGCCCGCCTGCCCGCCTGGATCGCCGGGGGGGAATACCATTACGCCGGCTACCTTCCCAGGCGCCCGGGGTTTTTATTGCGTTATACCCTGGACCCCTTCTTTTCCCGGGTCGAGGTTAACCCCCGCTATCTGGAGCGTCTCAAGGAACTGGCCCGGAAGGGCGCGGTGGTTTATGCCTTGAAATATCGCAGCCACCTCGATTTCCTCTTCTTTAACCGCCGCTACCAGAATCTGGGGGTGGTGGCCCCGGAGGTGGCCTTCGATCTCAACCTGTGGATGTGGCAGCCGCTCTTCCATATGGTGCAGATCGTCTCCGCCGCCCTCAATCATTTTACCCGCCGCCGGGCCTGGCCCAGCCCCTTTCAGGACGGCTATTTTTTAAAGACTCTTCAGGAGCGCCGCGGCTCGCTTCTCTTCCTGGTGGATCAGGTGGGCTTTAGGCAGCGCTTCCTCAAGCCCCGGGAAGATCCCATCCGGCATCTCCTGGAAATCCAGGAACATCTCGACTTTCCCATCTTTCTGGTGCCGCAGATGGTGATCTACGAGAAGGCGCCACCCCGGGAATTTAAGGGGTTGCTGCAGCTCTTCTTCGGCGACGTGGAAAACCCCGGAAAGTTGCGGAAGCTGGGGCTTTGCTTCCTCAAGTCCAAGCGGGCCGTGGTGGAGGTGGCCGAGCCGGTGGATCTGCAAAAGGCCCTGGCCGCGGCCCCCCACGATCGCCGCCTGCGGGAGGTGGCCCAGGATATCCGCCGGGAGCTGATCTCGCGCATCGACCTCAAGCGCCGGGTGATCACCGGGCCGGTGATCAAATCCCGGGAGGAGGTCATGGAACTCACCCTCACCGACCCGGGCCTCACCCGCGCCATGGAGCGCCTGGCCGAGACCGAAAAGAAGAAGCTCTATAAGATTAAAAAGGATGCCCAGGACTTTTTCTGGGAGATCTCGGCGGACTGGAATCAGATTTGCGTCAACACCATGATCCACATGGTCACCTGGCTGTCGAAACACCTCTTTGACGGCATTGCCTTCGATGCCGAGGGCCTCGAGCGCCTCAAAGAGGCCGGGCAGCGGGGCAGCCTCATCTTCGTGCCCTGTCATAAAAGCCATCTGGACTATCTCATCCTCAATAATCTGATTTACCAGCACCACATGCACCCGCCCCGGATTGCCGCGGGCAAAAATCTCTCTTTCTGGCCTCTGGGACCTATCTTCCGGGGCTCCGGGGCCTTTTTCATCCGCCGCCGCTTCCTGGGGGGGAAACTCTATGCCGAGGTGCTTTACACCTATATCAAGACCCTGATCCGCAGCGGTTACAACCTGGAGTTTTTCATCGAGGGGGGCCGGAGCCGCACCGGCAAACTGGTGCTGCCCAAGCTGGGCCTCTTGCACATGATTTTGCGGGCTTACGAGGAAAAGGCCGCCGCCGACCTTTTGTTTGTGCCCACCTTCATCGGCTATGACCAGGTGCCGGAGGAAAAGAGCTACCTGAAGGAATTGGAAGGGCGGGCCAAGGAAACCGAATCCATGGGCCAATTGGTGAAGGCCAGAAAGTTCCTGTGGAGACGGTACGGCCGGGCTTACATCCAATTCAGCGAGCCCATCTCCTTAAACGACTTCCTGAGCCGGGAGGGCAAGGAGGCCGCGGGGGGCGGCCAGTTGCGCAACCAGGCGCCAAACCTGGCCTATCACATCATTCAGGCCATCAATGCCATTTCCGTAGTCACCCCCTTTGCCCTGGTGTGCGCCGCCCTGCTCACTTACCCGCGCAAAGGCGTCTATCGCCGGGAACTGCTGCAAATCATCCAGGTGCTCCACGACTACCTCCAGACCCGGGGAGTCCCCCAGTCCGAATCGCTGGAGAATCTCATTCCGGCGACGGAGGATACCCTGGCCCTGTGCGCCTCCCGCAAACTCATCACCCCCATCGAGAAGGAAGAAGGTCTCGCCGACGAACTGGGACTGGGCGGCTACAGTATCGACGAGTCCAAGCGCCCCCTGCTGGAATACTACAAGAACAACATCATCCATTTCTTCTTGCCCGCCTCCCTGGTCTCCCTGGCCATCCTGGCCTGCCAGGGCTTCGAATTCGACCGGCGGCAGATTATAGCCGACTTCGATTTTCTCCAAGACTTCTTCAAGAATGATTTTATCTTCGACGACGCCGATTCCGAGACTCAGGTGAGCAAGATCCTGGCCTACTTTGGTTCCCGGGGAGTGGTCATCAGCCTGGACTCCCAGGCCGCCACCTATACCCTGTCTGCCTCCGGCCTCAAGGAACTGGTTTACTTCGCCAACCTGTTGTACAACTACCTCGAGTCATACTGGATCGTCTTCCGCTCCATCAAATATCTGGAGAAGAAACCCCGCAGTGAAAAGGAATTCCTCAGGCGGATTCAGTCCATCGGCAATAAGCTCTACAAGCTGGGCGAAGTGGAGCGGGCCGAAGCCTTGTCGGAATCCACCTTCCAAAACTCCCTGAAGCTTTTCGGAGAAAAAGGCCTCATCCTGAAGACCTCCCCGGAAGGCAAAGGGGCCACTACCTTCAGCCGGCCCACCGACGAAGACCCCAGGGAATACTACGGCCACCAATTGGCGCGGTTTTTAAGGAGGTAGCCGGGGGGGCGAATGGGGGGGCGGGGCCTGAGGCCCCTTAACTCACTTCCCGGAAGGGCTCGGTTGGCGCCTTTCCAGGGCCGCCGCAAAGGCCAGGGCGACGGCCTCCCGGGGGGTGGCGGCCGGCAGCAGGCCATGGAGCTCCCAGGAGACCCTCAGGGCCACCACCGGCTTGCCTAATTTGAGGGCGATGGCCGCCTCTGAGATGGTGCCGTAGTCGCCGTCCACCGCGATCAGGGCGTCGGCGCTGTGGGCGATGAGGATATTGCGGGCGTGGCCCAGGTTGGTGGCCAGGGAATAGGTCAGATAGGGGTTGGCCCGGCGGCGGTCCGCATCCGGCAGGAGGCCCAGGCTCACTCCCCCCGCGGCCGCGGCCCCCTGGGCCGCGGCTGCCATCACACCTCCCAGACCGCCGCAGATCAGCACGGCGCCGCGGCGGGCCACCTCCTGCCCCACTTCCCGGGCCAGGGCGGCTATCTCCGGGCTGGCCTGGCTGCCGCCGATTACCGCCACGTAGACTGGGGTCATAATTCCGGGGTCCTTTGGGTATTTCCGGCTTAATTAAGCCGCGGCCCGGGTCTCCGAGGGCCGGAGGAGAAAATTATTAATCCCGGGGTAGTGGAAAGGCAGGTAATGGCAACTTATCTTAATGGCAAATCCCCCCGACAGGAGGTTGCTTATGAGGAAGATGGTTGTGGTTTGCCTGGCCTTGACCCTGGTCTGCGCCTTTGCCGCCGCCGCCGGCGCCCAGAAGGCCCCCACTTATACGGTGATCCCGATGAGCGGGTATAACCCGAAAGTCACCGTAACCGGCGAAGTCATTGACACCTATTGTTATACCAATCATGGCGGCAGGGGCATGGGCCATAAAGCCTGTGCCATAGACTGCGCCAAACATGGGATCCCGGTGGGGCTCTTGGAAAAGGGGACGGACAAGATTTATATCCTGCTGCCCAACCAAAAGGGAACCGCTCTCCCCGCCGGGGTCATCGACAAGTGCGGCGAAGACATCAGCGTCACCGGACTAAAGTACGTGACCGGCGGAGACACCTTCCTCACCGTCGAATCCTTTAAATGAGCTACCCGGACGAGTATTGCCAGGGGTTGCCCCGCCCCGCAACCGGCATCCCCTGGCAGTCCGGACTCTCTGGCTCATATCCCCTGATATGGGGAGGAGGTATGGCTGGAAGCTATTAAAATTTGTCATTCTGAGCCCAGCGAAGAATCTCGACTTGAGAGCCCTCACTGAGTTAATCAGGCAGACCTGAAAGGCTCGATAAAATCTGCCGCCCCCCTTCCCTTTATAAATGCTCCCGGCCTTCCCGCCCATCGGTAATGTCCTGAACGGTTCCCCGGATCGATATCGGCAGGCCCTCGGCATCGAAAGTTACCTGAGCCTTGCCATGGACGAAACGCACCGAGCCATCGGGCCAGAGGATGCGATGCTCAATATCGTAAGGCTGCGCCCCCACCAGGGCCTTACCAAGGGCCTTGACCACCTTTTCCCGATCTTCGTGGTGCACCTGATTGAAAAAGGTGCCGGTCCTCAGAGGGGATTCTTCGGGTTTTAAATTAAAAATTCGATACATTTCATCGCTCCAGCCATATTTTTTGGTCTCCAGGTCCCATTGCCAATACCCCACCAGCATGAGGCGTTGCGCCCCGATCGAGCGCCTCCCGGCCTGCCGTACTTCCTTCCCGGGCAACTGGCGCGCCGCGGCATAGTTTCGGTCCATGGCCATCTCCTTTCAAGAAAAGGAAAAATTTTTGCGGTCAAGTCCACAGGAGCCTCATGAAGGCGAAGATATGCTACGGGAGATGAGAAGATTCGTCCTGCGCCGGCCAAAGAGAGTGTGAGAAGGAGATATTCGCCCGGATGGTTGCGGCTTGGTGGCCGTTGAGATTAATTTAAGTACGGGAATCGCAAAGTCAAGGTTGGGAGATTTTAAAAAAGGAGTGGGTTCCCTACCGCAAAATCGCGCTAGCCGGGAGAACTTGGGGGAGAAGATTACCGGGCCGGCCCATCGCCTGCCGCCGCCCCGGTCCCACCCGGGTCCATCTCCCAACCCGCGGCCAGCACTGCCAGCACCCAGCGATACTCCTCGGTAAGGAACTCCAGCAGCTCGTGCTTCAGGCCGGGGGGCAGCCACTCCCAGGTGTAGGTCTCGATCTCCAGGTGCGGACAGAACCTGTGCGCTTGCAGCAACTTGAGCGCCGCCCGGGTCTCCTCCCGGGTGGAGGCCAGCGCCCCAAAACTCTCCACGAACAGGGGCAGGTGGTAATGGATGCGCCATTGGCCGCCGGGGCCAAGGTCCATCAAGGCCAGGGCCGGCTCCAGGTCCGGAAACCGCCGGACGCGGCCGCAGTCCTCCCGAACCCTGACCTGGTGCAGGTAGGGGGATTGACAGAAGGGCTCCAGTTGCTGAGCCAGAGAGGCCCGGCGGCCCTGCTCCGGTTTATCTGGCAGGGTCACCTCCAACCCCGCGGTGATTTGGACCTTTCCCACCTGGATGCCGGATTGGGCCAGGGTGCTCAGCGCCGCGGCCGGATCCTCATAGGCCACCGCCAGATGGCAGGTGTCCAGGCAGACCCGCAGGTGCCGCAGCAGGCGGCGGCGGGCTTCGTCCAAGGAGACGCCGGCGGTCCGGGCCAGCCGGGGGGCGCCCCGGGGCAGCAGCCAGGTCTGGAAGAACTCCACCACCTCCCGGCTGTTCTCCAGCAGGCCGTCGGGCTCGGGCTCCAGGTCCAGGTGGATGAGCTTGCCTTCCGCTTCTTCGACGCGGATAAGTCTTACGGTCAGGCGCACCAGGTTGTCGGTGATTTCCGCCATGGCGGCGGCGTTGCCAGCCGCGATCCAGGGCTTGTAGGACAGGGGCACGGTGGAAATGCCGCCCTCGCCGCCCTCCGGCAACAGGCGGGCCAGGATGTCCACCAGGCGCAAGGTATAGTCGAGACGGCTGGCGGCGCGCCAGTCCGGGGCAAAGATTGCGTCCTTAACCGGTTGCGATCCCAGATTGCCGTAAGGGAAGCCGTTGAGGGTAAAGACGTAGAGCTGTTGGGCGGAAAGGAAATCCTGAAACCTGGCCAGGGCGTCGCCGGCCAGGAGTTCCCGGCTCTCGGCGGCGGAGAGGCGCAGGCCCAGACCGAAGGGCCGCTCCGGCGCCAGGCGGGCCCGGAGCCGCGGCACCAGGGATTGGAGATTGCCGAACAACTCCGGCCAGCCCCGGCCGGGGTGAACCTTGGTGCAGTAAGTCAGGTGGAAGAACCCGTCTGGGCCGATTTGCAAGGAATTTTCTCCGCCGCCTCAGCCCGCCCAGGCGGACTGGGCCACCGGCCAAACCGCCGGCGCGAGTCCCCGCAACTCCTCTATGGCGGCCATGAGGATCCCGGGGTCGATTTCATTGGTTTCCAGCCCCTGGCCGATATCCGCGAGGAGGAGGATGGTGAGGCGGCCTCCCAGGTGGGTGCGAAACTCTTCCAGCCCTTGCCGGATGGCCTCCTGGTTATCGAGTTGGGGGACGTACAGCCCAAAACCGAGGCTGGTTAGCAGGTCCAGGACCCGCCGCCAGGGGAGGTGGCCGAGCAGCCCTGCCAGGTAAGAGTAAGTGGTGTCCAGGGCCACGCCGATGGCCACCGCCTCCCCGTGCCCCAACTCAAAGCCGCTAAGAAGCTCCAGGCGGTGCGCGGCCCAGTGGCCGAAGTCCAGGGGCCTGGAGTTTCCCTGTTCGAAGGGGTCGCCACCGCAGGCGATGTGGTCCAGGTGCAGGGCGGCGCAGCGGTAAATGACCTGCCGCATGGCCGGCAAGTCCCGCCGGGCCAGAGCGCGGGCCGACTTTTCCAGAAAGCTGAAGAAGGCCGCGTCCTTGATGAGGGCCACCTTAACGGCTTCGGCCACTCCGCCGATCCAGTCTTTCTGGGACAGGGTGCCCAGGAAATCGAAGTCGTTGAGCACCGCCGCCGGAGGGGTAAAGACGCCCAGAAAGTTTTTCTGGCCCAAGGCGTTGAGGCTGTTTTTCACCCCGATGGCCGCATCGGCCTGGGCCAGGACGGTGGTCGGCACCCGGATGAGCCGGACCCCCCGGTGGGCGGTGGCCGCGGCGAAGCCCACGGTGTCGATGAGGGCGCCGCCGCCTATGGCCGCCACGTAAGAATGGCGGCATAAACTAGCCGCCTGGATGGCCTGGTGCAGGATAGCGACGTGCAGGGGGTCGTTCTTCACCGCCTCGCCGCCGGGCAAAAGCAGGGGAGCGCCCGTCAGGGTGATGACCTCGGCGTGTTCCTGGCAAAAATCTTCCAGGTGCGCCAGCAAGTCGGGATGATGCCGGTAGAGGCCGCGGTCCACCACGGCCAGCAGCTTCTTGGGCAGGACGCCGCCTCCGTCCCTTATGACCTGGTGAAACAGGGGATTCCCCGGGTCAAAGAGACCCGTGGTGAAATGAACCGGGTAGCGAAAGCTCACCTGGAATTCCTGGTGGATGGCCTCCATGGCGGCGCTCCTAAAAATTTTCTGAATGGCGGCTACTCTAGAATTAAGTCCGGGAAACGGTCTTCGCCAGTCCCGGCAGAGGAAATTCTCGAGCCTGGCCGCGGGCTCAGAAGGGAAGGGGTAGGGCCGCGGCCAGCCTGGCGGTCAGGCTGAACAGGGGTGCGGGCCAGACGCCCAGAAAGATAACGGCCGCCAGGATGACGGCGCCGGCCAGACCGCCAGCCGGATCAACCCCGGGAATGGCGAGCCCGGGCGCCTCCGGCCACATATACATGGCCATCACCACTTTCAGATAATAATAGAGGGAGGGGATGACGGTCAGAATGCCGATCACCGCCAGCCAGGGGTAGTCGGCGTGCAGCACCGCCCGGAACAGGGCGAATTTCCCCATAAAGCCGGCGCAGGGGGGAAGCCCGGCCAGGGAGATGAGGCAAACGGCCAGGATGGCGGCCCTGTAAGGCTGGGAATAGCCCAGACCCTGATAGTCTTCCAACTTGTCCAAATCGGGGGCGGCCTGAGCCGGAGAGAAGCTGCCGATGAGGCCGAAGGCCCCCAGGTCCATAACCGCATAGACCACCAGGTAAAACATCAGGGCCGGCAGGCCTCCCTGTTTGACCGCTACCAGGGTCATGGTGAGATAACCTATCTGACCGATGGAGGAGTAAGCCAAAAGGCGTTTGACCCGGGTCTGGTAGAGGGCGGTCAGGTTCCCCACCACCATGGTGAGGACGGCCAGGACCCAGATCCCCGGCAGGCAGTAGCCCCAAAGCGCCGGGGCCGTCAGCCAGGAAAAGCGCAGCAGCGCCGCGAACAGGGCCACCTTGGACCCGGTGGCCAAAAAGGCCGTGACCGGCGCCGGGGCCCCCTCGTACACATCCGGAGTCCACAGGTGGAAAGGCACCAGGGAGATCTTGAAGCCGATGCCCACCAGGATCAGGATCAGGGCCAAGAGCAGCACCGGCAGGTGCTCCGGATAGGCCAGGGCGGCGGCCAGGGAGCCGGCCACCTCCAGGGTGCCGCTCATGGCATAGAGCAGGGCGATGCCGAAGGTGAGGAAGGCCGAAGCCACCGCTCCCATAATGAAGTACTTCAGACCGGCTTCCGAGGAGGCCGCTTCGCCCTTGCGCACCGCGACCATCACATAGAGGGCCAGGGAGAGGAGTTCCAGTCCCAGGAAAAAGATGATCCAGTTCAAGGCCCCGGCCACCAGCACCATTCCCAGGGCCGCAAAGAGGAGCAGGCCGTAGAGTTCATCTCCGGCAAAACCCCTGGTCCCGGCGTATTGGCGCAGGAACAGGGTGGTGAGCACGGTGATCACCATGAACAGGAAGGTAAAAAACCGGGCATAGCCCCCCAGGTCCAGCATGCCTTCGGAGCTGGCCCCGCCCGGAGTCAGCGCCGCGGCCGCCACCCCGGCAGAGCCCGCCGCCAGCAAGGTCAGGGCAAAGAGCAGCCAGGAGGGCTGGCGCCGCCAGAAGGCCCCGGCGCAGAAGACCAGGAAGCCGCCGCCGCTTAGGATGAGAACCGGGATCAAGCCGAGCCAATCAGTGGGCATATAATTTCGTTTCCAATTTCCGGGAAATAACTGTCTCGCCTGGGGCGGGCCCGGGGCCGCCCTCTGGTCCAGGATCGCCCTAAAACGCGGCCGCTCCGGCCAACTGGGCGGCGTGCTGCTGCACCATGGTTTGCACCGCGGGTTCCAGCAGGTGCAGCAGCGGCCCGGGGTACAGCCCGATGAAGAGCATCGCCAGGGTCAGGGTCACCAGGATGATGATCTCCCGGAAGTTCACGTCCCAGAGGACGTGATCGGCCCGGGGTTCGCCGAAGAGGGCATCCTGGACCATCCTCAAGATGTAAATCACCCCAAAGACCAGGCCCATAAAGCCCAAAAAGCCGATCACCGGGCTGGCCTTGAAGGTGCCTACCAAGATCAGTATCTCCCCGATGAAATTATTGAGGCCCGGCAGACCCAGGGAAGACAGGGCAAACAGCAGGAAAAAGGCGCCAAATACCGGCATCTTGCGCCAGATGCCTCCCAAGACCGCGAAGTCCCTGGAGTGAATCCTCTCATCCAGCATGCCCACCATGATGAACAGGGCCGAAGTGGAGATGCCGTGGTTGACCATTTGCACCACGGCGCCGCTCAGAGTGATGGAGTTCCAGATGACCAGGCCGATGACCACCATGGCCATGTGCGAGATGCTGGAATAGGCCACCAGCCGTTTGATGTCGGTTTGGGCCAGGGCGATCCAGGCGGCATAGAAGAGCCCGGCCACTCCCAGAAATAGCAGCAGCGGCCCAAAGAGGCGGGTGGCGTTGGGAAAGAAGGGCATGGCGAAGCGAAACAGGGCATAGACGCCGGTCTTCAGCAGCAGTCCCGCCAGGTCCACGCTGCCGGCAGTAGGCGCCTCGGTATGGGTGTCCGGCAGCCAGGTGTGTACCGGAATCAGGGGAATTTTGATGCCGAAGGCCAATAAGAAGGCGAGGAACAAGAGGATTTCGGTGGTGCGTCCCAGGGTCGCATGCTGCGCCAACTGATACACCGAAAAGGTGTAGATCCCGGTATGCTGTCCATGGACGACATAAAGGGCGATGAGGGCGATGAGCATTACCAGGCTGCCGCCCAGGGTGTAGAGGAGGAACTTGATGCAGGCGTGCAGCCGGTTTTCGTGGCCCCAGATGCCTACCAGGAAGAACATGGGGATGATCTGGATCTCCCAAAAGAGATAAAAGAGCAGCAGATCTTCGGCCAAAAAGAGTCCGACCAGGGTCCCTTCCAAAAATAGGATGAAGAAAAAGAAAGACCCGACTTTTTCCTCGATGGCATCCCAGGAGATGAGTACACAAAAGACGTTGATGAAGGCGGTGAGCGCCACCAGGGTCAGGCTGATGCCGTCCAATCCCAGGATGTAGCGGGCCCCCAGCCAGCCAATCCAGGGATAGTCCTCCATGAGCAGCCAGGACCCCTGGGGACCGGAGTGCGGCGTCAGATTCCCGAAAAACAGGGAAGCCACCAGTCCCACCTCCACCAGGGTCACCGCCAGGCTGAGCCAGCGAACCAGGCGGGGGTTGCGGAAGGCGGCCAGGACGGCAAAGCTGCCCAGAATCGGCCAGAAGATGATGATGGAGAGGATGGGAAAGTTAGGCATGCTCAGGCCTCCGTTACCGCAGGTGCCAGCTCAACGCCAGGGCGCCCAGGAGAATAGTGAGTCCCAGGAGCAACGTCTTCAGGTAAGTGGAAAGGCGCCCGCTGGTCCAGCGCCCCAGGTGCCGGGACAGGATTTCCAGGCCGCCGGCGGCCCACACCGCGCCGTCGTCCAGGAAGATTTCGTCAATCTTGGTCCAAAAGAAGGCGGCCATGGCGCGGTAAGGGCGAAAGAGGGCCCAGGCGCCGCTGCTGATTTGCTGATCGTAACGGTCATCCACCTGCCGCCAGAGAAAACCGGCCGCCGCTTGAAAGGGCCGGACGAAGATCGACTGATAGAGCCGGTCTAGATAAAAGGCGGAAAACAGGAGTCCCCAGTAGCCTTCCAGGGCTGGTTCCAGGGCCGGCCGGCGGCGATAGCGGAAATAGGCCAGGGTCAGAGAGACCAGCACCAGGGCGGCGCTGAGCAGGCCCATGGTCCATTCGGTGGCCGCCCCAGCCCCCAGGTCCGGCCTGGCCCCGGGGACCACGGCCAGGTAGTGGCCCAGAAAATTCTTGCCAAAGCCCCCCGGGAGGTTTAAGAGGCCATCGCCCAGGGCGCACACCGCCAGGGGCCACAGGATCCAGGCCATGAAACGGGGAGTGGGGAGGATTTCTTCGGCCCGGCGGCCACCCGGCCTCTCCGGAAAGGCCACGAAGAAGACCCGGAAGGTGTACAGGGGCGTCAAAAAGGCCGCGGCCAGGCCCAGCAGCCAGAAGATCTTATAAATGGCCCCGGGATGGATAAAGGTGGCCAGCAGGATGCGATCCTTGCTGAAGAAACCGCCCAGCATCGGGAAGGCGCTCAGGGAGATGGCCCCCGCCAGGAAAAGCCAGTAGGCTCCGGGCAGGAGGCGGCGCAGCGAACCCATGCGAAAGATATTGTGCTCCTCAGCCAGGGCCTGGATGACTATCCCTGCCGTCAAAAAGAGCAGGGACTTGAAGAAGGCGTGGGACACCAGGTGGAAGAGACCACCGACAATGTCGCCGGCGCCCACCGCGAGAAACATGTAGCCCACCTGGCTCATGGTGGAGTAGGCCAGCATCTTCTTGATGTCCCATTGGGCCAGGGCCGCAAACGAGGCGTAAAGTGCGGTGATGGAGCCGACCCCGGCAATGATCAGCATGGCCGCGGGAGAGAGCAGGATTAACGGGAAGAGCCGCATGAGCAGGTAAGTGCCGGCGGTGACCATGGTGGCCGCATGAATCAGGGCCGAGACCGGCGTCGGCCCGGCCATGGCGTCCGGCAGCCATACCGTCAGGGGTAGTTGCGCCGATTTGCCCAGGGCCGCCCAGAGCAGCAGCAGGGCCAGGACGGTTGCCAGGGTGGGGCTCAGCTCCTGAACGTGGCCGTTGATATAGGTGATGGAGACATTGCCGAAATGGACCAGGAAAAGGCCCAGGGCGACGCCGAAGGCGACGTCGCCGATGCGGGTGCAGATGAAGGCCTTGCGGCCGGCATTGGCGTTGGCTAAGTCTCTATACCAAAAACCGATCAGGGCATAGGAGCAGAACCCCACCCCCTCCCAGCCCAGGTAGACGAAGATGAGGCTGTCCGCGGTGGTAATTACCAGCATGGCGAAGACAAAAAGGTTCAAATAGCAGAAAAAGCGGACGTAATCGGTATCTTCCCGCATGAAGGCGGCGGAGTAGAGGTGAATGATGCTCGCCACAAAGGTGACCATCAGCGCCATCACCGCGGCCAGGGGGTCGTAATGGACATTCATGGCCGCGGAGAATTCCCCGGCCTTGATCCACTGGAAGAAGGTGAGGTCGCGGGCCCGGTCGGCGGCCAGGACCAGGGCCAGCGCGGCACAGACCATGGCCCCCAGGACCGCGGCGCAGGCCACCGCCTCCACCGCCCGCCGGGGCAGGAGACGCCCCAGGAGGGCGTTGACCAGGGCGCCGCCCAAGGGCAAAAGCAAGAGAAGCAAAAGGAGAGTTTCCACGTCAGCCCTTCATGAGACGGTAGTGGTCCGCATCCAGGGTGCCGGTGCGCCGCTGGCAATGGACGATAAGGGCCAGGCCCACGGCCACTTCGGCCGCGGCCACGCACATGATGAAGATCACCAGGGCCTGGCCGTCCAACTGCTGCCAGCGCAAGGAACCGGCCACCAGGGCCAGGCCGGCGGCGTTCAGCATCACTTCCACCCCGATGAGGATCATTACCAGCGAGCGCCGGGCCGCGGTGCAGGCGGCGCCCAGGAAGAACAAGCCTCCGGCCAGGACCAGGGTGTGGCTGTAAGGGACCAGGTTGTTCATGAAATTGCCTTAATAGTAATTCCTTGGCTGGGCGGCCAGGGACTGCCGGCCCACCAGGTTGCCCTTGGGTGGGATGGGCCGCAGTAATCGCCCAGTTTTTCAAATATCTCAAATTGCCCGGTTGTAGGGGCGGGTCTAAGACCCGCCCCTACTCCTCCCGCCGGCCCAGATAAAGGGCCCCCACCAAGGCCACCAGGAGCAGAAAGGAGACGAT
>JBKQLU010000069.1:0-8780 GCA_052326585.1 Desulfobaccales bacterium | reverse complement strand
TGCGGGCCTCGTCAATCAGGATGGAGTCGACCTCGTCCACGATGGCGTAGTGGAAATCCCGCTGGACATAGTCCTCCAGGGAGAATTTCATATTGTCCCTGAGGTAGTCGAAGCCGAATTCATTATTGGTGCCGAAGGTGATGTCCGCGGCGTAGGCCAGGCGGCGCTGTTGATCGTCCAGGCCGTGGACGATGGTGTCCACCCGCAGCCCCAGGAAGCTGTAAATCTCGCCCATCCAGCGGGTGTCACGTTTGGCCAGGTAGTCGTTCACCGTGACGATGTGCACCCCTTCGCCGCTGAGGGCGTTGAGGTAGGCGGGCATGGTGGCCACCAGGGTTTTGCCTTCACCGGTCTTCATTTCGGCAATCATACCCTGGTGCAGGACGATGCCGCCGATGAGCTGGACGTCGAAGGGGCGCAGGCCCAGGACCCGGGTGGAGGCTTCCCGGACCGCGGCAAAGGCCTCGGGCAGGAGATCATCGAGAGGCTCGCCCCGCTCCAGGCGCTCTTTGAACACCGGGGTCTTGGCCGCCAGGTCGGCGTCGGAGAGGGAACGGTACTCCGGCTCCAGGGCGGTGATGGCGTCCACCAGAGGCGCCAGGCGTTTCAGCTCCCGCTCGTTTTGGCTGCCGAAGATCTTTTTAAGGATAAATTGGATCATATTGATTTAAATATTATCGTAATTCTCACTTATGATGAAGTGTCGGTTGCCATGCCGGGTTTCACATATGAGCGATGACTGCCCTCTTGACGGGCAAATTTGAATCCCTTAATCTGGAATATCTTCTCCAGTACCCGCCAATGGACCGGAGCCATCCTGGCCATTTAACTAGATACCGACCACGGCGGAGTGCCTTTCAATCGACACCCAGGGAGGGCTTTTCCAGCTACCCTGGATCAGTTCATAGCCGCATTCCTGAAGGATTTCCGCGGTAGTCTGCATATCATCGAGGGTAAGCAGGAAGACCCTGACGGCTTCAGCCAAGGCCTTTCTGGCTGCTTCCGGGGTAGGGCCTGAACTCATGACATCCAGGGGCAGGGCATGGGCAATGAACTGACGGCCTTCCTGCCAAATATATAAGGTATATTCAATAGTTAATTCGGATGGCATAATTTTTTCCCCCGGTTTAAGCCTTTGAGGGATTATTCCCAGGCCAGCTTGGGACAATTCACAAATATTATTAATCTAAAATAGTTCCCTTATCCAGCTCCAGGAGCATGGGGACTTCATCGCAGAAATCCGGGTATTTGATGCAGTCCTTACACTCGCTCCAAATATGGGGCGGCAGTTTATCTTTAGGAAATTTTCGGAAGCCTAATCTTTTGAAGAAATCAGGCCGGGTAGTAAGCGCAAAAATCTTTTTCAAGCCAATGGCCTGCGCTTCTTCCAGGCATTTTTTAACCAATTCGGAGCCCGTGCCCTTTTTTTGAAATTCCGGCAGGACCACCACGGAGCGAATCTCGGCGCAATCTTCCCAATAGATGTGCAGGGCGGCGACGCCGATCAGTGGGGACTGGTCGAGGCGATAGACGAAGTATTCCCTTAGTTGGCTATAAAGGTCAGCCTTGGTCCGGCGCAAGACATCCTGATCGGCGAAGTCATGCAACATCCGCCAGATTTCCGGGATCTCGCTAACTTTAGCTTTCCGAATTTCAGCCTTTGGATTCATTTTGGATTTAGAGGGTTACGGTAACATTTCCGCTAAGTTATAATATTTTGACATTCCCGATTTTTCTGCCGCCGGCTGCGGGGCGGGCGGGACGCCTGCCTGCCGGATTATCATAGCAATTATACCATCTTTTTGAGGATAGGAACATATGACCGTCATTGCCAAAGACCGGTACGTGGTTTTGGAATACCACATGCGCCTCGATTCCGGGGAACAGATTCGGGGCGGCGCCGCGGCGCCGGACTACCTGCAATTCGTGGCCGGCTACGGCGAGGTTCTGCCCGGGCTGGAACGCCGTCTCTGGGGCCTCAGGGAGCAGGAGGCGGTGGAGTTCGTGGTGCCCGCGGCCGAGGCCTTCGGCGCTTATGAGCCGGAAAATATCCAGGTTTGGAGTCCCAAGGTCTTTCCGCCGGACCTGGAATTGCGGGTGGGCCAGAAGGTGCTGCCGGCCAATCTGCCCTTCCCGCCGGAATATCCCCTGACCATCAAGGAAGTGCGGGAGGACGCCGTCATCCTGGATATGAACCACCCCCTGGCCGGCCATGATCTGCACTATCAGGTGCGGGTGCTGGAGGTGCGGCCGGCGACCGAAGCGGAATTGGAGCCGCGGCAGCAGTGCGGGTCCTGCCGTGAAGAGACGAGTTGCAGGACCTGATGGGCAGGGTCGTTCTGGCAGGAATGGCTGGCGCCGGCCAGCCAGGCGCCTAAAAAAATAGGGGGCGCGCCGCAGCGCACCCCGGTTTTCGCCTTTCTCAGGACTCGGTTACCGTAATGGCCGCCGAGGGACAGACTTCGACGCAGCTCTCGCAGCCCAGGCATTCATCTTCATTCACCGGGTTCGCCTTGTCCTGCAGCATCTCAAAGACGCCGACGGGGCAGACGTTGACGCATTCTTCGTCGCCGCTGCACTTATCCGTGTCGACTTCCACGCGAAAAGCCATTAAACCTCACCTCCTTGCCTTTGGTAACGAGCCACCCCCCGGCCCTGGCCGAATTGCCGCGGCTGGGACCAGGATGTCGGCAGCTCTGACGGTTGGCCGGAATGGGATGGCGCCAGGGAGGATGCGAACTTAAGGCCTTCCAGATGTCCGAGTGAGACCCTGGCCCCTGGCAGCTTGGTACATTTTAAGTCGGGGCGCGGCCGGGGTCAAGTGACTGTGCAGGCGAAAATTCCAAGAATAGAGGTGACGCCGCCCAGGGCGGCGGGAGTTGGCTGAGCTTGTCGCGCTTAGCGGGATGAGGAGAGGCGCTGCTCCCGGCCCAAGGCAGCCGGCCGGGCCGGAACGCCTGCCAAGGCGAGCGTTTGGCGCTGGTACTCCCGGGCGCGCCTGACCAGGGCCGGGGCCCATTGGGGCGATCCCAAGGCGTGCAGGTGGGTGTAGGTGGCCAGGACGTTATCACGGATGAGGCCTTCCCGCTGCCCCCCGATACCGGTGCCCCGGGTGAGGCGAAAGGCCATGGCGGCCTCGGCCGCCGGTTCCGGGGTGATTTGGGAATAGTGGAACTCATGGCCCCGCAGCCGGGCCCCCAAGGGAAAGAAGGGGTTTTCCCGGACCACTTCCAGGGTGGTATAACCGTGGCCCTGGGGTCTTTTTCCCATGACAAAGTCGTAGGGGAAGAGCCCCACCATGGGGAATCTTTCGCCCCGGACCTGGATGTGCTTCCCCAGGTACATGAGGCCGCCGCATTCGGCATAGATGGGGAGGCCGGCCAGGGCCGCGGCCTTGACCGCCTGGCGGAAACTGAGGTTATCGGAGAGCCTCCGGGCGTGGGTCTCGGGAAAGCCGCCGCCGATATAGAGGCCGTCGAGTTGGGGAGGCAGCAGGGGGTCGTCCAGGGCGCTGATCTCGAGGAGCCTGGCGCCTTGGCGCTCCAGGGCCTCCAGGTTTTCCGGGTAGTAAAACTGAAAGGCGGAGTCTCGGATTATCCCGAGGGTTACCGGCGTTCCGGGGCTGGCGCCAGGAGAGAGGTAGAGGCTTTGTCGCCGCGGCAGGGGCGGCGCTGAGGCCGCCAGGCGCCAGAGTCCCTCGAGATCCAGGTAGCGCTGGGCCAGTTCCTTGGCGGTCGATATGGCCTTGAGGGCAGTGGCGTGTTCCTGGGGGGGCACCAGGCCCATGTGTCGTTCCGGAAAGACTGCACACTTGAGACGGGGAAGGGCTCCCAGCACCGGAATGCCGCAGTAGCGCTGGATGGTGCTCCGCAGCATCTCTTCATGGCGCGGCCGGGCCACCTGGTTGAGAATCACCCCCCGGAGGTCCACCTGGGGGTCGAAGTGCTGGCAACCGAGTACCAGGGCGGCGGCAGTGCGGGTGGTCATGGTACAGTCCACCACCAGCACCACCGGCGTGGCCAGAAATTTGGCCAGTCCGGCGGTACTATAAGTTCCCTGGGCATCCAGGCCGTCGTAAAGACCGCGGTTGCCTTCGATGAGGAGGGCGTCTGCCTGGTCGGCATGGCGGACTACCATGGCCATAATCTGGTCCCCTTCCATGAGGAAGGGGTCCAGATTGTGGCTGGGGCAACCGGCGGCCAGGGCGTGCCAGGCCGGGTCGATGTAGTCTGGACCCTTCTTAAAGGGCACCATCCGCCGTCCCTGGTCGCGCCAGGCGGCCAGGAGCCCCAAGGTCAAGGTAGTCTTGCCCGCCCCACCCCGCAGGGCAGCCAGCAGCAGGCGGGGGCAGTTCATCAATCTCTCTTTGCCGCGCCTTCTTCGTGGGGGATCTCGACGAAGCTCCCGCCGAAGTAAGTGTAAACGCAGCGGCCGTTATCGATCAGGTCCTTGATGGCGAACTTCACCATGGTCTTGTCCTGGTCGGGATGGGCTTTGAGCACGGCCTTCTGCAGGTCCATGGCCTTGAGCTGCTTCTTGCCCTGGGCCCCTTTGACCAGGTCGTAGATGAATTCCACCAACGCTTCTTTGGATAGTGCCATTTATGCCACCTGCTTAGAATTTAAAATGCATCGACGTCCGATAGGTGTCATAAGCCCAGCGGTAGTCGTCAATGTGCTGGAAGGTAAAGGGAATTTCGCAGACCTGGAAGAATTTCTCCCAACCGATGCGTTCGACCCATTCGCCGACGCGTTCCCATTTATTGGCGCCTTCGGTGTACTTGATGAGGATCTTGCGGATGGACTGCACCACTTCCGGCCAGCGCGGCGGGTTGTTGGGCAGATAAGGCACCGCCAGCTTGGAGAACATGGGCGGGGTCTTGGAGTTCGAGACCTTGCCGCCCACCAGCAGGGCGACGCCGCCTTTCTCGGCGTCAAACACCGGCAAGGCCGGGCACATGGTGTAGCAGTTGCCGCAGTACATGCAGCGCTCTTCATTGATGACCACGCTCTTCAGATTCTTGTCCGGATGAGGCCGGATGGCGCCGGTGGGACAAGCCGCGATGGTGGTGGGAATTTCGCAGAGATGGCGCAGCCGGTCGTGGTTCACCTTGGGCGGGGTGCGGTGGATGCCCAGGATGGCGATGTCGGAGCAGTGCACCGCGCCGCACATGTTCAGGCAGCAGGCCAGGGCGATGCGCACCTGGGCCGGCAGCTTGTGGCTCCCGAAATACTCGAACAGATCATCCATCACCGCCTTGACGATGCCTGAGGCGTCGATGGCCGGGGTATGACAATGGACCCAGCCCTGGGTATGGACGATGTTGCTCAGCGAGTGGCCGGTGGCGCCGATGGGCACGCCGAGCTTTTTGCAGGCGTCCTTGACGCCGGCGATCTTGCTCTGATCGGTGAGCAGAAACTCGACGTTGTTCCGGCTGGTGAAGCGCAGATAGCCGTCGCAAAATTTATCGGCCACGTCGCACAGTTCTTTGACGAAGTCGGTGGTTACAAGCCGGGGAGAGCCGCCCCGGACGGAAAAGATCTTGGCCCCGGACTCGGAGACGTGCACCAGCACCCCGGGTTCCAGGATCTCGTGATATTTCCACTTGCCGTAATTCTCTTTGATGATGGGAGGCAAGAATTTATCAAATTTCGGTGGTCCGATATCAGTAATACGCTCAGCCATTGTATTAATTCCTCCTTATCTAATCGCCCCCAAGTCAGCTAAGGGACTTGCATGGGCGCTGATCTTACAGCTTGATGTATTTACGTCCCGCGGCCTCAGCCTCGAAATCTTCCGCATGCCAGAAGAAGAAGGGGTTGGCCCGGGGGGTCCGGATGGTCTGCGCCGGCGGTTCCAGGTTCACGGACTGGAAGAAATTCCGCATGCCCAGGCGCAGCATCAACTCACCGACGCGCTCCCGGTTTTTGCCGTGTTCCGCCCACCACTCATGGATGTTGCCCACCAGTTCCATGAATTCATCATAGGGCGCCGCCATGGGCATGAAAGGCACGATAACCCAGCTCATCTGGGCGCCTTCCAGGATGGGGGCGTGGGAGCCCAGGAGCAGGGTGGCGCCGGTTTCGGTGCCGGGCCGCAGGGCCTGGGGCATCAGGCTGATGCAGTGCATGCAGTGGTTGCAGTTCTTGTTGTCGATGGTCAGCTTCTTGCCGTCATAGCTCATGCAGATGGTAGGGCAGAGGTCGGTGACATCGGCCTTGATATCGAGCTTGGCATAGGGGGTGCCGCCAGCCCGGGGTTTCAGTTCGCCGGCGGCATAAGCCGCCACCGCCGCCTGGTCGATGCGGATGTCGTCCTTCCAGACCCCGATGACGCTCAAATCGGCCCGGGCCACCGCGGCCACGCAGTCGTTGGGGCAGCCGGAGCATTTGATCTTGAACTTATAGGGGAAGGAGGGGCGGTGCATATCGAACTGGAAATTCTGAGTGACCTGATAGCACAGATCCATGGTGTCATAGCAGGCGTATTCGCACCGGGCCTTGCCCAGGCAGCAACTGGGGGTGCGCATGGCGGAGCCGGAGCCGCCCAGGTCCCAGCCCTTGGCGGTCAGCGCCGCAAAGGTGGGCTCCAGTTCATCGGTGGTGGTGCCCAGGAAGACCATGTCGCCGGTGGAGCCGTGGACGTTCAGGGCGCCGGAGCCGTGCTCGTCCCAGATGGCGCAGAGCTCCCTGAGGGCCTGGGTGGTGTAGAACCAGCCGGAGGGCTGGTTGATCCGAATGGTATGGAAGTGCGCCACACCGGGGAATTCGTCCGGCAGGTCGGAGTAACGGCCGATGATGCCGGAGCCGTAACCCAGGACGCCCACGATGCCGCCGTGCTTCCAATGGGTGATCTTGTCTTTATAGGAGCGCTCCAACTGCCGTAGTAAGTCCCGGGTTGCCGGCTTTCTGGCGGCCACCCGCTTCAGGTCCTTGACGAAGCTGGGCCAAGGTCCGGTTTCGAGTTGATCCAACAATGGTGTATCTGACATGAAACTCTCCTCCCTCTTGTGATGGTCCCCAAAGGGCTTATTCTTTTTTTCACAAAATCATTCCTATCTCATAACATCGCAAGGGATTTGTCAACTAAAAAAATTGGCGCCTAGGAGGCCTCGAGGAATTGCACCGGTCCCAGTTCCTTGAGGGCCTCAGCGCAACTGGCTGCCGGCCCCATCACCAGGATGACCAGGGACTCGGGGTGCAGATGGTTTTCTGCCGCCTGGGCCGCGGTTTTCAGGGAAACACCGCGGATTTGCTCACAATAACCCTTCAGGTAATCCCGGCCCAGGTCGAAGAGGTCGATGGACAGCACTTGGCGGCTGATGCCCGCGGGGTTCTCCAGACCCAGGGGGAAATGGCCCACGTAGTAACTCCGGGCCTCTTCCAGTTCTTGGGAAGTGAGCCCCTGGCGCCTCACGTCCCGGACCACCTGGCCGATCTCCTTAACCACCGCGGCGGTGTTGGCCGCCGGGGTGAAGGTGGAGATGATAAAGGGACCCGGGGCTCGGCGAAAGGAGAAGCTGCTGTTGATGCCGTAAGTAAAACCGAGATCCGAGCGGATGCGGGTCATGAGGCGGGAAGAGAAGCCGCCGCCCCCCAGGATGTAGTTCACCAGCTTCAAGGGGAAGTAATCCGGGTGGGCGCGGGGCAGGCCCAGATGCCCAACCCGAATCTCACTTTGGGTCAAATCGGGGCGATCCAGGAGATAGACGCCGGGGGCGCAAAGCTTCGCAGGCGGGGCGGTGAAGGTTGGGCTGGGAGGGCCGCCGCCACTCCAGGAGCCCCAGAGACGCCCGGCTTCCCGGACCACGGTGGCGAAATCCACCATACCCACCGCCACCAGGGTGCTGGTCCCGGGAGTGAACTCCCGCTGATAGAAGCCTTTAAGATCAGCGAGGGAGAGGGCGTCCAGGGTGCGCAGGTCGCCGGGCACCGGGTGGCCGTAAGGCGAATCTCCGAAAAAGAGGCGCAGGTAACGCAGACTGGCCATCTCCCGGGGGTCTTGCAACTGCTGCACCAGCTCGGCGCGGCGGCGCTCCCGGATCAGCAGGAACTCATCCTCCGGGAAGGCCGGGGTCTGGACGATCTCCGCCAGGGTGGCCAGATGTTCCTCGAAATCCTCGGCCAGTCCCTCCAGAGAGACGAGGGTGGCGTCAAAGCCGGAGTGGCCCGAGAGGCTCGCTCCCCGGGCTTCAATCTCCTGGGCCAGTTGCAACTGGCTGCGGCCGGCAGAGCCCAGGGTGAGGAGCTCCGCGGCCCAGTCGGCCACCCCGGCCTTGCCCCTAGGGTCGGTTTCGGAGCCCCGCTTGGCCATAAAGGTGAGTCTCAGCCAGGGCGCCCGGGCATACTCCACCCCCAGCAGGTTCATGCCGTTGGCCAGGGTAGCCTGGTGGATTTCGGGGATATAGTTTGGCATATCGCGTCCTTTTTAGTGAGCAGTGAGCAGTGAGCAGTAAGCAGTTAAAGACAAGTGATCAGTAGTCAGTAGTCAGCAGCCAGTAACCATTAGTCATTAGTCATTAGTCAGTCTTGTAGGGTGGGAACTGCCCACCATTATTAAGCCATCAACTGGCTAAAATTATTAATTTGTTTCCATGCTATCTCCCCGGACTCGGCGAGTCCAGCACACTCTGCGGTTTGGACCTTTCTGCTCACTGCTCACTGCTCACTGCTCACTGCTCACTGCTTACTGGTGGGCAGTGCCCACCCTACACTGCTCACTGCTCACTTTACGCCAGCGGCCCTAACGCGGCGCTCTCCTCAGGCGACACCGGCTGCAGG
>JBKQLU010000068.1:0-51734 GCA_052326585.1 Desulfobaccales bacterium | reverse complement strand
ACCGCGATTATAGGCGGTTGAAGGACCTCAGTCGCGCCGCACGCTACGAAATCGCCAACTTCCCCAAAAGAAAAACTAGGCGTGGCAGCGATGCGCCTGATCAACATCAAGAGGCACCTCGATTACGCTCCCCGCTGAAATGTTAAAGGGGTCGGCGGTAGCGCGCCCTTTTCGGAGATCGCCGGTTGCGCCGCGTCCATCGCTGTCTCAGATGCCGAAGCCGCACGCCGTGAGTAGCGCACGCCGCACTTCAAGCCATCGCGTCTCCGGCAGACTGCACAACACTGGGCCCATTCGATTCCGTTGCGCTAGCGACACGTGATCGAAATTCAGCGCGCACTCGACCGGCATCCCGTCAACCGCCGTCAAGACCACCTCGGTCGTCAATCCTCGAATTGTTCGGGTAGCCGGTACGACGACGATATCTGGATGAGCATGGCGGCGATGGGGGCGACGATGGACATGATCAGAACCCCAAAGATCCCTCCCCCCTCCTCGTCATCCCGGCCCATACCCAAGATTGCCCCCCACCTGGCCATGCTCGCCAGGATCATGATGGCGCCTGCCAGGGTGGCGGCGATGCTGGAGACGAGGATATCGCGGTTGAGCACGTGCCCCAGCTCGTGGCCCAGCACGCCCTTGAGCTCTACCGGGGTCAGCAGCCGGATGATTCCCTGGGTGGCCGCCACCGCGGCGTGCTGCGGGTTGCGGCCGGTGGCGAAGGCGTTGGGGGACTCGTCCGGGATGACGTAGACCCTGGGTTTGGGGATGCCCGCTTCATGGGCCAGTTCCTCCACCATCTGATGCATCTGCGGCGCTTCCGCCGGGCTCACTTCCTGGGCCCTGTACATGCGCAGGACAATCTTGTCGGAGAACCAATAGCTGAAGAAGTTCATGCCCAAGGCCAGGATAAAGGCCAGGTACATACCCTGGCGGCCGCCCAGCAGCTTCCCCATGAAAATCAGGAATATCGTCAACCCGGTCAACAAGAGTACGGTTTTTACCCGGTTTTCCATCTACTTGCTCCTATGTGAAAAAAATCAGAGAGTTTACTTTTGCGGGTTACTAATAAATTTTAAAATTCCCCAGGGTTCTTGTCAATAACTTCCGCCGGCGCCGGGCGCCGCCCCGGGACCGATAAGATACAGAAAATATTCTTGATTCCCCTTGGGGCCCTTGAGGGGGGAGGGGAAGGCCGGGCTCACCTGAAACCCGAGAGCCGCGGCTCCGGCCGCCACCTTGGCCACCGCTTCCTGTTGCTGGGCCAGCTCCCGCACCACTCCCCCTTTACCCACCCGGCCCTTGCCCACTTCGAACTGGGGCTTCACCAGGGCCAGGATCTCGCCGCCGGGGCGGAGAAACTCCAGCAGGCGGGGCAGCACCAGGGTGAGGGAGATAAAGGAGAGGTCCAGGGTCATGAGGTCGATGGCCTCGGGGACGTCTTCCCGAGTCAGGTAGCGGAGGTTCAGGCGCTCCCGGGCCACCACCCGGGGGTCGGCCCGCAGGGTGGCGTCGAGCTGGCCGTAGCCCACGTCCACGGCATAGACCTTTTTGGCCCCGGCCAGCAAGAGGACCTGGGTGAAGCCGCCGGTGGAGGCCCCGGCGTCCAAGGCGGTCTTAGCCTCCGGCAGCACCCGGAAGTGTTCCAGGGCCGCAGCCAGCTTGTCACCGCCCCGGCTGACGAAACGGGGCGCCGGCTTCAGGGTGAGGGCCGTCTCCCCGGCCACCAGGGTTCCGGGTTTGACTGCCACGCCGCCCCCTGCCAGCCTGACCCGCCCCGCCAGGATCAAGGCCTGGGCCTCAGTCCGGCTCCGGGCCAGGCCCCTGGTTACCAATAACTGATCCAGACGGGTCTTCACTGGCGGTTGGCGATGGCTCCCTGCCGGTTAATTAAGCAGGAGTCTTTTTTAAAGGAAAATCTGCACCTGACTCTAAAAAAGAAATGAAGAAGTATCCCGCACCACAATGGTCACGCCCGGGGGGGCCGCGAAGATCAATTGCTCGGCGACGGTTTTTCGGCCCAGCCAGCGTTTCCAGGCCGGCAGCCGGCCCGGCCTGCCGATGATGATGTGACTGACCCGGTATTCCTTGGCAAAATGGAGGATCGTGGCCGCGACGTCCTCCCCCTTATAGGGAAAAACCATGGCCCCCAACTGTTTGGCCAGGGTGAGGCTATCGGAGAGCTGGCGCTGGGTGGCCGCATCGATCACGGTGGATTCCTCCCGGGAGGTCTGGACGTAAACCGCATACCAGGTGGTATTGAGGCGGCCGGCGAGGCGGGAGCCATAGCGCAGCAGGGCGGCGGGATTGGGACCGCGGGAGCTGATGCAGACCATCACCTGTTCCGGCGCGGCCTCGGGATTATCCTCCGGCTCGGTGCGGCGCTTCGAGTCAATCTGGGAGGCCAGCTCCCTGAGCGTCAATTCCCGGAGTTGGTCTAGATTGACGCGTTTAAAAAAGTTTTCCAGGGCCACGGCCACCCGGTCCGGAGGATAGATCTTGCCTTCCCGGAGGCGCCGCAGCAAATCCTCCGGGGAGATGTCCACGTTGATAATGTCATCGGCCTCGGCCAACACGGTGTCGGGGATGCGCTCGTGGACCTTGACCCCGATGTGGGCCTCCACCAGGTCATAAAGGCTTTCGAGGTGCTGGATGTTGAGGGTGCTGATGACGTGGATGCCGACGCGCAACAGGTCCTCAACGTCTTGATAACGTTTGGGGTTCTTGCTTCCCGGCACATTGGAGTGGGCCAGTTCATCCACCAGGGCCACTTCAGGCTTCCGTGCCAGTACCGCGTCCAGATCCATCTCCTCCAGGGTGATGCCGCGATATTGCACCTGACGCCGGGGCACGACCTCCAGACCTTCGAGGAGTTTGGCCGTCTCCACCCGGCCATGGGTCTCCACCAGCCCCACCACGATGTCCACCCCCTCTTCCTTCAGGCGGTGTCCTTCCTGGAGCATCTGCCAGGTCTTCCCGACCCCAGCCCCGTACCCGAGATAGATCTTCAACTTGCCGCGCTGGGCGCGGCGGATCAGGCGCAGGAAACTGAGGGCCTTGTCTTCCGCCATCTTATCGGGTTCCATGTGCAGGTGCCTTTGCGCCGTGCAGTTATGCAACTAGAAGCCGAGCCCTGGCGATCCCGGTTATGCGGTTAATCCTTGAACCGCAAACGGCACTACTGGACCATTATGGCATCCAGGGCCAGATTGAGCCGCAGCACGTTAACCCCGGGCTCTCCCAAAAAACCCAGGTCAGGCCCTTCGGTATATTTTTGCAGGAGGTCCTGGACCTTATCTTTACTCAACTTTCTGGCCTGGGCAACCCGCGTGGCCTGAAAAGCGGCATTGCTGAGACCGATATGGGGGTCCAGGCCGCTGCTGGAGGCGGTCACCGCATCGGCTGGAACCAGGGTTCCGGCCGGCAGGTTATTTTCGGCGCGATACCTCTCCACCCGCTCCTTCACCTGATCGCTGAGCTTCTGGGACAACGGGCCCAGGTTGCTGCCGCCGGAGCTGGTGCCGTCATAGCCGGTGTCGCCCGCGGCCGAGGGCCGCGGGTGGAAATACTGGGCCCCGCTGAAGTTTTGGGCTATTAGACTACTGCCGGCCACCTTCCCCTTAAGCTCCATCAGAGAGCCATTGGCCTGGTTGGGAAAGGCCACCTGGGCGATCCCCCAGACCGCCAGGGGATAGAGGCCGCACAGGATGATCAACAGGCTCAAGGTGACCAGGGCCGAAACCTTGATTTCTTGGAGCAGTCCCTGGATATTCATATCTCGCTCTCTCTCAGGCCAGGTGCAGGGCGGTGACGACCAAGTCGATGAGCTTGATGCTGATAAACGGCACGATGACGCCGCCCAGGCCATAGATCAGCAGATTGCGCCGCAAAATGGCAGCAGCCCCCAGGGGGCGGAACTTGATGCCCTTCAAGGCCAGGGGAATCAGGACAATAATGATCAGGGCATTGAAGATCACTGCACTGAGAATGGCGCTTTCCGACGAGGCCAGTTTCATGATGTTGAAGGGGGCGATTTGGGGGAAAGTCGCCATGAGCATGGCCGGGATGATGGCAAAGTATTTGGCTACGTCGTTGGCGACGCTGAAGGTGGTGAGGGCGCCCCGGGTCATGAGTAGCTGCTTGCCGATCTCTACGATCTCGATGAGTTTGGTGGGGTTAGAGTCGAGATCCACCATGTTACCGGCCTCTTTGGCCGCCTGGGTGCCGGTGTTCATGGCCACGCCCACGTCGGCCTGCGCCAGGGCCGGCGCGTCGTTGGTGCCGTCGCCGGTCATGGCCACCAGGTGTCCGGCCGCCTGTTGCCGCTGAATCATGGCCAGTTTGTCTTCCGGTTTGGCCTGGGCCAGGAAATCATCGACACCGGCCTCTTTGGCGATGGCCGCGGCAGTGAGGGGATTGTCACCGGTAATCATGATGGTGGTGATGCCCATGGCCCGGTAGCGCAGGAAACGGTCCGCCAGGCCGCCCTTGACGATGTCCTTGAGATAGACCACACCATAGATTTTTCCGGAGCCGGCCACCACCAGGGGGGTGCCGCCCAGGGAGCCGATGCGCTGGATCTCGGCATCCACCTCCGGAGGCAGCGGCCCGCCAACGAACTCTTGCACGGCATCCGGGGCGCCTTTGCGGTATTGCTCGCCCTCGAGATTGACGCCGCTCATGCGGGTCCTGGCGCTGAAAGGGACAAACTCGGCGTTAGGGAACTCACGCAGATCCCTTCCCCTGAGGCCGTATTGCTTTGCCAGCACCACGATGCTGCGTCCTTCTGGCGTTTCATCGACCAGGGAGGCGAACTGCGCCACGCTGGCCAGTTCTTTAACATCGACTCCCGGGGCCGGGAGGAACTCCACCGCCTGGCGGTTGCCCAGGGTGATGGTGCCGGTCTTGTCCAACAGGAGCACGTCCACATCACCGGCAGCCTCGGCGGCGCGGCCGCTCATGGCCAGGACGTTTTGCTGCACCAGCCGGTCGATGCCGGCGATGCCGATGGCGCTCAGCAAGCCGCCGATAGTGGTGGGGATCAGGCAGACCAGCAGAGCGGCCAGGACTGGCACAGAGAAGTCCACCTGCGCATAAGTCCCAAAGAGCTTCAGGGTGACGATCACCACCAAAAAGATAATAGTCATGGCCGCCAGCAGGATGGTCAGGGCGATTTCGTTGGGGGTCTTCTGCCGGCTGGCGCCTTCGATCAGGGCGATCATCCGGTCCATGAAGCTCTCCCCCGGGTTGGCGGTGACCTGCACCACGATCTCGTCGGAGAGCACCTGGGTGCCACCGGTGACGGCGCTGCGATCGCCGCCGGCCTCGCGAATCACCGGGGCCGACTCCCCGGTGATGGCCGATTCATTCACCGTGGCCGCGCCTTCGATAACTTCGCCGTCCGCCGGAATCACCTCATTAGCCTTAACCAGGAAGACATCGCCTTTGCGCAGAGCTTCTGCCGGGATTGACTCGATGACCCCGCCGGGCAACCGACGATTGGCAATGGCCCGGGTCCGAGCCTTGCGCAGGGTGGCCGCCTGGGCCTTGCCCCGCCCTTCCGCCATGGCCTCGGCAAAGTTGGCGAACAGCACCGTGAACCAGAGCCACAGAGCGATCTGCAGAAAGAAACCCCAGGACCCTCCACGTAAAGGGGTATAAAAGAGTTTGGCCGTCGTCACCGCAGCCCCCGCCAAGGCCACAAACATCACCGGATTACCAACCATCAGACGGGGGTCGAGCTTCCGGAAGGAATCCCCGATCGCCGGGATCAGGATCGTCTTATCAAACAATGAGCGGGCTTTCACATTGGCAGCCATCGTCGGAGCCCTTAGAATAACTTATGAGAATTCATCATAAGGAAGTGCTCCACGATGGGGCCCAGGCTGATGGCCGGGAAGAAGGTCAGTGCCCCCACGATGATGATGGTGCCCACGAGGAGTAGGGTAAAAGTGGCGCCGGAAACCGGAAAACTGCCGTCGCTCACCGGGATGGTCTTTTTGGCCGCCAGGCTGCCGGCTAGCGCCAATACCGGCACGATGGATAAGAAGCGCCCGACCAGGGTGGCCAGCCCCAGGGTCAGGTTATACCAGAGGGTATTGGCCGACAGGCCGGCAAAGGCGCTGCCGTTGTTGCCGATACAGGAACTGAAGGCGTAGAGTATCTCGCTGAAGCCGTGGGGCCCGCTATTGCCTATGGCCCTGATGCCCCAGGCGCTGGAGGCGGCCAAGGCGGTGAAGCCCAGCAGGAAGACGCTGGGCACCAGAATAGACAGGGCCGCCACCTGGACGTCGAAGGACTCGATCTTTTTTCCCAGGTATTCCGGGGTGCGGCCCACCATCAGGCCCGCCAGGAAGATGGCCAGGACCACGAAGACCAGCATGCCGAAGAGGCCGGACCCGGCGCCGCCGAAGATGACCTCCCCCAGATGGATGTTGAACATCGCCACCAAACCGCCCAGGGGCGTGAAGGAGTCGAGCATGGCGTTGACCGCGCCGCAGGAGGAGTCCGTGGTTATCGTGGTAAACAGCGCGGAATTAAAGATGCCGAAGCGGACTTCCTTACCTTCCATGGCGCTGGCCGCGGGGTCGAGGCCCAGGGCTGTCAGCCGCGGGTTGCCATAGGTTTCCGCCCCCCAGCAGATGAGCACGCCCACCAGGAAGAGCAAAAACATGGCGGCCCATACCGACCAGCCGTGCTTCTGGTTCCTTAACTGGCGGCCCAGATAATAAGTCAGGCCGCTGGGTATCAGGAAGATGGACAGCATCTGGATGAAGTTCGACAGCGGCGTGGGATTCTCAAAAGGATGGGCGGCGTTGGCGTTGGTGAAACCGCCGCCATTACTGCCCAGCATCTTGATGGCGACCTGAGAGGCCATGGGACCCTGGGGGATGGTCTGGGTCTCCACCTTAACCTCTTCCATTACCGTGCGGCCCAGGGCATCCTTGACCTCCTGGGCGCTGGCGTCCTTCTTGGCGATTTGGGTGGTAAAGGGTTCCACCACCCGGGCCGTGGTGTAGGCGCTGAAATTTTGGATCATCCCCTGGGAGACCAGGAACACGGCAAACACCAGAGAGATGGGGAGCAGCAGGTAAAGGCAGATGCGGGTCTGATCGGCCCAGAAATTCCCCAGGGTCGCAGCCTTATCCCGGGCCAGACCCCGCACCAGGACGGCGGCTACGGCGATGGCCGTGGCCGTTGCGAAAAAACATTGTGCGGCCAGCGCCACCATCTGGGAGAGGTAGGACATGGTGGTTTCAGCGCTATAGTTCTGATAGCTGGCGTTGGCGAGAAAACTGGCTGCGGTCTCAAAGGAAAGATCCCCGGCCACCCCGCCAAAACCCTGGGGGTTAAGGGGCAAGAAGTATTGCAGCCGCAGGATGAAATAGGTCAGCAGCATGGTGACCAGACTGAAGATCAGGACGGAGACGGCATAGCCTTTCCAGTCCTGCTCCCTGCCAGGGTCGATCCCGGCCAGGCGGTAGATCAGGCGCTCCACCGGCTTTAAAACCGGATCGAGGAAGGTGCGGCCTTCCGCATCCAGCACCCTCACCAGGTAAAGCCCCATGGGCTTGGTGAGGGCCAGCAGGATGACGCCGAAGAGAACTAATTGGGTCCAACCGCTGGTATTCATTACGGCATCCCAGATTTAGAACTTTTGCGGGCGCAGCAGCACCATAAAAAGATAGATGAGCAGGCCAAAGGCCACCAGGCCCACGATCAGGTTTTCCATGTCTTGCCCTCCCTGGCCAGGAAGCAGACGTAACCCAGGCAAATCACAAAGAAGAGCAGGGTGATGGTTACCCAAACGAGGTCCATGGATTAATTCCCTTTCCAGATTCTTGATTTAGACCCTGAGCCGGCTTGGCCCGGCCGGCTTAAGCCGCCTTGACGGTGAAAGTGAACTTGGTCCCCTTGCCCGGCTGGCTGGCCACCTCGATGCGCCCCCCGTGGGCCGCGACAATTTCTTTGGCGATGGTAAGCCCTAACCCGGAGTCCACCTGCTCCTGCCCCGGCACCCGGAAAAATTTCTCGAAGAGGCGCGGCAGATATTCCGGCGCGATCCCGATGCCGGTATCCTCCACCATGAACTGGACCATCCCATCTGCGCCCCGGGCCGAGACGCGCACCACTCCCCCTCTGGGCGTATATTTGAGGGCGTTGCTGAAAAGATTATCGAAGACCAGCGATATACGCTGCGAATCGGCGAGCACCGGCGGCGCCTCCGCCGACGCCTCGAGGCTCAGGGCGATCCCATGGTCCTTGAAGGCCGGCCTCACTTTCTCGGTCACTTGCAAGAGCAAGGATTCCACCTCCACCGTCTGCAACTGCATCTCAGCGCCGCCGGACTCGATGCGGCTTATATCCAGCAGGTCTTCAATGACTCGATAGAGCCGATCGCTATCCTGACGAGCCGCTTCGAGGACCTCCGACTGTGTAGCGGACAGCGGCCCGATCTTTTCACTGAGGAGCAGGTGAATCGCCAGACGCACCGAGGTCAGGGGCGTTTTCAATTCATGGGAAACGGTGGAGATCAAACCGTTTTTCACCTCATCCAGGCGGCGCAGACGGGTGACCTCCGCCAGCATCAGGGTCACCCCCATCAGATGCCGGCCTTCATCGAAAATAGGAATGGCCTCAGGGAGGAAAAAATGTTCCTCTTCCTCCAGAAAAATCTGGATGGCGGTGTCGTAGCCCTTGGGGAAAATGGCACGTTCCTCCTGACAGGCCTGCTGGAAGAGTCGGATCAATTTGTCGTGCCCCAATCCGGCCAGGGTCGCGTCGGGATGCAAGCCGAAGAGGCGCTGGGCCACCTCATTGGCCAGTTCAATCTTACCGCCCAGATCGCAGATGGCCACGGCATCGCGCAGGCTGTTGAGGGCCAGCAGGGTCGATTTCTGGGTGCGCAGGAGCTGGGCCCGGTCACTCCGCCGCACCTCCCGCAGGGTCGCGGCCATCTTGTTGAAGGCTTCCGCCAGTCGTCCGATTTCGTCCCGGGAAGTGGCGTTCACCACCAGGTCGAGATTGCCTTTCTCGATTTCGCTCACCGATTGCGTCAGACGGGTTATGGGGCCCCAAATATTCGGCCCCATCAAGACGATGAAGCCCAACGCCACCAGGATGCCGCTGCTCAACAAGAGCAGCATGATATTTCTGGTATGCACCGCCATCAGGTGCGCCTGGCCATCCACAGCCACCATATTATTTAAATTTAACTCCAGGATTTTTTGGGCGGTGGCTCGAAACGCTTGAGAGCGGGGCAACAGGGTATTCCGATAAAGGTCTCTAATGGGGGCGCCGGAATTCACTGATTGATAAAAATTCTTTAACTCCCGGTGGTAGGAGAGCCAGAGTTCCGCCAGCCGATCGGTCAGTTCCCGCTCCCCCGGGAGGGTCACATTTACCTGGGTAAGTTTGAGGTTCCGTTCCAGCTCATCGATCACCTCATTATTTTGGCGCTCCCAGTCGGCCGGTTTTTCCCAAATAGAGACTTCCCCCAGGTAATCGAGCCGCTCGCTGGCGTCTTTCAACTTGTAGCAGGCTTCCACGCTATTGTAGTTCTCCCGCATGATCCGGTCGATGGCCCGGCTCGATTCATTGAGGGTGTGAAAGCTCACCAGGGCCACCGCCGCCAAAATTATGATGAATCCGGCAAAGACCCAGATCAGTTTGGTCCTGATGCTCATAACGTGCTCCCGTGGGAATGATAACAATCTTTAGGCCAGTTGCAAATATTCAGAATAATCTACGGATACTGCAGGATTATTTTGCCGGCAGGAGCTTGGGCCTTCAAGATAGGAATGGCAAGGTCTGGGATGCAAATTGAAGTTGTCAATTTATCCCGTATTTCTTACGGCGCCGCCAGAGGGTAGCGGGATCCAAAGCCAGCACCTGGGCCGCCTCCTCCAAGGTCCTGGTGGCCGCCAGCACCCGCCGGATATGTCTCTCCTCGATCTCTTCCAGGGTCACCAGGTCACCCACCTGCGGTTCCGGTTTCGCCGGGGCCAGGTGCAGGGGCAGATGTTCCATGCCGAGACGCTCCCCACTTCCCAGCAGGACGGCGCGTTCCATGGTATTGCGCAACTCCCGCACGTTGCCCGGCCAGTCATAATCCCGGAGCCGGTCCCGGGCCTCGGCGGAGAAGCCCTGGAGGCCGCGGTGATTCTGCCTGGCGAAGAAAGCCAGAAGGCGCTCGGCCAGCGGCAGGATATCTTCACGCCGCTCTCTAAGCGGCGGGACCACGATTTCCACCACGTTTAACCGGTAAAGCAGATCCTCCCGGAAGCGCCGTTCCTTGACGGCTTCTTCGAGATCCAGGCTGGTGGCGGCAATGATGCGCACGTCGGCCTTGCGGGTGACCAGATCGCCAACCCGCTCGTATTCCTTGTCCTCCAGGACCCGCAGCAGTTTGGGCTGCAAGCGCAGCGGCAAATCCCCGATCTCATCGAGAAACAGGGTGCCGCCCTCACAGGCGGCGATGCGCCCCGGATGGTCGCGCAGCGCCCCGGTAAAGGCGCCCTTCACATGCCCGAAGAGCTCGCTCTCCAGAAGTTCCAGGGACAGTGACGGGCAGGAAACCATCCCGAAGGTGTTGCCGCCGCGGCGGCTCCAGGAATGGATGGCCCGCGCCAGGACCGTCTTGCCGGTGCCGCTCTCGCCGCGGATCAAGATGGTGGCGGCGCTGTCCGCCACCTTGTGGGCCATCTCCAGGGTCCGTTGCATGGCCGGGTTGCGGCTGGCCAGGTCGGCTTCCGGCACCGCCTGGTTCAAGACCTCCTGCAACGACGCCACCTTCTGTTCCAGGGCCCGCACCTCGGCAATCTTGCGGGTCAAGGCGGCCACCTGGTCGTGGGTAAAAGGCTTGGGCAGGTAGTCGAAGGCCCCCCGGCGCATAGCCTCCACCGCGGTGTCGATGGAGGCATAGGCGGTCATCACCACGATCTTCACCCAGGGACAGGCGGCCAGTAAGGCCGGCAGCAGCACCAGGCCGGATTCCGTTCCCAGACGCAGGTCCACCAGCGCCAGGTCGAAGAAGCGGCGATTCGCCTCGCTCAAGGCGTCATGGGCGTTACTCACCGCCACCACCGGATGACCCTCGGCTTCCAAAGAAATGGTCAGGGTTTTCCGGATATTAGGCTCATCGTCCACTACCAGGACGGCAAGCCGGGGCAGCATATCCATGTAGGTCCTCCCCTTAGGGCCGCACCTTAATCACGCTTTGCCTATTGTCAACCAGGTTGCCGCCCCAGGGAGGATTTCAGCCGCTGTGTGTCGAGCCATTTTTCCTTCTCCCAGGCGGTGCGGCCGCTCCCGCGGCTCAGAAGCAAAAAGGGCGGGGATTTCAGTCCCTGCCCTTTCATTGGCAACTATACCTTAAACTCTCCGTTCAGTTGAAGGCGCCCCAGACCACCTTCTTGGGCAGGGCCGGCTGCTCCAGGAGACTTAAGGCCGCCTTTAGGATGCCGTCAGCGTCCAGACCGTATTTGCGCCGCAAGATCGCCGGCGCGCCGTGCTCCACAAAGGCATCCGGGATGCCCAGGCGTTTCACGGTTACCAATAGCCCCCGGTCGGCCAGCAATTCCAGGATGGCGCTGCCGAAGCCGCCCGCCAGAACGTTTTCCTCCACCGTGAGCACCCGGCCATGTTTGGCCGCCAGGGTCAGGATGAGGTTCTCATCCAGGGGTTTGACAAAGCGGGCGTTCACCACGGTGGCGCTGAGGCCCTGTTCCGCGAGCCGCGCCGCGGCTGCCAGGGCAGGATAGACCGAGGCCCCCAACGCCAGGAGGAGCAGGTCGTCCCCTTCCTGCAAGACCTCGGCCTTGCCCAGAGGGATCTTTTTAAGGGTGGAGGAAAAGGCCACTCCCACTCCGGCGCCCCTGGGATAGCGCAGGGCCACAGGCCCGGGATGCTCCAGGGCGGTGTACATCATGTCCCGCAATTCGTTTTCGTCTTTGGGGCTCATCAGCACCAGGTTGGGCAGATGGCGGAGAAAGGAGAGATCGAAGAGCCCCTGGTGGGTTTCGCCGTCTTCGCCTACGATACCGCCCCGGTCCAGGGCCAGGAGCACCGGCAGGTTCTGCAGGCAGACGTCGTGGAGCACCTGGTCGTAGGCCCGCTGCATAAAGGTGGAGTAGATGGCGCACACCGGCCTAAGGCCTTCCAGGGCCAGCCCCGAGGCAAAGGTTACCGCGTGCTGTTCACAGATGCCCACATCGAAAAACCTTTCCGGGAACAACTGGCGGAAATCGACCAGGCCGGTGCCATCGGTCATAGCCGCGGTGATGGCCACGATCTTGGGGTTCTCCTCGGCCAGGCGCACCAGGGTGTCGCCAAAGACTTCGGTGTAGGACGGCACCTCGCTGACACCCTTCTTGACCACGCCCGTGTCGGGGTCAAATCGGCCCAGGCCGTGAAAGCCGGTGGGGTCCGATTCCGCGGGCTCATAGCCCTTGCCCTTCGTGGTGCGGACGTGCACCAGAATGGGGCCCCGCAACTTCTTGACGTTTTGCAGGACTTCGATGAGGTGATCCAGGTGGTGGCCTTTCACCGGACCCAGGTAGGTAAATTTGAGGGACTCGAAGAGCATACCCGGGGTGAAGAAGGCCTTTAAAGACCCCTCGCTCTTTTTGGCCCAGGCCAGCAGGTCGTCACCGATGGCGGGCAAAGATTCCAGCAGGTTCTTCACCTGGTTCTTCAAGAAGACCATGGCGGGGCGGGTGAGCTGGCGGCTGAAAAAAGACGACAGGGCCCCGACGTTGGGGGCGATGGACATGCCGTTGTCGTTTAAGATGACGATGAGGTCCTTGTTCAGATCGCCGGCGTGGTTCAGGGCTTCGAAGGCCATGCCCGCGGTCATGGACCCGTCGCCGATCACCGCGACGATCCGTTTCGGTTCCTGCTTCAGGCAACGGGCCGAGGCCATGCCCAGGGCGGCCGAGATGGAGGTGGCACAGTGGCCGGTGTCTAAGGCGTCGTAGGGACTCTCGCTGCGCTTGGGAAAGCCGCTCAAGCCCCCGAACTGCCTCAGGGTCTGAAAGCGGTCCCGGCGCCCGGTGAGGATCTTGTGGGCATAAGCCTGATGGCCCACATCCCAGATGATCTTATCCCGGGGGCTGTCGAAGACGTAGTGCAAGGCGATGGTGAGCTCCACCACCCCCAGGCTGGGGGCCAGGTGCCCCCCGGTCTTGGACACGGTGGAGATGATCTGTTCCCGAATTTCCTGGGCCAGTTGCGGCAGTAACTCCGGGGGCAGTCTCTTCAAGTCCCGGGGATTATTGATGGCGTCTAGCAGTCGGCGGGGGCTGCCTGCCGGCAGCGTTTCCGGACGATTATCCATGTGGCTGTAATCCTCCCCTTATCAGGGGATTATAACAGAAAATCCCTGGCAAATCATTATATATATTTTCGCGCCGAATCACGGTTTAATTTGCCTCAGGAGCGGCGCACCAGCAGATAGCGGGCCAGTTCCACCAGGGGCGCCGCCCGCTCCTTAAAGGGCGCCAGTGCCGCCAGGGCCTCCTCAACCAGACGCCCGGCCCACTGGCGGGAGGGCTCCAAACCCAGGAGGGCGGGATATGTGGCCTTTTGCCTCTTCTCATCCATGCCCGGGGCCTTGCCCATTTCGGCGGCCTCCCCTTCCACGTCCAGCAGGTCATCGGTGATCTGGAAGGCCAGGCCGAAGCGCTCCCCGTAGGCGGTGAGGGCGGCCACCTGGGGACCGCTGCCGCCCCCGGCCAAAGCCCCGGCCCGGCTGGCTGCGGTGAGCAGGGCCCCGGTCTTGAGGCGGTGCACGGTCTCCAGCTCCTTCAAGGTGATCCGGCGGCCTTCGGCCATCAGGTCCAGCATCTGGCCGCCCACCATGCCGCGGTAACCCGCGGCCTCGCTCAACACCTTTTGGATCGTAAGCAGCGTCGCCTCCCGCCCCTTAAAGCGCGGCGCCGCACCAGCCAGGGTATAGAAGGCCTCGGTGAGCAAACCGTCCCCCGCCAGAATGGCGGTAGCTTCGTCAAACTGCTTGTGGCAGGTGGGCTGACCCCGGCGCAGGTCATCGTCGTCCATGGCCGGCAGATCGTCGTGAATCAGGGAGTAAGTGTGGATCATTTCCAGGGCGCAGGCCAGCGGCAAGGCCGCCTCCTGGCCGCCGCCCACCGCCTCCGCCGCCGCCAGGCAGAGGATGGGCCGCAGCCTTTTGCCGCCCGCGAACAGGCTGTAATGCATGGCCCGGACCACCCTGAAGGCCGGGCCCCGCACCGCCGGAAGGCAGGCCGCCAGAGCCCGGTTGACCAGCTCGCGCCGTTCTGCCAGATATGCCTTAAGATCCAATTTATTTCCTCAACAGCATCTGTAGAGACCTATCTTTTACTGACCACTGGCCACTTTTCAGTTTCCTTCCCCTTCCTCCTCCGAGAAAGGCCGGGTGATGAAGTGGCCGGCATCATCTTTCAAGAGCAGTTCCACCCGCCGCTCCACTTCGTCCAGCTTCTGGTGGCAGGCCCGCACCAGGCCCACCCCCTCCGCGAAGGACTGCATGGCCTGTTCCAACGGCAGCTCGCCGTGTTCCAGGGAATCCACCACCTCTTCCAGGCGCTTGAGCAGCGCCTCGAAACTCTGGACGGACGCTTTTTTTTCTTTAGCCATGCCTTGGGTTCCGTTTTCCGTTTTCCGTTTCCGGTTGGGGGCGACCAAAGGCCGGCCCTACCGTTCAGCGCTTACTTCCTACACTTCGCCGGCGCAGGCTAAAGCCCGCGGCGACATTTTGCTCTTCTATCTGCTCACTGCTTACTGCTCACTGCTCACTTCTTCCACTTCGCAATCCATCCGGCCCCGGGCCACCCGCACCCGCACCGCGGCGCCCCGCTCCACCTGGCCGGCGTCGCGAATCACGGTCTCCTGGGGCATCAGGGTCGCCACCGCGTAGCCCCTTGCCAGGATGGCCAGGGGATTGAGCTGGTCCAAATGGCTCTGGCAGTAGGCCAGGTGCCGCTCCCGGTCTTCGAGGCCCCGGCGGAAGCTCTGCCCCAGTTTCTGCCCCCCCGCCTCCAGGCGCTGCCGCCAGGGGACCAGGACCCGCCGGGGGCTCAAGAGCACCAGGCGGGAGCTGGCCAGGCGCAAGTGCTGGCGCTGCCCCGCCAGCAGCCGGCGCGCCCGCCGCACCAGGGCCTCGCCCTGATCGTCCACCTGGAGGCGCAGATCCACCAGGCGCCGCCCCAGGTCCGGCAGCCGGCGGGACACCAGGTGGAGATGCTGCCGGGCCGCGGCCTGGGTCCTGCTGGCGGCGCCCAGCAGGGAGGCCCCCAGGCGTTCCAGGCGCCGGGTCAATTCGGCCTTCGCCGGCGCCACCAGCTCCACCGCGGCGCTGGGGGTGGGGGCCCGCAGGTCGGCGACGAAATCGGCGATGGTGAAGTCCACTTCGTGGCCCACCGCCGAAACCACCGGCAGGGGACAGTGGTAAATGGCCCGGGCCACCGCCTCTTCATTGAACGGCCACAGGTCTTCCAGGGAGCCGCCGCCCCGGGCCAGGACGATAACCTCCAGGCCGGGGTAAGTGGCCAGGTCCTGAAGGGCCCGGACGATTTCCGCGGCAGCCTCCCGGCCCTGGACCTTCACCGGATAGATCAGCACCTCCAGGTTGGCATAGCGCTGTCTCAGCAGGCGCAGAAAATCCCGCACCGCCGCTCCGGTGGGAGAGGTGACCAGGGCGACCCTCTTGGGCAGGAAGGGCAAAGGCTTCTTCCGCTCCGGGTCGAAGAGGCCCTCCGCCTGCAAACGGGTCTTCAGGGCTTCGAAGGCCTGGGCCAGGGCCCCCAACCCCAGGGGTTCCAGGTAATCCACCACCAACTGATACTCGCCCCGGGGCTCATAAACCGTGAGGCGCCCCCGGCAGAGGAATTGGCTGCCTTCCTGGGGCTTGAAACGCAGGTATTGGTAATTACCTTTAAAGAGGACGGCGCGCAGTTGCGCCCCGGCGTCTTTGAGGGTGAAATAGCAATGTCCCGAAAGGGGCTGCCGGAGATTGGAGACCTCGCCGCTCACCCAGACCAGGGAGAAATGGCTCTCCAGGCGTTCCCGGATTTCCCGGGACAGGCTGCTCACCGAATAAATATGAGGTAGTTCTTCGTCCATAAAATATAGTTCAAGGTTCAAGGTTCAAAGTTGAAAAACCCCTTTTTTTTGCCTTCTACTTTAACTTTGCAATTGAGACCTCTGCGAAAGTTCCCATTTTTGTCATTCCGAGGGAGCGCCGCGACCGAAGAATCTCATATAATGATAGAGTTGGTTTTCCCGGAAATATAAACTTCGAACTTGGCACTAAACCTTTATGAAGCTCATGTTAGCACATTTCCCCGGGGCCGGGAAAGAATTTTGGCTGGCGCGGCCCTGGGTGGGGCAGGCGGCTTCGGGCCCGTAATGGAATTATCTTGACAACTTCGGGCATTTATGAGAGAAACTCAGCCAAAATCCCCTGCGCCGAAGGGAAAAGTCGCGGGGAGATTGAGGAGTAGCGTGGCGTCGGTGGCGGACCGCAATTTTATGTAACTCCGATAAAACCAACGGCATCCGGGCAAGCGCCTCACAGGCGCTCCAGATGCCTTTTTTTTAAGGCCGGGTATGATCAAGGTGAAACTGGAGCAGGGCCCCGCCCTGGAGTTGCGGGACCGGATCGAGGCTAAAGATGCCTTGAAGGCCCTGGGGGCGTCGCTTGACCGCCGGGTGGTGGCCGCCCGGGTGGACGGGGAAATGGTGGACCTCTCCCGCGCCTTGACCGGGGACTGCACCATCGCCGCCGTCCCGGTGGACTCCCCCGAAGGGCTGACGATCATGCGCCATTCCGCGGCCCACATCATGGCCGAGGCGGTGCGCGACCTGTTCCCGAAGGCCAGGGTGGCCATCGGCCCGGCCATTGAAAACGGCTTCTATTACGATTTCGAGGTGCCGGAGCCCTTCACCCCCGAGGACCTGGAAAAGATCGAAGCCCACATGCAGGAACTGGTGGCCCTGGACCAGCCATTTGTCCGCGCCGAAGAACCGCGAGAGCAGGCCATCGAGAACTTCAAGGCGCAGGGTGAAATCTTTAAGGTCGAACTATTGCAGGAAATCCCTCAGGAAACCGTGAGCCTGTACCGCCAGGGCAAATTTACCGACCTCTGCCGCGGCCCCCACTTGCCCTCCACCGGCGACCTCAAGGCCTTCAAGCTCACCGCCACCTCCGGGGCCTATTGGCGGGGGGACGAGCGCCGGCCCATGTTGCAGCGCATCTACGGCACCGCCTTTCCCAGCCTCAAGGAACTGAAGCAGCACCTGGAGTTCCTGGAAGAAGCCAAACGCCGGGACCACCGCCGCCTGGGCCGGGAGCTGGGCCTCTACAGCATTGAGGAGGAAGCCGGGGCGGGCCTGGTCATCTACCATCCCAAGGGAGCCATCGTCCGCAGCATTATCGAGGATTTCGAACGCCGCGAGCATCGCAAGCGGGGTTACCAGATGGTCATGGGCCCCCAGATGCTCAAGACCGAGATGTGGGAGCGCTCCGGGCACCTGGCCAACTACCGGGACCACATGTATTTCGCCGATGTGGAAGGGCAGAGCTACGGCATCAAACCGATGAACTGCGTGGCCCACATGCTGATCTACCGCTCCAGCGTCCGCAGTTACCGGGAACTGCCCCTGCGCTTCTTCGAGCTGGGCACGGTGCTGCGCCACGAGCGTACCGGGGTGCTGCACGGCCTCACCCGGGTGCGCCAGTTCACCCAAGATGACGCCCACATCATCTGCACCCCGGACCAGGTGAAAGACGAAATCGTCGGGGTCCTGGACTTCGTCTTCCAGGTCATGGCCATCTTCGGGTTCGAATACGAGGTGGAACTCTCGACCCGGCCGGAGAAGTCCATCGGCAGCGATGCCGAGTGGGAGTTGGCCACCACCGCCCTGATCGGGGCCCTGGAGGCCCGGCAGCTCCCCTATCACCTCTGCGTCGGAGAAGGCGCCTTTTACGGTCCCAAGATCGATGTCAAGCTCAAGGACGCCCTGAGCCGGCGCTGGCAGTGCGCCACTATCCAGTGCGATTTTACCCTGCCGGAACGCTTCGACCTCACCTACGTGGGCTCCGACGGCGGCCGCCACCGCCCGGTGATGCTGCACCGGGTGATCCTGGGCTCCCTGGAGCGCTTCCTCGGGGTCCTGGTGGAGCACTACGCCGGGGCCTTTCCGGTGTGGCTGGCCCCGGTGCAGGCTATAATTCTGCCCATCACCGACCGGGTCCACGCTTATGCCCAGAAGCTCGCCGATAACTTTACCAAAGCGGACTTACGGGTTGAAATAGATAAGCGCAATGAAAAATTGCAATATAAAATCAGGGAAGCCCAGGAACAAAAGATTCCCTATATGATTATCATTGGGGATCAGGAAGAATTGCACCAGACCCTATCCATCCGGCGGCTGGACGGGACCAAGGAGAATGGGGTGCCGGTGCGGGAATTTAAAAAGCGGCTTAAAGAGGAAGCGAAGGTGCCTTCGCCGAAATTATCTAAAAGATAGAGGAGGTAACGATCATCCAGAAGCAGCAACGAGTGCGAATCAACGAGCAGATCAGGGTTCCGGAGGTGCGTCTCATCGGCCCGGAGGGAGAACAGATCGGAGTCATGCCCACCAAGGAGGCCCTGGCCCAGGCGGCCGAAGCGCATCTGGACCTGGTGGAGGTTGCGCCCCAGGCCGTCCCGCCGGTCTGCCGCATCATGGATTACGGCAAGTTCAAATACCAACAGAGCAAAAAGCTACAGGAAGCCCGGCGCCGCCAGACCATTATCCAGGTCAAAGAGATCAAGGTCAGGCCCAAGATCGAAGAACATGACATGGGCTTCAAGCTCAAGAACAGCCGGCGTTTCCTGAGTGAGGGCGACAAGGTCAAAATTTCCGTAATCTTCCGGGGCCGGGAGATCGCCCACACGGATCGCGGCATCCGGATTCTGGCCCAGATGGCCGAGGCCCTGGTGGACGTGGGCACGGTGGAGCAAGCCCCGAAACTGGAAGGCCGGAACATGTTCATGCTCATCACCCCCAAGTAACCGCGCCGGGGCAGCAAGTTGATGACATGGCCAGGTCTGGAGGCCGGGGCAGAATACTTTTTTTGCCGGGTGAAGTTGTTTGCTGGTGCAATCCGATAAAATATCTGATAAATATATAAGGTTGCCCGGGATGAGCTGCAGATACCGTCCCGGGAGCGCCTCCGCCGCTTTTGGCTCAGGGCCGCAATGGCTGCGGCTTGGGCCCTGACAAAATGGCAACCAAGAACCAAAGCAGGCAAATAAGACGAGAAAGGCAATAAAACTTTTACAGATTTTTCTCCGGACAGGCCCCTGCCGGCTGCCCCGGCCACAATCCGGGACGCCGGCAGCATTACCAGCGATGAGGATGAACCATGCCTAAAATGAAGACCCATCGAGGGGCTGCCAAGCGCTTCAAGGGCACCGCCAGTGGCCGGGTGAAGCATAAGAAGCCCTACCACAGCCACATTCTGACCAGCAAGACCACCAAGCGCAAACGGCACCTGCGCCAGGGCACCTGCGTCTCCAGCGCCGAATTGAAGAGCCTGAAGCGCTTGTTGCCTTATCTGTGAGCTAGGAGCACCTCATGTCACGCGTGAAGAAGAGCGTCTATTCCAGGGCCCGGCGCCGCAAGTTTCTATCCATGGCCAAGGGCTTCCGCAGCGGCCGGCGCCGCCTTTACCGTTCGGCCCGGGAAGGGGTAGAGCGGGCTTTAACCTTCGCCTACCGCGACCGCAAGGTGCGCAAGCGCGAATTCCGCGCCTTGTGGATCGTCCGCATCAATGCCGCCCTGCGTCCCTTGGGGCTCTCATACAGTAAATTTATCGGCGGCCTGAAAAAGGCCCAGATCTCGCTGGACCGCAAAGTCCTGGCGGACCTGGCCGTCTTCGATCCCCAGGGATTCGCCAAGGTGGCCGAGCTCTCCCGCGGCTAACAGGGCGTTTTTTGGTTTTCCGTTAGAAGCCGGCGGAGATGAATTATCCGGCGGGAATTGCATAGCTGGCACAGGCGTCACGCCTGTGCCGTCTTTCTTCTGGATGGCAAAAGGGGGCAACTTGCCAGGCAGCCACTACCTGGATGATCTGAAGCGCCTCCAAGACGAGGCCCTGGCGCAGATTAGCCAGGTTGCCGGCGGCCTTGAGGCCCTGGAGGAGCTGCGGATCAGATATCTGGGCCGCAAGGGCAGCCTCACCCAGATCCTCAGGGGTTTGAAAGACCTGGAGCCGGAGCTGCGGCGCCGATTGGGCCAGGAGGCCAACCAGGCCAAGCAGAATCTGGAAGCGGCCCTGGCCGCTAAGGCCAGCCAATTAAAGACCGCGGTACGCCAGGCCGGGGCCGGGGTCCTGGACGTCACCCTGCCGGGCCGCCGCCCGCCCCTGGGCCACCTGCATCCCATCACCCGCGCCATGGAGGAAATCTGTGACATCTTCCTGCATCTGGGGTTCGAGACGGTGGAAGGCCCGGAGGTGGAGCTGGATTGGTATAACTTCGAGGCCCTCAACCTGCCCCCGGACCATCCGGCCCGGGACATGCAGGACACCTTCTATTTCACCGAGCAGGTGCTGCTCCGCACCCACACCTCGCCCATGCAGATCCGCACCATGGTGCAGCGGCAGCCGCCGCTGCGCATCATCGCTCCCGGGCGGGTCTACCGCCGGGATTCGGACCTGACCCACACCCCCATGTTCCACCAGGTGGAGGGTTTGCTGGTGGATCGGGGGGTGACCTTCGCCGACCTCAAGGGCACCCTTACCGCTTTCGTCCACCAGATGTTCGGCCCCGAGGTGAGCCTGCGTTTCCGGCCCAGCTACTTCCCGTTCACCGAGCCCAGCGCCGAAGTGGACATCGCCTGCGTCATCTGCCGGGGTGCGGGCTGCCGGGTCTGCAAGGTCACCGGCTGGCTGGAAATCCTGGGGTCCGGGATGGTGCATCCCGCGGTCTTCGAGGCGGTGCATTACGACCCGGAAACCTATACCGGCTTCGCCTTCGGCCTGGGGGTGGAACGCGTCGCCATGCTGAAATACGGCATCGACGACCTCAGGCTCTTCTTCGAAAACGACCTGCGGTTCCTGCGGCAATTTTAAATAATTCCCGGGCCAGGGCCAGGCCTCTTTAGCCGCGGCCCCTGCCCCCTGCCAATCCCCATAAAAAAAATTAAGGCCGCAAGCGGCAGCTTCCGGCCTCAATGCTTCAAGAGCACGGCGCCGCCATCCGGCCCCGCTTCAGTCGTCCCCTAAATGGTGAGTCTCCCCCCCGTTATTCCTGAGGCAGGCCCAGGTGGACCGCGAGACGCCGGTGGAAGTAAGCCGAGGCGTCCTTGTCACCCGTCAGGCCGTAGCGGAACTTGACGGTGGTGATCTGGTTGGGCCGGGAAATCAATTGAATCTTGACGTTGGTGTTCGCCGGGGGCGCCACCGCCTCAATATGGGATTCCACCGGGTTGTAATTCTGCTTAACAATTCTCAGTTGCAGGTCCTTGCAGGCGTCCAGAGTGGCCCTCCAGACCTCCGGCAGGGGCCGGGGATAGTCCCTTTCCATGGTGCCTTCGACCCATTTATAACCGCCGACCGCGGCCATACCACCCACGCCCAGGAGCGCGGTTTCCAGGCAGCCGGCGGTGAGCAGTAAAGCCGCCAGCAATATCCCCAGTTGGGTGCGCCAGATCTTCAGCCTCATTCTCGACCTCCTTTTCATAAACGACTTCTCCCCTCTTATGCCATCCTTCTCGGCCTGTGTCAATTATTTTGGTAGGGGTCGGCAGTCAGATTTGCTGGCGAAAAAGCGCCCGACGGGAATAGGGAGCACTACCTCAAGAATGCGCCCGCGGCAGCCTTAGATTTTCACAGGCGGCAATCTAGGAATGCGCCGGGCGCGGCCGGCGCCCTATCGGCTCACCGCGCTGGGGCCACTGCCTTCTGGCCGTAATCGCAATAGGGCAGCAGGGGGCAGCGGGGACATTGAGGGTTCCTGGCGGTGCAGATGGCCCGGCCATGCCAGATAAGCTGCAGAGAAAACCTGGTCCAGCGCTCCTTAGGCACCAGGGCCATCAGGTCGAGCTCAATCTTGACCGGGTCCGGGGCCCGGGTGAGTCCCAGGCGCTGGGAGACCCGGCCGCAATGGGTGTCCACCGCAATGCCGGGGATGCCGAAGGCATTGCCCAGGACAACGTTGGCGGTCTTGCGGCCGATACCCGGAAGCTTGACCAGTTCCTCCAGGGAGGCCGGCACCTGGCCGCCATGTTGCTCCGCCAGGGCCTGGCCCAGGGCCTTGAGGTTCTTGGCCTTGTTGTGGTAAAAGCCGGTCGGATAGATGTCCCGCTCCAGCTCCTCCAACGGGGCGCGGGCGTAAGCGGCGGCGTCGGGATATCTGGCAAAAATCGCCGGGGTCACCCGGTTCACCCGGTCATCGATGCATTGGGCGCTGAGGATGGTGGCCACCAGCAGCTCCAGGGGGTTGTGGAAATCCAGGGTAACGTGCACCTTGGAATAATGCTCATCCAGAAGCTTGATTATCGGGCCGATTTTCGCCGCAGGCTCCATGACGACTCCTCTTTTCTACCTTCTCTTTCCCGGCTGCCGGCCTGAAAGGACCTGGCCCCGGCGGGCCGGGGGGGGGGGGAAAACCCCCTCTCTTCCAGTTAACCATGATCCATGGTTTTGTCATCCGGCGACCGGAAGTTTTTGCCGGGCCGCCGGCGCGCCTCAAAACCGCCTGAGAGGCGTCCTTCTAGAAGCTATTGCAAAACCCGTTTTCACTGTCATCCTGAACGGAGTGAAGGATCTCAAGTCATTAAAAATACGAGATTCTTCGCTTCGCTCAGAATGACATTTTTGGCCAGATCCAGGTTTTGCAATAGCTTCTAGTATCTTAGTGGCACTACTAGCAAAATTATCTTAACAGAAAACGGCCAACTACCCTCTCAGGCGGGCCGCCAGGTGCCGGGTCAGTTCCTGGAACTCCGGAATCTTCAGGCGCCACACCAGGAGAAGATAGATACCCCCTCCCAGCAGGATATCCGCCAGGAGGCTCAACAGGCGCCCCGCCAAACCGCTTCCCAGCCAGCCGCTGAGCAGCGGGTTGGCCAGGAAGACCGCCAGGCCCATCACCAGCGCGGCGCCCCCGGTCTTGGCCAGGGTGCGAAGGAGGTAGCCCGCCCGAAACCCCCCCAGCTTCCGGTAGAGCATCAGCCCCAGGAAGAAGAAGTTGAGGGTCCCGCTCAGTGAGGTGGACAGGGCAATGGCCCGGTGTTGCAAGGGGCCCAGGGTGAGGTTGATGAACCCTATGTTGGCCGCCACCGTCAGGAAAGAACCCAGCACCGGGATCCGGGTATCGTTCAAGGCATAGAAGGCCGGCACCATGATTTTCACCCCGGCAAAGGCCGTGAGACCCACGGCATACAGGGCCAGGGCTGCGGCGGTCTGTTGGGTGTCCCAGGCGGTGAACCGGCCGTGCTGGAAGATGAGGGCGATGATGGGTTGGGCCAGGAAGATCAGGCCGCAGGCCGCCGGCAGGGTGACCAGCAGGGCCAGGGAGAGGGATGATTCCATGGCCCCTTTTAAGGCGCCCAGATCCCGGAGGGCCGCGTGCCGGGAGAGCACCGGCATGGTGGCTACCATCAGGGCCACCCCAAAAAGCCCCCCGGGCAGGTGAAAGAGGCGGTAGGCGTAACTGAGCCAGGAGACGCTCCCCTGGACACAACTGGAGGCGTAAAAGGTATTGATGAAGATGTTGATCTGGGTGGCGGAGAGTCCCACCACCGCGGGCAGCACCAGTTTGCCGATGCGCCGCAACCCCTCATCCCGCCAATCCAGGACCCCTTGCAGCCGGAAACCTTCCCGCCACAACAGGGGCAGTTGCACCAGCAACTGCAGCAGGCCGCCGATGAGGGCCCCCCAGGCCATGCCGACAATGGGGTGCAGGCCCAGGCTTGGCACCAGCAGGCTCACAGCCACCCCGGCCACCACCGAGCCCAGGTTGAAAAAACTTGAGGCCAACGCCGGGATGAAAAATTTGCCCCGGGTGTTGAGGATGCCCATGACCAGGGCCGCCAAAGAAATCAAGAGCAAAAAAGGGAACATGATCCGGGTCATCAGGATGGTGAGGTCCGACTTCCCGGGGACCAGACGGAAATCCGGGGCCATCAGGTTCACCAGATGGGGGGAGAAGAACATGCCCAGGAGGATCACGCCCCCCACCAGCAGCGAGGAGCACATCATGACGTTGTTGGCCAGGCGCCAGGTCTGGGAGGCCTCCGCTTTTTGGTCGTAGTCGGTGAATACCGTGACGAAGGCGGCGCTCAGCGCTCCCTCGGCAAAGAGATCCCGCAGCAGATTGGGGATGCGGAAGGCCACCACAAAGGCGTCGTAGGCGTAGCCGGCCCCGAACAGGCCGGCGAATACCTGCTCCCGCACCAGGCCCAGGATACGGCTGGCCAGGACCGCCAGGCTCACGGTTCCCGCGGCCCGGGCGATTTTTCCGGTTTGGCTGTCTTTGCTGGCTGAATCCCGACTCAACGGCAATCCCTCTATAAAAATCTCCCCATAAGCCTCTGGCGGCGGCCCAGGGCAGCGCCCCCGGGGGGGCGACCCTAAGCTTGGCTAAATGACTCCCCTGGCCGGCCACCGCGGCTCGGTATTTTCTTTAATTAACATGGATTACTTGCGGGTAAAAAGGGGAAAAGCCAGCGGGCGCCAATATTTTTCCGGCCAGCCGCGGCGAGCGCCTGCTAGCCGTCGCCGGTCTTCCTGGCAGCCGTGGGGGCAGAGGGCTTCTTCTTGGGGGTGGCGCTCTTGGACTTATCCTTGGTCGCCGCCAGTTGGTTCTGGGCCGCGGCCTTGGTCCCTTTGGCGCCCGGGCCTTTGCGGTTGTTGAGCTTGGGGGCCGGCCTGGGCCTGGGGGTCATCGTCTTACTGGCCAACTCGGCGGCGGGTGTCCCGGGGTGCAGCAGGGCATAGCCTGGCTGATCCCCGGAGGCCGTAGCCTTGATGGGAGGCTCTTCCGCCCGGGGGCTCATCCGGTCCGGCCAGCCCTCGGCCCACACCGTCCCCAGAAATCCCGCCAGCTTCAGATCTTGATGCCGCTCATCAAAAGATTGGGCCAGGACCAGGGCCAACCCCAATCCCACGCCTGCGGCCGCCAGCAAGCCCAGCCACCCGAGGCGCCGCCAGGAGCGGCCCTGCCGCAGAGCGCCAGCTCTACGCCCGCATAAGGCCGAGATGAGGGCATAGATACCATAGGCCCCAAGGATGAAAAGCAACGCGGCGAGCACCCATTTCTCCTGATAAAATTATTTCTTGCTGTAAGATAATCATTCTGGTTTTTTGAAGTCAACCCTTTTTCGCGGCCCTGACTGCAAAAGGGTTTCATAGGGGTCATTTTATTGACATGGAGCCGCATTTGGGGTAATGAATCTTAACCATGGAAGATTATTTATGAAAACGTATAAGGCCTCCATCCTGGTGATCCACCGCGCCCCGGACCTCCGTCTCATCTCTCCCGGAAATCTGCAAGCGAGGGCGCGATCCCGTCGCGGCAGGTGTGCCAGGCTGGCGGCTCACCTCTAAGGAGACTGCCTCATGGCCGAAACCCCCGTTACCCCAAAAACCAAATATCCCGCCTCCAGCCGTCAAGCCATCCTGGCCTTCCATTTCGCCGACCGGATCAAGGCGGAAATCCTCCTGGCCTCCCGGCTCCTGGACAGCGTCGCCCAACTGCAGGGACTGGAGGGCGAGGGCGCCAGCCGGCTCTTTCTCGAGTTTCTCCGGGGCCTGGAGATGGAGATCAACCTGGCCCAGGCGCAGATTAACGATCCGGAGATGGTGCGGGTAAGCACGGTGATGCGCGGGCTGTTGGGGATGGCGGATTCCCGCCTGTTCCAGGAGATGCAGTCCCACTTCACCTGGATGATCAGCGTCATGGCCACCTTCGCCCAGCGGGCCATGGAATACCTGATCCGGGAGAAGCTGCTCTGACGGCTGACAGCACCTCTTAATTGAACCGTATTGGCATGCGGGTCATGGCGCGATTCCGCTCTTTTGCAGAAGCTCCCGCAGGTTGGGCAGGTTTCCGGAGGCATCATAGGGCAGGTCGAAGAGCCCGGCTCCGCTGTAAACCTCAAGCTCGCGGCAGCGCCCCTCCAAAAGGGCGCTGGACAGCGCCAGAACTTCCAGATCCCTGGTGTTGGCGATCCAGGCGACCCGGACCTGTTCAGGCGTCCAAAGCCCTATCGTTTTGAAGGCGGCCTCCAGGGCCTCGCGGTCCGACCCATAGGCCAGGGGAATACGCCCCTTTTCAGGGGCTGCCGCGGTTACACAGTTCAGCGCGGTCGCCTCAAAATCGATCTTCTCGACCGCCCTGCGAGTGGTGTAGTCCGCCAGCCCGATCCCGGTGGCGTTGCCGCCGGTGGTCTCTGACAGGTCCCGGACGATGATGCGGGTAATCTTGGGGGTTTCACACTCCCGCTCGTAGATGTTCATAATCCGGCCCACTACCTTGGTATCCATGCCCGCGCCGGAGATCTCTTTGCCGATCTCGTCTATGAGCAGGATATCCAGTTCTTCGAAAGGCAGCTTGGGCTTGAAGAGCTTCGCTTCCTGCAGCAGGACGGGTTCTCTGGCGAAAACTTCGTCCGGCCGCAAAGCCTCGACCCTGCGGAGCTGGTTCAGGTGGCCTTCCAGCAGCGCCAGCGCACCGAGGATTTTTAGGTTCTTGAATAGAGAAGCGGCGATCAGGTGAATTGCCCGGTAATAGCTGATGTTGACCGCCAGCTTATGCATGCTTTCAGCCCCGAGCTGCCGGCCGAATCCCACCACTGCCATCTTGAGGATGCCGGACTCCGTTTCCCCCAGGTATTCCGTATGCTCCTTGACCCGATTGACGATGAGGATATGGTCGGCATTTACGGCAGCCCTGTCGGCATAGACTGGAACCGAGTCGAGCACCCGGTCAATCTCGACCAGCTCCAACCCCGCATAGACCGGCGCGCCCAAACTTGCTTCCGTGAGGCCCAGGTGTCGCAGGACCTCCACTTGCCCGGCGGCATCTCCCCGGCCATGACTGCCCATGGCCGGGTAGAGAACGGGCTCGCCGCCCTTTTCCTGCACTGCTGCAATGAGGGTCCGGAGCACCGCCTGCATCGATTCGATGCCGCGGCTGCCAGCCGTGATCAATACCTTATCACCCCTCTGGATGGGGGCCAGTAGGTCCGTGCGCTCCAGTTCACTCCTTACCAAGGTGCGGGGATCGGAGAGAATCGTTTCCGGGAATTTTTGTCTAACCAAACCGAATTTTGGGTACTCCAGCATCTGGGTCACCTCAGCCAATCATCCGGACGAGTTCTAAGGATCTGGACCACCTCCGCCGCCTTCCTGAAGGCGTAAGGCCAGACGCCCCCGGCATCATGGGCGTCTCAAGGCACGCCGATCAGTCTTTTCGCCAATTGGACCGCTTCCGAGGCATCCTTGCCGTAGCCGTCGGCGCCGATCTTGGCCGCGAAATTGGCATCCACCGGAGCGCCTCCGACCATAATCTTGATACTGTCCCGCAATCCTCTTTCCTGGAAGGTCGCGATCACCCGCTGCATCTCGGGCATCGTGGTGGTGAGCAGGGCGGAAAGACCCAGCACCTCCGGCTTGATCCCGGTCACTTCGTCGACGAGTCTTTCGGCGCTCAGGTCCACTCCGAGGTCAATGACCCGGAAGCCGGCGCCTTCGAGCATCATAACCACCAGATTTTTCCCGATGTCATGGAGATCACCTTTTACCGTGCACATAACCACGGTGCCCTTGGGTTCCGAGGCTCCCCCTTTGAGCAGGGGCTGGATGACCGCCAGGCCCTTCTTCATGGTGGCCGCGGCAACCAGCATCTCCGGAACGTAGATCTCCCCGGTCCCGAATTGTTTCCCGACAATGTCCATAGCCGCGATCAGGCCTTCGTTAATTATGCTGTTCAGGTCGATCTGGTCTTTAACCGCCGCTTCCACCAGGCCGACGATCTCCTTATGTTTGCCGGTGACCACGGCATCTTGGATCTGCTCTATGCTCTGGTTCATTGGACGTTCCTCCAGAAATGTAGCTGCTGAGTCGCCCGGGATCCCTGGGTTCAGCGCTTGATGGGGTAGCCCCCATATTTGAGTGCCGCCTGCCGCATCGCCATGAAGTTGTCGAAATCGGCCCATTCCGGGACCGAATTTCCCGACCCGACACAATAGCCCCCCCCCGGAGCAACCTGGACGATAAGATTCTGCACGTATTGCTCCACCTCGGCGGGGGCGCCGCTGCGCAAGAGTTCATTGGGGACATTGCCCACCAGGGTGAGGCGGTCGCCATACATCTCCTTGACCTTGGCAATGTCCATACAGGATGGATCGATGGGCTGTAAGACGTCGAGGCCCATCTTGATGAGGTCCTCCATTAAAGGCATCACGTCACCGTCCGTGTGCATAAAAAAAAGGAGTCCATTCTGGTGGCACCTCGCGGCCATTTCCCGATACCAGGGGAAGACATGGTCTCCGAAGGCCTGGGGGGAGATCATGGGGCCAGTGCCGAACGCCAGGTCGTCAACCACCCATACCCCTCCGACATAAGGCATTTTGAGGATTTCCGCCAGCCCCTTAAACTGGATTTCCGCGACCTTGCTGAAGACATCCGCCACGAGTTGTTCATCCATGATCAGGGACATGGCGAAATGATTGAATCCCATCAGCATCCAGGTAAGGGTGAAGATCTTGCCGGAGACGGCAATGACCTTCATGCCCTCCGGCAGCAGGTCCCGCACCTGATGCAACGCGGAAAAATCGAGTTGCCCGGCCATCTCCCAGGGAAATCTCTCGAAGTCCTGGCGGGTTTTGATGAAGCTCGTATACTCCAGGTTCCAGGCCTTGTCATCCTGGCTATCCGGGGAGTCTTTGAGCATGATCTCCCGGATGACCCGGGAAATGGAAGACTCCTGCGTCACCTTCCCCGGACTCATCATCCCCACGGTTATGGGGATGAAGTCGTAGCCGGCGCCCGCCCAGAATTCGACCTGGGACCCCAGGTCGTCCTGGGTAACTTTACGGCCGAGAAACTTGCCCTGTATGGGATATTCGATGAGCACTTCGCAAAGGGGAACTCTGTCCGGCTCCTGGTGCCGCACCGTTTTTCTGAGGCGCTCGAAATCGGGTTGCAAATTCATAACCGCTCCTCGATTCAGGAATAATAAACACTGGAAACCGCCAAAAGATACGCAGATTATTCTTGGCGCGGCCTGCCCCCGCCCAGATCGAAAGGGAATTCCAGGAGCATTTCGGTACCGGTACTCTGCTCGATATTCCGGGCAACATCATAAAGATGTTCAACCACCTTCCTTTCCGCGCCTTCGGTGTCGCCGGCCCTGATCAACTTGAGTATTTGCTTATGGAACGCCAGGGCATTTTGCATGGCCATGGGTAGCAGAGAGACCTCCTTGATAAAATTACCCAGAAGGTCGGTTACGGTCCCCAGCAACTGCAACAAAACCTGGTTCCCGCTCGCCTTGGCCAGCGTGGTGTGGAACAGGACGTCCTGGGCAATAAAGGCCGTGATATTGCCCTTCCGGATAGCCTCTCTTTGTTTTTTCAGGTTGACTTCCAGTTCCGCGATCACCTTCGGGTCAGCCCTCATCACCGCCAGGCGCACGGTTGCCTTTTCGATGATTACCCGTGCTTCCAGAAAATCCCGCACTGTCGTCGCCTGCAGGAACAGATGATCTGAAAGCGAGGCCAGATACCCGGTGGCGCTGGTGATATTGACCACGGTCCCCACACCCTGCCTGGCGCTCAGCAGACCCATGACGATCAGCTTATTGATGGCTTCCCGTATGGTGTTGCGGCTAACCCCGAACTGCAGGGCCATTTTGTCTTGCGAAGGGAGCTTATCGCCGTGTTTCAACTGACCGGACATGATCCTGTCGTACAGAGCCTTGAAAGCTTCGTCGGCCGCGCTCATTCGTCTCAGACTCATCATTTCCATAGATTTCTCTCTCTGCTCGGCTTTTCCCAATCTAAACCTGGCCCTGGCCACCGCAATTGTTCCCTACGCAGGACCACGACCCCCCTGGCAGGAGGCTGCATCCATCCTGGCCACCTCAGAATCCCCTCTACCCTTTCATTTCCGGCCCCTGGCGGGAGTAGCTTTTGCCGGGCAAGCCCTGGAGGAAATCATATGGTACTATCATCCTATGACTACCCCGCTTTGTCAAGGAATAACTCCAAACCAATACTGAAAAATACTTATTATTTCAGTAGTATATATCGTATGGAATATTTCCTTGACTTACATGATAGCCTGATTATATCATTGGATCATTCTACCTTTAAGCGGCCTTGACCGGCCAGAGGGGAAAAATATGAGTGCAGTCAATAAATCCGAAAGGCTGCGGGCTATCTACGCCGGCGGCGCCGGCCAAATCCTGGAATGGTTTGATTACGGGGTCTACGGGACGCTGGCCCCGATCATCTCCACGATCTTCTTTCCGGTTAAAGACCGGGTCGTGAGCATCCTGCTCACTTTTCTGGTCTTCGGCCTCGGTTTCGTCATGCGGCCGGTAGGCGCCATCGTCTTTGGGCACATCGGCGACAAACATGGCCGCCGGATCGCCCTGGCCTGGACCATCTATATCATGGCCGGGGCAACCTTCTGTATGGGCTTTATACCGTCTTATGCCGCCATCGGCCTGGCTGCCCCGATAATATTGACCGCCTGCCGGCTGATCCAGGGGTTTTCCACCGGCGGCGAATGGGGTGGCTCAACTGCCTTCTTGGTTGAGTATGCCACGGAAAATAATCGCGGCTTTTATGGCAGTTTCCAGCAGAATCTGGCGGTAGTCGGGATGACCATCGGTTCTTTGGTGGGTTTCTTCCTGACTCATTATTTAGCCAAAGAGGCCTTATACTCCTGGGGTTGGCGGCTTCCCTTCCTTTTTGGCATTGTCCTGGGCTATGTCGGTTGGTTTATCCGGAGAAAGATTAAGGATACGCCATCCTATGTAAAAGTGGAAGAAGCGCATCAAGTGCTGCGAAATCCCCTGATGGCTTCGCTTAAAAGCAATCTCAGCGGTATTATAAAGGCTATGGGCATGTCGCTGGGCTGGAACGCCGCCTTTTATATCTTATTGACCTTCATGTCCACCTACATCAATACGATCTTAAAACTGCCGCTCAGCCTCTCACTGTTGGCCAGCTTCTTCTCCAGCATTTTGCTCATTATCCTTATGCCGATTATGGGACACCTATCCGACCGGATCGGCCGGAAACCCGTGCTGATCACTGCTTGCCTGGGTTTCATAATCTTCACCTACCCCTTATTTCTCTTTATCGCAGATGGCAGTTTTATCAAGGTCTTGCTGGCGGAATTCGTCCTGGCTCTCTTTGTCTCCATGTTCTCCGGGACTGCCGTTGCCTTTATCGCGGAAATCTTCACGACTCAGGTGCGCATCTCATCTCTGGTCGGATACAACATCTGCGCGGCCTTGGGGGGCGGCATGGGTCCATTCTTTGCCACCTATCTTATTAAAGCAACCGGCAATAACTCATCCCCGGCCTTCTATCTTATCGGGATGATATTCATTGCGCTTATTTCCATTTCTCTATTGCCTGAGTCTTATAATAAACCCCTCAAATAGGTAACGGCCACCGCCGTCACCCAGAGCCGGCGCCGCACCGGCCTTGGGCGGCGGCGCCCCCCGGGGTCACTCCCGGGACACCAGCCGGTAAACCTCCAGCAGCGGCAGCCCCTGGGCTTCGGCCATCTGGCGGCAGGCCTCATACTCCGGCAGCAGCCGGCGCTTGCCGCCATACTCCATGACCTTCACCGTCAGCGGGCCGTAGGGGGTGTTGACGCTCTCCTGCCAGCGCCTGGCCACCACCCGCTCCACCTCCGAGACCCGCACGCCCAGGGTGGTGGATTCGGTGAACAACCGCTCCAGCAGGGCCTCCCGGGCCGCCAGCGGGCCGATCACCGTCAGGCCCACCCCGGGACGGCCTTTCTTCATCTGCAGGGGAGTCAGGGCCGCGTCCAGGGCCCCGGCCTGGATGAGCCCGGCCAGCAAGGGCTCATAGAGCTCCGGGTTCATATCGTCTATGTGGGTCTCCAGGACCAGCACCCGCTCCCGCCGGCCGGCGGCCGGGGTCAAGGGGGTCCCCAGATAAATGCGCAGCAGATTGGGATAGCCCGGCAGCTCCCGGCTGCCGGCGCCGTAGCCCACCCGTTCCAGAACCATGGGCGGGCAGGGCTCGAAGACCGCCTCCAGTCCCTTGAGAATCACCGCGCCGGTGGGGGTCACCAGCTCCCCGGGCAGATCAGTGCCGTAAACCGGCAGCCCCCTGAGCAATTCCAGGGCGGCGGGGGCCGGGTTGGGCAGTTGGCCGTGGCTCCCGGTGATCATGCCGCAGCCCATGGGCAGGGAGCTGCAAAAGACCCGGGTGATCCCCAATTTCTCCGCTCCGTAAGCGGTCCCCACGACGTCCAGGAGGGTATCCAGGGCCCCCAGTTCGTGGAAGTGCACCTCCTCCAGGGGCTGGCCGTGAATCCGGGCCTCCACCTCACCCAGGAGGCGAAACATGGCGAGACTGCGTTTCTGCACCCCGGGACTGAGCGGGCTGCCTGCGATCAGGGCGTGGATCTCCCGGTAACTCCGGGTGGGCTGCGGGCGGCGAGACCGGAAGTCCACCTGGAGTTGCACCCCGCTGAGATGGTCCTTGGTGCGACGCGGCGCCGCCAGACTCACCTCGGCCAGCCCCAGCAGCTTGAGGAGGCCCTCCAGGTCCGAGACCTCCAGGCCCAGATCGATGAGGGCCCCCAGGGTCATGTCCCCGCTGATGCCGGCGAAACAGTCGAAGAAGGCCCAGCGTTCACTGGTCGGCACGGTCGACAAGGAGTTCCACCTCCTTTACGGTACGGCCTTCGGTGGCGCGCACAATAAAATGCAGGTTGTGGTACTGGACCCGTTCCCCGCCCCGGGGCAACTCGCCCAGTTGGGCGATGAGGAACCCCGCCAGGGTCTCATAATCCCCGGAGGGCAGGCCCAGTTTCAGAGATTCGTTGAGGGTTTTGATTTCGGTGCGGGCGTTGATGAGATAATGGCCCGCCGCCACCTTCCGGAAGGGGGTCACCTCCTGGTCAAACTCGTCAGTGATTTCGCCGACGATCTCTTCCAAGAGGTCTTCGATGGTGACAATGCCCACCGCCCCGCCGTATTCGTCCACCACCACCGCCAGGTGGCTGCCCTCCCGCTGCATCTCGGTGAGCAGCCGGTCGATCTTTTTCACTTCCGGCACGTACTTCACGGTGCGGACGAAGGGCTTAATGGGGCGCTCCTCGTGTTCCTCACCCAGGAGGTCGAAGCTGTGGAGCACCCCGCTGAGGTTATCGATGCGCCGGTGAAATATGGGCAGGCGGGAGAAGCGGGTGTCGCGGAATTCTTCCCGGGCCTGCTGGATGGTCATGGTGTCCGGAATCGCGCTCACCCGGATGAGGGGAACCATCACCTCTTTGACGGTGCGCAGGCTGAATTGCAGGATACGGTGGATGAAGAGGCGCTCGGTGCCCTTCAGGTCCACTTCCGGACCGCTTTTGGCCACCACCAGGCGCAGATCCTCCCGGGTGATGAAGGGCATCTGGCCGGTCTGGCGGACCCCAGCGGCCAGCAAGACCGCCCGGGTGAGGCCGCTGAAGATCCAGATAATGGGAGAGAATACCCAGAAGAAGAACCACAGGGCCGGGGCCAGGCGCTCTGCCAGCAGGGTGGCCTGCTGCCGGCCCACGGATTTGGGGATGATTTCTCCCAACATCAGGATCAGAGGGGGCAGGGCGATCATCACCGGGATTTGGGCCCCCTGGCCGAAGCGCCCCAGGAAAAATGCGGTCACCAGGATAGTATTGGCCGCCGCCGCCAGGTAGGCCCCCAGCAAGGTGGCGGACAGGTAGTACTCGGGCCGGCCCAGAAGCTGCAGGGCCAGGTGCGCACCCCAATGTCCATCCTCGGCGCGGCGGTGCAGGCGGCGGCGGTTGGCGGAGACCAGGGAGATCTCCGCCGCCGCGAAGATTGCTTCCAGGAGCAGGAGTGGGATGAAGATGAGGAGAATCCCGGCATTCATGGCTGTTCCAGGCGCACCTCCATCTCCAGGATACGGGTGCCCTTCATCCGGGTCACCCGGAAGAGCAGATGGTCCAAGGCTACGCTGCCGCCTTCCCGGGGCAGGGCGCCGAAGAGGTTCAGAACCAGGCCGCCGATGGTATCGAACTCCGCGGCCGGCAGCTCCAGGCCCAGGGCCGCGTTGAAATCCGCCAGGGACAGGGTGGCCTTGACCCGCCAGACACCCGGGGCGGTCTCCACCAGGGGTTTCTCTTCCACCTGAAACTCCTGGGGGATCTCACCGCAGAGTTCCTCCAGCAGGTCCTCTACGCTCACCAGCCCCACCAGGGAGCCGTATTCATCCACCACCAGGGCCAGGCGCAGATGCCGGGCCTGCAACTCCGTTAGCAGGTCGAAGGCTCTTTTATTTTCCGGCACATAATAGGCCGGCCGCAAAAGATTTTCCCTAATCTCGGCCTCGCCTGGGCCCTCCACCACCAGCGCCAGGACATCCTTGGCGTGCAGGATGCCCAGGACGGCGTCAGGGCTGTCCCGGTAAATGGGGATCCGGGAAAACCGGGAGCGTTTGATGGCCTGGATTATTTCCGCATAGGGCATATCCAGGGGCAGGGAGAAGATATCGGGACGGGGGACCATGATCTGCCCCACCCGCAGTTCGTCAAAGCTCAGGAGGTTCTGGATAAAATCCCGCTCCACCTGGGCGATCAGGCCCCGCAGGTGGCTCTCTTCCACCATGCGGACGAAGTCTTCCTGGCGCACCGCGGGCACATCGAGTTCCGGGCGAAACCCCAGGGTGGCCAGAAGGCCCCGGCTGATCTGCAACAATACCAGGCGCAAGGGAGTAAATACCAGGAGGGCGGGCTTCACCAGGATTGCCAGCCAGGGGGCCAGGCGAGTGGCATAGATCAGGGCCAGGGACTTGGGAATCAGCTCCGCCACCAGGAGAAAGGCGGGGGCTATCAGGCCCAGGGCCAGCCATTTGCCGTGGGGCCCCCAGAGGCTCAGGGCCAGGGAGGTGGCCACAATGGAAGCCAGGATGTTGATCGTCTCCACCCCCATGAGCACCGTCACCAGGAGGCGCCGGGGCCGGGCCAGGAGGGCCTCCACCCGCTCCCCGCGCACCCGGTTCTTCTCCCGGAGACGCAGGCGGTCCAAGGGTGTCAGCGCAAAGAGGGCGGTTTCGCTGGCGGCAAACAAGGCGCACAGCAGCGCCATGGCGCCCAGGGCGAGATAACTTGGGAGATGGGGGTCTGACCGGAATGGGTCCAAATTTGGTTGCGGCCTTCAGCTCTCAACTGGCAGCAGTCAGCAAAGACTTTGATTTATAGAGGGCTTGTCCCTGGTGGAGATAAGATAGTGCAGCGGCCGGAAAAATCAAGCCGGAATCATTCTTCCCCTCAGCCCCAAAGGAAGCGAGTTGTTGGACTTCAGCAATATTATGTCATTAAATCTGCGCGGCGCCCAGGATGACATCTTTGGGCCGGCCGGGTTTTGCAAGAGCTTCCAGGGTGAAATGGCTGAGCAATGATGAAGCAGCAGCCGTTGCCTTCCGGCCAGGGAACCGGGTTGCGGCGCTGACCCGGCGCTTATCGGCAAACTTCTCCCTCAGACCACCGGCAGCCGGGCCCGCGGCCGTATCCTGCCCTTGCTGGCCCCGGCCTTCTTCCCTTCCCTATCCCCGAGCTTCTTCCCTTCCCGGAAAGGCGAGCGGACCATGGCCTCTCCCAGGACCTGATCCACGTCGGTCACCGTCACGAACTTGATGCGCCTTTTGACGTTGCGCGGAATCTCTTCCAGGTCCTTTTTATTGGCTACGGGGATGATGACCTTTTTGACCCTGGCCCGAAGCGCGGCGATGGCCTTCTCTTTCAGGCCGCCGATGGGCAGGACCTTGCCGCGCAAGGTGATCTCCCCGGTCATGGCCACATCCCGGCGCACCGGGATCTGGGTCAGGGCGGAGATCAGGGCAGTGGCCATGGTGACCCCGGCGGAGGGGCCATCCTTGGGGGTAGCCCCGGCGGGCACATGGATATGAATATCCAGCTTTTCATAGAAATCGGCTGGCAGTTGCAGGAGTTCCGCCCGGGAGCGGGCATAGCTCAAGGCCGCCTGGCCCGACTCCTTCATCACGTCGCCCAACTGCCCGGTGAGGAGTAATTGGCCCTTGCCCTTCATGAGGGAGACCTCCACCGGCAGGGTCTCGCCCCCTACCTGGGTCCAGGCCAGGCCGGTGGCCACCCCCACCTCGTCCTTCTCCACCTCCCCTTCCGGCAGGTACTGGGGCGGCCCCAGGTAACGGTGCAGATTGCCCCGGGTAACGGCAAAGGGGGGTTTCTCACCTTCGGCCAGGCGCCGGGCCACCTTGCGGCACAGGGAGCCGATCTCCCGCTCCAGGTTTCGCAGGCCAGCCTCCAGGGTGTAGTTCAAAATGATCTTTTTCAGCACCTCCGGGGAGACGTTGAGATCCTTGGCGCGCAGGCCGTTTTCCCGCAACTGCCGGGGCATCAGGTGGCGCCGGACGATCTCCAGCTTCTCGTCCTCGGTGTAACCCGGCAGGCGGATGACCTCCATGCGGTCCCGCAGGGCGGAAGGAATGGGGTCCACCAGGTTGGCGGTGGTGATGAACATCACCCTGGACAAGTCGAAGGGCACGTTGAGATAGTGGTCGCTAAAGGAATGGTTCTGCTCCGGGTCCAGGGCCTCCAGCAAGGCGGCGGAGGGGTCGCCTCGAAAGTCCATGCCGATCTTGTCCACTTCGTCCAGGAGGAAGACGGGATTGTTGGAGCCCGCGGTCTTGATCCCCTGGATGATGCGCCCCGGCAGGGCGCCGATATAGGTGCGGCGGTGGCCGCGCAGCTCCGCTTCATCCCGCATGCCCCCCAGGGAAACCCGGGTAAATTTGCGCCCCATGGCCCGGGCTATGGACTGGCCCAGGGAGGTCTTGCCCACCCCCGGAGGACCCACGAAGCAGAGGATGGGGCCTTTCATCTTTTTATTGAGCTTGCGCACGCTCAGATATTCCAGGATGCGGTCCTTCACCTTCACCAGATCGTAGTGGTCTTCGTCCAGGATGGCCTTGGCGTCCTTCACCTCCAGCTTGTCCCGGGTGCTTTTGCTCCAGGGAAGTTCCACCAGCCAATCCAGGTAGGTGCGGACGATGGAGGCCTCGGCGGCGTCGGGGTGCATCTGCTCCAGGCGCGAGAGCTGCTTAAGGGCCTCTTCTTCGGCCTGTTTGGCCATGCGGGCCCGGGCGATCTTGAGGCGATAGTCCTCCATCTCTTTGCCCTGTTCGTCGAGGTCGCCCAGTTCCTTCTTGATGGCCCGCAGTTGCTCCCGCAGGAAGTATTCCCGCTGGCTGCGGTCCATCTCCTCCCGGGCCTGAGACTGGATCTTGGCCTGGATGGCGGAAACCTCCAACTCCTTGCGCAGGAAGTCGTTCACCTGGATGAGGCTGCGGATGGGGTCCGTCTCTTCCAGGACCATCTGGGCCTCGTCGATCTTGAGGCGCAGGTTGGCGGCCACCAGGTCGGCCAGGTGGCCGGGGTCCTCGATGGACTCCAGGATGGCCAATAGATCCGGAGACATGATGCCCTTGACGGTAAGGATCTTTTCCGACATCTCCCGGGCATTGCGCATCAGGGCCTCGGCCTCGGGGGAGATCTCACCCACAGCCGCCTCGGGGATGACCTCCAGCCGCACCTGGAAATAGGGGCGCTCCTGGATATATTCCTTAATCGACGCCTTGCTCTTGCCCTGGACCAGGATCTTCAGGCGTCCGTCCGGGAGCTTCAACATCCTGAGGATGAGGGCCACGGTGCCTACCGGGTAGATGTCGTCCACCTCGGGATTCTCAATGGCCTGGTCCTTTTGGGTGGCCAGCAACAGGAGGCGCTCTTGAGCCATGGCCGCTTCGATGGCCAGCACCGAGGCCTCCCGGCCCACGAACAGGGGGAGCACCATGTTGGGAAAGACCACTACATCCCGCACCGCCAGCAGGGGCAGGACCGGGGGGATGACAATTTGTTGCAGTTCTGCGTCTTCTTCTCTGGAAGCCATTGCATCTCCTGGAAGGTTGTCAGGGCTGGGCCCCAGGTCAACTCCCGGACCGGTTTGTCCAGGGAGTTTCCTGTATCGGGTCCCAGATTCAATTTCAGGCGCGATTCATAACCGGTATCTAGATCATAATTCCTTTACCGCAGGATAGCAACGAATCGGCGGCCAGGGTGCAGAAGTTTTTGCTCGACCCGCTTCCGGAACGCGGCCTGACTCCCTTACCACCAGGAGTGCCAGTCGCCGTAAAGGGTCCAGACCTGGCGCCGGTAGGCCCGGGCGGCCTCTCCGTTCAGGACGTATACCTGGATTCCCGCCAGGGCGGCATGCTGCACGTGGGGATTCTCTTCCTCCAGCAGCAGGAGGTGCAGCCTGAGCGGGGTGAACAGCCCTGCCAGACCCTCTTGCAAACGCCGGCGGACCTTTTCCCCTTCCCGGTAGTCCCACGGATGAGCCAGGAGGACCACCCCCAGGTCGAGGTCGCTTTCCGGGGCGCCGGCCACTTCCCGCCCGTCCAACCGCAGAGGACCCAACTCCTTTTGCGAACCCAAGAAATAGGCCAGGCTGACCCCATGGGCCCGCAAGAGCTTACGGAAATTCTGCCACTGGCCGGCAGGCTGCTGCTGGCTCAAGTATCGACCTGTTTGCTTTTTAACTAAAATTCTTTATCGCGGTCTATTGTTATGGTATTGTAAACTGATTAACTTGACAATGCAGGGGGGGGAGGTTTGGAGGGAAAGTCCATCGCGGCCCGCACCCAGGTGTCCGGGCAGGCGCTACCAGAGATATTTCGCAGTCGGGTTGAGCGGGCCCTGCGCCGGGCTTCGGCGGCCATGCTGGCGATGCAGCATACCCAAGGTTATTGGTGGGCCGAGCTCGAGTCCAACGTCACCATCACCGCGGAATATATCATGCTGCACCGCTTCCTGGGGTTGGCCGAGGCCAAGATTCCCGGGTTGGCGGCCGATATCCTGGCCCGGCAGCTGGACAATGGCGGCTGGTCCATCTGGCACGGGGACGGCGGCGAGCTCAGCGCCAGCGTCGAAGCCTACCTGGCCCTGAAAATCGCCGGGCTCCCGCCTGAAGATCCCCGCATGGCGAGGGCCAGAGACTTTATTCTGGATCGCGGCGGCGCCCTCAAGACCCGAGTCTTTACCCGCATCTTCCTGGCCCTCTTCGGCCAGATCAGTTGGGACGGCATCCCCCTGCTGCCGGTGGAATTCCTCCTCTTTCCCCCCTGGTCCGGCCTCAGCATCTATGAATTCTCCAGTTGGACCCGCGCCAGTATAGTGCCTCTGATGATCATCATGGCCCGGCGTCCGGTCCGCTGGCTGCCGCCGGAACAATCGGTTCCGGAGCTTTTTCTCGACCCCAGCGAACCCTTCGAACAGCACCGGGTGGCCTGGAAACCCGGCGGGCCTATCCTGGAAAATCTGTTCGTGGTAATCGACCGGATCCTGAAACTTTACTACAAGCTGCCCACCTTCTGGCCCCGCAATTATGCCTTGAGAAAGGCGGAGCGCTGGCTGCTTTCGCATCAGGAGGAGAGCGGCGACTGGGCCGGCATCCAACCCGCCATGGTCAACTCGGTGCTGGCCCTGCATATCCAAGGTTATGGGGTAAAGCACGGCCCGGTGCGCCGGGGCCTCAAGGCCCTGGAGTTTTTTGAGCTCCATGAGGGGGAGCGCACCTGGCTGCAGTCCTGCATTTCGCCGGTATGGGACACGGCCCTGGCGGTACGGGCCCTGGCCGCCGCTGGCCTGCCACCCCAGGATCCGGCCCTGGTCAAGGCCACATCCTGGCTGTTGTCCCAGCAAATCTTTAAGGCCGGGGACTGGTGTATCAAGTGTCCGGACCTGCCTCCCGGAGGCTGGGCCTTCGAATTCGTCAACAACTGGTACCCGGATGTGGACGACAGCTCCATGGTCCTGACGGCCCTGAAGGAAGGGCTGGCCGATTTGGCCCAGCGTCAGGCCGCCATACAGCGGGGCCTCAACTGGTGTTTGGGGATGCAGTGCAAGAACGGCGGTTTTGCCTCCTTCGATAAGGACAATACCAAGCAATGGCTCAACGCCATCCCCTTCGGGGATCTGAAGGCCCTGGTGGACCCGCCCACCGAAGACATTACCGGCCGGGTCCTGGAGATGCTGGGGGCCTTCGGCCACGGCCGGGACCACCCCGCGGCAGTGAAGGCCCTGGCCTTCCTGCGCCGCCGCCAACATGACGACGGCCCCTGGTGGGGGCGTTGGGGGGTGAACTACATCTATGGCACCTGGTCGGTGCTGACGGGCCTGGCGGCCATCGGCGAAGACCTCAAACGGCCCTATGTGCGCCGGGCCGCGGCTTGGCTCAAGGAGAATCAACTGCCCAATGGCGGCTGGGGCGAATGCTGCGAGTCCTATGGCGATCCCGAATTGATGTGCCAGGGGGAGAGCACCGCCTCTCAAACCGCCTGGGCCCTCCTGGGGCTGATCGCCGCCGGTGAAGCCCATTCCCCGGAGGCCAGGGCCGGCGTGGAATACCTGTTGCGCACCCAAAACCCCCAGGGCCGCTGGGAAGAGGAGCAATTTACCGGCACCGGCTTCCCCGGCCATTTTATGATCCGCTACCATCTCTACCGGGACTGCTTTCCCATGATGGCCCTGGGACAGTATCTCCAGGCGCTGGAGTCCGAGGCGCCGGCGGAATCGGAAGAGGCATAAGTCTTCAGAATCCCCATCCCAGGCGCCAGGGGTCTTAGTCCGAACCCCGGGCCCGTAAACCTGACCATGACCCCCACCGAAAACCGTCAAACCCTTGCCAACCACCCCAAAACCCTGGTAACCGGCGGCAGCGGCTTCGTGGGCCGGGCGCTGGTCCTGGAACTGCTGGCCCGGAAGCGGGCGGTGCGGGTCCTGGCCCGGGACCCCCGGCCTCCCGCCCTGGAAGGGCTGCCGGTAGAGGTGGCCCAGGGCGATTTGCGGGCTCCAGCTTCCCTGGAGGCGGCCCTGTCCGGCTGCTCCCGCCTCTTCCACGTGGCCGCGGATTATCGCCTCTGGGTTCCCGATCCGGAGGAGATGTACGCCATCAACGTGGCAGGAACCAGGAACCTGCTGGCCGCGGCCCTGGCCCAAGGAGTCGAACGGGTGGTCTACACCAGCACCGTGGGCACCCTGGGCAACCCCGGGGATGGTACCCCGGGAACCGAGGCGACCCCGGTGAGCCTGGCCGAGATGGTGGGACACTACAAACGCTCCAAGTTCCTGGCGGAACGCCTGGCCCTCGATTTCGCTTCCCGGGGCCTGCCCCTGGTGGTGGTCAACCCCAGCACCCCGGTGGGCCCCTGGGACTGGCGCCCCACCCCCACCGGCCAGATGATCGTCGATTTCCTCAAGGGACGCATGCCCGCCTACCTGGAGACCGGCCTCAATCTAATCCACGTCGCCGACGTGGCCCGGGGGCACCTCCTGGCCGAGGCCAAAGGGCAGGTGGCTGAAAAATATATCCTGGGGCATGAAAACCTGAGCCTGTCCCAGATCTTTCAATTGCTGGCAGAGGTCAGCGGCCGGCCGGCCCCCCGCTTCCGGCTGCCCTACTGGCCGGTGCTGGCCATGGCCTACCTCAACGAGTTTTACAGCCGGCGCCTCAGCGGCAAACCACCCCGCATGCCGGTCACCGCCATCCGCATGGCTCGAAAATTTATGTACTTTAGTAATGCAAAAGCGGTACAATATCTAGGATTGACCCTGACCCCGGTGCCGCGAGCGCTGGCCGAGGCGGTTGCTTGGTTTAGAAAAAATGGGTATGTCAATGACGGAGATAAGACCATATAAAATTGCTGGGAATTGGTTAGATGGTTATGCCCTGGATATTCATACCATCAGTAGTGAATTTTTGGGATATGATGGATTTGGCCACGAAATTTTTGACACAAAACGCAGTGAATTGGGGGAATTGCTTTATAGATTAAAATCTAAGCAAAAAATTAATGTGAAAGATCAGATAATAGAAATTGCGACTAATTTTATAAATTCGCAATGGAAAGATAAAATTGATGGAATACTTCCCGTTCCTCCTTCAAACATAGGAAGAAAAGTACAACCGGTTATTGTGATAGCAAAGGGTATAGCTGATAAGTTGGGAATTACTTTATATGAAAAAGCATTAATAAAGACTAAGGAAACCCATGAATTAAAGAATGTTTTAGATTTTAATGATAGGTTAGCAATTTTACAAGATGTTTTTCTTGTTAATGATGAACATCTCGAAGGTAAGCGGCTATTGTTATTTGATGATTTATTTAGATCAGGAGCCACATTAAATGCTGCTACCAAGGCCCTCTATCAACAAGGAAAGGTAGGGAAAGTTTACGTCTTGACGCTAACACGTACAAGGATATTGAAATGAAGGTTTTCATTGGCGGATCGCGAAAAATAGCAAAATTAAATCGTGAAATTAAAAATAGGATCGATAATATCATAAAAAATGATTTTATTATTCTTATTGGAGACGCCAATGGGGTTGATAAATCGATACAGCAATATTTGTTTTCACAAAAATATAAAAATGTATACGTATTCTGCGTGAATAATGAGTGCCGCAATAATGTTGGTAGTTGGATAGTTAAACGGATTCAATCTAATCATTCTAAAAAAGACTATAAATACTATTCATCAAAAGATATTCAGATGGCGAATGAGACCGATTTTGGCTTTATGATATGGGATGGTGAGAGTAAAGGAACGTTAAATAATGTAATTAATTTAATAAGACAAAATAAAAAGCTTTTATTATATTTTTCACCCGAAAAGGCTTTTTATAATATAAGCAATTTTACTGAGTTAAATTCAATTTTCCCGAAATTCCATAAGCTAAGTTCAGAAATAGTTCCCGAATTATTTTCTGAACTTCATTGAGAGGTTAGCGTGCGCTTTCCGCTTAAGCTCAGCTTCGATCTGGGGCGCTACCTGCTGAAGAAACGGCTGCAGGGGGAGGAAAAATTTCCCCTGGTGCTGATGCTGGAGCCCTCCCATCAGTGCAACCTGTCCTGCGCCGGCTGCGGCCGCATCCAGGAATATCAGGAGAGCCTGGGGCAGTCCCTGACCCAGGAGGAATGCCTGGCCGCCGTGGAGGAGTGCGGCGCCCCGGTGGTCACCATCACCGGGGGCGAACCCCTCATCTATCCCCCGGTCTTCGATCTCCTCCACGAACTGGTGCGCCGCGGCAAGTTCATCTATCTGTGTACCAACGCCATCCTGCTGGAGCGCTCCCTCCCCCGCTTGCCCCTTTCGGACCGCCTCACCCTGAGCGTCCACCTGGACGGCCTGGCGCCCAGCCATGACGCCCTGCTGGGGCGCCGCGGGGTCTTCGACCTTGGCATCAAGGCCATCAAGGCCGCCAAGGCTATGGGTTTTCGGGTCTGCACCAACACCACCATCTATAAGAAGACCAATATCCAGGAAATCGAGATTCTCTTTTCCTACCTGGGCCGCATCGGGGTGGACGGCCTGCTGGTTTCCCCGGCTTACAGCTTTCAGGGGGTCAGCGACGAGCTCTTCCTGAGCCGGGAGGAGATCAAGGATAAATTTCAGCGGCTGACTGGCAACGGCCTCAGTTTCAATTTCTTCAGCACCCCCCTCTACCTCAGTTTCCTCAGGGGCGAACGGGACTACGCCTGCACCCCCTGGGCCAATCCCACCCGCAACCCCCTGGGCTGGCGCGCTCCCTGCTACCAGATCGTGGACGCCCATTATCCCACCTTCCGGGAGATGATGGACTTGACCGACTGGGACAGCTACGGAGTGGGCCGGGACCCCCGCTGCTCCCAGTGCATGATGCACTCCGGCTTCGAGCCCACCGTGGTCCGGCAGCTAAGCGGTTTCTCCGACCTCTGGCGCATGTTCCGTTGGAACCTGACTTGAGAGAAAAGCAGTCAGCGATCAACTTGCAGCAGTCAGCTAAAAAGAGTTTGCCCCCTGGAAGTAGCGCTTACCCCATGCCATCCCCCGGAGGCATGAAGCGCGGCGCCTCCCTCCCTCTGGCCAACGGCTATACCCTGTTGCTGGCCTGCCTGACGCTTTACCTGATTCCGCTGTTCTGGCACACTCCCCTGATCCGGGCCGAGGCCATGTATGCCCTCATCCCCAAAGAGATGCTGGCCTCGGGCTCCTGGCTGCGGCCCAGCCTCAACGGCGTCCCTTACTGGGACAAACCCCACCTCCTCTACTGGCTCAATCTGCTGTGCTATAAATGCTTCGGGGTCTCCGACCGGGTGGCCCGCCTGCCGCTGCTCGGGGTGACCCTGGCGGAGGTCTGGGTTACCTACTTGATCGGCCGGCGCCTGTTGGGCAGGGAGGCGGCCTGGCTGGGGAGCCTGGTCCTTTTGAGCAGCATCGGTTTTTTTGTCCTGCACCTGCAGATCCTCACCGATCACCTCATCACTCTCTTCCTGGCCGCCTCGGTCTATTTCCTGCTGCGCTGGCAGGAGCAGCCGTCCGGCAAGTGGAGCGCCCTCTTCTTCCTGGCCCTGGGGCTGGGATTTCTCAGCAAAGGCTTCATCGGCCTGGTATTCCCCGGGCTGATCGTCGTCTTCTCGGCCTGGCAGGAGCGCCGGGCCAGCCTGCTCGCCATTTTATGGTCTCCGCCCGGCCTGGCCGTGCTCTGCCTTCTCGTGGTTCCCTGGCTGGCGGCCTGCGAGCTGGCCAACCCGGGATTCATCAAATTCCAGGTCGTTAATGAACAGATATTGCGCTTCCTGGGCCGGCGCCAGCCGCAGGACATCAACTCCTTCCCCCTGGCCGGCTTCTGGCTCTTTCTGGGCATCTGGCTCAGTCCCTATACACCCCTGCTCCCCGGCGCCTGCTGGCGGTTCTGGAGGGAGACCGGGGACGCCGCCCAGCGCGCCGGCCGGCTTCTGATCATCTGGCCCGCGGTGATCCTGATCTTTTTCAGCCTCTCCTCCAGCCGCATCGAATACTACTCCCTGCCGGCCCTGCCGCCCCTGGCCCTGCTCCTCGGCTGGCGCCTGCAGCGCTATCTCGACACCCCCGGGGACCGCGGCCCCCTCTGGGCCCTGCTGAGCATCGGCCTCTTGGGGCTGGCCACCCTGTTTCTCCTCCCGTATTTCGAACAGGTCTGCGCCGCCAATCGCCGGGAGTTCTCGGGCATGTTCTGCCTGATCGCCCCGGTGGCCCGGCCGGTGACTTACCTGATCCCGGCCCTGGCCCTGGCGGGCTGCTACGCCGGCTGGACCCGGCGGCCCCGTCTGGCCATAGCTGGCTATGGCGTCCTGGCCCTTTGTCTGCTCCTTTTCACCTTTCGCATCTGGCTGGCCCTGATGCCGGCCATGAGCGACCAGATACCGGGGCTCTGGCTGCGGCAGCACGCCGCGCCCGGCGACCTGGTGGTCATGGAGCAGATCGAGGAGTATGAATACGGGGCCTCCCTGGCCTTTTACTCCGGCCGTGCCATCCTCATGGTGCAGCGCCACGGCCTCCCCCAATTTCCCACGCCGGTGGCCCCGGCCCAGGACTACCTCATTACCCCGGCGCGCCTGCAAACCTTGTGGCAGGGGCCGGGTAGGGTCTTCCTGCTGATCGACGACGCCACCCCGCCGGAGCCCTGGCTCAAAGGGGCGCAGGTGGACCTGGCCCTCCCCGGTAAACGCCTGCTGGCCAACCGCTAAGGGAAGGTTTGCCGTTTTCCAGTTTGCGGTTTTTATCTCATATTATCCTTTACGTAATGCATAATTAACCTTATATTTTAATACAATGATTTGAGAGCTTCAGAGCCAAGCGAACGCGCCAGTTCGCCGAAGGAAATCGGTAAAAGCCTTCTCCGGATTTGAGCCCCAAGGGGAAATGAAGCTCGACGAGTTGGAGTCTACCATGCCGCTTTGGGTATATTGGAGTGTTTCAGGAAAACCTTGAAAAAGAATCGCTTAAATCCCCTCCCCCTTGATGGGGGAGGGCTGGGGTGAGGGTGAAATTTCTGGAAATCCCGCCGACTTATCCCGACTCCTCCAAACCCGCCCAGCAGAGAAATGAGGGACCGTGGCCGAAAGGCGCGCCGGGGCCGGTAAATGTTGAAATCGTCGCTTACCATTGAATGAGATGTATTATGGGACGCAGTGCCATACATCCAGGCGAGCATCTCGCCGCACAACTTGAAGAACTGGATATGAGCGCCGCAGCATTGGCGCGCCAGCTCAAGGTGCCCACCAACCGCATAACCGAAATCCTCAACGGCCAGCGTGCCGTGACCGGGGACACGGCCTTACGCCTGGGCCATTTCTTCGGAACCAGCCCGGAGTTCTGGCTGAACCTGCAAAAGCTTTATGAGCTGCGGCTGGCTGAGCAAAAATCCGGGGAAACGATCAAAGACTTGCCGACCCTGGCAAAGCACATGAAGAAACAGGGCGACGGTTCACAACCCCACCCTTAGAAACCTGGTCCCCTCCCCTTCCCGGCGATTTTTTAATATACTTAAGGAAAATCCTTCCCCTTGGAGAGCCCATAATGCTGAAAATTGCGGCAGGACGAGCCGTATTGGCCGTCTTGATCTGCCTGACCATCCTGACTGGTCCGCTGGCGGCCCAGATGGACACCTACGAAGAAGAATCCGGGGTCCCGGCCAAGGCCCAGGACCTTTTCCATCAGGGCCAGGGTCTGGAACAGAGCGGCCGCGTCGATGAGGCGATCAAGGCTTACCAGAAGGCCATCCTCCTGGAGCCCGATTATGCCGAAGCCCGGCAGCGGTTAGGTCTGGCTTATGCCAATCTGAACCGCTACCCGGAAGCGGTCCAGCAATTTAAGGAGGTCGTGCGCCTGCAGCCCCAGTCGGCCCTGGCCCAGGGAAACCTGGGGGCGGCCTATATGAAAATGGGGCGTTTCCCGGAGGCCCGGGACGCCTTCCAGAAGGCGGTGCGCCTGCACCCCGACAACCCTGAGGGCCACTACCGCCTGGGGCTGGCCCTGGGCAAAATGAACCGGGATCGGGAAGCCCTGGCCGAGTTTGCCCAGGCCGTCAAATTACAGCCTGACATGGGTCGGGCCCACCTCAACCTGGGCCTGGCCAATCTCAACCTGGGCCGCATGGAGGAGGGTGGCAAAGAGCTGAAGGCCGCAGCCGCCCTGGACCCCAATGATCCCCAGGTCCATTACGCCCTGTGCGCTTACTATGCCAAGGCCGGGGACGTCACGGCCGCCAACCGGGAATTCAAGACCCTCCAAGGTCTGGACAAGAATCTGGCCCAGAAACTGGTCGAACAGATTCGCAAATGAGCCGGCCTGCCGGGAGGACGCCCTCGATCCCCAACGCCGCTTTCCAGGAGCCGCGGCCGGGAATGGCCCGGGGAAGCACCCCGGCGGCGCTCCCCCCAACCTTTCTGGCCCGGATAGCCTCCAATTGTCAGGTGGCCGCGGCCACCCAGGCCGGGGGCTACTCCCTGTGCGGCGCCCTGCTCAGGCTGCGGCAGCTCTATAAATGGGAACATCTCCTGCCTCCCTGGCGGGAGCCGGAATCGGCCGCAGTGCTGGAATGGATCGAAACCAGGGAGCGCGCCTGGGAGACCATGGAAGGAGCCGCCTGGCAGACACTCCCCCTGGGAAAGCGCCGTTTCCAGCCGCTGGCGGTGGCTGCCATCAACCAACGCCTGATGCCCCTGGGCTTCGCCTATGGCGCCGGCCTCAGCCGGGGGCAGACCCCCACCTGTTTCCTGGCGGAACTGCGGGAAGTCCGGCGCCACGGTGACTTGACCATCCTGGTGCTGGGCCGGGAGTTGGCCCGGGACCTGGACGGCGCCCCGGCCTTGCGCCAGGGGCCCTGGATTTACGTCCGCCAGCAGGCCTGGGAATTCTACCTCTGGGACCGCCTCTCCGACCCCATCCAGCAGCACAAACCTTTTCTGCAAGTGGCCCTGGGCACTTACGGGCTGGAGCTGGATGGCCTGCTCCGGGACCCCGCGGCCCATTGGCCCGGGTTTGAGGCCTTCCTGGCCGGGGAGTTGGAGCCCGTCATCCACCACGAAATTGGGGAGGCCCTGGAGCCCAGCCTGGGACCGGCCTTTGCCGCGCTTTTGGAGCTGGCTCCCCATAGCCGGCTGGAGCTCTGGCTCCGGACCCTGAAAGACGCCCTGGCGGAAGTCAACGAATGGGGCCGCCTCAGCTACCTGATCGCGCAGCGCCGCCTGGCTTCCCTGGCGCTGCTGCTGGCCTTGCGGCCTCCCCTGTACGGACCGCTCATGCCGGAGCTGGAGCCGGCCTTCCTGCGCCTGCGTGACTGCGGCGATTGGGGGCCTCTGGCCGCGGCCCGGGAAGAGATCCTCGCCCGTCTGCGGCAGGTGGCCGGGGGCCTGCAGGATCTCCTGAACCGCCCGGAGAGCGTCCGGGTTGACTGGCTGCAGGCCGAAATCCAGCGGCGCCATTTAGCGCCGTTGGGATTATAGAAATGATTTTTTGGTTTGAAGCGTAAGGTTAAATTTTACGGAGCATTGATCACCTTAAGAAATGCAGAATAATTAGATTTATTTAATAATAACATAGGAGATTAAAGTGAATAAGTTTGAACCGGATTACGATTACTCTATCGATAAAGAGAAGGGAATTTTAGTTAAAATTAATGATAATTTGGACAAATTTAATGTTGGGCTTCTAAATATTGGAGATTTAAAAAGGCCATCAAAATCAATTGAGGTAATTTCGATATTTTTTGATTTAGAAGGATTTACCAAATTTACCAAGCAAGTTGACCCTCAGCTTTCAATTCCAAATTTTATTTCGGATTTTTTTAATTGGCTATTTGATAATATTAAGAATGAAATAACAGAAAATAAAAAAGAAAATATATTATGGGCTGAGTTACCTTTTTTCTGTAAATTTATGGGAGATGGCGCATTATTTCTATGGAGAATTGACCTAGATAAAATTAGCCTCATTGACAAAAAATTGACATCTGAAAAACTTCAAGGATATTTACAGGAATATCTTTGCAATATTGTTGTTTCAATGTATGATATTTGCAATAATTATAAAACGTTTTACAAAGAGCTAAAAAATGAATATACTGATTTACCAAAAAGATTAAGATGCGGAATTGCTCGAGGCAATGTTTTTCCTATAGGAAATGGACTTGATTTTGTCGGCCCTTGTGTCAATATTTCTGCAAGACTACAAAAATTTAGCGGGCTATCCTTCGCTTTTTCAGCAAGGGGTATAGACGAGATTGGTTTCAACGAAGATTATAAAAAAAATTTCATAAAAAAGAGAGTCGAAATTCAGGGAATAGGCAACAATGAATTAATTTATATTTTAGAGAAAGAGTTTATTAAATTACCATTGGCTCTAAAATCAAAATTTGCCCATACCTAAAATAATAAATGTGTACCATTTAATATATTTTTGCCAGAATTATGCCATGTAGCATCACAGTATACATTCCAAGCCTATAGTGTGCCTTAAAATCTGTCATAGAATCTAAAATTTCGCGAATTCGCCGGACCCAAGCTTCGCATTTTCATGTTGGGCCAAGGCTCGGTTGGGACCTTGCTCGCCAAATTTTGCTTATCAGCCAGTTGTAGGGTGGGCACCGCCCACCACTTGTCACCATACAGAATCTTTGCAATTTGGCCGGCAAGCGGCTACAATCAATTAAAAAATCAACTTAAAAGGGTTGAGGCCCGGACCTTGGGCGACCCAATCACAGGCTGGAAGCCTGTGAAACTTTTGCCCGGACAACTCGAAACTCGAAACTCGAAACTTCAGATGCCCGATCCGCATAAAGAAAAAATCTTGATTCTGGACTTCGGCTCCCAGTACACCCAGCTCATTGCCCGGCGGGTGCGGGAACTCAAGGTCTATTGCGAAATTCACCCCTGCAGCCTGCCGCTGGCCCGCATCCGGGAGTGGGCCCCCGGGGGCCTCATCCTCTCCGGCGGGCCCCGCAGCGTCTATGAACCTGACGCCCCCAGCCTCGATCCGGCCGTCTTCTCCCTGGGGGTGCCGGTCCTGGGCATCTGTTACGGCATCCAGCTTATGAACCACCTGCTGGGCGGGAAAGTCTCCCCGGCCGCCTCCCGGGAATACGGCTACATGCCCTTCCGCATCCTCGACACCCAGGACCTGTTCATGGGCCTCAACCCCGAGGAACAGGTCTGGATGAGCCACGGCGACCTGGTGGAAGAAGTGGCCCCGGGCTTCGAAATCATCGGGGCCAGCAATACCTGTGCCGCCGGCGCGGTGCGCCACCGGGAGCGGCGGCTTTACGGGGTGCAGTTTCACCCGGAGGTGCACCACACTCCCCGGGGCAAGGTGATTCTCAGCAATTTTCTCTTCCGCATCTGCGGCCTCAAACCCCTGTGGACCATGCACTCCTTCATCGAGTCTGCCACCGCCGCCATCCGCCGGGAGGTGGGAGATGAGGAGCGGGTCATCTGCGCCCTGTCCGGAGGGGTGGACTCCTCGATCACCGCCATCCTGGTGCACCGGGCCATCGGGGACCGCCTCACCTGCGTCTTCGTGGATAATGGCCTGCTCCGCCAGGACGAGGCCGGGGAAGTGCTTCATCTCTTCCGGGACCACCACCACCTGAACCTGGTGCACGTCGACGCCAGCACCAGGTTTCTGGAAATCCTGGAGGGGATCGTTGACCCGGAGGAGAAGCGCCGGCGCATCGGCCACGAATTCATCTCAACCTTTGCCGCAGAGGCGAAGAAGCTGGGCGGGGTGAAATACCTGGCCCAGGGCACCCTTTACCCCGACGTCATCGAGAGCGTCTCCTTCAAGGGCCCTTCGGCCATCATCAAGACCCATCACAACGTCGGCGGCCTGCCGGAGATCATGCCGCTGACGCTGTTGGAGCCGCTGCGCGAGCTTTTCAAGGACGAGGTCCGGGAGGTGGGCCGGGAATTAGGCCTGCCGGACCGCCTGGTCTGGCGGCACCCCTTCCCCGGACCGGGGCTGGCCATTCGCATCCTGGGGGCAGTGGACCGGGAACGCCTGGACATCCTGCGGCAGGCGGACGCCATCGTCATCGCCGAGATGCTGGCCGCGGGCTACTACCGCCAGGTGTGGCAGGCCTTTGCGGTGCTGCTGCCCATCCGCACCGTGGGGGTCATGGGGGATGAGCGCACCTATGAGAACGTCATCGCCCTCAGGATCGTCGATTCCGCCGACGCCATGACCGCGGATTGGAGCCGCCTGCCCCATGAATTTTTGGCCCGGCTGGCCAATCGCATCATCAACGAAGTGAAAAGGGTGAACCGGGTGGTCTACGACATCTCCTCCAAACCGCCCAGCACCATTGAATGGGAGTGAGAAAGGCAGTAGTCAGTAGTCAGTGGTCAGTTGCCAGTAAAGGCGAGAAATGAAATTGGAATTTCTTGGCGATGCCCTTGACCATTGCTAATAATCGAATCGGAATATGGGTTTGAAAAATAACAATAAAAAACTGGCTACTGGCTACTGACTACTGGCTACTATCAATAACATGGCGACCCATAAGAAAGATAAGGCAACTGCCTCACCAGCTCCACCGCCGGCCACGGCGCCCGGCCCCATGACC
>JBKQLU010000067.1:0-11074 GCA_052326585.1 Desulfobaccales bacterium | reverse complement strand
TGACTGCTAAAGGCTGACCGCTAAAAAAGGAGGAAGACGTGTTAACAACTGAACTAAAGCAGGAGATTATTGACCGCTATCGGCTGCACGACTCCGATACTGGCTCTCCGGAGGTGCAGGTAGCCATCCTGAGCGAGAGGATCACCTACCTGACGGACCATTTCAAGACGCACGCCAAGGACCATCACTCCCGTCGCGGTTTGATCAAGCTGGTGGGCCAGCGCCGGCGCCTGCTGAACTACTTGAAAAATAAAGATATCGAACGTTACCGGACCCTGATTGAGCAACTGGGGCTGAGAAAATAGGAGGCTCATCTGACGGCTATGCCCAAAATATTTAAATTGGAAATTGGAGGTCGCGACCTCAGCTTCGAAACGGGCCGCCTGGCCCAGCAGGCCAGTGGCTCCGTATTGGTTAGATACGGGGAGAGCACGGTCCTGGTGGCCGCGGTCATTTCGGAAGATACCCGCGAGAATATCGACTTTTTACCCTTGACCGTGGATTACCTGGAGAAGGCCTATGCCGCCGGGCGGGTTCCCGGGGGCTTCTTCAGGCGCGAGATCGGCCGCCCCAGCGAAAAGGAGACTCTCACTTCGAGATTCATCGACCGGCCTTTGCGGCCCTTATTTCCCAAGGGATTGAGAAACGAGATCCAGATCATCGCCACGGTGTTGTCCGGCGATGTGGAGATCGACCCGGACATCGTCGCCCTGAACGGCGCGGCGGCGGCGCTGGAAATTTCCGACATCCCCTTTCAGGGGCCGGTGGCCGCGGTGCGGGTGGGAAAGATCGACGGCCAACTGGTGGTCAATCCCACCAATTCCCAACTGAAGGAGAGCACCCTCAACCTCATCGTGGCTGGGGCGCCCCAAGGATTGGTGATGGTGGAAGCCGGGGCCCGGGAGATCTCGGAGGATGAGGTGCTGGAAGCCTTGTTTTACGCCCAGGAGCAGCTTAAGCCCATTCTGGAGCTGCTTGGCCGTATGCGGTCGGAAATCGGCGTGAGCAAGCGGCTCCCCCCGGAGGCCCCGGATTATGGGGACCTGGCGGAGAGAGTGGCGGCTCAGACCCGGGAGCGTATCCTGGAGGCGGTAAAGCCGCTGGAGAAGAAGGCCCGCAACCTGGCCGTGGCGCAAGCCTATAAGGAAGTCTTGGCCGAATTGGGCGAGGACGCCGTAGGAAAAGAAAAGCTGGTGGCCAACCTCTTCAAGGAGACCCAGAAGCGGGTGGTGCGGCAGATGGTGTTGGACCGGCAGCGGCGCATCGATGGCCGCAGCTTCAACCAGGTCCGGGAGATCAGCGGGGAAGTCGCCATGTTGAGCCGCACCCACGGCTCGGCCATCTTCACCCGGGGCGAGACCCAGGCCCTGGCGGTGACCACCCTGGGCACCCCCTCCGATGAGCAAAAGATCGAGACCCTGGTGGGGGAAACCTTCAAATCCTTCATGCTGCATTATAATTTTCCGCCCTATTCGGTGGGAGAGACTCGGCCCTTACGGGGCCCGGGACGCCGGGAAATCGGCCACGGCGCCCTGGCGGAGCGGGCCATCTCCCAGGTATTACCGTCGGCGGAGGATTTTCCCTATACCATCCGTATCGTCTCCGAGATCCTCTCCTCGAACGGCTCCTCTTCCATGGCCACGGTCTGCGGCGCCTCCATGTCCCTGATGGACGCCGGGGTGCCGATAAAAAGCGCGGTGGCCGGGGTGGCCATGGGCCTGATCAAGGACGAGGAGCGGGTGGCGGTGCTCTCGGACATCCTGGGGGATGAAGACGCCCTGGGAGATATGGACTTCAAGGTGGCCGGCACGGCCGCCGGCATCACCGCCTTGCAGATGGACATCAAGATGACCGGCCTCACCCGGGAGATCATGGGCCAGGCCCTGACCCAGGCCCGGGAGGCCCGGCTGCACATCCTGGGAGAAATGGACAAGATCATTGACGCCCCCTCTCCGGAACTGAAGGAGCATGCCCCCAAGATCATCGTCATTAGCATCAACGTCGACAAGATCAGGGATGTCATCGGTCCCGGCGGCAAGATGATCAAGCATATCGTCGCGACGACCGGGGTGAAGATGGACGTCGAAGACGACGGCCGCATCCACATCTCCTCGCCGGACCAGAAGGCCGCCGACGAAGCCATCCGCCTCATCAGGGAGATTACCGCCGAGGCGGAGATCGGCAAGGTCTATCACGGCAAGGTGAAGAAGATCATGGACTTCGGCGCTTTTGTGGAAATCATCCCGGGCACCGACGGTCTGGTGCATATCTCGGAGCTGGCCCATGAGCGGGTGAAGGCCGTCACCGACGTGCTCAAGGAAGGCGATGAGTTGGATGTCAAGGTCCTGGACGTCGACCGCCAGGGCAAGATCCGTCTGTCCCGCAAGGTCCTGCTGCCAGTGCCGGAAGGCCTGCCGCCGACACCGGAGCGGGACAGGGGACGCGGCTATGTACCGAAAAAGCGTTCTGACTAACGGCCTCAGGGTAGTCTCTGAGGAATTGGACCACTTCCATTCGGTGGCGGTGGGGGTTTGGCTCAATATGGGCTCCAGGGATGAGACCCGGGAAGAGAATGGTCTCAGCCATTTTTTGGAGCACATGGCCTTCAAAGGCACCCCCAGGCGCAGCGCCGTGCAGATCGCCCGGGAGATCGACCAGATCGGCGGCTCCTGCAATGCCTTCACCAGCAAGGAGCAGACCTGCTTTCACGGCCGGGTGCTGGCGGAGCATCTGGACCGGCTGGTTGACCTGCTGGGCGACCTGTTCCTGAACCCGCTTTACTCCCCCCAGGACCTGGAGCGCGAGCGCCAGGTCATCCTGGAGGAGATCTGCGCCCAGGACGACAACCCGGAAGACCAGGTGCAGATAGCCTTCAGCCGCCAGTTCTGGGGGGATACCTCCCTGGGGCGGCCCATTCTTGGGGAGGCCGGGCACATCGCCGCGGTGAATCGGGAAGAGCTGCTGGCCTACCGGCAGGCCTGTTATCGCCCGGAGGAGACGGTGGTGGCCGCCGCGGGCCGGGTGCGGCACCAGGACCTGGAGGATTTGGTGAGCCGCCATTTTGAGAATTTTGCCAATGGCCGCGCCCCCCGGGAGCGCCTTGCCGCCAGCCACCATGCCGGAGTCCGCGCCGTACCCCGGGACCTGGAGCAGGTTTATCTCTGCTGCGGCACCCGGGGCCTGGCCGCCAGTGACTCGCGCCGCTTTGCCGCCACCATGCTCCAGTTGATCCTGGGGGGCAATATGAGTTCCCGCCTCTTCCAGGTGGTCCGGGAAGAGTTGGGCCTGGTCTATTCGATTTTCTCGTTTCTCAGCTTTTTGCACGACACCGGCCTGCTGGGGATCTCGGCGGGGGTTAGCCCAATGAAGCTGGAGGCCCTGCTGGCCGCCATCAGCCCCGAATTAAAGCGGCTGAAAGACGTATCGGTCCCGGAGGCGGAACTGCAGGGGGCCCGGGATTACCTCAGGGGGTCCATCTATCTGAGCGCTGAAGACGTGGACCACATGATGATGCGCCTGGCCAAGAACGAGATCCATTTCGGCCACTATATTCCTCTGGAGGAGATCGTCGCCGGCCTGATGCGGGTCAGCGCGGCCGAGATTCAGGAACTGGCCCGGGAGCTGTTCCGCCCGGAAAACTGGGCCGCGACCCTGATGGGGCCGGTGGGCGCGGATCTTAGCCGCAGCCTGGACTTCTAATCCAAGATTCTTCCCTGAAAAAATCCCGGGCGCAGCCTGAAAACCAAAAATAAGGATGAGGCAATGGATCTAGACGACCTGACCATCAGCAGACTGGTTAAGGACCTGAAGCTGGCCGCGGAAAATTGTCCCAGATGCGAAGGTACCCGGGAAACCATCTTCACCTCCCGGGGCCGGGACAATATCGTCAACTGCCTGGAGTGCGAGCCGGTTCACCAACTTCTGGCGACCCTGGAAACCGCTCTGGGATATCTGAAGCAGGGGCAATGAAGATAGCGACTGGGGGCAGATTATAAAAGGCAAATTCAAAAAGGCAGGATTGCCTTTTTATTTTTGCATTCACAGCGGCCTAGGGCCGCCGATTATGGGAGCCATGGCCGGATTAAAATTTAAAGTGGCGGGCATGTTACAGCAGGGCGGCTTTGTGTGACTGGGCTGCCCGGACGCCGTGGGCGCGGCCTTAAAAAGTTTGCCGGGAGTCGGGGCGGTCAATTACGACCCGGAGCGGGACCTGTTTTCCCTGGAGTACGATCCGGAGCGGGCCAGAATCGAAGATATCTTTGCCGCGGTGGTGCAGGGGGGCAAGCAAATGGGCCGGGAATACCGGCCCCGGCTGCTGGCTTGATAAGCCAGTTATTGAGGGAGCAGAAACGAGATTTAATTCCCCCTCACCCCAACCCTCTCCCGCACCGGGGGAGAGGGGATCAAGCGAGAATTCCGCGGCTGGAATAAATCAGGGAGCCCATAAGACTCCCCTTTAGGACCCCTTAATAGAGCGGGGCTTCTGTCCCCGACTCAGTTGCAAAGATGCGTAAGGTGGGCACTGCCCACCGATGCCTTTTTCCTTCGTAACACAGGCTTCCGGCAGTGATGGAGCTCTTAGTCATGGTGCGTGAGACGCACCCTACAAGACCTCTGCAACATAGTGGTCATAGGGCGTGGCTCAGGAAGCGCCTCTTTGTGAAAACCTCTTAAAATTCCTCCCCCTCTTCCAGAATAGCCTTGTTGATGAACTTATAGAGGCTGCCGATCCACTCCAATTCGTTTTCCAACTCCGAGTTGGCAAAGATCCACTCGCCCTCCCGGTCCTTGGCAATGATGACGATCTCTTCGATGTCATCCAGATCTTGATAAAACTTCTCCACCACCTCTTTTACGGAACGCTGCGCCTTGGCAAAGGGAATGATGTTTTTTGTCATGTCGGTATCCAGTTTTTTCTTGTCAAGAAACCCATTGTCCTCGTTAAAAAACTTCCAGATTAATTGTTTAATGAAGCGGTCCAAAAATCAACGATAATTTTATTGACCGGCTTCGGGCCTTCTCCTTAAAGGCAGGCCCACCTCCGGGAGCCGGCGGCCTGGAAGAGCGCTTTCAAGGGCGGGAAGTCTTGGGGAGAATCACCGGAAAGGGGGTGCCCCGTTGCACTTCATCCCCCACCCGGTTATAGCGCTCCCGCAATTCCTCGACCAGCCGGCGTCCCCGGAGCAAAGTTTCCCAGACCCGGCGCCGGGAGGGATTTTCCGGCGGCTGCGGCCCGGCCAGCTTCTTGAAATAGGGCTGGTTCAAGAGTTCTTCCCAGAGGCTGAGGCATTTAGCAAAGAGGTCGGGATAAAAATAGGCCAGGTCCATCTGGTTTTCTTCCAGGAAGGCTACCGCCTGGCTCAGGCGCCGGGCCGAAGAGGCCCGGTGTTTCTCATCCACCTGCGCCAATCTCTCCAGGACTTGCAACTGCTGCGCCTGGGTGAGATAGGTCAAGAGCTGCAGCACCTCCAGGTGCAGGTCCGGCTGTTTGACGAAGGCCTCGCGGTATTCCCGGTTGAGCAGGTAGCTGTTCAGGAGCTTTTTGGCCGCGGCAAAAGTCTCGTGACCGTAACGGCCCAGGCGGCGCATGTTCTTCTGAAGCCAGGCCGACAAAAACTTGAGGCGCTCCTCATGGGTCTTGGTAGAGGTGATGAGCTCGCTGCGCTTGTAGGAAATGGAGCCGCCATGTTCGCCGCGGATGATGTCGGTTAACTCCTTCAGGCTGCGGCGGGTGTCCTTGAGCATGTTAAGGCTGGCTTCCCGGCCGCCATGCACCGGGTGGATGAGCTCCTGCTTGACCACCGACAGGGCCCGGTCCTCCAGGACATTGAAGCGGTTGTACTTGTGTTGAATATAGGTGGCCTTGAAGATCACCACCCGGCGTCTCCGGTCGAGATAGAAGCCCTGTTCCCGCAAGTGCGGGTTGGCCTGCGCAGTGGACTGGGGCAGGGAGATGAGGGCGATCTTTTCTACCAGGGGATACTGCCTCTGCTCAAAGCCGGAAAGGCTGGTAATGGTGCGGTCCGAGGCCCCTAAGACCTTGATGAGGTACTGTTCCTTCAGGTGGCTCAGTTTGCGGGAGAACAGGGCGGCGGAGGTGCGGCGCTCGGAGGCGATGGGAAAGCCGTAAAGTTCCATGAGAAACTGGTAAACGAAATCCCTTTCCCGCTCGTAGGAGGCGCTGTCCTGGTCTCTGAATTTCCCCAACCTGGAGCCGAAGGATTTGAGTTCGGTATCGAGATCCGAGGGAAAGGAAGCGTACACCCCTAAAAGGCGAAAATCTCCCTGGGGCGCCTGCCGGGCAATGACCTGGCCCCGGTCCATGCGGCAGAGAAATTCCAGCAGTTCCTCATAATAGCTCAGATCGGTGAGGTCCCGGGAAGCGAACCTCGATTTAAAGACGGTGCGCGGGTCGCGGGCCAGGTGCGGCAGGATCTTCTCCAGGCCTTCCCGGGCGCTGCCGCGTTTGGCTCCGCCCCAGGGATGCAGCAGATCGAACTGAAAGATCTCTTCCTGGTAGGAGAGGGGCCGGTTGAAGGCCACCAGGCTGAAGCTGGGAAGGTTGTATTCGGCAAAATTCTTCTCGAAAGACGGTAAGAGCTCTCGAGGCTCCACCAGGGGATAATCGGCGTCGTAAGGCTCTAGCAGGCCTTTTTTAATGTGAACGTATTCCAGAAAGTCCTTGAGGAGATGGCGGTCCCGGATGGCCGCCCGGCCCAGCTTGACATCGGCCAGGTAGCAGCCATCCAACTTCACCTTGGCAAAGAATTTCTGTCGCGCCATCAATCCCCCGTCACCTTGAGGTAGAGACGCCGGGAGCGGGGCCCATCGAATTCACAGAGATAGATGCCCTGCCAGGTTCCCAGCACCAGGCGGCCGCCGCTGACCATCAGGGTGAGCTGCGGCCCCAGCAGGGAGGCCTTGATATGGGCCGGGGAGTTGCCCTCCAGGTGGCGATAGGGCTCCTGCTCGCTGATAATCTTATTGAGGACCATCAGGATATCCGACTTGACGCTGGGGTCGGCGTTTTCATTAATGGTCAGGGCCGCGGTAGTGTGGGGCACGAAGAGGTGGCAGAGACCTTCGCGGACGTCGCTCTTCAGGACGGCAGCCTCGATTTCTCCGGTCAGGTCGAGAAATTCGGTGCGGCTCCTGGTGTTGAGCGTCAGAGTTTGCAACATGCTACCTCCGGATGAGCCGGGAGTTTCCGGGGAGGGTCAGCACTCCGCCGGGGGCGGGGGCCGCGCCGGCCTTGCGGAATTCCTCCAGGGCCACCCCGAGAGCCTTGGCAACCAATCCCGTCAAGAAGGGGTTTTCCATGCCCAGAGGGCCGCCTGGGGGGGCGGCCAAGTCAGCGGCGGCGGCCCTGGCGATCCGGGCCGGCTCCGGGCGCTGGCTCAGGTCCAGATAGTAGGCCGTGGCCAGCAACCGGCGGCGCCAGCGACCCCGGCTTTCCGGGGGATAAAGGGCCAGGGCGGCCTCGCGCACCAGGGCGTCGGCGCGCCCCTGTTTCTGATGGTCGGAAAGGACCAGGGGACTTTCCAGAATCTCTTGAAGCTTATGGAACCAGGGTTCAATTTCCTTAAAACCGGGGAGCCAGTAATGAAAGATGGGCTCCTCGGCTAATTGCCGGGATTGCTCCAACAGCCGGTTCTGTTCGCTGGGCCCCGGGGCCGGCGGGGTCTGCTCCAGGTCCGGGGCCTCATCCGGGCGGCCCCAGTATTTCCAGATACGCTCCCTGAGACCCGGATAACTGCCGGCGGCAGCCCCGCCCCGGCCTTGCTGGGCGTAGGCCTCTTCCAGGAGGCGCACCGCGTATGGTCCGGGCACCGTAAACCATTCGCTCAGGCCCTGCTCGCGGTAGTGCTCCCAAAACTCTTTCTGTTGTTTGTTATTCAGGGAAAGCAAATGGCATTCCTGGAATCCGGCGGCATCGTTAATTAGGGCCACCAGGAAGGTGCCCCCCAGGATTTCTCGCGGGGCATCCAGGACGACGATGCTGTCGCCGTTTCCCAAGATCGGGGAGACCCGGGCCTGGGTCGCCGGGGGCAGTTCCGCGCCGGCAACCGGCTCTTCCCGGGGCAGCACCTCCCGAGGTACGGGAACCCCCCGGGTCTTGAGGAGGTGCAGGGCCCGTTTCAGGGCCTTGCGCCTGGGAAGGTCCGGGGATCTCCCGAACATCTCTGCCAGGAGGACCGGAATCGCCGGGTTGCGGATATTGGCCAGGGCCGCCAGCAGGTGCAGGTCCCAGAGCAGCTCCCGGGGCGAAGCCGCAACCAGGCCCTTGAGACCTTCCGGGTCAGCACCCTGCTCTAAAGCGGCGCGCACCGCCGTTACGTTGGATTCCAGGGTGGCGGCCGCGGCGGCCGGCAATGGGGCCAAGGTCCGTACCGGGCGGGATCGGGCCTTTTTCGCCCCTGCCATCACAGCCTCTCGGGGGGGGCTGACTCGATGGCCACCGCGTCCTTGCGGCCCGTCTCCTTTAGATAGACGTTGACCCGTTGACCGGCAGGAAGCTTGAGGGTTTGACCCACGAAGTCGGCCTGGATAGGCAATTCCCGCCCGCCCCGGTCGATGAGCACCGCCAGTTCGATGCGCCGCGGCCGGCCGTAGTCGATCAGGGCGTCCAGGGCGGCCCGGACGGTGCGTCCGGTGAACAGGACATCGTCCACCAACACCACCTCCTGGTCATCGATGGAGCCGGGAAGCTCCGTCTTGCCCACCAGCGGTTTATGGCTCAATTGGGTCCAGTCGTCCCGGTAGAGGGTGATGTCCAGAACCCCCACCGGCACGGGCTTGCCGGTGCGCTGGCTAATGCCGGCGGCCAGGCGTTGCGCCAGATGCGCCCCCCCGGTGCGGATCCCCACCAGGACCAGGCAGTCCGTATTCGGGTGTTGCCCCATGATCTCGTCGGTGAGTCGCTCCAGGGTCTGTTTCAACTCGGCTGCGGTCATGCTGGAGGGCTTTTTGGCAGTCATATCAGGCCAGGTCCTTGTTTTCTTTAATTATCGGTCAAGTCAGTTGAAGGTAAGCACCAGGCCCCAACCAGCAGCACCGGCCGCCGGCCTGGGGAGCAATCATCTTTAATCTAACACGCACGCCCCGGAAAGACAAGCAGGATCAGGATTTCCCCGTTGCTCCGGGAAAGGGCCGAAAAGCGGCAAAGTTACTAGATAGGGCCACCTGGAAGGCGCCGGCCAGGACGGCGGCGCCACCCGGCCCGGCATTGCCCCGAGGCAAAAATAAGGATATAATTAACGAGTTATCTGATTGATCAACCATGGTCCGAAGGGCGCGCCAGCTTGACTTGGGAAGAAGCCCGCAAATTGTTGGTATTAGGTCGAAGAGCCAGCCATCACGAGGTTCGGGCCGCGCAGCAGCGGGCGGTGAGGCGCCGGTATCCTAAGGCGCTGCCGGCTGCTCAGGAAGCGGAGTATCGCCGCCGCCGGCTAGACCTTAATGCCGCCTATGACCGGACACTCCAATATATTGACGGCTATCGCATCGAGCTGGTGGAAAGGTTTGCCCAAGAGGACCTCATGAAGTGGTGGCGCGACCGCTTTGCCACCGGGCCCTGGAGGCCCGGGGGCGCGGCGGTGGAGGATAGAGAGTAATGCCGGTCATCGTTTTTGTGGTTTTGCTGTTCCTGTCCAATCTTTTTTGTCCGCCCGCAGGACTGGCTGCGCCAGGGGCCGGAAACCAGATAGAGGAGCTGCAGTATCGCCTCAATTTGGGGATCATCCATGATGTGGCGCGGCTAAACCTGCGCCTGACGGAGCTGGGGCCGGGCCACTACCGGGCCGAATTCACCGGCGCCACCCAGGGGGCCGGGGCTCTCCTGAGGCGCTGGCTGCCGGAACGCTATGAAACTGAAATGACGTTGGCGGCAGGAAGGCTCAAACCCCTGGTCTATCGGGAAGAGTTCCAGTCCGGAGGGCATCAAGTCTGCAAGGAATACCGGTTCGATTATGGACACAGGCTTCTGAGCGCCTGGCGGAGCCAGGATCACCAGGAGATGGTGAAGAAGTGGCAGGTGCCGTTGCTGGGGGCGGTCTACGACCCGTTGACCTTCTTTTATAACCTGCGTCTGGGGGCCTATGGCCCGTTAAGCGGCGGCCAGACCCTGAAATTGTCCCTGATCCCTGCTCCCGAGCCCCGGGAAATGGTCGTGCGCCTCGGCGCCAAAACCCCTCAGGGGGAGAAGATCATGCTGGAGGTGGCAGGCGGCGGCGAGGCGCCGGGCCCGCCATATTATCTCTTCTGCACCCCGCAAGGGCTGCCCCGGCAAGTCCAGACCAGGGTCCTCGGCTTTGGCATGCTGTCCGGGGAATTGCTGGAGCCGGAAAACGCCTCGGGGGACTGCTTCCACCTGGCGGGCGCCGATTATTCCCAGATTACTCCTAATGAAAAGGAAAATGAGTGCCGGAACTAGATTTTGAGCCTGGAGATTTGAGGGTGGGGCCAGCCGGCGCTAAGCCGCGGCGGCCGCGCCTATTTTGGGGGCTGCTCCTTCTGGCCCTGGCCGCGGCTCTGATCCCGCAGGTCTGGCCGCAGGCGCCGGCCCAGGCGGCAGTGGATCAGGAGCAAATCCTGGAGGATTTGAATTTCCGGGTGGAATATCTCTTGTGGAAGGAGGTGGCCCGGGCCCGGCTGACCATGACCAGCCTGGGAGCCGGCCGCTACCGGGTGGAGCTCTCCGGTGAACCCCAGGGAATATTGAAGGCCCTGGGCGGCTCGCGGCACGATAGCTACCAGACCGAGATGATCTGGCGGGATGGCAAGTTCGCGCCCCTGGTTTACCGGGAGGAGTCTCAGAAGAAGAATAAACATTCCTTGAAGGAATACCGCTTCGACTACCAGAAAGGCCAGTTGGTGCTGTGGCAGTTGAAGGAGGGCAAGGGCGTCATGGTGCCCAAATGGCACACCACATTAAGGGGCGCAACCATCCAGGATCCGCTCAGCGCCTTCTACAACTACCGCCTGGGGCTCCTGGGACCGCTCAAGGAAGGAGAGACCCTTAGATTGGAGGGGATACCCTATCCCAAGCCGGAAGAGATCGAGGTGAGCATGGGTC
>JBKQLU010000066.1:0-114656 GCA_052326585.1 Desulfobaccales bacterium | reverse complement strand
GATACCATCCCGCGCCGCACCTTCGAAGCTGGGCCCGATCCGGTCGCCGCCGCCGCGATCAAGATCGCCAATAATTTCGTGCTGGGCTGCGCCATCGAGGCAATGGGCGAGGGGTTTTCGCTCATCCGCAAATACGACGTGACGCCCGACGTTTTCCTCGACGTCATGACTGACGGCTTGTTCGCCTGCTCGGCCTACAAGGTTTATGGCAAGATCATCGCCGAGGAGCGCTATCAGCCGGCCGGCCAGCGCGCCATCCTGGGCTTGAAGGATGCCAATTTCGCGCTTGAGGCCGGCGGTGCTGTTGGCGTGCCGCTGCCTTCGGGAAATGTCTGGCGCGATCGACTGCTCGGCGCGGTGGCGCATGGCGAGGCCGAGCACGATTGGGCGGTAATGGCGAAGGACCAGGCGCGGGCCAGCGGGCTCGATTGAACTCCAACCGATAAGCGAAATCTTCAAAAGCTCGGAAAATTGCTCTGTGCCCTCAGTCACAGCGATTTTCCGGCTCCGCTCCTATTGTTCAGAAGTGACGGGGCGTTCGGAGATGCGCCATGACCATCTTCCCACTCGAATTGATCCGCTTGCCGGAATTGATCGCCGGGAGACTTTCGCGCTGGAGACATCGAAACCCGGGCCTTGATCTGCACGATTTGAGCGACAAGACCCTGGAGGACATCGGCCTGAACAAGCCGCTCCGGCGCGACCTTGATGCGGTGAAGCCATTTTGGATGCCGTGAAGCGAGGCCGTTCTGGTGAGTGCGGACTAAGCCGTTTCCCGAACGCTCTCCAGGGCAGCCTTCATCGTCTTCGCGCTCTTCTGCAGGCCATCGCGTTCCGCGTCGGACATGTCCGGCTGCAGCACTTCGATAACGCCGCCGCGGCCGATCACGCTTGGGAGCGACAGCGTCACACCAAATTCTTGTTGCAGGCTACCGACCGGGATCACGGCGCGTTCGTCGCGCAAAATCATCTCGGCGATGCGCGCCGAGATGATGCCGATGCCGTATTGGCTGGCGTCGTGGCCTTCGATGATGGTGATGTTGGCGTAGCGCACATCCTTCTCGACTTTTTTGCGCAAACCGTTGACCGTCTCGCCGCGCTTTTTCAAAAGCGCCGCAATCGGCACGCCGCCGATGCGGGCGCCCGACCAAAGAAAGACCTGCGAGCACCTGAAGCTGGACGACAAGGTCCCGGTGAGCGCCTATGCCGCCGCCGCCCCCGCTTCCAAGATCCAGATCAAGGCGGGGGAGACCTATACGGTGCGGGACCTGCTCTATGCCCTGCTGCTCTCCTCCGCCAACGACGCGGCCCGGGCCCTGGCCGAAAGGGAGAGCGGCTGTGAAGAGGCCTTTGCCAGCCAACTGACCCGGGAGGTCCGCCAGTGGGGGGCGTACCGCACCACCCTGGCCACTGCCAACGGCCTGCCGGCGGACAACCAGTTCACCACCGCCCAGGACCTGGCCCTGATGTTTAGGCGGGCCATGGGAATTCCGGAACTGGCCACGATCATGGGCACCAAGTATTATACCATTCAGGGTGACCGGGAGTTGCGCAACCACAACCGCTTCCTGTTCACCACCCCCCTGGCGGTGGCAGGAAAAACCGGCTTTACGCGCGCCGCCAGGCATACCTACGTGGGGATGTTTCAGAATGGCGACAAGGCCATCATCGTGGCCATGATGGGGAGTAAAAAGAACTGGGCCGATTTGCGGCCCCTCATAGAAAAAGGCTTTGAACTGGAAGGCGCCCCCATCGCCGAGTTGCCGCCGGCAGAGGAGAAACTCCATTTTCCCACCCGCCTCAAAGGCGCCCGGTCCAGGGTGGTAATGGGCTCCGCCCTTTGCGTGCCGGTCCGGAAAAGGGCCTTCAGCAGGAAAAAAGCCAGGCATAAGGAAGAACAGTCTTGAGGATCGGCGGCAGGACTGGCAAAGGTTTACTCGCCAAGGTAAGGAACCAGCCGACCCGCCGGCGTTTCGTGGTTTCCACCATCAAGAAAGGTGAGGACCGCTTCGAGACCGCGGTTTTCGAAGTCAATTTCTTCTATCTGCCCCGGTGCTGGTCCAACCCCCACCTGGCGGTTGAAACCCGTGCCAAGGACGAGGCCTGGGACCTGCATCACCGCTTGGCCGCCCGCCTGGCCCAGGAACTCCCCGCCGGACTCTTCGAAGAATACCGCTCCTAGACCGCAGAACCTAGCAGCCAATCTCTACCGGGCCGGATAAAGTTTGTTTAGAACCGCCGGGGGCGGCGGCGCACCTATTCTCTCTCTTCCTTGCCAACTCCCCAGATGGCAATCCTGGCCGGTTGGGCCGCGGCCAGCATCAGCGGGCGGTCAAAGGTCAGGGTCTTGCCCGCTTCGATGGCCAGGACCGCGGCCCGGGCGTCCACCATGGAGCGGATGGTGTCCGGTCCCACCGCGGGCACGTCAAAGCGCAGGTCCTGATTCGGCTTGCTCACCTTCACCACCACCGCCCCGGGGCCGGCCAGGGCCCCGGCCCGGCGGATGCACTCATCGGTGCCTTCAACGGCCTCCATGGCTACCACCACCCGGCGCCGCACCACCACACACTGGCCGACGTCCAGGCGGCCGATCTCCTTGGCCAGCCGGAAGCCTAAGTCGATGTCCAGAAACTCCTCCCGGGTGGGGGTCCGTTTGCTCAGTTTGCCGGGCGGCGTCAAGAGTTGGTCCAGGAACAGGGTGGAGGGGGCGATGGTGATGCCTTCCTTCTCCAGTTCGGCGGCCACCGCCTGGAGGAGGCGATCGTCGCGGCCGGCCCCGGCGCGCCGCACCACGCTCAAGGCCCGGAGATCCGGGCGGAAATCCCGAAACAGGCGGCCCCGGGTAATACCTCCGGCCATCACCGCCCGCTGCACCCCGGCGTCCTTGAAGAAGCGGATGATCTTGCCCAACTGCCCCACGTAAACCCAGTGGAGTGCCTGGACCAGCTCCGCCAGGGCGGGGTCGGTTTCGCCACGGTGAGCCGCGGCGATGATCCGGGCGCCGCGGGCCCTGGCGGCTTGTGCGAAGAGGAGCGGGAACTGGCCTTTACCCGCGATTAAGCCGATTATCTCGGACATCTGCCGGCACCAGACCCCGTTCCGAGGTCTCCAGGAAGTGGAGCAGGCGCTGGATCTCCGGGCCCAAGGCAAGTTCCCGGCGGATTTTGGCCATGGCCTCCTTCAGGTTGAGGTCGGAGAGAAAGAGGATTTCATAGGCCCGCTTCAGGTCGTGCAGGGCGGAGTCGGAGAAGCCGGCCCGTTTGAGGCCCACCAGATTGAGACCCGCCAGCTTGGCCCGGTTGCCCACCACCATGGCATAGGGCGGCACGTCGCGGTTCACCGCGGAGCAGCCGCCGATGAAGGCGTAGGCGCCGATGCGGGAAAACTGGTGCACCGCCGAGAGGCCTCCCAGGATGGCGTGGTCCTCCACGGTGATGTGCCCCCCCAGGGTGGCGGCGTTGGACATGATGACCCGGTCGCCGACCTGGCAGTCATGGGCCACATGGCTGTATGCCATGAAGAGGTTGCCGTCCCCGATCCGAGTGACGCCGCCGCCGGCGGCCGTGCCCCGGTGCATGGTGGCGAATTCCCGGACGGTGTTGTCATCCCCGATGCTGAGCCGGGTCTCTTCCCCTTTAAACTTTAGGTCTTGGGGGATCTCCCCCAGGACCGCGAACTGAAAGATGCGGCAGCGGCTGCCGATGCTGGTAAAATCCCGGATAACCACATGGGGGCCGATCTGCGTCTGGGGCCCGATGGCGACATGGCCCTCGATGATGCTGTAAGGGCCCACGGTGACTCCCAGGCCCAGTTGGGCCGCGGCAGCCACGATGGCGGTGGGATGGATCTCTGCCTGCCTCATTTTTCTCCCCGGCCCACCGCGGCCATCATCTCACCTTCCATCACCAGGGTATCGTTGACGAAGGCCTGGCCGTGCATCTTCCAGAACTTTTGGCCGCTGCGCAGGGATTCCACTTCCAGCCGCAATTGGTCGCCTGGGAAGACCGGCTGCCGGAAGCGCACCTTATCCAGCGTCATGAGGAAGAGGGAGGCATTCCCCTGGTGCTCCGGAGTGGCCAACAGGGCCAGGATGCCTCCCACCTGAGCCAGGGATTCCACGATGAGCACCCCGGGCATAATGGGCCGCTCCGGAAAGTGGCCCTGGAAGAAAGGCTCATTGATAGTGACGTTTTTCAAGCCGACGATGCGTTTCCCCGGCTCCAGGGCGATGATGCGGTCCACCAGGAGAAAAGGGTAGCGGTGCGGCAGCAGATCACGAATTTTTTCATAACTCCAGGGAAGGGGCGGCAGGGTCATGTTTCCGGCTCCTTATCCAGCCTGGCGGAGAGCAGGCGCAACTCTTTTTCCAGCCGTTTCAGCTTCTGATGGAGGTCCGGGAGTTGGGGCAGAGAGCCCATGATTTGCAGCCACTCTTTTTGAGGCCGGGCCGGGTAACCGGACACCGTCTGCCCGGCGGGCACGGAGCGGTGAACCCCGGATTGGGCTCCCACCCGGACCTCATCGCCCAGTTCGAGGTGGCCCGCCAGACCCACCTGGCCCGCCAGCACCACCCGGCGGCCGATCTTGGTGGATCCGGATACCCCAACCTGGGCCACCAGCAGGGAATGCTCTCCCACCTCGACGTTGTGGGCCAGGTGCACCAGGTTGTCCATCTTGGCGCCGCGGCCGATGCGGGTCTCTCCCAGGGCGCCCCGGTCAATGGTGCAGTTGGCGCCGATTTCCACCTCGTCTTCGATGACCACGGTCCCCAATTGGGGGATCTTCTCATTGCCGGCCGCGGTGGGGACAAAGCCAAAACCATCGGCGCCAATCACCGTGCCGCTGTGGATAATGCAGTGCCGCCCCACCCGGCAACGCTCCAGGATGGTGACATTGGGATAGACGAGAGTGCCGGCCCCGAGGTGCACTTCATCCCCCAGAAAGCAGCCGGGCATGATGGTTACCCCATCTTCCAGGCGCACCCGGTCGCCGATAAATACCAGGGGGGCGATGGAGACTTCCCGGCCCAGCTCCAGGTCCAGTCCCAGACAGGCCTGGTCACTAACGCCGGACCAGCGCCGCCGGGGCGGGGAAAATAAGGCCGCTACCCGGGCGTAGGCCAGGTAGGGGTTGGCCACGATGATTAGCGGCCGGTCCAGATCCAACAGGTCCGGGCCCACGATGAAGGCCCCGGCCCGGCTGGCGCCGGCCCGGCGGGCCAGGCGCCTCTGGGCGATGAAGCTGATTTCGCTGGGAGTGGCGCGCTCCAGGGCAGCGATGCCCTCGAGCACCAGGTCCGGGGGACCGTGCAGCTCCCCCTGCAGCCGGGCCGCCAATTCTCCCAGGGTTATTTTCATGCAATAATTTACGAGCCGAAGGCGGCGCGCAACTTGTCAGTGATATCCAGGCCCTTGTTGCTGATCAGTACCGTCGACTTATCCAGGATCAGATCCAGCTTCTCATCCCGGGAAACCTTTTCCAGGGCCGAGTTCATCTTCTGGGACAATGGCGCGAACTGGCTTTGGCGATATTGAGCCAATTGTTTGTCGGCAGCAGCCGCCTCTTTATCGAAGTCCGCCATCTTCTTTTCCAATTCCTGGCTTTTCGCCTTTCTGGCATCTTCCTTCATCAGCGAAGCCTGTTTCTGGAATTCCTCCACCTGGCGGGTCAGATCGGCGCGCTTGGTCCCCAGGGGGCGGCTCAACTCCTCAGCTTTCGCTTTGATGGATTCCTGGATCCGTTTACCTTCGGCAGAGCCCGACAATATGGAATTTGTGTCCGCCACCCCGATTCTCAATTCGGCCGCCAATGCTGTCAACGGTCCGAAGATCATGGTCAAGGCAATGAAAGCGCTGATTAGCAATTTTTTGGACATGTAAAACCTCCAGTTGGATTTGTTTAACTCCCGGCAGAGGCCGGAGCCGGCGCGGCCGGGAGGGGTGCTCTTTAAGTAGCAGACCCGGGTCCTCTCTATTTAGGGGGCGCTCATGGCGCACTTCCGGATACGCCCATGTACTCGCCTTGAATCAGAATGAGGAGCCCATGGTGAATTCCCAAACGTTGGATCTCTCAAAGGACTTCCTGGTCAGGTTGTAGCCCCATTCGACCCGGAGCGGCCCCATGGGCGAGAACCATCGGAAGCCAATGCCCGAGGTCGGCCGCAGGAACGGCTCCACCTGGCCGGGGCCGTAGACGTTGCCGGCATCAAAAAAGATAGTGCCCATGACGCCCAGCTTCTTGATCAGGGGGAAACGATATTCCGAATTCAACTGGATGAACCTATCGCCGCCGACACGCTCATTGGCAAAGGCCGGATCCCGGGGGCTAATATCAGCATATTTAAAGCCGCGGATGGTATCGATGCCGCCCAGGTAGAACTTTTCATAAACCGGCAGGTCCCCCCAGGCCAGGGCGCCCATGTAGCCGACCCGGGCGTGCAGCAGGCCGACGCTGCCCCACTTAAGAGGGAAATACCAGCCGGATTCCGCCACGTAGCGCATAAAGGCGACGGCGCCGCCGAGGCCGGCCATTTCCACGGAGACGCTGTTATCCGATCCCTTGGTGGGGGAGAACAGGGAGTCCCGGGAGTCCCGGCGCAAGGTCAGGGAAGTGGCGCTGGTGCTGTGAATCTTGGAGGCCGCGTTGATGAGGGGGTCGGGATTGGGGCCCAGGTCCGAGAGGGTCACGTATTCATACCGGTACATCCAAAAGAGGCGGGTGTACTGCCATTCCAGGGGATGGCTCAGGCGCAGATCCCCGCCGGTGGATTTGCGATCGTATTCTGTGTAGAGGCGCTCCCAGTTATAGACATCAATGCCGAAACTCAGGGGCCGGTCGAAGAGATAGGGCTCGGTGAAAGAGGCCCGGTAGCGGTGGGAAATTGACCCGAGCATACCTTCGATCTTGACCTGCTCTCCCCGGCCGAACAGGTTATTCTGGCTAACCTGCACCATGCCCACTACCCGGTCCTGGGTGCTGTATCCGGCTCCCACCCCAAAGGTGCCGGTAGGCCGTTCCTTCACGGTGACCTTCAGATTCATGTGGTTGGGGGTGGAACCCGGGGAGGTGCTGAAGTTCACGTCTTCAAAATACTCCAGGCGCCGCAGGTTCTTGATGCTCTCTTTGAGATTGGTGGCGGAGAAGAGGTCTCCCTCATAAACCCGCATTTCCCGGCGGATTACCTTGTCCCGGGTCTTGACGTTGCCGGCGATATCGATGCGTTCGAAATAGACCTTGTTGCCTTTATGGATATCGAAGGTTACATCCACCGTGCGGGCCTGGTCATCTTCCTTGATCACAGGGTTGATATCGGAGTTGGCAAAGCCCTTGTCCGCATATAAGTCGGACAGGGTGGTGAGATCCGTTTGCAGCATCTCCCGGCTGTAAACCTTCGCCTTGGGGATCGCGATGGTCTCCAGGAGCTTCGTTTTATCCTCCAGAAGGTCCCCCTGGAAGTCTACTTTGCCCACGTGGTATTGCGGCCCCTGGTCAATGTGGATGGTGATGTAGATATATTTACCCCTGACGTCGATCTTGGGCTCGCCTATCTTGGCCTTGATGTAGCCGTGGTTGTAATAAAACGACGCCAGCTTTTCCACGTCCCGATCCAGCTTGTCCTTGTCCAATTTCCCGGCCCCGGTGAGCCAGTTGATTGCAAAGAGAAAAGATTTTTCTTTGGTCTCCATCACATCCCGGAGTTCCTTGGCCTTAAAGGACGTGTTACCCTCAAAGTTGATCTCTTTAACCATCTCCTTGCCGCCTTCGTCGACGTGCATCACCAGATTGGCTTCAGTCAGGGAGATGGGTACCAATTCAGAGGTGACCTTGGCTTCATAGTAACCCTTCTCCCGGTAGAGGTTCTGGATTTTGTTGATGCTCTCCTTGATGGCGGTCTCCGAGGCCACCGCGAAAGGTTTGATCTCCATGACCTCCTTGATCTTGTCCTGTTTCACCTTGTGGTTGCCTTTAATGATGATCGCTTTAATGGCTGGCTTCTCTTTCACCAAAACCGTGAGGACCTTGCCCTCCGGAGTATCGCTGATATCCAATTTGACGTCGGTGAAGTAGCCCATCTTATAGATGGCCTTCAAATCCTCCCGGAGGCGGGCGGGATTGGCGGTCTCCCCTTCCCGGGTCTGCATCACTCCCAAGATGGCGTCTTTTTCGATGCGGCGGTTGCCCTTGACGTCGACGCGGTAAACCTTCACCTTGCCAAGAATTTTGAGGCTGAATTCTTGCCCCATCTGGCGGCTGAGGCCGGTGAGGGCCTGGAGTCCCGTAGCCTGGAGCTTCAGAGTGGCGGGGGCCGCGTGCCCGGTCAAATCCAGGAGTTGGCCTTCCAGGGAGAGGGCATCGCCCACCTTCACCAGGGTGCCGTAAATGACCATATCGGCCCCCAGCTTGCGGCCGATCTCCTGGACCAGGGCATCGTTCAAGGGCCCCTTCACCGTGGCCAGGGCCCGCGTCATGTCTTCCTGGGGGACCGTGGAAAAGCCATCGGTCTTAAGACGGTCCAGGATCTCCTGTTGCACCTTGTCACCCAGGCCTTCCAAAGGTTCCCGGCTGGCCACGGCAAAGGGGAAGACCGCCACCTTCTTCAGGACCACCTCTTGTTCCTGCGCCAGGGCCGGGGGCGTCAGGGCCAAAGCCGCCAGCAGGACTGAAATTATGAGCCTTCGCAACACCTTCATTCCCCCTGTAGAATCATGGCCTTGCCATCCACCAGGCTTATGCGCCGGTCCAGGGCTCGAGCCAACTCCTGGTTATGAGTGACAATTACGGAGGTGAGGCCCCGTTCGTGATTGAGTTCCAGGATGAGTTCCTGCACCCTGGCGCCGCTCTTGGGATCCAGGTTGCCGGTTGGTTCGTCCGCCAGGAGAACTTCCGGCTCCAGTACCAGGGCCCGGGCCACCGCCACCCGCTGCTGTTCACCGCCGGACAGCCTGCTTACCCGGTAACTCAGGCGGTCCTTCAAACCGACCCGCACCAGGATGGCCTCGGCCTTGTCCCGGGCCAGCCCCTGGAGCTCCCGGGCGATGAGGGCCGGCATCATGACGTTTTCCAGAGCATTGAACTCAGGTAGCAGGTGATGAAATTGGAAGACAAACCCCAGCTTGCGATTGCGAAAGGCCGCCAGGGGCTTGTCATCCATGGCGAAGACATTGCTGCCTTCCCAGAGAATCTCTCCGCTGCTGGGGCGCTCCAGGGTTCCCAGGATATGGAGGAGGGTGGATTTGCCCACTCCCGAGGCCCCCACCACCGCAATGGTTTCCCCCTGGGGTATGTCGAGGTCCACCCCGGTGAGCACGGGCACCTGGATACCATTATTCTTGAAGGTCTTGACCAGACCCCGGACCTGTATCTTGGGGGGAGTCTCAGACCGGCTGCGCTCCGCCATATTCTCTTCTACCGCGTTTAGTACATTAACACTTTCCCGAGAGCGCGTCAATCTCGATAGGTTTGACTGGCTGAGTGGTAAGATGTTAGTTGGTGTTCGCCGCCCCCGCGGCCAATCCACTACGGTACCGAAAATGGAACCCGCCGCCGCCGACCATTGCGCCCGCAGCGCTCACTCATACCTGATGGCCTCCACCGGATCCAACCGGGCCGCCTGCCAGGAGGGGTACAAGGTCGCCAGGAAACTGATCGCCATGGCGGCCAGCACAATGGTCAGAACGTCCAGGCTCTGGATCCGCACCGGCAGGGTGGAGAGACCATATACCCCGGCGGGCAGCTTGATAAACTCATATTTTTCCAGCAACCCGCAGAGCCCCAGGCCCAGGCCCAGGCCCACCAGGGTCCCCAGGCCGCCGATGGCCAGGCCGTTCAGGATGAAGATGCGCATGACCGACTGCCGGGTGGCTCCCATGGACTTGAGGATGGCGATCTCCCGGGTCTTCTTCATAACCATCATGAACAGGGTGCTGGCGATGCCGAAGGCCGCCACCAATACGATGAGGGTGAGGATGATAAACATGGTGATCTTTTCCAGCTTCAGGGCCGCGAAGAGGCTGGAGTTCATTTGCATCCAGTTTTTGCAGTAATAACCGGGGCCTAAGCGCGCCATGATCTGCTCCTGCAGCGCTTCCGCGGCATAGATATCCCGGATTTCCACTTCCAGGCCGGTGATGCGGCGGCCCAGGCCGAGAAATTCCTGAATGGCCGGAATGCCGGTGAAGACCAGGCTATTATCGAATTCATACATGCCGGAGTAGAATACGACGCTCACCCGGAAGGCCTTCATGCGCGGCATGCGTCCCATGGGAGTCAGGGTCCCCAAAGGGGAGATGATGTTCAGGTAGTCACCCGGCCTGAGATTGAGATTACGGGCCATTTCGGTGCCGATGGCGATGGGGGGGGGCTCATCCGGCGCGAACTCGGCCAGATCGGTAAAATGCCCCTGGATTACCTTCAGGCCCTGGGGTCCGCCGCGGCTGATGGTCTTCGGGTCGAGACCCCGGATCACCCCGACCGAGATGTTGCCCGGGGCCGAAAACATCACCTGAGTGTAGATAAAGGGGGCGGCGGACAGCACCCCGGGGACCGCCTCGATTTCGGCCATCTCCTTCTGGTAAGAAGTAAAGGGGCCTCCCTGTCTCAGGACCAGGATGTGGGCGTTGACGCTGAGAATCTTCCGCCGCAGCTCCTGGGTGAAGCCGGTCATCACCCCGATGACCACGATGAGGGCCATCACCCCCACTGCCACTCCGGCCATGGAGATGAAGGTGCTGAGTGACAGGAAGCCTCTCTGGCGTTTAACTCCGCGCAGGAGGCGCAGGGCCACGAAGGTTTCAAAATAGGCCAAGGGGCTTACCTTTCCGGCCGGAGCAGCGGGAAGAGAATGACATCCCGGATGGAGGGTGCATCGGTCAAGAGCATCACCAGGCGGTCGATGCCGAGGCCCTCCCCGGCAGTGGGCGGCAGGCCGTACTCCAGGGCCTGGATAAAGTCTTCGTCCACCGCGTGAGGGGCCTCTTTGTTCCCAGCCTTGTGGGCCTGCATTTGCCTGACGAAGCGTTTTTTCTGGTCCACCGGGTCGTTGAGCTCGGAGAAACCATTGGCCATCTCCCGGCCGGCAATGAAGAGTTCGAAGCGGTCGACCACTTTAGGGTCCCTATCATTTTTGCGGGACAGGGGAGAGGTCTCCAGGGGGTAGCCGGTGATGAAGGTGGGCTGCAAGAGTTGCTCCTCGACCCTGAGATCGAAGAGCTTGGTCAGGGCCCGGCCGTAACCCTCGCCTTGGCGCAGTTCCACCCCCGCCTCCTTGGCAAAATCTATAAGTTTTTCCTCGTCATTGACAATCTCAGGGGTTATGTTACCAATCTTTATTAACGATTCTTTCAGATCAATCCTGCGCCATCTGCCTTCTAAATCAATATCCTGGCCCTGATATTTAAAACAAAGGGTCCCTATGCTATTCTTAGCAATAGTTTGGATAAGTTTTTCAGTAATCGTCATAAGATATTTATAATTGGCGTAAGCTTGATAAAATTCTAACATAGTAAATTCCGGATTATGTTTAATAGATAGCCCTTCATTTCTAAAGTTGCGATTAATTTCGTAAACTTTGTTAATTCCGCCCACCACCAGGCGCTTTAAATAGAGTTCCGGGGCAATACGCAGATATAATTTCATGCCAAGGGCCTTGTGGTGAGTAACGAAAGGCTTGGCCGTGGCTCCCCCCGGGATGGGTTGCATCATTGGGGTCTCTACTTCTAAAAATCCTTTCTTATCGAAAAATTGTCTAATGGTGCGGATGATTTTGGTCCGAGTCTCGAAGACCTGGTGCACCTCGGGATTAACCATCAGGTCCAGGTAGCGTTGGCGATACCTGGTCTCAACATTGCTGAGGCCGTGGTATTTCTCCGGCAGGGGCCGCAGAGACTTGGTCAGGAGCACAAAGCTCTTAACCGCCAGGGTGAGTTCATCGGTCCGGGTGCGGAACAGGGTGCCGGCCACCCCGATAATGTCCCCCAGATCGATGAAGCGCTGGAAGGAGGCATAGTCCTCCTCGCCCAGGACCTGCCGCTGGAGGTAGATCTGCAGGCGGCTGCCGCCATCCTGGAGGGTGCCGAAGCAGGTCTTGCCGAACTCCCGGAGGAGCATCAGGCGCCCGGCCAGTTTGAAGCTCTTATCACTCAGATGCTCCAATTCGGGTTTGGTCCGGGAGCCGAATTGCTTGATCACCTGGGCGATGCTATGGCTGGGCGCGAAGCGGTTGGAAAAGGGGTCGACTCCCCGGTCCCGCAGCTCTTTTAGCTTTTTAAGACGTTGACTTCTGATCTGGTCGGATAGCGCCAAGCTTCAGCCTGTTTCCCGGAGGAGATATCGCGGCATCAATTTTCTCAAACTCCAAATTTTTAGATTATTCAGGGGCCTTAGTCAAGCCTTAATGGAGCCGGGCGGCTGGGGAGCCGGGACGCGCGGCAAGCCGTCAAAATAAAGGAATTATACATAGTTGATTCCCGATTCCATCGCGTCCGGAGGGGCGGCGTCTCAGTGGCACAGGCCTCTGGCCTGTGGGCTTGCCTTGGGCGGGGAAACCCCGCCCCTACAAAAGATACCGGCCTTGGCAGCTCCACGGTTAAACCAGGAAGACCGGAAAAAAAGAACCGGAATTCAGCCCCGGATTAAAAATTTTCACTGCTAAAACAAAAAATATCGCCACGAGTGGATTGCTAAGTGATAAGATTATGAGAAAATTAGAAGCAGCGCTGACGCCACCGCAGTAATGGCAACTGGCTGCGGATTCCGGTGAGAATTTGCCCGAAGCGATGTTCTTTTTGCAGTCGTTCACTATAGAGGTGGAAACTACGGCCGGCACCGACGTTCTGGACCTGACCCCGCAGGTGGCTGCCAAGGTTCGCGACACCGGGGTGAGCGCGGGCTTGCTGACCCTGTTCATTTCCGGTTCCACCGCGGCCTTGACCACCATCGAATATGAGAGCGGTGTGGTGCAGGATTTACAGGCCGCCATCGCGCGGCTTTTCCCCCAAGACCTGGACTACGGGCATGACCGCCGCTGGGGTGACGGCAACGGCTATGCACATGTCCGGGCGGCCTTCCTCAAACCCTCGCTGAGCATTCCCATCGACCAGGGGCGGCTCCAATTGGGCACCTGGCAGCAGATCGTCCTCCTCGATTTTGACAACCGGCCCCGGCAGCGCCAGATTGGGGGCCAGGTTTTGGGGTTACAGGCCCCACCGCGTGAAGACTGCCTCGCCTAAAACCGATACCATGGCCACCACCCAACTCACCTTTGAAGATAACGCCCTGGCCCAGGCCCTGTTCGGGGAACAGGGCAAGCATCTGCGTATCATCAGCCGCACCTTGGGGGTCAAGCTGCCGGTGCGGGGCAACCAAGTGACCTTTGAAGGTTCGGAGGCCGATGTTCATCTGGCCCAGCGGGTCCTGCTGGAGCTTTACGAGTTGCTGCGCCACGGCTACCCGCTTCTGCCCCAGGATGTGCAGTATAGTATCAGGATTCTCCAGGACCGGGAGACCGCGTCGATCAAGGAGATCTTCATGGACACGGTTTATATCTCCTCCATGAAGAGGCGCATTTCGCCGAAGAGCATCAATCAGAAACGCTACATCGAGGCTATGCGCATCCACGACATCGTCTTCGGGGTGGGACCGGCGGGCACCGGCAAGACCTATCTGGCCATGGCCATGGGGGTGGCGGCCCTGATGAACCAGGAGTTCATCCGCATCGTCCTCACCCGGCCCGCCGTGGAGGCCGGAGAAAAGCTCGGTTTCCTGCCCGGAGACCTGGCGGAAAAGGTCAACCCTTATCTCCGGCCCCTATACGACGCCCTGCACGACATGATGGATTTCGAGAAGGCCAGCCGTTTGGTGCAGCGGGGCATCATCGAGGTGGCCCCCCTGGCCTTCATGCGGGGCCGGACCCTGAACGACTCCTTTGTCATCCTGGATGAGGCTCAAAACACTACCTCCGAGCAGATGATGATGTTTCTTACCCGCCTGGGGTTCGGGTCCAAGGCGGTGATCACCGGGGATGTGACGCAGATCGACCTGCCTGCCGGGGTGACCTCCGGGTTGGTGGAAGCCCGGGACTTGCTTAAGGGGGTGGAGGGTATCTCCCAGGTGCATTTCAGCGAGCGGGACGTGGTGCGCCATCCTCTGGTGCAGGATATTATCCGGGCCTATGACAGCCGCCGGCCGCGGCGGGATTCTGCCCCGGGAGAGCTTCCCCATGCTTAACCAGGGCCAGAAATCAAAGAAATCAGGCGCGGGCGAGGCGCCGGCGCCAACGGGCCACTCCCATGTTTGACAAAGAACCGCGCGAAAAAATCCGGCACCTCTTCGGGCTGGAGCGCCTGCGCTCCCACCTGCCCCGCTCCCTGTGCGGCAAGCTGCCGGCGTCGCCCCGGGAGGAGCGGACCTTCAAACTGGCGCTGCTATTATTTTTGAGCCTGGGGCTGGCCTTTATCCTGTCGCCCCGGGTTCCCTCCACCGCCAGGCAATATCGGGTGGGGGACATCGCCCGGGAGAACGTCAAGGCCATCAGGGGCTTTCTGGTGGAGGACGTGCAGACCACCAACCAACGGCAGCAGGAACTGCTGGCCCAGATTCCGCCGGTCTTCGACCTGGAGGAGCAAATGGCCGATAAGGTCCAGCAGCGCCTCCATAAGGCCATGGATTATCTGCGCCTCCTTTCCCAAGAAAACCAGTCGTCTGCCAACGGAGGGCGCCCGGCGTCCGGCAACCGGGCCCGGGGGGACGCCTCCTATAAAATGCTGCTGGATCATAAGCCGGAGTTCGACCGGCTCCTGGGGACATCCATCCCCAATTCCACCTTCTCACTGCTGGTCAAGACCGATTTCTCCCCCTACCTGGAGGCCATGACCAGCCAGGTTCTGGGCCAGTTTTTCAATCAAGGAGTGATCAGCAGCCGCAGCATCCTGCAGCCGGCCCCCAAGAAGATCCTGGTGCGGCGCCTGCCTTCCCAAAAAGAAGAGTTGGAGCAGGCCCCCTTTCCCTTTGTGGAAATGGATGAGGGCCGAAAGTTCGTCGCCGGCTATTGCGGAGAGGTGGCGGCAGAGCTGTCGCCGCCGGAACGCTTGCTGGTGTGCGATTTGGCCCAGCATCTGCTGGTACCCAACGTCTCGCCCAACCTGGCCGCAACCAGCGAGCTGCAAAAAGCCAAACTAAGTTCCTTGCAGCCGGTCTATTTCAAGGTCAAACGGGGCGAGATGCTGGTGCGGGAAGGGGAGCCCATCACCGGCCTGCACCTGGCGCAATTGCAAGCCCAGAGCAAACTCTATCCCCGCAGCCGGGTGGTGGTGGTGTTCCTGGGCATTTTCTTCACCCTGATCCTGCTGCTGGCGGTCTTTTACCAGTTGGCCAGTCTCTCCCTGCGGAACTTTTCCCAGAGCCTCCGGGACCTGGCCTTCCTGGCGGTCTTGCTGCTGGCCAGCGCCCTGCTGGATAAATCTCTTCTGGTCCTGGGCGAGAATCTATCCTGGAGTCTGCCGCTGGTGGGCCAAAACCTGGTATTTATCCTACCCCTGGGGCTGCCGGCCATCTTGGCCGCCATGTTCCTGGGTCTGGAAACCGCGGTGGGAGTGGCCTTTTTGAACGCCACCTTTACCGCCCTGATGGTGGAGCGGCCCTTTCCCCTGTTCCTCTACTTTGTCATTGGCGGCCTGGTAGCGGTTTGGGGGGTGAAGAACTGCCGCCGCCGCAGTGCCCTGATCGAGGCGGGGCTGGCCATCAGCGTGGCCAACATGGCCCTCCTGGTCGCTTTCAAACTGGTGGAATACCCCTTCGGCTTCCAGGACCTGTTCAACGGGGAGATCTTCGCCTTATCCGGGGGCTTGCTCACCGGCATCCTGGCCCTGGGTCTCACCCCGATTATGGAGGTGGGCTTCCGCTTCTCCTCCAACATCCGCCTGCTGGAACTTTTGAACCTGGATCAGCCGGTGCTCCGGGATTTGATGCTGATGGCCCCGGGCACCTACCACCATTCCCTGGTGGTGGGCCAGATGGTGGAGGCGGCGGCCGAAGCCATCGGCGCCAATCCCATGCTGGCCAAGGCGGCGGCCTATTACCACGACATCGGGAAAATCAAAAAACCCGTCTATTTCGTGGAAAACCAGATGGAGGGGGAAAACAAGCACGAAAAGTTGGCCCCCTCTTTGAGTAGCCTGATTCTCATTTCCCACGTCAAGGACGGGGTGGACCTGGCCCGGAAACAAAAACTGGGGGGGGCCATTACCGACATCATCCAGCAGCATCACGGCACCAGCTTTATCACCTATTTTTACCATAAGGCCCAGTCCCAGGCGGCCAACCCCCAGGCGGTAAAAGCCGAGGACTATCGCTATCCCGGCCCCCGGCCCCAAACCAAGGAAGCCGGGTTGGTCCTGCTGGCGGACCAGGCGGAGGCCGCCTCCCGGACCCTCAGCGATCCTACCCCGGCCCGTATCCAGGGATTGGTGCAGAAGATCGTCAACAATGTCTTCGCCGACGGCCAGATGGACGAATGCGAGCTGACCCTGAGGGACTTGCACAACATCGCCAAGAGCTTTCACAAGATCCTGGGTGGCATCTTCCACCATCGCATCCATTATCCCCAGAGCGTTGAAAAGAAGAGAATCCATGAGGATTTGGATAAGCAACCGCCAAAGAAAAATGGCGCTAAATCCGGAGAGAATCAAGAAAAGAGCCGGGAAGATCTTAAACGCCTTGGGATGGTCTGAGGCGGAGCTGAGCCTCACCATCCTGGGGGACCGGGCCATGGCCCGCCTCAACCGCGAGACCTTCGGGCGCCGGAGCCCCACCAACGTTATCTCCTTCCCCCTGGACGCCCCCAATCCCGCCTTAGCCGGAGAGGGGCCAGCCCGGAAAAGCCGGGACGCCCTCGCCCCTGACCCTGGGCCTCGCTCCGGCTCCAGGTCAGGCCCGCCGACGCTCCTGGGAGAGGTGGTCATCTCCCTGGAGACCACCGTCAACCAGGCCAGGGAACTTGGCTGGCCCTGGCAGGAACTCTTCGACTTTTTCCTGATTCACGGTATATTACACCTGCTGGGCTACGATCATGGGACGCCTCCGGAGGAGGCCGCCATGACCGAGAAGACCTGGGAGCTGATGAGGTTGCTGCAGCCGGGATCGAAATAGCCGCCGGTTGCCAGGGAAATTCTCCCGGCCCGAAAATTGACCCTCCAGGAGGAATGGCGTGCCTCGATTGGAAGTGAACGTGGATCATGTGGCGACCCTGCGGCAGGCCCGCCGCATCGATGAGCCCGACCCGGTGACCGCCGCCGCCCTGGCGGAACTGGCCGGGGCCGACGGCATCATCGTTCACCTCCGGGAGGACCGCCGCCATATCCAGGACCGGGACTTGCGGCTGCTCAGAAAGACGCTCAAAACCCGGCTCAACCTGGAGATGGCCGCCATCCCGGAGATGCTGGCGGTCGCCCGGGAGGTGCAGCCGGACCTGGTGACCCTGGTGCCGGAAAAGCGCCAGGAGCTCACCACCGAGGGGGGCCTGGAAGTGGCGGGCAACCGGGCGGCATTGGTGGAGTATCTGCTGGCCTTAAAGGCGGCGGGCTTGCGGGTCAGCCTGTTCGTGGACCCGGTCGAACCGCAGATCCAGGCCGCCAAGGAAGTGGGGGCCGAATGGGTCGAGTTGCACACCGGCACTTACGCCGAGGCGTCGACTCGAGCCGAGGCTACCCGGCTCTTCCAGGAATTGCTGAGCGCCGCCCGGCACGCCCGCAGCCTCGGCCTGAAGGTGAAGTGCGGCCACGGCCTCAACTACCGGAACATTAAACCCTTCCGGGGCCGGGAGGAATTCGCCGAATACTCCATCGGCCACGCCATCATCGCCCGGGCCGTGCTGGTGGGGATCGAGCGGGCGGTCCGGGAAATGATCGCCCTGATTGGAGAGTGAGAACTTGGAGAAAGACCTTATGCAAGCTAAGTGGCGGGAGTTCGTTAAAACCCACAGCACATGCATTCTGTGCAGGAACGAAGAACTTTTAGACCGGCGATCTTTTCCCATTTTTTCCAAGGACGAACCGCGATCCTTCGACATCTTGTTTATCCTCGAAGCGCCCAACCGAGATGATACCTACAATCCAAACAAAGGCTATCTAACGGTCGATCCCCGCACGGACCCATCGGGTAGGTTTTTCCATGATCTATTCACTAATGAATTGCGATTTTCCATTGGTGACCTCTTCATAACCAACAGTGTGCTTTGCTTACCAGCGGAAAAGGCGGGCAAGTTCCCTGTCTCCCCAAGGCAGCGAACTAACTGCATTAAGATTCTCAGACAAATAATCGATAATTTTGCCCCAATTATTGTTTGCCCGATGGGTACTAAAGCACTTCTCGCAACGGAAGAGATATATCCACATGGGTATCGAATGATGGCGAAAGCAGCGGCAATTCCGACTCCCTGGTATGCTCGCATTTTGTTTCCTTTGTTTCATACAAGCGCGCAAGCAAGAAATCCGCGAAATGGGCGCCCAGACTCTAAGCAGCGTGCCGACTGGCGCAGTCTACGCGCAGTCTGGGAGCAAGCAAGGGCACATCATGGCGCTAACTGACGAGCAGTTATTAATTTTTTAATATATTCTCGTTTCCAAAGTTCCTGCCTGGGAACGGGAATTTGCCCGAAGCACAAGGTTTAGGTTAGAAAACTGGAAATGGAATTAATCGACCTGCACGTCCACTCCAACGCCTCCGACGGCACCTTTGCGCCGGCGGAGGTGGTGCGCCTGGCCGGGGAAGGGGGCCTCAAGGCCCTGGCCCTCACCGACCACGACACCATTGACGGCCTGGCCGAAGCGGTGGCCGCAGGGGCCGCCTACGGGGTGGAGGTCATCCCCGGGATCGAGGTCAGCGCCCGCTATCCCGGCGGCACCATGCATATCCTGGGTCTGGATATCGAATATGGCAACGGCCATCTGGGCGAACGTTTGGCGGTCCTGCAAAGAGCCCGGGCCGAACGCAATCCCCAAATTATCGCCAAGCTGAACGCCCTGGGGTTCCCCATTAGCCTGGAGCAGGTGGCCAGGATTTCCGGAGCGGGCCAGATGGGCCGGCCCCACATCGCCCGGGCCCTGATGGAGGCCGGCTATGTCAGCTCCATCCAGGAGGCCTTCGACCTCTACCTGAGCTACCGGGGCAAGGCCTACGTCTCCAAGTTCCGCTTCCCCCCGGAGGAGGCTATCGCCATGATTCGGGAGGTCCAGGGAGTCCCGGTCCTGGCCCACCCCTTTACCCTGGGGTTGGGCTCCGCCCGGGCGCTGAAAAATACCCTGGAGGAATTAACCGCCGTGGGCCTGGCCGGCATCGAGGCCATCTATGCGGAGCACACCCCGGAGCAGGAAGCCCTCTACCTGCGGCTGGCCCGGGAGCTGGGGCTGTTGGTCAGCGGGGGCTCCGACTTCCACGGGGATAACAAGCCGGAGATCGTCCTGGGTGGCATGCCCGGCCAGGAGCGCCTCAACTATCGGCTGCTTGCGGCCTTGAAGGCCTGGCGCCGCCGGGAATACCACCTGGCCTAAAGGGGTTTTAGGTCCAATCTGCCGCGGCAGGTTCAGGCTGAAGCCGACTGAGAAGCGAACCACTTCCCATCCGCCAATACCACCGAGGTTTCCACTTGCCGGCGGGAGATAGTCCAATAGCGCCGCAGCAGCCGGTCCTTTTCATCCGGGGCTACCTGCCTGAAACCATATTTTTCATAGAAACTGATGGCCCACCAGGCCGCGGCCCAGGTGCCCACCAGGACGGGGGCGTTGCCGCCCTTAAGCAAGTGGCTCAAGAGCCGGGCCCCGATGCCCTGTTGCTGCGCCGCAGGAAGCACATAAGCATGACGGATCAGGGTAACATCGGCGAGGGGCTGGCGTCCCATGACTCCCAGGAGGCCTCCGGAGGCCTGGTAAGTCCAAAAATCTACCCCCGCGGCGATCTCCGCCTGCAGTTCGTCTTCGGACATGTAAGGCTCCTGCCAGCAATCTGCGGGGATTATTCCTTGATAAGCCCTGGCCGCCTCATTGATGATCTTCAGGGCGGCCCCTACTTCACCATTGGCCAATGGTATGATCAAGGATTACCTCCGCTGAGCCGGGGCGCCGGAAGTCGAAGCGGCCCTGTTTCCGGGCGCGCCGCCTTGTCAGGAGGCCGGCGGCTGGGGCGGCGGCGCCTCCTCATCTTCCTTCAGGTGGTGGCCGCAATGGGGACAAAAGGCGAAATCCGGCCCCAGTTCCCGGGAGCACTTGGGGCAGGCGAGGGTTGGCGGGGTCGGCGGCGGCTGCCAGGGAGCAGGCTGGTTGACGCCGGTTGGTGGCGGCGGCGGTATGAGATCGGGAAAGGAGGTCTGACACTGCCGGCTTAGCTCCGAGCTGGCCTCACGCAGCTTGGCGATCAGGCACCCCAGTTTGGCGGCATATTCCGGCAGTTTTTGGGGTCCGAAGAGGATGAAGGCCAGCACCAAAAGGATGATCAGCGTTTCAAAATCAATTCCCATTTCGCTACCGGAAAATTACACCTTGGTTATGCGGTTGCCGCAATGGGGACAGAAGGCGAAGTCTCCCGGGACATCCTTGTGGCATTGGGGACAGGTGGCGCCGGGCGCCGCGGGCCCGCCGGGAATCTCGTTCCTGGGAGCCACCGAATTGGGGTCATCATGGGCCGTCTTAAAACTCCGGATGGCCTTGCCGATACTCTCTCCCAGCTCCGGTAAACGCTTGGGGCCGAAAAGCAGCAGGGCGATGACCAGGACGATGAGCAGGGTGGAAAAATTATAGCCGAACATGGGGCGGCCTCTCTAGAGCCAAAAATTTGGTGAAGTTGGTTTAATTATAAGCAAAAATTAATCTAAAGGGAAGGGGCGAGAAATCCCAGGGAATAAGGGAACCTGGTGGCCGCCGGCTAGCCGCGCCCGGAAGGCAGTCCAGTCAAGAGGTGTTATACACTAATAGTTGCCGCAGGCTTTCGCCTGTAGGGGCGCAGCCAATCCCGGGCTGGAAGCCTGCGCCCCGGTGCGCCCGCAACCAGGGCGGATGCCTGGGTCCGCCCTTACAATCTTAACAGCCTAAAGATGAAAGACATTTTTTATGAAAGGAAAATCTGAAATATGACCATAACCACTGATCACCGGACCCGGACATGACTGCCACCTTATTCACGCCGCCTAAGCCCCTGGCGGTGCGTCTGCGCCCCCGGACTCTGGAGGAATTCGTGGGCCAGCAGCATCTGGTGGGCCCCGGGCGCCTTTTGTGGCGGGCTCTGAAGGCCGGCCGCCTCTTCTCCTCCATGATTTTCTGGGGTCCGCCGGGAAGCGGCAAGACCACCCTGGCTCTGGTCATGGCCCGCAGCCTGGACGCCCAGTTCGCCAGCCTCAGCGCGGTGATGGCCGGAGTGGCGGACCTGCGCCGGGTGGTGGAGGAGGCCCGCCGCTGGCAGGAGCAAGGCCGCCGCACCATCCTGCTCATCGACGAAATCCACCGCTTCAACAAGGCCCAGCAGGACGCCCTGCTCCCCCACGTGGAGGAGGGGCTTCTCACCCTCATCGGCGCCACTACGGAGAATCCTTATTTCGAGATCATCGGGCCGCTGTTATCCCGGGCCCGGGTCTTCACCTTTGAGCCCCTCCAGGAGGTGGATATTCTCGCCCTCCTGCACCGGGCCCTGGCGGACCGGGATCAGGGATTAGGGGCCATGGCGTTGACCGTAACCGAAGAGGCCCTGCTCCATTTTGCCCGTATGGCCGGGGGCGACGCCCGGAGGGCCCTGAACGCCCTGGAACTGGCGGCCCTGAGCAGCGCAGTGGATGAGCACGGCGTCGTCCGCGTGGACCTGGAGGCGGCCCGGGAATGCATGCCCCGGCGGGACCTGGTCTATGACCGACAGGGAGAGGCCCACTACGACACGGTGTCGGCCTTTATCAAGAGCGTCCGGGGCTCCGAGGTGGACGCGGCCCTCTATTGGCTGGCCCGTATGTTGGAGGCGGGTGAAGATGAGCGCTTCATTATGCGCCGGCTGCTGATCCTGGCCTCGGAGGACATCGGCCTGGCCGATCCCAACGCCCTGGTGCAGGTGGTCGCGGCCTCTCAAGCCCTCACCTGGGTGGGACTGCCGGAAGCCCAGTACCACCTGGCCCAGGCCACCATCTATCTGGCCCTGGCCCCGAAAAGCAACTCCACGCAGGCCTATTTTAAGGCCCGGGCAGCCCTGGAGGCCAAGGGCGCCACCCGGGTGCCCGCTCCCTTGCAAGACAGCCATCGGGACCGCAAGTCTCTGGGCCACGGCCAGGGTTATCTCTATCCCCACGATTTTCCCGGCCACTTCGTGCCCCAGGAATACTTGCCGGAAGAGCTGGCCGGGGTGCGGTTCTATGAGGCTGGCCCGGAGGGTGTGGAGCCGGACCTGGTGGCCCGCTGGCAGGGCTTCCGCCAACGGGGGCAAGAACCGCAGGGTGGCCGCGACCCCCGGGAGGAATAAGACTCTCAATCTCCAGGAGAAAAAAACGGCGCCAACCCGGTGGCCAACTGGACAGATGAGCTTGCCCTACCTATCTTTTGCTCAGAAGGACATCAGGGTGGTCCTCTACTCCCGCGGCCTTCCTCTCCATGATCTTTCCCCTTGGGGAGCCGATGATTTTGTGGTAAAATTACATGATCTGGATCTTCCCAAGGCCGTGGTGCGGCGCTGGCTGCCTTCCTGAAGGACGGCCGCACCTGCCGGAGGTCGGACATGGCTATCATGGAGATCAGCGTAGTCCCTTTGGGACTGGGCCAAACCAGCTTGGGCGACCACATTGCCAGAGTGGTGAAATACCTGGAAAATGAAAAGATTCCCCACGAACTCACGGACATGGGCACTGTGGTGCACGGCCAGCCGGAGACGCTCCTGCGAGTGGCCCAGGCCCTGCACGAACTTCCTTTTCAACAAGGAGTCAAGCGGGTTTTGACCCACATCTCCATCGACGACCGCCGCGATAAAGAAGTCTTTCTGGGTGACAAAAAAAAATCGGTTCGAGCCCGACTGAAATAAGAGAATATGGCGACCAAACGAGATTACTACACCATTTTGGCAGTGGCGCGCAACGCCTCCATCGACGATATCAAGAAGTCTTACCGGCAGATAGCCCTTCAGAACCACCCGGACCGCAATCCCGGTAACCACGAGGCTGAAGAGCGGTTCAAAGAGGCGGCTGAGGCCTACGAGGTCTTGCACGACCCGGAGAAGCGCCGCCTCTACGATCTCTACGGCCATGAAGGGGTCTCGTCCACCGGCTTCACCGGCTTCCGGGATTTCGGCGACATCTTCAAGTCCTTCGGCGACATCTTCGAAGACATGTTCGGCATGGGGGGCTTCGGCGGCATGGGGCGCATGGGCGGCATGGGCGGCGGTCCCCGTCCCCAGGCCGGCACCGACCTGCGCTACGATCTGACCCTCGATTTCCTCGACGCCACCCTGGGCAGCGAAGTGACGGTGGAGGTTCCCCGGGTAGTGAACTGCCGGACCTGCGGTGGTTCCGGGGCCAAACCCGGTACCAGGCGCATCCCTTGTCCCCAGTGCGGCGGCCGCGGGGTGGTTTCCCGCAGCCACGGCATCTTTCAGATCACCACCACCTGTCCTCGCTGTCAGGGGATGAAGGAATTTTTCGCGGAAGCCTGTCCCGACTGTAATGGGGAAGGGCGGTTGCGGGAAAAGAAGAAGATCAAGGTCAAGGTCCCGCCGGGCATGGACAGCGGCACCCATCTGGTGATGCCCGGGGAGGGCAACGACGGCGCGCACGGCGGGCCGCCGGGTGACCTCTACATCGTCCTGTCGGTCCGGCCCCACGAGATTTTCCGCCGGGAGGGCTACGACTTGCATCTGGTAGCCCCCATCTCCTTTGTCCAGGCGGCCCTGGGCACCCGCTTCACCATCCCCACCCTCAAGGACCGCCGGGAGTTGGTGGTCCCTCCGGGTACCCAACCCGGTGAAACCATCCGTCTCAAGGGGGAGGGGGTGCCCTATCCTAAAGGCTCCCGCCGGGGCGACTTGCTGGTGGAGGTGCGGGTGCAGGTCCCCCACACCCTGACGCCGCGGCAGCGGCACCTGCTGGAAGAGCTGGCTCAGGAAGAGGCGGCGACGGCCCAGGCCCAGGCGGCCCAGGGAAACCAGGGCCAGAACCACGAGGACGGGCTCCTGCATAAATTGTGGCACTCCTTTACCGAACATAAGCCGAAGTGATGCCGCCAGCGGCGGACACCGGGTCTGGCCCGAGAGCGGCAGTGGCACTCCCAGCGGCACTCCTTTCCGGCCTGAAGCCAAGGCAATTTAGTGATATTGACAGGGGCCCCTCTTTAAGTAATTATTCACAATCACCTGCCACAGTGGGGACCAGGCGGGCGCATGGCCATTGATATCAATATCTTGATCGGTGGGGCGGCAGGGCAGGGGGTGCATGCCATCGCCAGCCCCCTGGCCAGGACCCTGGTGCGCCAGGGCTGTTGGGTACTGTTCGTGCAGTCCTATGAGTCCCGCATCCGCGGCGGCCATCTCTTCAATCGCATCCGGGTGGCGGATGCGCCCCTGATCTCCTCCCGGGAAGGGGTAGACCTGCTGGTGGCCCTGAACCAGGAGACCGTCAACCTCCACCAGGAGGAACTGGCCCCGGACGGGATCATTATCTATGATGCCTCCCAGGTCCGGGACTTGCCCGCCCGGGGGCTTAAGCTCCCCCTGGAGCCAGCCGCCCTGCTGCCGGAAAGCCAGGCCGCGGAGATCGCCGTCAACGCCGGCGCCAGCGGCGCTATCCTGGGGCTGCTCCGGGTCTCCCTGGAGCCCATGATGGGCCTGCTCCTGGAGGCGTTTGCCGCCAAGGGCACCGAGGTGGTGGGTTGGAACCACCGGGCCGCGGCCGCCGGTTACAGGCTGGGGGCGGCCATGGGCGGCAGCGGCCTTTCTCTGGCGGGGATCAGCCCGCCGCCGGCGCCCCGCCTCCTTATCAGCGGCCATGAGGCCCTGGCCCTGGGAGCCCTGGCCGCGGGCCTGCAATTTATCAGCGGCTACCCCATGACCCCGTGGAGCAGCGCCCTCAACGCCGTGGGGCAAAGGGCCGCCCGCTGGGGGGTAGTGGTGGAGCAGGCGGAAGACGAAATCGCCGCCATCAACCTGGCCCTGGGGGCCTCATTCGCCGGGGTCCGGGCCATGACGGGCTCCTCCGGGGGCGGTTTTTCCCTGATGGTGGAGACCCTTGGACTGGCGGGCTGCAGCGAGACGCCTCTGGTCATCGTGGAGGGCCAGCGCCCCGGCCCCAGTACCGGGTTGCCCACCCGCACCGAGCAGGGTGACCTGAGCTTCGTCCTTTCTGCCGGGCAGGGGGATTTTCCCCGGGCGGTGCTGGCCCCGGGCACTCCGGCCCAGGCCTTCGCCCTGACGGCCCGGGCCTTCAATCTGGCGGAGCGCTACCAGTTGCCGGTAATTCTCCTCACCGATCAATACCTGGCTGACGCCAACTTCACCCAGGAGGCCGGCGATTTTCCCGAGAAGGTGGAGATTGAGCGGGCCCTGAAGCTGGGTCCGGCGGCGGCGCCCTACGCGCGCTATGCCATCACCGCCGATGGCGTTTCGCCCCGGCGCCTGCCCGGTTTGGGTCCGGAACTGGTGGTGGCCGACTCCGACGAGCACACCCCGGACGGCCACCTCACTGAAGACCTGCGAGTACGGGTGCAGATGCATGACAAGCGCCTGCGCAAGTTGCAAAAGCTGGGGCGCGAGCTCAATGGCATCTCCGCCAGCGGCCCGGCGACGGCCCCCCTGGTCCTGATCTGCTGGGGCTCCAGTCTGGGGCCGGTGACGGAGGCGGTGGCCCGGCTGAATGAGGCTGGCGCCCCGGCGCGCACGGTGCACCTCAGCGAACTGTGGCCCTTCCCGGCGCCGGCGGTGGCCAAGGCCTTAAAAGGCGCCAAGCGTTTGGTGATGGTGGAGATGAACGCCACCGCCCAGGCTGGCCGCCTGCTGCGTCAGGAGACCGGGATCGCCGCCGATCACCTGGTCCTCAGGTACGACGGCGCTCCCTTTACCCCGGAATATATCCTCCGGGGTCTGGAGGGCCACGCCTGATGTTGCCCCTGGAGCTCTATCAAGGCCTCCCGGCGGCCTGGTGCCCTGGCTGCGGCAACTTCGCCATGCTCAAGGCCTTCAAGCAGGCCCTGGCGGAATTGGAGATCAGGCCGGAAGGCCTCCTCATGGTTTCCGGGATCGGCCAGTCGGGGAAATTTCCCCATTATCTCAAGTGCAACACCTTCAACGGCGTCCACGGCCGCACCCTGCCCCTGGCCACCGGGGCGCGGCTGGCCAACCACGAGATGATGGTGGTGGCCGAGGCTGGCGACGGTGACTGCTACGGCGAGGGAGGCAACCACTTGCTGGCCGCCCTGCGGCGCAACCCCAATCTCACCCTGGTGGTGCACAACAACCAGGTTTACGCCCTGACCAAGGGCCAGGCCTCCCCCACCAGTGACCAGGGCGTCAAGACCCTGTTGCAGCCGGATGGGGTGGCCTACCCGCCTCTGCACGCCCTGGCCCTGGCGGTGAGCCAGGACTGCTCTTGGGTGGGCCGGGGCTTCGCCGGCATGGGGGAGCATCTGACCGGCCTCTACAAAGAGGCCCTCAGCCACCCGGGTTTCGCCCTATTGGAGGTGCTGCAACCCTGCGTCACCTTTAACCGGATCAACACCTATCAATGGTTCCAGGCCCGGGTTTACCGGGTGGAGGAGGAGCCGGGTTACGACCCGAAAAACGAAATATGGGCCTTCCGGAAGGGCAGGGAGTGGGGAGAGAGAATTCCCATCGGGGTGATCTTCAAACGGCCTCGCCCCTTGCTGGAGGAAGCCCATCCGGTCCTCGGGGCCGGTCCCCTGGTACGGCAGCAACCCCAGCGTCCGGTAAAGGAGCTTTTAGCCGATTTTTTCTGAGCGGTGTCTGGAGAGAACTTCAGGCCCGATTTTCCGGGGAGCGCCCTCAGGCGGCGCCGGACTAAATTTTTCTGAAAGGAGATAGCTCATCATGACCGCCGACAAAGAGATCAGCTCCTGGGATATCCTCCGGGAACCGAACCGCATTCTCCAGGAGGAAGATTATGGTTCCGGCCTGGAACGGTTAATTTACCTGCTTAGCTGGGCGGTGGAAATCGGGCTCTGCTTCACCCTGGCCATTGCCTATCTGCGGGGCTGAGCGGCAGATTGGCTATCGTTAAAATAGCCTAAGATTTTTAACAATAATAATTGAAATTAATCTTTAACAGACTTATATTTAAATTTAGGAGAAATCCCGCCCGCATGTGGAATGTTCGAGTGGCCGGCGGGTTTAGGCGCGGCGCAGGAACCCACCGTTTCCTGGGGGTTACCAGAGGCACCGGCGTTTGAAGGTGTCGCAGAGCCTAGGAACCTTTTGGCCGAGGCTCGGGGAGGTGTGGGAGCGATGATTAACGAACTGTTGGCCCCAGGCGGCAGCCTGGAAATGGTGCAAGGAGTCTTTAAGAACGGCGCCAACGTCGTGTACGTGGGGGCCAAGGGTTTCAGCCGCCGCAAGTGCCAATGGGAGTTGGAAGATACCGGCATCGCTGAGGTGGTGCGCATTGCCGCCGACTACCAGGGAAAGGTGCGGGTGGCGTTAAACGCCGAAATCCCACCGGAGAAGATTCCCCTGCTGATGGCAAAAGTGGGCAAGTATGCCGACTACGGTATCGAAGGGGTGATCGTCAAGACCCCGGCGGTGATGCGGGCGGTGCAGCGGCAGTTTCCGCAACTGGTCATCCACGCCAGCGTCGGCTGCAATATCCAGGCCCAGGAGGAGATGGCGCGCTTTAAATCTTGCGGCGCCAGCCAATTGGTGGCCTCCACCGAGATCAATACGGTGGCGAAGCTGACCCGGTTCAAGCAAGAGGCGGACGAACTGGGGTTAAAGACCGAGGTGCTGATCCACGGCAACCGCTGCATCGGCGGGGTGGGCAATTGCCTGTTTCACGAACTCATTGCGGACTCCTATGTCCGCAAGGTCTACCGCGACGAAGACGGCAACGAGATCGTGGAATACGAAGGCTGGCCGGACCGCAGCGGCAGTTGTTTCCGGCTCTGCCTCTTAAGCGAAGAGAAGCGGCGCCAGGTCCTCGCCCGGCGGGGGCAGCCGCCGGAGAAGATCGAAGCCATCAACGACCGCGTCCGGGAACAGCCCAACGTGGCCTTCGCCATTCTTGGAGAAGAATTGAAGGCTTATCTCGACCTGGGGCTGGCCACCGTCAAGGTCCAGGGGCGGGAGTACGCCGTATCCATGATCTCCAAGATGATCTGCTGCTACCGCCAACTCATCAATGCCCACGCCCGGGGGGAAGACATCAACGCCACCTTTTACCAGCGCATCCAGGACCGCCTGGCGGCCCTGGTGGCCAAGCGGGATCGGGCCCGTCTGGAAAAGACCAGGGAACTGCACAAGAATATTGCCGGCCTGTAATCAACCAGGTCAACCGGCCTGGAAATTATAGTTTATTTCATGGGGAAGCCTGCCCTATAATGGGGCAGGCTTCTTTTCTGGTTCTTGAGATCGGCAGCCGCGGGTTTCACCATAGGGGCGGACCGATGTGTCCGACCTCCCTTACGTTGCCCACGCTTCGTAAGGGGCGCACACATTAAGCATCGGTATAATATGTGGATTTAGCTGAAATTACCATGTCATAGGGTTTTACCGGTAGCTAGTGTAATCTTCTCCATGCAATTTTGTTGCCCAACCCTACTGCCCAGAAGCACCCTTAAAGAAAAATGGAGCGAGCCCCGCGGCTGATCCGGAGCATTGTCGAATTTCGCGCCAGTTATCCTGACTTGCGCGCCGGAGACGCGGTGCTCGGGCCGCTGGCCCTGCGGCCCGGCGAGGAATTCAAACTGCTGGACCTGGCGGAGCGGGGAGTGGCCCTGTTCCCCCCGGCCCTGGCCCAACTGCTGGCGCGCTCCAAGGCTGCCCAGGCAGAGGCGCTGGGGGAGTTCATGGGGCCCGGCACCTTCGTGGCCTACGGGCTCGCCGATCTGGCCGCCAATCTCTCCGGGTTTGCCAGCCGGCACGCAGGTGCGGTGGTCAGTAAGCGGGACCGGGGCCACCTGGGGCTGGGAGTGGGCTGCTGGCCCTCCCTGGAGTCCCTCTATAGCCTGGCGGGGCTCCAGCCGTTGCCCTATCCCCTGGTGGTGCAGCCCCTATTGGAAGGGGCCAGGGATTTGCGGGTGGTGGTGGCGGGAGACTATGCCGAAGCCTATGAGCGGGTCAACCTCCACAGCTTCCGCAAAAATCTCTATCAAGGCGGCACCTCGCAGCCGGCGGCGCTGGTCCCGAGCCATCTGCTTTTCTGCCGCCGGATCATGGCCCGGGGTAAATTTCCTTACGCCATCCTGGACCTCCTGGTCGGTCCGGACGGCGCAACCTATCTTTCGGAAATCAACCTCAGGGGAGGCCTCACCGGCGCCCGCCTCAGCCAGGCGGAGTTTCTCCGGCGAGTGGCCGCCCTGGCCGAGGAATTTTGCCGACCATGGGCAGACTCACTGAAGATCTCCATTTAAGAGATCGCCTCCGGGTCTTTAAGGACCGGGCCGACGCCGGCCGGCTCCTGCTGGCGCGCCTCCTGGTGCAGCATGGCCGGAAGCTGCACCTGTTTGCCATTCCCGCCGGCGGCGTGCCGGTGGCCGCGGAGATCGCCCGGGGCCTGGCCCTGCCTCTGGACCTGCTTATAGTGCGCAAGATCCAGCTCCCCTGGACCACTGAGGCCGGTTTCGGGGCCCTGGACCCCGAGGGGGCAGCCATCTTCAATGAGGAGCTGCTGCGGCGGCAGCCCTTGACCCAGGAGGAGATCGCCACCCAGATGGCCAAGGCCGCCGCGGTCAGCCGCCGGCGGGAAGAGAGGCTGCGGGGCGGCCGGCCTTACCCGGAGCTGGCGGAAGAGTCGGCCCTCATCGTCGACGACGGCCTGGCCTCGGGCTTTACCATGCGGGCCGCGGTCCAATTTCTGAAGCGCCGGGGCGCCGGCAAGATCCTGGTGGCGGTGCCCACCGCCGCGGAGCGCACCGTGGCTGACCTCCTGCCCGAAGTGGACGAACTCCTCTGCCTCAACGTCAGGAGCGGCTGGTCTTTCGCGGTGGCCGACGCCTATGTGAACTGGTATGATCTGGATGACGAGGAAGTGCTGGAAATTATGGCCTCCTTGAAATTGGAAGCATAAATAAATGGGATTTAGGGGTAAGGCTGTTGGTTTTAATTGCCCGGAGCTGAAGCGAAGTCATTTTTTTTGTCATTCTGAGGGAGCCGCAGGCGACCGAAGAATCTCGTCAAAGTAGATATGAAGCAAGATAGTAATTGTATCAATTCCAGTAAGCTGCCTTATATCTCCCGAGACTCCCTGGCCTTCGACATCGACGGCGTGGTGGCCGACATCATGACCACCTTCCTCACCCTGGTCCGGGAGCGCTACGACTGCGGCCATCATCTGCGCTACGAGGACCTCACCACCTTTTCCCTGGAGGACTGTCTCGATCTGGAGCCCCGGATCATTGCGGAATTGATCCGGGAACTCATCGACCGTCCCCAGCAACTGGCGGTGGAGCCCTTTCCCCAGGCCGCGGCGGTCCTCACCCGCCTGGCCCGGGAGACGCCCCTGTTGTTCGTGACCGCCCGGGACCGGGCCGGGCCCATTCTGACCTGGCTGCAGAGCACCCTACCTCAGGTGGCGCCGCAAGATATCCGGGTAGTGGCCACCGGTGATCCCGACCGCAAACTCCATTACCTCCAGGAACAGAAGGTCCGGTTCTTTGTGGAGGATCGCCTGGAAACCTGCCTGCTTTTGTCCGACCACGGGATCACTCCCATCCTCTTCGCCCAGCCCTGGAACCGCCTGCCCCATCCATTTTTGGAAGTGGCGGACTGGCCGGCCCTGGCCAACCTTCTCTTTGAGGAGGAATGAGGTAGTTGGCGGCCACAGGCCGCCCTATAATATCCTATCTCCATCCCACTCATAGGGCGGGCTGCGCCCGCCGCCTTAATTTCTTGTTTTCCATGCCCTTCCCTCCAGCCCGTTCCATTTTTCTGCAGGTAGGCGTTTGAAATGTAGCCGCAAGCTTTAGCTTGCGAAATAATTGGAAAACGAGAGCGCAGGCTAAAGCCTGCGGCTACATAAACCCCACATATTTTGGAGATATTTCTGCAGCACGATACTAAATGCTTGCCCCCGCGGCCGCTTCCTCTATCCCTTCCTTTTTTCCCCGCATTAAGATAATATTTTCTTATGACTCAGCGTGAGGCGGCCTTAGCAGGGAAGATCACTCCGGCCATGGAGCAGGCGGCCGGGCGGGAAGGATTGGCTCCGGAGGTGATTCGCCAGGGTCTGGCTCAGGGCACCCTGGTGGTGCCTGCCAATCCCGGGCATTTGGGGCTGGAGCCGCTGGCCATCGGCCAGGGGGTGCGAGTCAAGATCAACGCCAATATCGGCACTTCCCCCCACGACTGCGACCTGGAAAAGGAGCAGGCCAAGCTGGCCGCGGCCCTGGAGTTCGGGGCGGACGCGGTCATGGACCTGTCCACCGGCGGCAGCCTGGACGATATCCGCACCGCCCTCTTGGCCCAATGCCCGGCGCCCTTCGGCACCGTGCCCATCTATCAGATCATGAGCCAGGCCAAGAGCCTGGAAGAAGTCCGGGGTGATGACCTCCTGGAGATGGTGCGCCACCACGGCCGCCAGGGAGTGGACTTCGTCACGGTACACTGTGGCGTCACCCGGGGCGCCCTGCCGCTTTTAGCCCGGCGGGTCACCGGGGTGGTTTCCCGGGGTGGGGCCTTCCTCACTGCCTGGATGCGGCGTTCCGGCCGGGAAAACCCTTTATATGAGCGCTATGACGAACTGCTGGAGATTGCCCAGAGGCACGATCTCACCCTCTCCCTGGGGGACGGGCTGCGGCCCGGATGCCTGGCCGACGCCACCGATCGGGCCCAACTCCACGAACTGAAGGTTCTGGGTGAACTCACTCATCGGGCCTGGGCCAAGGGGGTCCAGGTGATGGTGGAAGGCCCGGGGCATCTACCCTTGAACGCCATCCGCAAAAACGTCCGCCTGCAGCAGAAATATTGCAGTCAGGCCCCCTTTTACGTCCTGGGGCCCCTGGTCACCGACGTGGCCTCGGGCTATGACCACATCTCCGGGGCCATCGGCGGGGCCCTGGCCGCCACCCTGGGCGCGTCCTTTCTGTGTTACGTCACTCCGGCGGAACACTTGAAACTGCCGGAGGTGGAGGACGTCATCGACGGGGTGGTGGCCTCCCGCATCGCGGCCCACGCCGCGGATATCGCCCTGGGCCGGCCCGGCGCCGCCGCCTGGGACCTGGCCATGTCCAAGGCCCGCCGGGCCCTGGATTGGGACACGCAGATTCAACTCTCGGTCAATCCCCCCAAGGCCAGGCGCTACCGGGAACTGAGCCAGGCCCGGGAAGACCAGTGCACCATGTGCGGTCGCTTCTGCGCCATGAAGGTCTTCGATGAGAAATTTGAAGACTGAAGGAGCCGGTTGAGCACATATCAGAGACCCCCCGGCCCATGTTTCCCGCCCGCATCTTGGAAAAATCAGGCAAATCTGAGGAACCCGGGGAGATTCCTGGTAATTTTTGCCAGTCTGTGATAATTTTGCTCTAGATTCCTCGCGGCCTGGATCCGCAAGCAGTGGACCGGGACTTAAAGGAGGGAATGTATGGACAAGATAGATTGCCTTCCGGGACAGCCGCGGGAGGCTTTTTTGTCCAAATCTCAAGAGACCCTGAAATTTTCCGTGGCCCTGGAGCAGATGCACCAGGAGTTGGGCGGCGTGCTGGCCCAGATTACTCCGGAGATGCCCGAGACCCTGATCCGGGAGATTCAAGCCGCGCCCCGCATCTTCGGGTGCGCCAGCGGCCGCTCCGGCTTTATTCTCCGGGGCTTCTTGATGCGGCTGATGCACCTGGGGTATGCCGTCTATTTCGTAGGCGAGACCACCACCCCCCGCATCCGCCCAGGTGACTTGCTGGTGGTGATGTCCGGTTCCGGGGAGACGGCCCAGCCCCGGGAGATGGAGCGCCGGGCCAATACCGTCGGGGCCCGCACCCTGGGTCTCACCGCGCATAGCGACTCCACCATCGGCCGGGAAGCCCAGGTGGTCATCAGCATCCCCGGCACCACCAAGCTGGCCCGGACCCAGGAGACCGCCTCGGTGCAATGCCCTGGCAGCCTCTTCGAACAGGCCGCCTTTATGTTCCTGGAGGCGGTGGTCCTCCTCCTTTACCGGAGGCGCTCCGGCCACGACTACAGAGAAATCCTGGACCGCCACGCCGATTTGGAGTAGAGAAGTTTTCGGGCTGAGGCGCCAGACGCGGCATGCCGCCGACTTCTATACTTCCCTGAATAAATCGTCCAAATTAAAATAAACTTATCTAATCCCTATCCCCTGAGGAACTTACCTATGGCTCCCATATTGCAACTGGCTCTCGATTTTGTGGACCTGCACCGTGCGGTGCAGGTGGCGGAGGTGGCCGTGCCCGCCGGGGTAGATTGGGTGGAGGCCGGCACCCCCTTGATCAAGAGCGAAGGCCTCGATGCCGTGCGGGAGCTGCGGCGCCTCTTCCCCGGCAAAGTCATCGTGGCGGACATGAAGATCATGGATGCCGGGCGGGTGGAGGTGGAGACCGCGGCCAAGGCCGGGGCCCAGATCATCGACGTGTTGGGGACCGCCACCGATGCCACCATTGCCGAGTGTATCCAGGCCGGCAAGAATTACGGGGCCAAGATCGCGGTGGACCTCATCGCGGTAGCCGATCCGCTGGCCCGGGCCCGCCAGGTGGCGGAACTGGGGGCGGACTACATCTCAGTGCACCTGGCCATTGACGAACAGATGCGGGGCGGGGGACAAGACCCCTTTGCGCTGTTGGCCGCCATCAGCGGGGCGGTGCGGGTGCCGGTGGGAGTGGCCGGGGGCATCAACTCCGAGACCGCGGCCCAGGCGGTGGCCCACGGGGCCGGCTACGTCATCGTGGGGGGCGCCATCACCAAGGCCATGGACCCGGCCGCGGCCACCCGGGATATCCGCCGGGCCCTGGATGAGGGTGTGGTGATTCCCACCACCCTGTTCAAGCGGGTGGGGGAGGAGGAGATCCGGGGAGTGCTGGAGTTGATCTCCGCCTCCAATCTCTCTGACGCCCTGCACCGGAGCGGGGTTCTGGAGGGGCTGCGGCCCCTCTTTCCCGGGGTCCGCCTGGTGGGCCCGGTCCTGACGGTGCGCACCTATCCCGGGGATTGGGCCAAGCCGGTGGAGGCCATCGACCGGGCCCAGCCGGGAGACGTAGTGGTCATCGATGCCGGCGGGGTGGGGCCTGCCATCTGGGGGGAACTGGCTACCACTTCGGCCCTGCAGCGAGGACTTAGCGGGGTGGTGATCGATGGCGCCATCAGAGACTCGGGCGACATCATCAAGCTGGGTTTTCCGGCCTTCTCCCGCCTGGTGATGCCCAACGCCGGGGAGCCCAAGGGCTTCGGAGAGATCGGGGTGCCCATCCGGGTAGGGGGCGTCAAGGTGGAGAGCGGCGACTGGGTCGTGGGGGATGACGATGGGGTGGTGGTCCTGCCTCGGAGCCTGGCGGTGGAATACGCCAACCGGTCCATGGATGTCCTGGAAAAGGAGAATCGCCTCCGGGAGGAGATCAAGGCAGGCAGCACCCTGGCCCAGGTGACCGATCTGCTCCGCTGGGAGAAGAAGCTGTGAAAAGACGCAGTCCGGCCGGGCATCACCCCTCTTCCCGGCAGCGTTTCTTAGCCTCTTTGCGGCAGAGCTCCCAGATGACGCAGCCCGGGCGGAACTTGCAGTAGAGGCAGGGGTCGGTGCAGGCCCGGCAGGCGTCCAAGCACTCCCGGCAGTATCCCAATTCATGTTTCTGGCACCGGACCCAGGCCTCCCGGTCCGGGTGAAAACGGCAGTGCTCCATCGCTACCATAAAAGAATTATATCAAAGGATCAGCCTCCGATCCATCGTCCCGGCGGCCACCGGCGTCTGCCCGGTTGCCGAAAATTCTTCGCCCGGGAATAAAATTTTCGCGCTTCCCCTTCCAAAACCAACTTTCTCCTATTACTTTAAGATCTGGCCGGATCTCAGGGACCCGGCCGCTACGCCTTGCTGCGGGAAGCTCTTCCTGAGAGGAATATTTATGGCCGAGGATCAATTTGCCGCGGCCCGGGACCGGATGGTGGCAGAGCAAATCCGGGCCCGGGGGGTGGCCGGGCCCCGGGTGCTGGCTGCGTTGCGCCGGGTGCCCCGGCACCGCTTTATCCCTGAGCACCTCTGGAGCCAGGCCTATGCTGACTACCCCCTGCCCATCGGGGAAGACCAGACCATCTCTCAGCCGTATATTGTCGCCCTCATGACCGAGATCCTGGAGCTTCAGGAGACGGATCGGGTCCTGGAGGTGGGCACCGGCTCCGGCTACCAGGCGGCCATACTGGCGGAGTTGGCCGCGGCAGTCTTCAGCATCGACCGCATCGGCGGCCTGGCGGGTCACGCCCGATCGATCTTGGACTCCCTGGGTTACCGGAACATTCGCATCCGGGTAGGGGATGGCACCCTGGGCTGGCCGGAGGAGGCCCCCTTCGACGGCATCATCGTCACCGCCGCGGCCCCGCGGGTCCCCAGCCCCCTGGTGGAGCAACTGGCCCTGGGGGGACGGTTGGTGATTCCGGTGGGGGACAGGTTCAGCCAAACCCTGACCCGCGTGCGCCAGACCACGGAGGGGTTGAAGTACGAATATTACGGGGGCTGCCGCTTCGTGCGCCTTATCGGCAAATATGGCTGGGACGGCGGGAATGGGGTCTGATCAGATTGAAGCTAGAACTGGAAGAACCCTAGGTTTTTTCTCCGGATTGATGAATCTGGTTAATCTGCCTTCGCCACCCGGGGCTCAGGCTCCCGGCAGGCCGCGGCGATGACCCGCCGGGCCAGAGGTCCGGCATCGCCGCCGCCATGGCCGCCGTGTTCCAAGAGCACCGCCACGGCCACCCGGGGGTTGTCCGCCGGGGCGTAACCCACGAACCAGGCATGGTTTTGATACTTGTGGATCTTCTCGGCGCTGCCGCCTTTTCTCTCCTCTTCCAGCTTCTCCGTGGTCACCACCTGGGCGGTGCCGGTCTTGCCGGCCACCTGGATATCGGCCAGGCGGACCACCTTGCCGGTCCCTTCCTCTTCCGCCACCACCCCCTCCAGGCCTTTCTGCACCGCGGCGATGGTGGCCGGACTGGCCCCCAGGTTATACTTGACCTGCGGCTGGGACTGAAAGAGAACCTCTCCGGTTGGACTCTCCACTTTTTCCACTAACTGCGGCTCATAGATCAGGCCGCCGCTGGCTATGGCCGCGGCCACCTGGGCCATCTGCAGCGGGGTGACCAGGTTATAGCCCTGGCCAATGGCAACCGACAGGGTCTCCCCTTCGTGCCAGGCCTGGTTAAAGCGGGCCTTTTTCCAGGCGCTGGAGGCCACCAGCCCGGGCATCTCCTTATCGAGATTGAGGCCGCTGGGTTGTCCCAGGCCGAAGCGGCGGCTCCACTTGGCAATGCGGTCAATCCCCAGCCTCTCCCCCAGTTGATAAAAATAGACGTCGCAAGATTCCACCAGGGCGCGATGGAGATTGACCTCGCCGTGGCCGCCCTTTTTCCAGCATTTGAACTCGTGGTCGCCTAAGACCAGGGACCCGGTGCAATTAAAGGTGGTTTCGGGAGTGATGACCTTCTCTTCCAGGCCGGCCACCGCCATGATAATTTTGAAAGTGGAACCTGGGGGATACTGTCCCTGGAGCGCGCGGTTTTCCAGGGGATGGCTCTTATCCTGGCTGAGACGTTGCCATTCCTGGGGCGGCAGCCCATGCTCAAAGGCCTCCTGGGAAAAGCTGGGGGCAGAGGCCATGGCCAGAATCTTGCCGGAACGGGGATCCAGGGCGACGATGGCTCCCTCCTTGCCTTCCAGGCAATCCTCGGCCTCCTGCTGCAGGCGGCTATCCAAGGTCAGGTAGACGTTGGCCCCGGGGGTTGGGGAAATCGAGTCCATTTGGCCGAATTCCCGGCCATAGGCGTCCACTTCGATGCGGCGGTGGCCCCGGGCGCCCATGAGATAGTTATCCCAGGCCAGTTCGATGCCGCAACGGCCCGCATAGTCCCCGCCCTTGTAATTGGCAAACTTGCCGCTCTTGAGCTGGGCTTCGCTAATCTCCCCCAGATAACCCAGGATATGGGCCGCCTGGCCATTTTGGCGGTACTCCCGCTTGGGCTGGAGCTGCACCAGGACTCCGGGCAATTCCGGTTCATAAGCGGCCACCTGGGCCAGTTCCTCCCAGCTCAGGTCTCCCCGGAGGCGCACCTGGTAAAGGCCGTTGGCCCTGGCGTTTTCCAATTGGGCGGCGACCTGCTTCTGATCCATATGCAGCAAGATCGCCAGCCGGCGGCTCAGGAGTCCAATGTCTCCCACGTCTTCCACGACCGCCATCAGTTCGTAGCTGGTCCGGTTGCCCACCAGAACCTGGCCGCCGCGGTCCATGATCTTGCCCCGCCAGGGGGGCAGGTCGATGAGGCGGATGCGGTTTTGTTCCGAGCGCTGGCGCAGGTAATCACCCTGCACCAATTGCAGATACCAGAGGCGCAGGAACAGGAGGCCAAAGAGGCTAACGACAATGAGGGCCACCACGGAAAAATTGCGGCGCCCCCGTTCCTGTTCATCCAGGGGCATGGCGCCGCCGGCGGAAGCTCCCAGGAACTTAAAGTTCCCTAAATGGTTCGCTTCCAGATTCGGCTTGGGGTGGGCCATGACGGTCTCGTCTTGTTATGGTCTTGTCCTGGTATGGGGCGGGGCAGGCCACGGTATCCGTGCGCCTGGAATCGGCCCGGGAGACAGCCCCCCGCCATTATGTCAGAGGCCGGTAAAACCCGGGCGGCTGCCTCTCGGGGCGCCAGCCGTAACGGCCCAGAAATCGTTCCAGGCCATTTACCAAAAAATACATCAAGGGCCCCAGAACCGCGGTAAACAGAATTGCCGCGCCTTGATGAGAGAGCTGTCCCCAATCGAGTCCGCCCTGGTAGCCCAAGGTGATAAGGCTCACTTGTAAGAAGACCTCTTGCAGGATCAGAGCCAGCAGGCAGACCGCCGTCTGCAGGCCGAAGCGCTGCTGCGGCAGACGCGGGTAAAAGAAGCGGGCCACTCCCACCAGCAACAGGGCCGCGCCCAGGTGAATCCCGAAGGGGGTGGTGGCAAAGCTGTCCTGCAAGAGTCCCACCACCACCGCCAGGACCAGGGCCAGGGGCAGAGAGGGCCGCAAACCCAGGTAAAACAGCAGCAGGGCCAGCAGCCGCAAGTGCACCTGCGGGAAGAACGCCAGGTTCTGCAGGTAGAAGATGGCGAGGGCCAGGAAGCTGTATCCGAGAAGGGCGGCGATCATGGTTCCGGCAGGCTGAGGTTGGCGACCTTGATTACCAGGACTTCTTCCAGGGCCGACAGGTCCACCGCTGGGGTCACTTCGATTTCCTGGAAGACTCCGGGGCTCTTCTTATTGGCCCCGGTGACCTTGCCGAAGAGCAGGCCCTTGGGATAAATCCCGGCCAGGCCGGCGGCCAGGACCAGATCCCCCACCTGGACGTCGGCGCTCTTGGGGACGAAATCCAGGGAGCAGCGGTTGCCTCCCTGGCCCTGGAGGATACCCCGCACCCGGGTGCGCTGCACCATGGCGTCGGCGCCGCTTTTGCGGTCCACGATGAGCATTACCTTGGCATACTGGGGATAGGTCTCCACGACCCGCCCGACGATACCCTCCGGCGCCAGCACCGGCAGCCCAACCTTCACCCCCTGGGCCTTCCCCTGATCGATGAGGGCGCAGCGGGACCACAGGGATGAGTCGTAGGCGATGACCCGGGCCCCGATCACCGGCAGGGCTACCTGCCTCTTCAGGTCCAAGAGCGTTTCCAGGCGGACCAGGGCCTGCTGGGCTTCCTGAAAACTGATTTCCTTCTGCTTATATTCCTCCAGGCTCCGGTGCAGTTGGACGTTCTCCTGTTGGGCCCCCACCAGATCGATGTAGCCCCGCCAGAGGCGCCTGCCGCGGCGGCCCAAAGATTCCAGGGCTTGCAAGCCGGGGGCAGTAACCGAAACCACCAACCCTTCCACCTCCTTCAGGACCGGTGATTGCTTCAGGCCGAGGGAAAGGACGGAGAAAAACAGCAAGAGGGCCAGGGCCACGATCAATGGAGTGCGGTGGTGCAATTTAGGGCGCAAAGCCAACTGCCTCAAGAAACCATCACTTCCTTCAGGATGTCAAGATTGTCCAGAGCCCGGCCGGAACCCAGAACCACCGTGGTCAAGGGATCGTCGGCGATCTTGATGGGCAACCCGGTCTCCTGTTTGAGCAGGTCGTCCAGGCCCTTCAAAAGGGCGCCGCCGCCGGTCAGGTAGATGCCCCGGTCCACGATGTCCGCAGCCAGCTCCGGGGGGGTCTGCTCCAGGGCGGTTTTCACCGCGGCGACGATGCTGTCGATCTGCTCCTGAATGGCCAGGCGGACCTCATCGGAGCTGATATTGATGATCTTGGGGATGCCGCTGACCAGGTCCCGGCCCTTGACGTCCATGGATTCGGTCTCGCCGGGGAAGGCGTTGCCGATGGTGGTCTTGATGATTTCCGCGGTGCGCTCGCCGATCAGGAGATTGTAAGTGCGCTTGATAAATTGCAAAATGGCTTCGTCCATCTTGTCGCCACCCACCCGCACCGATTTGGAATAGACGATGCCGGCCAGGGAGATGACCGCCACTTCGGAGGTGCCGCCGCCGATGTCCACCACCATGTTGCAGATGGGCTCGGTGATGGGCAGGCCGGCGCCGATGGCCGCGGCCATGGGCTCCTCGATGAGATAGACTTCCCGGGCCCCGGCCGATTCCGCCGACTCCCGCACCGCCCGCTTTTCCACCGGGGTGATCCCCGAGGGCACGCAGACGATGATACGGGGCCGGATCAGGGAACGCCGGTTGTGCACTTTGCGGATGAAGTGGCGCAGCATGGCCTCGGTGATTACGAAGTCGGCGATGACCCCGACCTTCATGGGGCGGATAGCCACGATGTTGCCCGGGGTGCGGCCCAACATCATCTTGGCCTCCCGGCCCACCGCCAGCACCCGGCTGCGGTCGCGGTCGTTTTTGCGCACTGCCACCACCGAGGGCTCGCTCAGGACGATACCTTTGCCCTTGACGTAAACGAGGGTATTGGCGGTGCCTAAGTCGATGGCCAGGTCATTGGAGAACCATCCCAGGATGGGATCGAGAAACATAGAGACTCCTTAATCTTCATGGAAACACCGCCGGATCTCCAGCGAGGAATGAACTGGCCCGACGGTCCAAAGCCACCCGGTCCATGGAGTCTGGAAAGGGCTAATCTAGCTCTAATCTTCTAAGTTTATGTTATTTAGTCTATAAAATCCAACTTAAAAATTGGCGGGGGGAGAAACCGCCCCTTGACTTTCCAGTGGCCCGGGCCTTGGGAACCATGGCCTGGGCCGGACTGGCGGCCGCCGCCTCACCTGGGAAACGCCGGCGCCTGGATGAGTCGAAGGCTGAAAACCAGAGAAAATCTAGGCGGTCCCTTGACAAAAGGGCCTAGAAATGGTTTATAAAATGTTTGGAAAACGTTCCGTCATAAGGATGAGCAAATGTCGAAGCGCACCTATCAACCTCATAATCTGCGTCGGTCCAGAACCCACGGCTTCCTGGAGCGGATGAGCACCCGAGGTGGCCGCCAGGTCATCAACCGCCGCCGGGCCAGGGGTCGGAAACGTTTGACGGTTTAGCGCCGGCGGAGTGATCCTGAGGCCTCCCGCCAATTCCGTCGACCGGCGTCCCACCCCCGCCCCGACCCCAACCATCAAGGGGATCGTAAGTTTCACCAAGGCGGATCGGATCCGCCGCCGTCGCGATTATCTCCGGGTCCAGGCCCAGGGGAAGCGGCTGCATTCGCGCCATTTCGGGGTCACCCTGGCGCCCCCGGAGGCCTCTGCCCCCAGGCTGGGGTTGGTGGTGACCCGGCGCTTCGGCAAGGCGGTCCGGCGCAACCGCATGAAGCGGCTGCTGCGGGAATTTTTCCGGCGGCATAAAACGCTTTTGCCCCCATATGACCTGGTAATCATGGCTAAACCGGGGGCGGCAGCCCTGAATTATTGGCGGGTGGCGGAGGAGTTGGGAGGCCTGTTGTCGGTGCAGGCCCCGGGGGTAGCCCATGATTAGATTGGCCCTCTGGTCCATCCGGGCCTACCAGTTGCTGATTGCCCCTCTCTTTCCCAGGTGTTGCCGGTTTGCCCCCAGTTGCTCCCATTACGCCGCCGAGGCCATGGCGCGCCACGGCTTTTGGCGGGGCCTCTACCTGGCCCTGCGGCGTCTGTTGCGCTGCCATCCTTTTCACCCCGGGGGTTGGGACCCGGTGCCCTAGGAGTCACGCATGGAAAAACGGGCTATGATTGCCCTCGCCTTGAGTATGGCGGTATTTGCGGTATTCATGTACGTGGGGCAGTGGTCGAAGGTGGGCCAAGTTCCCTCAAGCCAGCCAGGCCAGCGAACCACGCCAGCCCAGCCAGCCCAACAGGCCCAGGGGCCGCTGGCCCCGGCTCCCGCCATTCCGGCGGCCCAAGCGCCGCTGAGCCCGGCTCCGGCCGCGGCCAGCCCGGGTCGGGAGCTGGTGGTGGAAACCCCCCTGTTTCGGGCGGTATTCACCGAGGCGGGCGGCTGCCTGAAGAGCTTCCAGTTAAAAAAATACCGGGAGAGCCTGCCCTTTACCCCCATCTACCAGTTCAAAGTGGGGCCGGTTGCTCTCGATGCAGAGCGCTACCACAGTCCAGATAATTCCCTGACCCCGCCCAAACAACTGGTGAGTCCCGGCCCCGGCCAGAATTGCGACCTGGACCTGGGCTGGCAGGGCCACAGTCTCTCCGGGGCCGATGGGACCATATCCTGGGCGGCCTCCCAGCCGGGCCTCACCCTGACGGGGGCAGATCAGGGCACCCTGCAATTCACCGGCCGCAGCAACTCCGGCCTCACCTTCATCAAGACCTTCACCTTTAAGGGCGACAGCTACGCCTTCGACCTGGCGGTGCAGGTGGTGAACCAAACCGCCCAAACCCTGGATGGGCAGTTGGACCTCGACCTCAGGGAGGAGTTTGCCGGGGAGGTGGCCTCCCGTTACCAATCCTTTGGGTTCAACGGCTTCGTCAATGATAGCTGGCAAGAGATCAAGAGCGGCGGCGTCAAGGAACCGCGCACCTTTACCGGCAAGATCGGCTGGGCCGGGCTGGACGATGGCTATTTCTTGACCGCCATGGTGCCCCAGGCGGCCCCCAAGTCCTTGGTGCTGCTCAAAGAGACCCTGCCGGGACCCATGATGGCCAGCCTCAAGACCCCGGTGGAGAATCTGTCCGCCGGCAGGGAGGCGCGGTTTTCCTATGGTCTCTATTTCGGGCCCAAGGATGAGAAGAACCTTCAGAGCCTGGGCCTGGAGAAGGCCGTCAACTTCGGCTGGTTCAATTTCCTGGGCCAACCCCTGCTTTCCTCCCTCAAGTTTTTTGAGCGTTATTCCCTTAATTACGGCTGGGCCATCGTCATCCTCACCTTCGTGATCCGCATCCTCTTCTTCTATCCTAACCACAAGAGCTACAAGTCCATGAAGGCGATGCAGAAGCTTCAGCCCAAGGTGGCCAAGATCCGGGAGAAATACAAAGACGACAAGGAAGCCATGAACAAGGAGCTGATGGGCCTCTACAAGACCTTCAAGGTCAACCCCCTGGCCGGCTGCCTGCCCATGGTGATACAACTGCCGGTATTCATTGCCCTCTACAGGGTTCTGGGGACCGCCATCGAACTGCGCCACGCCTCCTTCATTCCCACTTTGCCGTTTACCCATATCGTCTGGCTGGCGGACCTGTCCACCAAGGACCCCCTGCTCATCACCCCTATAGTCATGGGGGGCACCATGTTCCTGCAGCAGAAGATGACCCCCTCACCGGGGGACCCCGCCCAGGCCAAGATGATGATGTTTCTCCCGTTAGTTTTCACCTTCATGTTCCTGAACTTCGCCTCCGGCCTGGTGATCTATTGGCTGGCGAACAATGTGCTTTCCATCATACAGCAACACTATACCAACAAGTACCTCACCTAGTTTTAGAGGAAGCGTTGATGGAGTTTAAGGAGTTTGAAGGCAAGGACACCGAAGACGCCATTGAGGCGGCTTGTGCCCATTTTCAGGTCTCCTCGGAGCAGTTGGAAATCGAGATCTTATCGGTAGGCTCCCCGGGCCTCTTTGGCCTGGGTGGCCGGAAGGCGAAGGTCCGGGCCGCGCAGCGGGATGAGTCGGAAGAAAACCTGCTGAGCGCGGCCCAGGAGATTCTGGAAAACCTCCTGGCGAAGATGCAGGAAGAGGCCAAGGTTAGCGTGCACCAGGAGGAGGACCGCATCAGCCTGCGCATCGAAACCGCGGGCGCCGGTCTGCTCATCGGCAAGCAAGGCCAGACCCTGGACGCCTTGCAATATCTGGTCACCAAGATGCTGGCCAAGCGGAGCCGCCACAAGGTGAGGATCTCCATCGACGTGGAGGCCTACCGGGCCCGGCACGACGAGGCCCTGGCGCATCTGGCCCAGAGTTATGGGGAGAAGGTGAAAAAGAACGGTAAGCCCATCACCTTAAATCCCATGAACCCCTATGACCGCCGCATCGTCCATCTGGCCCTGCAGGAGGACGGGGATCTGAAGACCAGCAGCCGGGGGGAAGGGCTATACAAGAAGGTGGTCATAGCCCCCGCCAAAAAAAAGGAAGGCCAGGAGGATGGACCGGAAAAGACGGTAATGAGTGATGGTTAATGGGTGCAGGGTTAGGTCCATTACCCAGGACGCCTCACGCTTACCCCTTACGAAGTCATGACCCAGCCTGATCCGGCCGATACCATCGCCGCCATTTCCACTCCCGTTGGTGAGGGGGGCATAGGCATCGTCCGTCTCAGCGGTCCTCGAGCCCGGGAGATCGCCCGGGAGATCTTTCGCCCCCGCCGTCCCCGCCGCCAGTGGCGCTCCCACCATCTCTACCTGGGTGAAATCGTCGGTTCCCAGGGAGAAATCATCGACGAAGTGCTGCTCACCTGGATGCGAGCCCCCCATACCTATACCAGGGAAGACGTGGTGGAGATCAACTGCCATTCCGGCTACCGGGTGCTGGAGCGCCTCTTATCCCTGGTCCTGAAGCGGGGGGCTCGTCTGGCCCAGCCCGGCGAGTTTACCCTGCGGGCCTTTCTCTCGGGGAGGGTCGACCTGACCCAGTCGGAAGCGGTCCTGGAAGTGATCCGGGCCCGTAGCGAGGCGGCGCTGCAGGTGGCGGCCGGCCACCTCCAGGGTGGCCTGGGGCGTGGCCTGGCCCTGCTCAGGGAGGACCTCCTGGACCTGCTGGCCCGGGTAGAGGCGGCCCTGGACTTTCCCGAGGAAGCCGAAGAACTGGCCCCGGCGCTTCTGGAGGCGGCCCTGGCGCCCCGGATAGAAACCCTGGGGCGCCTCACCGCCAGTTACCGGCAAGGCCGCTTATTGCGGGAAGGCCTGCTGGCGGTCATTGCCGGCCGGACCAATGCCGGCAAATCCAGCCTCCTGAACCGCCTGCTTAACCTGGACCGGGCCATTGTTACCGAGATCCCCGGCACTACCCGGGATCTGATCGAGGAGACCATCATCCTGGGATCCATCCCGGTGCGCCTCAGCGACACCGCCGGGCTGGGTCAGGCCCGGGACCGCCTGGAAGAGCTGGGCATGGAGCGCACCCGGGAACGCCTGGCCCAGGCCGATCTGGTCCTCTATCTCCTGGACGGCAGTCAGCCCCTGGCCGCGGCAGACCGGCAGGCCTTGGGGGAGATGAACGGCCGCCGGGGCCTGGCTGTGATCAATAAGGCGGATCTGCCCCGGACGCTTGGTGAAGCCGAGGTGCAGGCGGCCACCTCCTTCCCGGTACTGTCGATTTCCGCCCTCACCGGCCAGGGGACCGAGTCATTGAAGACGGCCATCCTGGCCCAGGCCCTGGAGGGCGGCCTGCGGCTCGACGGCGAGATGGTCACCCTGGCCCGGCATCACCGGCATCTGGAGGGATGCCTGGGTTGCCTGGCCCGGGTCCGGGAACTGCTGGCGGTTTCCCCTTTACCACAAGCCCTCCCGGCTCCGCCTTGGGAACTCGTAGGCCTGGAGCTCCATGAGGCCATCCGGGAACTGGGGGCGATCACTGGCCAGGAGATGGGAGACGAGGTCCTGGAGCGCATCTTCGGGGAATTTTGTCTGGGGAAATGAGGATTTTGGGGAGTGAGTCGAGGGGGGGCCAGTGTTACAGGCGTCTGGGTGGCACCGGCGTTTTGAAAATGAATACTTAGTTCCGCGGCCTGACCTCAATAACGGCGAAAGGCTTTACAGACCTGGCGGCGATGGCAATTGACCAGATGACTCCCCCGAACCCCCCCGGCGACCCCATGGACTTGCTGCAGGAAGGGGCCGCGCCCCTGGGGCTGGAGTTGCCCCCGGCCACCCTGGACCAGTTCCGGTTCTACCTGACCCAGCTTAAGCTGTGGAACGCCCGGGTCAACCTCACCGGCTTAAAGAGCGACCGGGACATGGTGGTCAAGCATTTCCTCGATTCCCTGGCGATCCTGCCTTTCCTGGCGGGCTGCCGCTCCCTGGCGGACCTGGGCAGCGGCCCGGGGTTTCCCGGACTGGCCCTGAAGCTGGTCCGGCCCGAACTCCAGCTCACCCTGGTGGAGGCCCGGCAAAAGAAGGCGGCCTTTTTGGAATACCTGGTTTCCTGTCTCAAGCTGCCGGACGTTCAGGTGGCCTGCACCCATCTGACCCCGGAGCAGGCCCGGAAGTGGGGCCCCCGTTTCCAGGCGGTGGTCTCCCGGGCCACCTTTCCTCTGGGGCGCTTCCTGGAACTGGCCGCCCCCCTGCTGTTGCCCGGCGGCCTGGCACTGGCACTCAAAGGGCCGCACCTGGCCGGAGGCGAACTCGAAGCCGCGGCCGCGGCGGGCCGTCTCCTGGGTCTGGGCCCACTGGAACTTAAGCCCTACCGGCTGCCGCTGGGCCGCGAGCCCCGCCTGGCGGTGAGCTCCCGGCGGTCCTGAGATCTACGGCTGGTGGCGTTGGGGTGCGTCTCCCGCTCCCGATCAGGCGCCTGAGACGCGGCCTGCATGGACTTAAGGTGACAGGGGCGGCCTGGTCCTGACTCAAGCCGGCTGATGGCTGCCAGGGGTTTCTTAGAGGTCTCATTTTAGGTATAGTAAATTAAGACTATAGGCGCGCTGAGATGCCCAAGCGCCAGAGATTTTCTTACGCATATGTCCTTCATTTCCTGGCAATATCTCATTTTTCTGCCCATCGTCTTCCTCCTCTATTGGAGGCTCACCGGCAGAAGGCGGCTTTTGCTGCTGCTGGCGGCCAGTTATCTCTTTTACGCCGGCTGGGACGTGCGTTTCCTGGCGCTGGTGATGGCTACCACGGTCATCGATTTCCTCTGCGGCCTGAGTATCGACGGGGAAAGGACGAAAGCCCCCTGGGTTCTGCTGCTGACCCTGGCACCCGCCGCCTGGACCGCGGTGTGCCGCCTGGCGCTGCCGGGCAGCCACATCTCCCCTACGGTCATGGGCCTGGCCGCGGCCCTGGGGTTCCTGTTCTTTGCGGGCCATGAGCTGTTATGGGCCTGGGCCGGGCCGCGGCGGCGGCGCTATTTCCTCATCCTCAGCGTCTGCTTCTGTCTCACCATCCTCGGATTTTTCAAATATTTCGGCTTCTTCGTCCAATCGGCCCGGACATTCCTGGAAACCGCGGGTCTGAGGACCGATCCGGTGCTCCTCAAGATCATCCTGCCGGTGGGTATCTCCTTTTACACCTTCCAATCCCTGGGCTACGTCTTCGATATTTACCGGGGACTGACCTCTGCCTGCCGCAGCCTGGTCACCTTCGCGGCCTTTGACGCCTTTTTCCCGCAGATGGTCTCCGGGCCCATCGAGCGGGGTCATCAGCTCATCCCCCAACTGGAGGCCGACCTGGCTTTTCAGCCCGCCTACCTTCAAGACGGCCTCAGCATGATCCTGGTGGGCTTTTTTAAAAAGATCTTCGTGGCCGACAACTGCGCCGTCCTGGCCAACTACGCCTTCGACCCCGCCACTCACCTGAATGGCTACTGGGCGGTCCTGGGGGTGGTCGCCTTCGCCTTTCAGATCTACGGGGATTTTTCCGGTTACACCGACATCGCCCGGGGCTCGGCCAAGCTGCTGGGCATCGACCTGGTGGAGAACTTTCGCTTCCCCTATCTGGCCAAAAATCCCTCGGACTTCTGGTCCAGATGGCATATCTCCCTCTCCAACTGGTTCCGGGATTATCTCTACATCCCTCTGGGAGGCAACCGCGGCGGCCGTTGGCTGACCCTGCGCAACCTGGGGGTGACCATGCTCCTGGTGGGATTCTGGCACGGGGCCTCGTGGATCTTCGTGCTCTGGGGCGCCTACCAGGGGGGCCTGCTCATCCTCTACCACTTCCCGCCCCTGAATCTGCTGGCCGGTAAATCCCCGGCCCAGGACCGGTTCTCCTGGGGCTCGCTGCTGGCGGTTCCCCTCATGTGGCTTTTCATCCTGGCGGGTTGGGCGATCTTCCGCAGCCGCGACCTGGCCCAAGTGGGGGCCTGGTTTGGGGCCCTGGGCCACTGGCAGTCATCCCTGGCGCTGCCCTGGCAGTCTTCCTGCCTCTGGCTGCTGATTCATATCGGGCCCCTGATCCTGCTCCAGCTCTTGACCCTGAAATTTCGCGACGAAACCCGCCTCCGGAGCCTGCCCTGGCCGGTGAAAGGGGCGGTCTATCTGCTGCTCCTGCTCCTGGTGGTCTCCTCCAGCGAGCAGGACAAGGAATTCATCTACTTCCAATTCTGATGAAAAGGCTCCTCACTCCGGCTTTCCTGATGGTGTTGGCGCTGCTGGCTCTCTCCGAGATCGGCGCCCGCATCTTTTTCGCTCGGGATATCGATGGCCGGTTCGCCTACGGCTATGACCCGCAGGCGGGATTCGCCGAGCATCAGGACGGCACGGTGAAACTTTTCCGGGCCGGCGGCCGCCGTTTCCATCCCCAATCTTTCCAGAGGCAGCGCCCCCCGGGCAGCTACCGCATCTTCGTGATAGGGGACTCCGTCCCCCGGGGGCCCAGCTTCAGAGAGGCCTACCCCTGGGTGCTGGGGGAGGACCTGCGGCGGCAGGGCATCCAGGCGGAATCTTTCAACATGGCGTTACCGGGCTATGGGGCCCGCCGCTGTCAGGTGGTCCTCAAGAAGGTCTTGGAGTTCGAACCCAGCCTCGTCGTCTTGCATGTCGACGACAGCAATAAGTGGGAGGACGAACGGGAGTGGCGTCGCAGCCAGGAGTTCCAGGGCTGGCACCCGCGCCACTGGCTGATGAAGGTCTTCATCTTCCGGCGTCTCTATGAGGCCAATTTAGAGAAGGTTTTCTGGCCCCTGGTGCCGGAGGAGGTCCGCCTGAAATGCGCGGTGAGCGACGCCGACGCCGAGGTGGCCGCCTCCCGGGACCCCGGGGAGATCGCCGCCCGCATTCAACTGGCCCGGGAGAAATTGGTGGAGAACGTCGCCATGGTGCGCCGCCTCGGGATTCCGCTGCTGCTGATCTCCCAATGCCGGGTAGAAAGGGAGGCCGGCCAACCCCCGCGCCTGAACGACGACGGTCTGGACGCCATGTGCGCCGCCCTGGCCGGTCCCGGGGTATATCACATCTCCATGAGTGAGGTATTCAAAGGAGATGGTGGCCCCTCCTATTTCGCCGACAGCGGCCACTTACGGAGCCAGGGGCACCGCTTGCTGGCCCGGGCCATCTGCGGGAAGATCCTGGCGGACCGGGCCGAGTTCGGGCTGGCCGCGGCTAAGGTGGCGGTGGCCGGAGAGCCCCCCGCCGGGCCGCTGCTGGCGACCTCGCCGGGCCGGCCCGCCGCCCCGCGCTGACGGTCTCCAGGCCATGGGCAGGGCCCGCCTTAACTGACCCGAAACTGGACCGCCTGCCCCCAGGACCGGAAGATTTGGGTGAGAAAACGGTTTACCGGGGTGGGGACCCCCAGGGCCTGACCCCGGGAGGCCACCTGGCCGTTGAGGGCGTCGATTTCCGTGGACCGGCCCGCCAGGACGTCCTGGAGCATGGAGGAGCGATTGGCCGCGGTGGCCTGGCACGCCTGACGCAGGTCTTCTTCCGGGTCCAGGTCCAGGGCCAGCCCCGTGGCCCGGGCCACCCGCTGGGCCTCCCGGGCCGCGGCCAACGCCAGCCCCCAGGCCTCGGGCAGATGCAGGAGCGTCCCGTTGGGCACCCGCAACAAGGCGGTCAGGGGATTGATCCCGACGTTGACCAGCAGTTTTTCCCACAAAGCCACCTCGATGTCCGGCTGTTCACGGCAGTCCAGGCCGGCCCGGCGCAGCGCCGCCGCTACCCGGTCCAGTTCCTCCGGGGAAACCTGAGAGCCCCTGGGGACTCCGATGATTAGCGGCCCCTCACCGGCCAGGATAATCTCCCCCGCCGCCATCCTGGTGACGCCCAGCCTGGCCACCCCCGCCAGCAGCCGTTCGGGTCCCGCCGCGAGAGCCAGCGTCTCCAAGTTGCCCAGACCGTTTTGCAAGCTGAGGATCAGGCCGTTCTCCGCCAGCAAGGGCCTCAGACTCAGGGCCGCCGCCCCGGTCTGGTGAGCCTTTACGGCCACGATGATTAGCTCCGCCGGGCCTGCTTCCCCCGGCAGGCCGATGGGTACCGGGACCTGCCGCTCGCCGCCAGCCGGGGTGCGCAACCGGAGGCCCTGGCGCTGGAGCCGCGCCGCCCGCTCGGGGAGATAATCGACCAGGGTGACCTGCTCCCCTGCCTCAAATAGCAGAGCCCCTAAGAGACTACCCAGGGCTCCGGGTCCGATGATGGCGATTCTCATGATTACCTTTCCGCCGGCTTTAGGCCGCCCGAGGAGCGTTTGGTGACCGAGACCTCCCACCAGAAAAAGATTTTAGGTCGCCGCCCAGATATCTCTTATAGATTATTTATCTTTCTCCTGATTTATAGTAAAATGCGATATGTTTTGAGGAGAAGAAGTGATGGCGACCCCCATGAAGATGGTGCGGCAATTCGATCAGGAACTGGAGCAGATCAAACAGGATCTGCTGCAACTGGGGAGCCTGGCCGAAGCCGCCGTGGACAAGAGTATAATCTCGGTGGCAACCCGTAACTCCGACCTGGCCCGGGACGTGATCATCGACGATATTACCCTGAACCGCATGGAATTGGCCATTGAAGAACAGGCCTTCAGGCTGCTGGCCTTGCGCCAGCCCCTGGCCTCGGACCTGAGACTGACCACCGCGGCCATGCGTATCGCCACCGAGTTGGAGCGCATCGGCGATCAGGCGGTGAATATCGCCGAACGGGCCCTGGAACTCAACAGCAGCGAGCCCCTGCAGGTCCCCATCGATCTCAAGATCATGTCCGACATGGCCCTGGGCATGGTGACCAGCAGCATTGACGCCTTCGTGCACCAGGACCCCAAGCTGGCTATCAAGGTGTGTCAGCGGGATGTGGAAGTGGATCTGCTGGACGATGAGTACGTCCAGAAGATTCTGGCTTGTATGGTCCAGGAGTCGCGCTGGGTAACGCGGCTGCACCATTTTCTGATCATCGTCCGGAATTTGGAGCGTATCGCCGATCTGGCCACCAACATCGCCGAAGACATTGTCTTCATCGTGGAGGGCCGGGTTATCAAGCATCAATGCGAAGAGTGGATGCTGGTTTCGACCCCCACCTGACTTGCGCCTGGGCCAACTTTTGTTCCAGAAGCTGCACTTCCTGGGACAGGCGATGATTGGTCTTGCGTTCCCGCTCCAGGGTTTGCAAGGCGTGCACCACGGTGGCGTGGCTCCTCTGAAAGAGAAGCCCCAACTCCGCCAGCGTCTTTTCCGTATAGAGGCGGGCTAAATAAAAACCTAGCTGCCGGGCCCGCACCAGCCGCTTCTGGCGGGAACGCCCCAAGAGTTCCGCCAGGCCCACCCCATAATAGTCGCAGATAATCTTTTGGATCTCCGGGATGCTCAGGCGGCTGGACACGGCCTGCAAGTCCTGGAGGACCTCCCGGGCCATGGATGGGCTGAGGCTCTGGCTGAGCAGGGACGCCCGGGCCAGCAGGCAGTCCAGGGCGCTCTCCAGGCGGCGGACGTCGCCGCTGACGTATTCGGCCAGGTATTCCAGGATCTTCACCGAGACCTGCACCCCCCGGCTCTCGGCCTTTTTGGCCAGGATATTCACCCGGGTGGGGAAGTCCGGCGGGCCGATGGGGGTGATGACCCCGCCGGTGAGCCGGGAACGGAGTTCCTGGGAAAGTTGGCTGATCTCCCCGGGGAGATAACAACTGGTGAAGACCAGCCGTTTGCGGCGGCTCAGTAAGGTATCCAGGGTGTAGCATACCTCCGCCTGGATCTTCTCTTTGCCGCTTAAAAACTGGACCTCTTCCAGGAGCAGAATGTCGCAGTCGCGGCGGAAGCGCTCCTTGAAATCGGCCATCTGCCCAGTTTTCAAGGCCCTTACCATCTGGTTGGCGAAACTCTCCGCGGTGAGATACAAGACCCTGCCGCCACCGGCCGTTTGGCTGATAAAGTTGCCCATGGCCTGAGATAGATGGCTCTTGCCCAGACCGGGGCTGGAGGTAATGAACAGGAGATGGTTATAAAAGGTGTCATCCCTGGCCAGGGCCCGGGAAGCCTGATAGGCCAGGCGGTTGGAGGCCCCGACCACGAATTTATCAAAGGTGAAGGCCTGATTAAGACCGCTCTGGCGGGTTGGCGGCGCCATTTGCGGCAAGGCCGGCTGGGTCGGCCGCGGCATCACCGGCGGCCGGGGAGGGGCGTTGAGCAATTTCAAGGCCACCCCCGGCGGCGTCTGCCCCAGGTTTTCCAGGGCCTGCCGGATTAGCGGCAGATAATGGCCCTGAACCCATCTCATGGAAAAAGGATTGGGGCAGGCCAGCAGCAGTTCGCCTCCGGGACCGTTTTCTACCTGGAGGGGCTCGATCCACAGGTGGAAGGTGGAGGAGGGTACCTCGCCCTTGATGACCTCTTTGGCCGCTTCCCAAATGCTTGACATGTTCCCCCGCTGCCGTTGCGTTTGCTAACCGGATGCTAACTTTTGGGACCATTCCGGTCAAAGGGGATGGCCCCCAATGAACCTTAGCCCGGGCTCTTTGCCGGCAGCCATATGGGGAAGGCTTGCGGGGCAATGGGGCAATGGTGACGCGGGCCTGTCCCACGCGACAAAATATCCTGCAAATTCAATATGATTTATAGCAAGCAGCATCGGCCCAAAGGGTTTGCCAGGTTTCCCGGCGGCTTTTGGGGGTTTCAGTTCATCTCGCGTTTCCTATCGTTTCCGACGATTTTCATAAGGGTAAAGGAGAATCAGCTGCAAAATTCGGTATCCTTGCTACATGCATATGGAAAATCCCCCCAAAATATATTTCATAGCGATATTCATAACTTATCCTAATAACGGCCAGGGCCGGAAGCCATGGGGGCGCCGGCTGGGCGGGAGGCCTCTCACGCCTGGGGTTCGCGGCTGGCCGCGGCAGGGTCCGGGCTCCTGGCCGGCGCGGCCCTCCACTTTCCTTGACAAATTTCACCGCTCGGTTATATCATTCCCTAATATTTCCAAAAATTTTTGAGGCCAGCCATGATCAATTACCCCGCCTACCGCAAGTTCATCACCCTGCGCAACGGCAAACGCATGATGTTTCGCTTCCTCAACCAGGAGGATCGCCAGGGCTTGCTCCAGTTGTTTCAGGCGGCTCCCGATGAGGATATCCGGTTTCTCAAGCAAAATGTCAAAGATCCCAAGGTAGTCAACCACTGGCTGGATAACATCAACTACCACAAGGTCTTGCCATTGCTGGCGGTGGACTTGGAAACCAATCAGATTGCCGCGGACGCCACCCTGCACCGGGGTAAACACTCGGCCAAGCATATCGGGGAGATCCGAATATATGTCTCCCGCAGCCACCGGAACCTGGGACTGGGCTCCCTGATGCTGGAGGAGATGATCAACCTGGCCTTTCAGGAAAATCTCCAGTGGCTGAAGGCGGAGATCGTCGCCGACCTCAAAAAGGTGATCAAGGGCTTCAGGACCCACGGTTTTGAGCATAAGGCGCTGCTAGACGACTATTTTATCCGCATGGATGGGGTGACCCACGACGTGGTGTTGCTGATGCGCCCGGTCGTGAAGGGAGAGGAAGCGGAATTTTAGCGGCGGCGCAGGGGGCTCGCAGTGAGACCGGGGCGGGTATTAAACCCGCCTCTTTTCGTCCGGGGCTAGCCGGGGGCGGTTAGGTTTTTAATTGGGGAGAGAGACCCATGGGGCGGGTAATTACCGGTATGGAAGGCTTTCTGCGCAACCCGCCTGCCTGGGCGGCCCGGGCCAGGCTGGGGCTGCTGAGCCACCCGGCGGCGGTGGCCGCTGATCTGACCGCCAGCCGGGAACTCCTGGCGGCCCGCTTTCCCGGGCAACTTAGGGTGCTCTTCAGCCCGCAGCACGGTCTGTGGGGGGAGAAGCAGGACAATATGATCTCCTCCGCCGACTTCATAGACCCACTCCTAAAGCTGCCGGTGATAAGCCTGTATGGCCCCCGGATGGCGCCGCCCACCGAGACCCTGGCGGAGGTGGACGCCGTGCTGGTGGACCTGCAGGATGTCGGCGCCCGGGTATACACTTTTGCCGCCACCCTGGCCAAGATGATGGAGGCTGCAGCTCCCTTGGGCAAAAAGGTGGTGGTCCTGGACCGCCCCAACCCCATCGGCGGCGCGGCGGTGGAGGGTAATATCCTGCGGCCGGAATGGGCTTCCCTGGTGGGGCCTTATCCTCTGCCCATGCGCCATGGCCTTACCCTGGGGGAGTTGGCCCGCTACTACCAGGCCACCCAGAAGATCGACTGCGATCTGGAGGTCGTTCCCCTGTCCGGCTGGCGGCGCCGCGACTATTTCGATGCCAGCGGCCTGCCCTGGGTATTGCCGTCCCCCAATCTGCCCACCCTGGAGGGAGCCCTGGTCTATCCGGGCCAGGTCCTCCTGGAGGGCACCAATCTCTCGGAGGGGCGGGGCACCACCAAACCCTTCGAACTTTGCGGGGCGCCGTTCCTGGAGCCGGCGCGGTTGCGGACCCTGTTGCCGAAACTGCCGGGGGTGATCCTGCGGGAGGCCTGCTTTGAGCCCATCTTCCACAAGTGGAGCGGCCAGATGTGCTGCGGTTTCCAGCTACACGTCATCGACCGGGGAAGTTTCAAGCCCTATTTCACCACCCTGGCCCTGTTGGCGGCGATCCGGGAGCTCTACCCGGAGCAATTCGCCTGGCGCCAGCCGCCCTATGAATACGAGACCTCACGGCTGCCCATCGACCTGCTCACCGGGGACGCCGCGGTCCGCCTGGGGCTGGAGCGGGGCTTGAGCGCGGCGGCGCTGGAAGATTCCTGGCAAATGGATCTGGCCGGGTTCAGGGAGAGGCGGCGGGAGTTTCTGTTGTATCCGCAATGATTGGAAGGCGAACCAGGTCCGCCGATCGTCAAAAAACCGGCTCCTTAAAATTTTTCGGCTTTCCACCTCCTCAAGCCTGTTTTTCCCCATTTTTCTCTTGACCTCAGGTAAGGCAAGTCATATATTCCAGGGCGAAGAATATGCGGACTGGTGATTTCTGGCCAAATAGTCCTTAAAATGGGGGCTGGGGGGCCATGGTTACCCCAGTGTCAATTGGCGCCGAGTTGGTGATGGCCGCGGCAGATTTTCCGCAGCTCCTAGTAGCTGTGGGCCGCCTGGGCTACCGAATGGTGGGGCCTACTCTGAGGGATGGCCAGTTGATCTACGGCGACTTGGCCGGGGTGGCCGACCTGCCCGTGGGCTGGACTGACGCGCAGGAACCCGGGGCCTTCCGTCTGCAACCGCGGGACGACCGGGCCCTCTTCGGCTATGGGGTCGGCCAGCAGTCCTGGAAGCAGTTCCTGTTTCCGTCTCACCACCTGCTCTGGCGGGCCGAACGCCACGGCGACGGCTTTCGGATTGACCCGTCGGCAGAGAACGTCCCCCGCTACGCCTTCATCGGAGTCCATGCCTGCGACCTCCACGCCATGGCGATCCAGGACCGGGTATTTCTGCAAGGCCCTCACGTTGACCCGGTTTATCAGGCCCGCTCGGAGCAGGCCTTCATCCTGGCGGTCAACTGCGGCGGCCGGGATTGCGGCACCTGTTTCTGCGTCTCCATGGGCAGCGGCCCCAGGGCCACTTCCGGTTTCGACCTGGCGCTCACCGAGGTTTTAGAGGAGGGTAAACATTACTTCCTGGTGGAAGTGGGGACCAAGCGGGGCGCCGGGGTTCTCCGGTCAGTCCCCCTGCGACCGGCCGCGGCCGTGGAAGTCGAGGCTGCCGAGAATGTAGTGGCGGCTATGGCAGCCAATATGGGCCGGGAGCTGGATACTCGGGGCCTCAAGGAACTCCTCTATCGCAATTACGAACATAGCCGCTGGGGCGAAGTCACGGCCCGCTGCCTCAACTGCGGGAACTGCACCTGGGTCTGCCCCACCTGCTTCTGCCACACCGTCGAAGATGTCACCGACTTGACCGGCGCCGCGTCCGAAAGATGGCGCCGCCAGGACGTCTGTTTTACCGTGGATCATTCCTTCATTCATGGCGGCAGCATCCGCTCCTCGCCCCGGTCGCGTTACCGCCAGTGGCTGACCCACAAACTGGCCACCTGGCACGACCAGTTCGGCTGCTCCGGCTGCGTCGGCTGCGGCCGTTGTCTAACCTGGTGTCCGGTGGGCATCGACCTCACCGAGGAAGTCGGAGCCATTCGAAATAATGAAGTCCTCCAGGAGGAGACCGAGCATGGAGAACCTTGAGCCCATCTTGGCGGCCCATCCATTTTGCCAGGGTCTGGCCCCGCGGCTTATCCACGAAGTGGCCGCCTGCGCCTCCCGGCTCAATTTTACCGACGGCCAGTTTCTCTGCCGGGCCGGAGAGGAGGCTACCAGGTTCTACCTGATTCTTCAAGGCCGGGTCTCGGTGGAAATCTTCAGCGCCCGGCGCGGGCCCATAACCATGCAGACCATAGGGGAAGGGGGCATGCTAGGTTGGCTTTGGGTTAACCGCGAGTCTTATCACTGGCCCGCGGACACGCGGGCTGCAGGCCTCACGCGAGCCCTGAGCCTCGAGGTGAACTGCCTCCGGGAAAAATGCGAGGCCAACCACGATCTGGGCTACGAAATCCTGAAACGCTACGCCGATTCGCTGGCGGTGCGTTTCCGGGTATACAGCCTGCAGCTCACCGATATGTTTCAGGACTAGACAGGTGGGGATAGTCTCCGGACCCGCCCTGCGGGGTGCATATGCTGCCGGAAATTTTCCAGATCCAACGGGTGCGACGCGAAACCGCCGACACCTTCACCCTTGACCTGGCCCGGCCCGGCGAGGCGTCGGACTTTGCCTTTGCGCCCGGGCAGTTCAACATGCTCTACGCCTTCGGCTTGGGAGAGGTGCCCATCTCCATCAGCGGCGACCCGGCCCACCCCCAAAGCCTGATACACACGGTGCGCAATGTCGGCAACGTCACCCGGGCTATGTGTCGGGCTCGCCCCGGGGCGCGATTGGGAGTGCGGGGTCCCTTCGGCGTCCCCTGGCCGGTGGCGGAAATGGCCGGCCAAGACGTGGTCATCGTAGCCGGCGGCTTGGGCCTGGCACCCTTAAGGCCCGCCATATATCACCTGCTTGGCCATCGTCCGGACTACGGAAACTTCGAGTTGATTTATGGGGCCCGCACCCCCGCGGACCTGCTTTACCGGCAGGAACTACAGGACTGGCGGGGCCGCTTCGACCTCAGGGTGCACGTCTCGGTAGACACCGCCCCGACTGACTGGCGAGGGAGCGTCGGGGTGGTGACCACCGTCATTCCCCGGGCCCGCTTCGACCCGGCCAACACCACCGCCCTGGTATGCGGCCCCCAGTTGATGATGCGCTACACCGTAATCGAACTTCTCAACCGGGGCCTGGCGCCGGCGCAAATCTTCGTCTCCATGGAACGCCACATGAAATGCGGCCTGGGCCTGTGCGGCCACTGCCAGTGGGGACCCTTCTTCGTCTGCAAAGACGGTCCGGTCTTTCGCTACGATGTGGTCAAAGACTGGTTCGAGCGGCGGGAGGTCTGACCCATGGCCTTGAAAAAAAAGCCCCGGCTTTCGGTCTGGAAATTCGCCTCCTGCGACGGCTGCCAGCTATCGCTCCTGGACTGTGAAGACGAGCTGCTGACCATCACCGGCGCGGTGGAACTGGCCTTTTTCGTCGAGGCCTCCCGGGTCATGGGCAAGGGCCCCTACGACCTGACCCTGGTGGACGGCTCCATCACCACGGCCCACGACGCCGAACTCATTAAAAAGGTACGCCGGGACTCCAAATACCTGGTGGCCATGGGCACCTGCGCCTGCTCCGGCGGCATCCAGGCCCTGCGCAACTTCCAAAACGTTAACAATTTCATTAATGCAGTCTACGCCCATCCGGAATACATCCAGACCCTGGAACAGTCCACGCCGCTGTCGGCCCATATCAAGGTGGACTACCAGATCAACGGCTGCCCCATCAACAAACGACAGCTCCTGGAGGTGATCAGCGCCTATCTCAGCGGCTGCACCCCGCGGCTGGCCCCTCACAGCGTCTGCCTGCAATGCAAGGCTCAGGGCAACATCTGCGTCATGGTCATGGGCACTCCATGCTTGGGGCCGGTAACCCACGGCGGTTGCGGGGCCCTGTGCCCCACCTACCACCGGGGCTGCTACGGCTGCTATGGCCCCAAGGAGACGCCCAACACCGCTTCCCTGGCTGCCTGGTTCAGTCAGCGTTTTGGGGTCTCCGAAGCGGGTTTGGTGCAGGCTTTCCGTAAATTCTACGCCAACGCCCCGGAGTTCCGCCGGGAGAGCGAAGCCCATGAAAAGTAGAACCATCAAGGTCGATATCCTGACCCGGGTGGAGGGCGAAGGTGGCCTGTACCTCCGGGTCAAGGGCGGCGCCGTGGCCGAAGTCAAGCTGAAGATCTTCGAGCCGCCCCGGTTTTTCGAGGCCTTCTTAAGAGGCCGCCAGTTCGACGAAGCCCCGGATATCACCGCCCGCATCTGCGGCATCTGCCCGGTGGCCTACCAGATGAGCGCGGCGCACGCCATGGAGAACGCCATGGGGCTGAAGGTCACCGGCCCCCTGAGGGACCTGCGCCGCCTCCTTTATTGCGGCGAGTGGATCGAATCCCACGCCCTCCACATCTTCCTGCTGCATGCCCCGGATTTCCTGGGCTACCAGGACGCCATTCGGCTGGCCCAGGACCACCCGGATGTGGTCAAGATGGGGCTCCGGCTCAAAAAGATCGGCAACGCGGTGGTCACTCAGGTGGGTGGCCGGGAGATCCATCCCATCAACGTCAGGGTGGGGGGCTTCTACCGGGTGCCCACCAAGGCGGAACTGGCCCCGCTGGCGGAGGAACTCAAGTGGGCCCGGGACGCGGCCCTGAAGACGGTGCGCTGGGTGGCGGCCCTCCCCATGCCGGAGTTTGAGCAGGATTATGAATTCGTCTCCCTGCGTCATGCCGCGGAATACCCCTTAAACGAAGGACGGCTGGTCTCCAATAAGGGCCTGGATATTGCGGTCCAGGACTATGATGCCCACTTTGCCGAGGAGCAGGTCCCTTATTCCAACGCCCTGCGCTCGCGGCGTCAGGGCCATGGTCCCTATTTTGTCGGCCCCCTGGCCCGCTACCATCTGAATTACGACCGTCTCTCGCCCCTGGCCCAAGAAGCCGCTGCGGAGGCCGGTTTGAGCCGGGATTGCCGCAACCCCTTCCAGAGCATCATCGTGCGGGCGGTGGAAACCGTTTACGCGGTGGATGAGGCCCTAAGGATCATCGCGGCCTACGAACGGCCTGATCAACCGGCAATTACCGTGGAGCCCCGCTCCGGGGTAGGCTGCGCTGCTACCGAGGCGCCCCGGGGCCTCCTTTACCACCGCTATCGCCTGGACGGCTCCGGGGCCATCCTGAAGGCCAAGATCGTGCCGCCCACCTCCCAAAACTTGAAGATCATCGAACAGGACCTCTGGAGGTTCGTAGAACCGCGGCTCGATTTACCTGACGACCAACTCACCTGGCAGTGCGAACAGTTGGTGCGCAACTACGACCCTTGCATCTCCTGCGCCACCCATTTTTTGAAAATCCGTCTGGAGCGGCAATAAAGGATCGCGGTGGCCTTTCCCCAGAATTTTCAACTGCGGATCATCGGCGTCGGCCAGGAGTGGCGCAGCGACGACGCGGCCGGGCTCCTGGTGGCCCGACTTTTGAAACCAACTCGCGCCTGTAGGGGCGGGCCGGCGGCTCCAGCCCCGGGAGGGCGCGCCACTGCAACAGATGCGGCTTTTTTTGAGCCAGATCGGTCCCAGGTGGCAGTTTTGGAGACCTCCGGCTCGATTAGCGATTTGCTGGCTGCCTGGGATGGGGCCGGCGCCGTTATCCTGGCCGACGCCGTCCGGGGCGGCGGTCCGCCCGGCAAGATTTACCGCTTCCCGGTGCATGAGGCCGCCTTGCCGGCAGAGCTATTTCCGGCCGCCTCCACCCACGCCTGGGGTATCGCCCAGGCCGTGGCCTTGGGGCAGGCGCTCCGGCAATTACCGCCTTTTCTGGTGGTCTATGGCATCGAGGCCCAGGACTTTGGCATCGGACAAAGACTTTCTGCGGCGGTGGCTAAGGCCATCCCGGCGGCAGCCCGGCTGATATGGCAGGAAGTCCAGGAGGTCCAGGGGCAGGGGAGCAATGACCACGGTGCGGGGTTTGAGAAGCACGGCCTCGACAAGATCTTCCCGCCCCCCTGTCGGGGGGAGGGAATTTAAGGGCCGGCGCCTGAGAGCCGCTCTGGTTAATGCACCAGGGCCAGGGCGCTCCCCAGGGCGGCCTTGGGAGGCACGATCTCGGGTTCTCCGGCCAGGCTTCGTCTGGCCTTTTGCAGCCAGTCGTAGATGGTGGGCCGGGCCGCGGGAATCTCCACCCGGTTGGGCGGCGAAAGACTCGCCAGGATTGCTTCGATGACCTGCAAGGCGGCGTCGTTCTGCCGCCGGTCCACCATGTCAAAGGCCTTCTGAATCTCGCTTTTCATATCGGTCATGGCGATCGCTCCTCGATTCTTCTGTTGGTCTCCGGGGGTTGCCTTCAAGTGAAGCCGATGCTCGGCGGCCACAGGCCGCCCTATCAAATCCCTTCTTCTAACCGCTTCTAGGGCGGGCTGTGCCCGCCGCCTTATGCGAACAAAATATTTGGTCTTTTCAGGGCGACCGGGTCACAGGCTGGAAGCCTTTGCCACTGTAACCAATAACCTATCCGGGTCGGGATGGGCCTCTGGGCCGTGATGAAATTCCGGGGCCTGCCGCCAAAAATTTCTCTGATCACTTGGGAAACAGGCTGCGGATGGCCGCGGCCAGGGTCTCCACCCCCAGGAGTTCCAGCCCGGGGTAGTCCCCCAGGTGCTCTTTCTGGCGCAGGGCCAGGAGGGCCCTACGGAACCCCAATTTGGCGCCTTCCTTGAGGCGCACTTCCGGGGCGCTCACCGCCCGGACCTCGCCGGTGAGGCCCACTTCTCCGAAGATCAGGGTGTCCGCGGGCAGGGCCCGCTCCAGAAAGGAGGAGGCCACGGCCAGGGAGACCCCCAGGTCCGAGGCCGGTTCGGTGAGGCGGACGCCGCCCGCCACGTTGACGTAGAGGTCCTGGCCGCTCAAGCCCAGTCCCACCCGCTTTTCGAGGATGGCTACCAGCAGCGACACCCTCCCCGGGTCCACCCCCATACTCTGGCGGCGGGGCAGGGCCAGGGAGGAGGGGGACACCAGGGCCTGGACCTCCACCAGGATGGGGCGGGAGCCTTCGAGACTGGGGACCACGGCGGCGCCGGGGACCTCCAGGGAACGCTCCGCCATGAAGAGGCCCGAGGGGTTGTCCACCTCCAGGAGGCCGGCCTCCTGCATCTCAAAGACCCCCAGTTCCTGGGTGGGGCCGAAGCGGTTCTTGACGGTGCGCAGCAGCCGGAAGGCGTGGCTGCGGTCCCCTTCCAGGTAGAGGACCGTGTCCACCATGTGCTCCAGGGTCATGGGGCCGGCGATGGCGCCTTCTTTGGTGACATGGCCGATGAGAAAGGTGGCCACCCCGGTGAGTTTGGCCTGCTGCACCAGCCGAAAGGCCGTCTCCCGCACCTGGTTCAGGGAGCCGGGGGCCGCGGGGATAGTGGCGGTGTAGATGGTCTGGATGGAATCCAGGGCCAGGAAGGCGGGCCGGACCTCTTCCACTATCTTGAGGATGTTTTCCAGGCAGGTCTCGGTGGCCACCAAGAGGTCGCTCGAGCTGAGGTCCAGGCGATTGGCCCGGAGTTTGAGCTGGGCTTCGGACTCTTCCCCGGAAATGTAGAGGCCCACCAGGCCTCCCCGGCTGAGCCGATCCATGACCTGGAGGATCAGGGTCGATTTTCCGATCCCCGGGTCGCCCCCCAGCAGCACCGCGGAACCTTGGACTACCGCGCCTCCCAGGGTGCGGTCGAACTCCTGGATGCCGGAAGTCCGGCGTACCTCCGGGGGCGCCTGCAGGTTCAGCAGGGGCAGGGGCTGGCCGCGCCGGGGCGGCAGTTGCACCAGGCCGGGAGCCACCGGGGGTATATCCTCTTCGGCCATGGAGCTCCAGGCGCCACACTCGGGGCAGCGCCCCAGCCATTTGGCCGCCTGGTGGCCGCACTGTTGGCAGACAAACACCGGTCTTCCGGCCCGGGACATGGGGTGATGGCGTCCTTCAGGAGCTGAGATTGGTGATGCCCAACAAAAGATCTGGTTTGATCTTACTTGATCTCGAGCGCAAAAGACAATGAGAAACCGTGGTCCTGCCTGCGAGGGCGGCCCAGTTCAGCTTGCTCAGGCCTTGGCCTCCCGGGGCCGCACCCGCAGTTCCAGGCGTTCCAGACCCCGGATGACCATGAGGGTCACCGGCTCGCCGATGGGCCACTCGGCCAGGAACCGGTGCAGGTCGTCTACGCTGATCAAAGGCTGGCCGTTGATGGAGACGACGAGGTCGCCTTCCCGGAAACCGGCCTGGGCCGCGGGGCCTTGCGGGTCCACCGAGATGGCCTCCACCACGGATTCGGCGCTCAGGCGGTGAAAGCGCACCAGCCGGCGCTCCAGGGGCCGCTGCCGGGCCACCAGTCCCAGGTAGCCCCGGCGCACCCGGCCGTGGATGAGCAGTTGGGACACCACCCACTTGCCGGTGTTGGCCGGGATGGAGAACCCGATGCCCTGGGCCATCATAATGATGGCGGTATTGATCCCCACCACCCGGCCCCGGGAATCTACCAAAGGCCCGCCGGAGTTGCCCGGGTTAAGGGGTGCGGAGTGTTGGATAATATTCTCGATGAGGCGGCCGGCGCGGCTCCGCATGGCCCGGCCCAGGGCGCTCACCACCCCGGTGGAGACGGTGGACTGGAAGCCGAAGGGGTTGCCGATGGCGATGACCACCTGGCCCACCCGCAGGGCCGCGGAGTCTCCCAGGCTGGCAAAGGGCAGACCCGCGGCATTCACCCGAATCACCGCCAGGTCGGTAGCGGGGTCGGTGCCGACGATCTCGCCGGCCAGGGTGCGGCCGTCTTCCAGGGTGGCCTGGAGTACCCGGGCCTGGGCCACCACGTGGTCGTTGGTGAGTATATAGCCATCCGGGGCGATGAGGACCCCCGAACCGGCCCCGGCCTGCTCTGCCGCCTGCCTGGGCGACGGGCTGCCGGTGGTGATGCCCACCACCGCGGGACCCACCTCCTCCACTACCTTGACGATGGCCCGGGAGTAAGCGTCCAGGAGTTCCAGGTCCGAGCCCTCCCCGGGGCCGGCCTGAGTGCCGGGAGGGAGACTAGCGGCCAGGTCCTCCCCTGAGATGAGATTCAAAGTGCGTCGCACTTGCTCTTCCATAAGATGCTCCAAAGATATATCGGGTAGGCCTGTGACCCTGAATGTAAGGTGGCGCTGCCACTCACAGGGATATTATATAAATATAACCTAAATTTGCGCTGCCGCCGGGATAATGAAATGATTATCTTTAAATATGTGGTAAACAAAACTGGCTGGGCCGGATAGTGAATTCCCGGCCGGCTGGGGTTTAAACCGCCGGGACTCGTCTCTCTGACCAGGTGATTGTGGTTCAGGATGTCTGAGAATACCGTCAATGCCCTTCGCCAAGAGCTTCTAACGGGCGCCCACCGGCTGGCAGGGCAGCGCTCTTTGCGAGTGTTGCAGGAGCTGGCGGCGGCCCGGAAGGCCAAGGTCTATCTGGTGGGGGGGTCGGTGCGGGAGTTGGCCCTGGGGCGGACCGCGCCGGATCTTGACCTGGCGGTCTCGGGGCAAACCCTGGAACTGGCCCGGGAGCTGGCCGGCGCCCTGGACGGGACCTTTGTGCTCCTGGACGAAGGAGAGCGCACCGCCCGGGTGGTCTGCCGGGGAGAGATCCTGGACCTGGCCGAGTTCCGGGCCCCCGGACTGGAAGGGGATCTGAGGGGCCGGGATTTCACCATCAATGCGGTGGCCCTGGACCTGGACGCCATCGTGGGCCGGGCGTCCCTTATGGTCCTCGATCCCCTGGGAGGCCTGGAGGATTTGTCCCGGGGGCTGATCCGGATGGTAGCGGCGCAGAATCTGGCTGCGGATCCGTTGCGGCTGCTGCGGGCTTACCGGTTTGCCGCCACCCACGGCCTGGAGCTGACGCCGGAGACCGAGGCCGCCATCGCCGGACTGGTACAGGAATTCTCTCGGGTTGCCGGGGAGCGGGTTCACCAGGAGCTGTTTATCCTGCTGGGAGCGCCCCGGGCCGCCCCCATCCTGGCCCGGATGGATCGAGCCGGCCTCCTCACCCGGATTTTTCCAGAGCTGGAAGAGCTGAAAGGGGTGGATCAGAGTGGTTATCACCACCTGGACGTGTTTCAGCACTCTCTGGCTACGGTGCTGCACCTGGAGGGGGTGCTGGCGGAGCCTGGGCGGCACTTTGGGGAAATGGCGGTGGCGGTGGCCGCGGCCGGGGCGCCGCCCTGGCCGGCCCTGGTCAAGCTGGCGGCCCTGTTCCATGACGCCGGTAAACCCGGGGTCCAGGAGCGACGCCGCGATCCGGACCGTTATACCTTCTATTTTCATGAGAAGCTGGGGACGGAGATCTTTGCCGGGGTGGCCCAGAGGCTGCGTCTGAGCGCCGCGGAAGCGCAGACGGTGAACACCCTTATCGGCCTGCATATGCGCCCTTTTCTGCTGCTCCCCGCCTTTCGGCAGCGGGAACTGAGTTTCCGGGCCCTGGGACGGATGGTGCGGGCGGCGCGCCCCGAGTTGCCCGGCCTCTTTGCCCTGGCCATGGCCGACAGCCTGGCGGGTCAGGGAGAGATGAAACCCTCGGATTCCGAGGCGGTGTTGGCCGAACTGGCGGATGAGGCCCTGCGTTTCCTCAAGGAGAAGCTGGAACCCCAGGAATCCCTGCCCCGGCTGCTTGGCGGTGACGACCTGATCCGGGAATTTCACCTGGAACCTGGCCCTCGCTTCCGGCACCTGTTGACCGCGGTGCAGGAGGCCCAGTGGGAAGGAATGGTGCGCACCCGGGAAGAGGCCCTCAGGCTGGTGCGCCGCTTGCTGGAGTAGGGAGGGCCGCCGCCGTAAAAATGCGCGTGCGGGGGAAGATGGCCGTGGAAATGATGGCTAAAAAATATAAAATATATTGTATTATACTGGTCTAGATTCCCAAAGGAGACCTGCCCATGGCACCCACACTGGGGGATAGGGGCCGGGACCTTCAGGGCGGCGCCTTGATCCGCCTGCGAGGGGTTTATCCTTCCCTGAAAGCGGCCTTGCAGAAAGTGGCGAACCTGATCCTGGGGCAGCCGGAAATGGCCATCTATGCCACGGTCAATGAAGTGGCGGCGGCCGCCGGGGTCAGCGAGGCCACCGTCATGCGCTTCTGCCGCGCCCTGGGTTTTAAGGGTTTTCAAGGTTTCAAGATCGCCCTGGCCCGGGAACTGGTGACGCCGTCACCGCGGCCGCGGAAAGACGCGGGTCCCGCCACCCTGGTGCGTTGGATCTTCAAGGTCAACCTCACCGCCCTGGAGGAAACCTTGGAAATTTTGGAGATGCAGCAGTTGCTCCAGGCCGGAGAACTCCTGGGAAACTGCCGGCGGCTGATCATTGGCGGCCTGCGAGGCTCGGGACTGGCGGCGCAATATGCCGCCATTCGCTTCGCTCCCCTGGGGCTGGACCTGCGCTGCTTTACCGAGAGCTATCAGATGGCCGTTGGCGCGGCCCTGTTGGAGAGGGAGGACGCCCTGCTGGCCATCTCCCACTCGGGTAGTACCCAGGGAATCCTGGCCGCGGCCCAGGTGGTCAAAGAGAGCGGGGCCCGGGTCCTGGCCGTCACCAGCAACCCTTTGGCTCCCCTATGCCGGGTGGCGGATCTGGCGCTGGTGACCGCGGTCCGGGAGATGACCGCGGTCCCGGACAGCCTGGCCGCCTTTCCCAGCCAGATCTCCATCATCGACAGCCTGGCCACCCTGCTGCAGCAGACCCGGCCTGATGAGGCCCGGGCCAATCTGGCCAAGATCGAGAGAGCCCTCTCGGGGCCCGCTTAATTTTTCCGGACAGGACCGACCACGATGCGCCAAGCTCAGCTAAGGCAGGAAATTGTTCGGGTCTGCCGCATGTTGCACCAAAAAAATTACCTGGCGGCCACCGACGGCAATGTCAGTGTGCGTCTGGGGGACCGGGTGCTCCTCACCCCCAGCGGGGTGAACAAGGGAATGCTGGCGGAGGACCAGGTGATCACCGTGGACCTGGAAGGCCGATTGCTGGCCGGGACGGGACGGCCCACCTCGGAACTCCGCATGCACCTGCTGGTTTATGAGTTGCGGCCGGAGGCCGGGGCCGTGGTGCACGCCCACCTCCCCTATGCCACCGCCTGCACCCTGGCGGGGATCTCCCTGTTGGAACCCATCTTGCCGGAGGTGGTGATTACCCTGAAGGGAATTCCCACCGCGGCCTATGCCACCCCGGGCACCGAAGAAGTTCCAATGGCCATCCGGGATTTGATCCAGGAATTTGACGCTATCCTCTTATCCCGGCACGGCGCCATGACCTTGGGGCGGGATGTGATGGACGCTTACAATAAGATGGAAAAGCTGGAACACACCGCCCGGGTTGTCCTGGCGGCGCGGCTCCAGGGAGCGGTGTCGCCTTTGTCAGCCTCCGAGGTGGAGAAGCTGGCGCGTTTGAGAGAAAAGTATAAGGCAGGCGGTTGATGAAACTCACAATATCCTTAGCCCAGATTGAAGTGGCAACGGCGCAGCCGGAGGTGAACCTGCGTAAAGGCCAGCTCTTGATTGCCGAGGCGGCGCGCCGGGGCAGTGATGTGGTCTGTTTTCCGGAGATGTGGACCACAGGCTTTAACTGGGCCGACAACGAACGCATGGCGGCCGAACACGAAAAGACCCTGGAGCGCATCGCCGCTATGGCAAAGGGCCATGGTATCTGGATCTCGGGCTCCATGGCCGCCCTCAACGAAGAGGGGAAGGTCGCCAATACCTCCATCTTATTCAACCCAAAGGGAGAGAGAACCGCAACCTACCGCAAAACCCACCTCTTCAGCCTGCTCGGTGAAGAAAAGCATATGGCGGCCGGAAAGAGCCTCGGTCTGGCCGCGACGCCCTGGGGTCTGACCGGTCTGTCGGTGTGCTACGATATTCGTTTCCCGGAGCTTTTTCGGACCTATGCCCTCAAGGGGGTCGGGATAGTCTTCTCTCCCATGGCCTTTCCTTATCCGAGACAGGAGCATTGGAAAATTCTGGTGCGGGCCCGAGCCATTGAGAACCAAATGTTTGTGGTTGGCACCAACCAGGTGGGCCGGGAAGAATTCGGTCCTGATAATATGGTGACCTACTGCGGCGCTTCGGTCATCATCGACCCCTGGGGGAGGACCGTGGTGGAGGCCGGCGAAACGGATGAAGCGCTCCTCACCGCCGCCATCGATCTGGATCTGGTTCAAGAGGTCCGAAGCAAGATGAAGGTCTTGGCTGATCGCCGGCCTGAGCTTTACGAGCTTGGCTGAGAGTGGCGGCGGCCCATCTTTCCCGCGAAACCTGCGGTCCCCCTATCTGCTGCTGACTGACTCTGCGCGGCCCGCGGCCTCGATCCGCCGCACCGTGGGCAACACCCAGGGGAGCAGGGCGAAGGCGGGCCAGGCGGCCAGGAAGCTCAGGAAGAAGAAGGTGGCGTAGCCCAAAGAGGCCGCCAGCCAGCCCCCCAGGTAGCCGCACAAGCGGCCGCTGAGGCCGAAGAGCATGGACAGGAAGGCATAGTGCGAGGCGCTGAAGCGTTTGTCGCACAGGCACATCAGGAAGGCCATGAAGGCCGCGGAGCCCATCTGGCCGGCCAGGTTATCCCCCAGGGTGGCCAGATAGATGGTGTAACGCCAGGACCCCGGGAGCGCCGCCAGCCAGTATCCCAAGATCGACAGCGCCTGAAAGATACCCAAGACCCAGAGGGCCCGGCTGATGCCCCAGCGGGCCGTCAGCAGCCCCCCCAGAAAACCGCCCAGGATGGCGGGCAGTTTGCCCATGGTGATGGAGGCCACCCCGAACTGGGTGCCGCTGAATCCCAGGTCCCGCCAGAAGGCGCTCACCATGGCGCCCAACATGGCGTCGCCGGCCTTATAGGCCAGGATGAAGACGATGATGACCCCCATATGGGCATGGCTCATCAGCCCTTGCAGAGACTCTCTGATCTGGCTGGGGCGGCTCGCGGCCGAAGCGGCCCGGGCCGGCTCCGGCCGGGGCAGATGGAAGGGCCGGCAGGCCAGGACGGTGACCGCCAGGGCGGCCATGATCACTCCCACCCCCACGAAGGTGGGGCTCCAGCCCACCAGGTCGCTGAGTATCAGGACTCCGCCACCGGCGGCGATGAGGCCCACCCGGTAGGCGCCGATGCGGATGCCGTTGGCCATCCCCAGCTCCCGGGTGTCCAGGAGGTCGATGGTATAGGCGTCCACTGCCAGGTCCTGGGTGGCCGAGGCGAGACAGAGGAGAGCCACCAGGATCCAGAAGGCCGGGCCTACCGGCGCGGGAGCCACCCAGGCCAGCCCCAGCAGGCTGAGGACTACCGCCGCCTGGGCCGGCACCAGCCAGGCGGCCCGGGAGCCGAAGCGGTCCGCCAGGGGGCTCCACAGGACCTTGAGGCTCCAGGCCAGGCCCATAAGGCTCAGGATGCCGATCTGCTCCAGGGGCACCCCCCGGCTGCGGAGGTAGAAGGACAGGGTGGTGTAGACGAAGCCGAAGGGCACTCCTTCGGCGAAATAGAGCACGAAGACCACCAGCATCTTCACGCGGCCGGAGAGTTGGGGGTGGGATTCCTGAGGCATCTCGGAATTAACTTAGAAGCTGGCAGGAAGAAAGTCGAGCCTTTTTTCAGACCTGGCTTTACCCGCCGAACACCTTTACCCGGCGCTCAACTTCCCGGCGATGGACGCGGCCACCTCCGACAGCCCCGGGAGGGCTTCATAGGGGGGGATGCCCTTCAGGTCGGCTTCGATGATCCGTTCGTCAAAGGGAATGAAGCCCAGGAAGGGGAGATCCGCCAGGCTTTTTCGTAAGAAGGCTTCGTCCGCCGCCCCCCGGATTTTATTACCCACCACCGCCACCTGGTGCAGTCCCAGGTCCCCGGCCAACCGACGTACGTGCCCGGCCGTTTCGACGCTGCGGCGGCCCGGTTCCACCACCACGATGAGCCAGTCCACCCCCTTGGCGGTGGCCCGCCCCAGGTGCTCGATCCCGGCCTCCATATCCATGACCACCACTTCATCCCGGAGGAGGACCATGTGGGTCACCAGGGTGCGCAGCAGCACGCTCTCCGGGCAGATGCAGCCGCTGCCGCCCTTCTTCACCCCACCCATGACGATGAGCTTGACGCCGTCCAGTTGCCGGGCATACTTCTCGGGGATGTCATCCACCTTGGGGTTCAGCTTGAAGAAGCCCCCCATCTTGCCGGGTTCCGATTCGGTGCGCTCCGCCACCATCTCTTTCATCTGGCTCAGGGGCACGATGCTCTCCGGATCGCGCACCCCCAGGGCCAGGGCCAGATTGGCGTCCGGGTCGGCGTCCACCGCCAGCACCTTTTTGCCCTGGTCCCGGAAATAGTTGATGAGCAGGGCTGCCAGGGTGGTCTTGCCCACCCCGCCTTTACCGCTGATGGCAATTTTCATGTATAATCTCCCCGAGTCTTTATTTCCCTGGACTAGAGATATTTTAGCATAGGGACCCGGATAGGCGCTTGTCGATTCTGGTTTTTCGTTTTGGCTGTGCCATTTTTCGTCTTTATCGTTTGGATTCCCGGGTTAGTTTGTAAAGATAGCCGATAACGGAAAACCAGCCGCCGATCTGTCCCTGCGGGTGTCGGCCCTAAAGATTTTTTGCGGAGAGTCTCATGCCAAGCGAAATCGAACCCTTGCCGCCGGAACAGGAAGTGGCCGTGCGCGCCCGTCTGGCCGCCAACCCCTTCATCCGCTTCGTGGGTATCCAGGTGCCGCAATTGGGGCGGGGCTACGCCCGCTTCCTCATGGCCTTCAAGCCGGAGATGGCCAATTCCATCGGCCTGTTGCAGGGCGGTCTGATCGCCGCCCTGGCGGACGAGGCGGTGGCCTACGCCCTCCACGGCCTGGTGCCGCCCGATGAAAACGTCAACACCGTGGAGATGAAGATCAATTTCCTGGCCCCCGTGAAGGAGGGGGAAGTGGAGGCGGTGGCCCGCATCATCAAGCGGGGCCGCACCATCTCCCTGGGGGAAGCGGAGGTGCGCCAGGGGCCGCGCCTGGTGGCCAAGGCCATGTGCACTTACATCCACCTGGCGAAGAGATAGGGGCCCGGGGCCGATTTTATTGATCCGGCTCACGGCCCACCGGCCTCAGTCGAGGTCATACGGTTCCTGCAATTCTTTAAGCAAATTATTTTGTGATTCTTCTGGGTTGGTTTTTCGTCGCCGCGCCGCCTTCTTAAAGGTGTCTGAAGACCACCAGGTGGGGAACTCGATCTTCCCGCCGGCAAAAATCTCTTCGATAGTGAGAATTTGCAGACGCGGAAAACGCCGCTCCGGGAATCCAGGATCTTTGAAAGAGCCCGCCGCCACGGCCTCTTCCTGCATCTGCCGGGTGGGGCGTTTAAGCGTCAGAAATACACCAATCTCCGCCTTCTCTCGGTCCAAAACTCCCTTCAAATCCCTGATTTGGGAGACTGTGGCCTGACCGCCTTTCACTTGCAGGATTATTTTCTTATATGCGCCGCTATATTCATCCCGCAGGATCATGATACCGTCAATGCCCCGGTCTGCACCTTTTTTTTGGCGGGCGCTGCGGGCCCCCACTGTGGCCAGGGCCCAATATTCAAATTGAAAAGGGTCAAGCTTGAACAAGCGGGCGGCTCCGGGCAAGTCTCGGGGAATCCCGATTTCTTCATATGGGGCGAGTTCCCCTTTGAAGGAGTCTTGCAGCCTCTGCCGGATGAGGTCGATGGCCAGATAAGTGACGTCGATGCCGATCCACCGGCGCTTGAGGCGCTCGGCCACCGCCACCGCGGTGCCGCAGCCGCAAAAGGGGTCCAGCACCACGTCTCCTTCGTTGCTTCCGGCCCGGATGATGCGTTCCAGCAAAGCTTCCGGTTTCTGGGTCTGGTAGCCCAGGTATTCATGCTGCGACCCATGCAAATGTTCAATGTCGTACCAGATGTCCTTCACCAGCGTGCCGGACATCTCGTCCAGGTAACGTTTATATTGGGCCACTTCTCCTTCTTTCGGGATCACCACCCGGCCTTCGGCCCAGGCCCGTAGCATCCGCTCTTGGGTCCAGCGCCAGACCCGTACCGTGCCGCTGCTGGGGGGAAACTCATAGGTGAGGTTCGGCCTCTCTTTATTCGGGTTAGTCAAATCTCCTAAACGGTAGCGCCGGCCGGTTTCGAGCTCCACATGGCGGTAAAAGCGCTCAAGATAAGCCGGGTCGTGCTCCGTAAACTGTGGATTGAACAAGGACTTTTCCGACTTGCTGTAAAAAAAGATGGTGTCGTGGGCCCGGGAGAAACGGGTGGTGGCGTGGCCCTTGGGTTGGGAGCGCTCCCAGATTATTTCGTTCCGGAAGTTTTTCGGGCAGAAGATATTGTCCAGGATAAGTTTGATATAGTGGCTGGCGGTGGGATCGCAGTGCAGAAAAAGATTCCCGCTGGGTTTCAGCGCCCGGTGCATCTCCACCAGGCGCACCGCCATCATGCTTAGATAGGCCAGCATATTGGTGCGGCCCAGGACCTGGTGCAGGGCTTTGAGCAATTCGGCTAACGGTGGCGGCCCCGCCATGACCGCTTCGTCAAAGGCCTCTTCCGCTTGCGTTCCCCATTTCCAGGTATCCTCGAATGCGGAGATTTGCGCCGCGGATTTTTCCCCTGAGGGTTCTTGGAACAGCATGTTGTAAGTGGCACTGGAGTTGAATGGCGGGTCCAGATATATCAGGTCAATACTGCCCATGGGGATATGCTGGCGGAGGACTTCCAGGTTATCACTAAAATAAAGCTGGTTCTTCCAACCTTCCATGACATCCTCCAGGGATTGGAGTAATGCGACCATTATAATATTGAAATTCTGAAAAAAACTTCTTTTTCGCCCGTGCCCTTCGCGGGTTCACTTGGAGAACCCCGCCCTTTACTTGACCGGGACCATCTGCGAGGCCCCATTCCGGCTCCAGGCCAGCAGGCTGGCCAGCAGCCGGGAGATGGACGCCCTGGTCAGGTGGATGACCAGGTCCGTTTCCCGGCTTAAGAGCCGCCGGGTCTGGAAGGCGCCGCTGACCAGCAGTTCCAGGCGCTGGGGGCCGCGGCGCCGCGCCGTGAGCCGGGATGCTTCGCAAAAGACGAAGAGGTTTTTGCCGGGAAGATGGCAGGCGGCCAGAATCGGGGTCTCCAGGAGTTCGGTCGCGGCCGGCGCCGGCTCCAGGACGAGATCGTAGCGTGCGGCGAACTCCGTGAGCATGCCGGCCAGGGACGCGGGCGCAGGCAGGACGGCCTCCAGCCAGATACCGGCCTCCCCTTGGAGTTCAGGGGCCTCCAGAACCTCCAGGCCCTCCACCCGCAGCACGAAGGTGCCACCGTGCTCATCCCAAATTAGCCGGGCTGGCTCCCGGCTCTGCAGCCTAAGCTTGGCCGCCGGAAAATCCGCCAGCACCCGGGGACAGTCAAATTGCATCCCTCCTCCTCATTATCCGGCGGCCCCTGCCCGCCGCGGCAGGCGCGCCGGCCTCGCCCCCCTTGGGACCGCATGCCGGATTTGCCTTTTCACCGTATCATACCACGCCAAGGGTCCCTGAGAATCCCGGCAGGGTCAAAAAAATATGGCTTGCGCGGCTGCGGCGGGCTTGGCGGGGTTTTATCATTGATTCCTCCCGGGCAAACCCCGAAAATTATCTGCCTTCAAAGTAACCTTGGTGCATAACTTCCAGGATTACTTTGCCTTATCCTTGATTTATCTTCGGGCAAATCTTATATTTAATTAAATATGGTTTAATCAAAAGAATGGAGTCGCGTCTTATGGCATATTCACCCACAGTTTTGGACCATTTCAAGAATCCCCGCAATGTCGGAGAAATCGTGGGCGCCGATGGCATCGGCGAAGTCGGCAACCCGGTGTGCGGCGACATAATGAACGTCTATATTAAGGTGGTGGACGACCGCATCGAGGACGTCAAGTTCAAGACCTTTGGTTGCGGCGCGGCCATCGCGGTTTCCAGCATGATCACGTCCATGGCCAAGGGCAAGACCCTGGATGAGGCCATGAAGATCAGCAACGCCGACGTGGCTGCGGCCCTGGGCGGCCTGCCGCCCAACAAGCTGCACTGCTCCAACCTGGGGGCCGACGCCCTGCACTCCGCCATCAAGAACTACCGGGACCGCCTGGCCGGCAAGCCGGAGTCCGGCGACGCGGAACGGGAGCCGCACCACAAGGGCACCGGCAAATGCTACTGCCCCTACTGCGAGATGAAGGTGGATGAGGAGGCCCATTTCTGCATGTCCTGCGGGCAGGAGCTGCCCCAGGAACACGATCATTAACCAGCCACGGGAAGGGAGGTTTTTTTAAATCATGCCCTTGATCTATCTGGACTATCTGTCCGCGGCGCCCATCCATCCCCAGGTCAAGGAGGCCATGACCCGGCACCTGGAGACCGTGTTCGGCAACCCGGCCACGGACAATCAGGTGGGGCAGCCGGCCGCCGAGGCGCTGGATAAGGCCCGCAGACAGGTAGCGGCGCTGATCAACGCCGACCCCAAGGAGGTGGTCTTCACCTCCGGCGGCACCGAGGCCAACAACCACGCTATCAAGGGCGTGGCCATCGGCCTCCGGGAGAAGGGCCGCCACCTGATCACCTCCAATATCGAGCATAAATCGGTGCTCAATTCCATGCGTACCTTGCGCCTGCTGGACTACCGGGTGACCTCCCTGGACGTGGACCGATACGGGCTGGTGGACCCGGCGGCGGTGGAAAAGGCCATCACCCCGGAGACCATCCTCATCAGCGTCATGTTGGCCAACAACGAGATCGGCACCATCGAGCCCTTAACCGAGATCGCCGAAATCGCCAGGAAGCACAAGGTGGCCTTGCACACCGACGCAGTGACCGCGGTGGGGGCCATCCCGGTGGATGTCCAGGAGCTGGGGGTCAACCTCCTGAGTCTGGCGGCCAACCAGTTTTACGGTCCTCCCGGGGTCGGGGCCCTCTTTATCCGCAAAGGCACCTCCATCATGCCCCTGCTGGACGGCGGCCTCCAGGAGAACAAGCGCCGGGCCGGCACTGAAAACCTGATAGGTATCGTCGGCCTGGGCGCCGCCGCCGAACTGGCGGCCAGGGAAATGCCGGAACGCCGGCCCCGGCTGCAAGCCCTGAAAGAGCGCCTGCGCCAGGGCCTGGCGGCCGCCATCCCTGAGATCAAGATCAACGGCTATCCCGACCGCTGCCTGCCCCACCTCCTGTCCGTTTCGGTGCCCTACGTCGAAGGTGAGAGCCTGATGATGTTGTTGGAAGAAGAGGGCATCATCGTCAATACCCGCTCCGCCTGCGCCTCCGGGTCGCTCCGGGCCTCCCACGTCCTTATCGGCACCGGCCTCGACTTCGCCCTGGCCCAGGGCACCCTGGTCTTCACCCTGGGCCGGGAGACCACCGCAGCCGACATCGACCGGGTGCTGGAGGTCATGCCAGGCATCGTGCAGACCCTGCGAGACATGTCGCCCCTCTACAAAAAAGAGCACACCGCCTGAAAAAATCGGGGGGAAAGGCCCGGGCTGCCGGTTCCTTTCCCCGCGTCCCAAAACCGGTTGCGGCTAAGCCTGCCGGTGCAGCCAGCACCTCCTATTTACAACGCCTGCCCGGGTGCCTAACCTATTTAAGTTTCGGGCGCGATTACCTCAAATCTTTCCGTAGCGCTATGCGGCGCGCTGAAAGGGTGGTCTATGACTGAAAATCTGACGGATTTTCCGGCCGGCATCGAATTCAAAGATGAGGATATCTACGAGGCCATGAAGGCAATCCCGGGGTATCTGGATATCACCCCCGGGGATTTCAAGGAGGTCTATCTCCTGGCCTACCGGCACGCCCTGGAACGCCTGCACCGGGCGGTGACTGCCCCGCAGGTCATGACTCGGGAGGTGGTGACGGTGCGCCCTGACACCCCGCTGGCGGAGGTGGCCGCGGCCATGGGAGGCAGGGGAATCTCCGGTGTCCCGGTCACCGACGCTGCCGGCAAGGTGGTGGGCGTCATCTCTGAAAAGGATTTTTTGGCCCATATGGGGGTGACCGCACCTCAAAATTTCATGGCCCTGGTAGCCTCCTGCCTGAGAGGCAAGGGCTGCGTCGCCCTGCCCATCAAGAAGCAGCAGGCCGGGGACATCATGAGTTCCCCGGCGATCACCGTCGGCCTTAAGGCCAGTGTTAGGGAAATTGCCGCCCTCTTCACGGATAGAGGCATCAACCGGGTGCCCGTGACCGACCAGGAAGGGCATATCCTGGGCATCGTCACTCGGGGCGATCTCATCAAGGCGACCAGGGGGGGAGGGGTGGCAAGATGATGGGTGACTACTTTCGCAAGATGGCCGGCACAACCGAGAGCCCGCCCCGGGCCGGCCTGGCCGAGATTCTCTGGTCCTGGCTGGGGGCCTTCCTGGGCATCGGCCTGGTGGCCTGCCTGAATCAACCCCTAATGGAAAAAACTGACCTTATCCTGCTGATCGGCTCATACGGGGCCACGGCAGTGTTGATCTACGGGGCCATTAAGAGCCCGCTGGCCCAACCCCGGAACCTGGTGGGCGGCCACCTCATCTCTGCCTTCATCGGGGTCAGCGTCTATAAATTGCTAACCCCCTATCCGTGGTTGGCGGCGGCGGTGGCGGTAGCCACCAGCATCGCCCTGATGCACGCCACCAAGACCCTGCACCCCCCAGGCGGCGCCACCGCCCTGATCTACGTTACGGGGAGCGCCAAGATCCATAACCTGGGCTATCTTTACGTGCTCGTGCCGGTGGCTGCCGGGGTCACCCTGATGCTCCTGGTGGCCTTGCTGGTCAACAACCTCTCCTCCCGGCGGCGTTACCCGGAGTTCTGGTGGTGAGCTGAGCCGGCGTTAGGTAACTTTCGGATATTATAGGAGTTTCTTGTCGGGGGCCTCTGAGGCGGCAATAATGGCGGGTCCAATGATGGCGCCTAAGCTGAGCCCTACGAGCTGTAATCTTTATGATTACTCAAGCTCCAGCACCACCTTTAACGATTCCCCGGCCTCGCTGACTATCTTAAAGGCCTCCTGAATCCGTGCCAACGGCAGCTTCTGGGTTATGGCGTCTCTGACATTGATCTTGTTCTCGGCAATGAATTGCAAGGCTTCTGCCAGGTCAACCGGGGCGGCGCCATAGGATGAGGTCACGGTAAATTCATTTCTCCAAAAGTCCGGTATCGGCAGGGCAACATCCCGGTTCGGGATGGCAAAGAGGAGCATAATCCCCTTCTTATCCAGACACTTGAAGGCCTGCTCCACCGCCCGATAGGCTCCGGTACAGATGATCACCCTATCCGCCTTCACATTTAGATCCTGATCGGCGTGCCTCACCTCATCGGCGCCAAACTCTTTGGCCTTCCTTAAGCGATACTCATTAACATCGGTGGCCACCACCCGGGCGCCGCTCAACTTGGCCAACTGAATATTCAGGATGCCGGAGATGCCGCAGCCCAGAATCAGGACGGTATGGCTTTCCCGGAGATCGAGCAGCTTAAGGCCGCGTATCCCGCAGGCCAATGGTTCGATCATGGTTCCTTCGGCATAGGAAACCTGGTCCGGCAAGACATAGACCCCATAATCGACGTTAATCTTGGGCGCCCGGATAAATTCGCTGTAGCCGCCGGGATCATAGTTGCCCCGGTGCAAGGTGTCGCACGCCGTATGGTTTCCCGCCCGACAGTATTTGCACTGATTGCACGGCACGTGATGGCTGACAAAGACCCTCTGTCCCTTGTGGTAGCGGCGGGATTTGGACGCGACGATCTCCCCGGCGATCTCATGGCCCAGGATCCGGGGAGCCTTTTTAATCCGGTACCATTCCATGACATCGGTGCCGCAGATGCCGCTGGCGCGCACCTTAACCAAAATCTCCCCCGGCCCGATCTTCGGGATGGGAAGTTCCTCCAGGCGGATATCGTTATTGTGGTAATATTTGGCGACCAGCATATGTGAGCCAGGAATGAAGGCCGGGTCCTCCGGGGCGAAGCGCCGGGGCCCGAAAATCAGCGCTCAGGATGAACAGGTGGAACCGGCATGGCGGTTCCGCCTGGCAGCTAGCTTACCTCTTAGCGGCGGCTCTTTTTTCTTTGCTCTTCTTTAAGATTTCGTGCGCCTGCTTGACGGAAGCCTTTTCATGAACAATGGCCCTTAAGGCCTGGGCCATCGCCACCGGATGAGGGCTCTGCCAAACGTTTCTCCCCAGGTTGATCCCCACCGCTCCCTTGGAGATGCCATCATGAACAAATTCCAGGACCTCCAGTTCCGTCTCACACTTAGGCCCACCGGCCATAATGACCGGAACCGGACAGCCATAAACCACCTTATCAAAATCTCTTTCACACCAATAGGTCTTAACGACTCTGGCGCCCAGTTCTGCCGCGATGCGACAGCTTAGCGCCAGGTAACGCGCCTCCCGCTTCTCCAATTCCCGGCCCACGGCGGTAACCGCCATCACCGGGATGCCGTAATCCTCGCAGGCATTGACCATGACGGCCAGATTCTTCAGGGACTCTTTTTCATACTGCGTGCCGATAAAGACCGAGAGACCCACGGCGGCCACGTTCAAACGAAGAATCTCCTCGATCGAGGTGGTGAGCTCCTCATTGGCCAAATCCTCTCCCACTATGCTGGTACACCCGGACACCCTCAAGACAATCGGTTTGCTGTTCAGAGGATCAATGGCCGCGCGCAAGGCCCCCCGGGTGCAAAAGATGGCGTCCACATAAGGCAGCAGCGGTTTAACCGTCTCTCCCGGCTTTTCCAGACCCCGGGTCGGCCCTTGAAAATAGCCGTGATCAATCGGCATAAAAAAACATTTGCCCTTAGGCATAAGTTGGCCCAAACGATTTTGCATTCCCCAATCCATCGGCAGTTCTCTCCTTTCCCTGAGGCTTCATTAATTTCCGCAGAGGCGCCGGATACCGGCTGAAGTGATGCTGGGTCCCGCCCTCTGCCCTTACCTGCGAGTCTTCGGCGGCTGGCGCCGGAGCCGCTCGATTGCCGCCTCCTCCAGTTCCAGAAATTCCTCCCGGGGAAAGTCCATGCGGATGGCGCCGCTGCTCCGGGAGATGGAAATCATCAGGGGCGGTCCGGCATACATGTTCTCCCAGGTGATGTGGACCGTGTCGGTCGCCTCTTCCAGGTGGACCCCCCGCCAGGCGCCGAAGACCTGGTCAAACTCCAGGTCGTAAAGCTCGTTCCAGGCCTTTTCCAGGTAATCGACCACTTCGGCTTCGTTCAGCCGGCGGTCCCAGTAGTATAGCGAATGATCCTTCATGGGGTAAAGGGGGCGGAAAAAAGATAGGGGGCGCCGGCCAGGCGGCGCCCCCGGTGTGAGGATTATCTTACCCTACTTTTTCTTTTCGTGGAAGTATTTGCATTCCTTGGGGGCCGTCCAGGCGCCCGGCCGCGCTTCCTTGAAAATGCCAAGCAGGAAGGGATATTCGATGGCCCGGCAGTGGCCGTGGAGCACCTTGGAAATCTGCGGGTCATAGGTATATTTGAAATCCCGGCACTCTTCGCAAAGAATCTTCGGCATATTGAACATTCCTCCTCTGTTCCAAAGTTAACCGGCGGCTACCAGGTTTTTCCGTACTTGCGCTGGGCGGCGATGCGTTTCCAGCAACTGCCGTCCAGGTCTTCCGGTTTGAGCTGGGTGCAGGCGACCAACTTGCCGCGAGCCGACTGGGTAAGGTTCTTGGGTTTCCCCAGGAAGGTGACATTGGCAAAAGGCGGCGCCGAGGTCTTACCATCCCCGGAAAGGGGTTTCAGGTCAGATGTTTCGGCGTAGCCCGGCAAGATGTAATCAGTGCCCCGACCCTTTTCCGGCTCCACTACCCGCTGGCCGTTTTCCCATTCGGCATAGTAGAGGACGTCGCAGCCGGCGCATTTGAAATTACCGGAATATTCCCAGAAGCTGTAAGGATCGAAGAAGTTACGCGACTTGCACTTCGGGCAATCATAAAACAGCGAGATTTTGAATTCAGTCATATCGAGTTATTCCTCCCTATCGAAAGAGGTTGGCTCCGGGGAGGCTGCCAGGAAATGGGCCTCCCGTCCGGCTAGATGATTTCTTTGGCTTCACATTCCCGGATCTGCTCCAGACTGAGGCCGCAAACCCGCTGGTAGATCTCCTCGTTATCGGAGCCCACCGGCCGATGGATATGCTTCAACCGGGGCGGCGACTCGCTCATCTTGTACATGGTCTTCTGAGTGAAGACGTCGCCGTAAAACGGGTCGTCGTACCAGCCCAGGGAGCCCCGTTCCAGGAAGTGGTTGCAGTTGGCTGCTTCCCGGATGGTGAGCAGCGGCTGGGAGATGAGGCCGGCCTTGCTGAAGGCCTCGTGGGCCTTCTCCTTGGTCTTGTCTTTCAGGTACTCTTCGATGGCCGGGTAGATCTCTTCCTGGGCCCGGGCCTCGACCCGAGCATCGTGGGTGGCGTATTTCTTGGCCAGGTCGGCCTTGCCCACCAGGTTCATCAGTTTGGCAAAGTCCTGGTCAGTGTAGGCGGTGATGCAGATATAACCCTCTTCCTTCTCCGCCGGGTGATCCGATCCGGGGTAAGAGGAGTGGCCGCATTTGCAGATGCCGTTGACGCAGACCTCGGTGTCCCAGTTGCCCCAGCGCATGCGGACGATGCCGTGGCGGCCCCACAGGGGCAGGCCGTATTCGGTGTAGCGGGTGGAACCCTGCACCTGGGAGCATTCGAAGAAGTTACCCAGGTTGGAGACCGTGTCCCGCCAGTAGAGCCCGGCCAGCACGCCGGTGGAGACCAGCATGCCGATGGAGTAGTCCATGATCCAGGTGGTGTGCTTGCTGGGGAAGCCCGCCATCACGCCGGCCCGCTGCCCGGTGAAGGAAAAGACGCCGCCCTTGGCCTGTCCCAGGATATCGTAGGAGGCCCAGTTCCGCCCGGGGCCGAAGCCGCCGAAACCACCGCACCAGGCCAAAACGATGCGTGGGTTCACTTCTTTGCAGGCGCCGTAGCCGATCTTCCAGCGGTCGAAGGTGCCGGGCCGGTAGTTCCAGACCATGAAGTCCGACTTCTGTATCAGGTTGTAAAAAATCTCCTTGGCTTCCGGTTTGCGGTAGTCCAGGGTGACGAAGTATTCGTTATGGTTGGCGCCCTGGAAGGCCGGGGAGGTGCCGCGGCCCGGGTTCCACCGGGAGACCGGGTAGAACCAGGACTCGTTGTAAGGAGAGCAGTGGCGCATGGGCTCGCCCAGGCGGGGCACCTCGATCTTGATGACCTCGGCCCCCAACTCGCCCAGGTAGGCGGCGGCCGCCGGTCCCAGGATATACTGGGTGCAGGACAACCCCCGATAACCCTTCAGACACTCGGGTTTTTCAAATAGGGTGTCCTTATTGAAAACCGTCTTGCAATAATCATCAAACGGTAGCTTATCCAGGTGTTCGGACATATTTCCTAACCCCCTCTATTAGATGACCCCTTTGCCGTGCAGGTCATTCAGCTTGGCGGTGTCGAAGTTCAGAAGCTCGCGGTAGATGTCGTTATTGTCGTAGCCCACCGGGCGGCCCAGGTCTTTTACCCGTCCCGGGGTCCGGTGGCTATAGAACACCGAGCCGCAGAACAGCACCTTGCCGTAGTGAGCCGTTTCGATGGCCTTCACCATGCCCCGGTACTTATAGTGGGGCTCTTCCGCCACTTCGTCCAGGAAAGAGACGCCACCCGCAGCCACTTCCTCTTCCAGCAGTTTGGCCCGGCATTCTTCCCGGGTCCAGTCCTTCATCCAGTCGGTGAGGACGGTGCAGGTCTTGACCTGCTGATCGTGGCCGACCCGGTCGATAACCACCCGCAGGGTGGGCTCATCCAGGATCATGTCTTCCAATTCGGGGCGATCCTTGCCCACGGTCTTCCAGATGCGGTACCACAGCCGGTCATGGCCGCCGCCCACCATCATGTAGCCGTCTTTGCAAGGGTTCACCGAATAGATGTTGATGGCCAGGTCCCAGTTACCATACCGGGGCTTAGAGGAGCCGTCCATACCATACCAGCCCCAGGCATAGTCGTGAATCCGGGCGTGGGCTTCGGAGGAGGTCACCTCAAGGAACTGGCCCTTGCCGGAGGCCTTGTCCCGGTATATCAGGGCGGCAATGGTGCCGTGGGCGGTGAGATTGCCGCAGAGGATGTCGTCGGCCCGCTCGCCGGCCCGGATGGGGGTGCCGCCGAAGCTCTTGGGCAGCCCGGTGGCATGGCACCAGCCCGAGGCGCAGGGAGAAGACGGATAAAGCTCGCCCGGCCTGTCCTTCAAGCTGCCCCACTGGCCTTTCTGGCCGTTCCAAACATAAATCAGGCGGGGGTTGATCTTGGAGAGCTGGCGGTAGCCGATGCCCCAGGCGTCGAACTGGCCCACCGGATAGTTCTCAATGAGCACGTCGGCATGGATGACCAGCTTTTTCAAGATTTCCCGGCCTTCTTCCTTGCTGAGGTCTAGGGTGATGGACTGCTTGTTGCGGCACTCATGCAGGAAGGTGCCGCCGCATAGATCGCCGTTGACGTTGTCTTTGAACATGTAGCGCTTACGGCCAAAGGGGGTCAGTTTCCGCAGCGGCGAGCCGCCGGGGGGTTCCACCATGACGACTTTGGCTCCCAGTTCGGCCAGGTAGGCGCCGCCGAACATGGCATTCACCTGGAGGCCGCCGTGGCCGCATTCCAGCACCCGGATCTTCCCCAGGGCCTCGGGTTTGGCCATCTCGTGCTTGGGGTGGAGCCAGCCCTCAAAGATGGTAGAGATTTCCCGGGACGCCTCGGTGCAGATCTTGGGATCATAGACTTCTTCGAAAGTGGGGACCGGGGTTAGAGGCCAAAGCAGCGGTGCTTCTTGAACCTCTTTCTTCAGATCGGACATTCAAATTCCTCCTTCCTCAACAGGTGAGTCAAGATTACCTAATAAAAAAAATTGCATCATCTCAGTTGGTCATGTGCTTCTCCCTAATAGTGACAGCACCCCCTTCCATCTTTTTTTGCGGCTCGCAAAGGAGCCAGGGCGCGGGGATTCCCGCAGATTAGTCCAACCGCATCTTAAGCTAATTTTGTGCCAAATGAGGCGATCAGCGCGACATTTCACTACTTAAAAGTTATCATGCTTATATCCCTAATGATTCTTCATCCAAATTCACCGTCTGCCCGGGCGCTCTCCTGAAAAAGGCCGGGCTCCATCTGCCTCGGCCTGGGGGAATCGGTATCAAACGAGGGGTGATTCACCCCAGCCGCAGCGTCTGGCGGATCGGAAAGAAGTTCAAGGTTCAAAGTTAAAAAGGTTGCGCCGAAAGAACCTGAATCTTTAACCTTGAACTTTGGGCGTTTATTCCATCAAGACAATGTGTCAAGGGGATAATCACGGAACTTTGAACTTATTTAGGGGGCGGAATTTGGTATAATCACTTGAAAAGGGCCGCTAAGGGCCGATGACGCGCCCGGATGGCGGGAAGGCCAGCCAACGAGAACAGATATGGCAGACGCAGCACCGCAGCAGGACCGGAAAAATTGGTTTGAAGCAAATCCCAAGAAGACCCTGGTCCTGATCTTCTTGACCTTTCTGGTGGCCGCCACCTGGGCCGCCGAAAAGGTCCTAGCCTACCGCAACCATAGCCAAAAACTGGTGCTGTTCACCGAACGGCGCTACATCAACCTCCGGGAGTTCCAGCCCTCCATGGACGTGGTGGACCTGCCGACGGACAAGTCCGTGCGGGAATCCGACAGCCTGGTAAAGAAGGGCTACCGGGTCCGCACCGACGCCAACGGCTTCATCCTGCCTGAGAACCGCTACCCCGACCCTGACCTCACCCTGGTCTTCCTGGGCGGCTCCACCGTGGCCTGCCTCTACGTCGAGGAAGAGGAGCGCTACCCCTATCTGGTGGGGAACCTCCTGGAGAAGGCGACCGGCAAAAAGGTGACCTCATACAACTCCGGGGTGGGCGGCAACAATTCCCTCCATTCCCTGGATATCCTGCTGAACAAGCTCATCCCCCTGAAGCCCGACGTGGTGGTGATGATGCACAATATCAATGACCTGGTGTCCCTGATCTACGACCGGACCTATTGGAGCAACAATCCCACCCGGGCCCCCATCATCGATTATAAGCTCTATAACAATTTGACCGGAATGAAGGCGATCGCCACCCTGGCCCGGGACACCTACATCCCCAACCTGCACCTGGCTTTCCGCAGCCTCAGCAAAAAAGTGGGGATGCTGTTGGGAAAGAAGGCCGGGGACCCGGAGGATGAATTCGCCAAGGTCCGGGGCCGGAAGATAACCTTCGATGCGGCCCGGATACTGGATGAGTTCCAGATGAACCTGCAGACCTTTATCAATATTTGCCGGGCGCGCCGCATCACGCCGGTGTTGATGACCCAGTTCAACCGTTACAAGTCCGACCCGGATGAGAAGATCCGCCAGGCCATGCGAGGCTTCGAATCCGACTCCAAGATCTCCACCCAGGAGTTCAAGGAGATCTACGATAAGTTTAATGAGGCCACCGTCCAGGTGGGCCGCCGCAATGGGGTCCTGGTCATCGATCTGGCCCGCGCCATTCCCCAGGAGGCGAAATACATGTACGACGTGGTGCACTTAAACACCGCCGGTTCGCGCCTGGCGGCGCAAATCATCAGCGAGCAGTTGCTGCCGCTGGCGCAGTCGAAGCAATGAGCGGACGACTGGCCAAGCCAATATGGTTTTTTGGGGGGTCAGACCCCCAGAGTCGTAAATATGGATAGGAAGAGGCCCCCGGGTAAGATCAACGTCCTCTTCATCATCAAGCCGGAGCCGACCGCGGGGGCCGAGATGGTGCTGCTTGCGGCCGCGGCCCGGCTGAACCCGGAGCGCTTCCAGGTCTTTGCCGGGTTGCTCACTGCCGACCGGGAAAACCTCCTGCCGCCGCAGCTCACCCCCATCAATTTTAATCTGCCCGGGCTCAACGGCTGGGTCTGGCTCCGTTTTTTCCTGACCCTGTGCCGGGTGTTGCGGCGCTATCGCATCCAAGTCCTCCACACCAACAGCTACGTGCCGGGCAATTACGCCCGTCTGGCTGCGGCCCTGATGGGGGTGCCCCTGATTGTCGACCACTGGCACGGCTTCACCCGCTTCAGCCGCAAACGCCGGCTGATTTGCCGCCTCTTGGGAAGGCGCACCACCCTGAGCCTGGCGGTTTCCCAGGGAGTGCGGAACTACCTGATTGAGCAATGCGCCCTAGACCCGGCGAAGGTAAGGGTGGTGGCCAACGGCATCGACCTGGCGCGTATTCAGGCCCACCGGCCCCGGGCCGAGGTGCGCCGGGAATTGGGGATCGGCGCGGTAGCCCGGGTAGTGGGTCTGGTGGCCCGGCTGGACCATTGGGGCAAGGGCCATCTCGAATTGTTCGCCGCCCTGGCCGGTTTAAAAGAACGCTATCCCCTGAAGGCCCTGATCATCGGCGGCGGCCGGCGGGAGGCGGAACTGCGGCAAATGGCGGCGCAGCTGGGCCTGGAGGAGTTGGTTGACTTCCTCGGCCAGCGCCGGGATATCCCGGACCTGCTGGCCGCCCTGGATATCCTGGTGCTGCCCAGCCACAGCGAAGGGGTGTCGCTGGCCCTGCTGGAGGCCATGGCCGCGGGCCTGCCGGTGATCGCCACCGCGGTGGGCAGCCTCCCGGAAGTGGTGACCGATGCAGCCAACGGCCTGCTGATTCCGCCTCGGGACCCCGAGGCCCTGGCCCGAGCCCTGGAGCGCCTGCTGGCGGACCCGGATTTCGCCAGGCGGCTGGGGGAGCAAGCCCGCGTCGAGGTGGCAGCCCATTATTCCCTGGAGCGCCTGGGCCGGGAGATCAATGAGATTTACGAAGAATTAAGGGGTAGCCGCAGGCTTTAGCCTGCGAGTTCGGGTTGCCGGACTTAATAAACCGAGGAATGCTGCGGTTTGGGGTTTATAAACCCGGGTGAAATTCGCGCTGCCCTCCCTTTGCAGAGGCTTCCGGTTTGGCGGCATGATTATCGGGCAGCGCGCTTGCAACTCCCTGAGTTGGTGGTTAGATTAAAAAACGGGAAAATAAACTAAGGGAGATGCACGGTTAATGTTGCCTTTTAAAAGAATTTTGTGCCCCACCGATTTCAGCGAGCCGGCTTTCATCGCCCTGAAGCGCGGCGAGGAACTGGCCCGGCATTTTGAGGCGGATCTAATCGTGGCCCATGTCATTCCGCCGCTGCCGGTCCCCCATTCATTCCCCGACCCGGAAGCGGACTTCAATTTTGATGTGCCCCTGTTCCAGCAAGAACTGGCGCTCAAGGCCGAGCAAATGCTCAAGGAGCTGGTCTCCCATCATAAAGTGGGGACCCGGACCGTGGTGGCCACCGGAGAAGCAGCGACGGAAATCCTGCGGATCGCCCATCAGGAGCACGTGGACCTCATCGTCATTGCCTCCCACGGGCTGGCAGGCTGGCAGCGGCTGGTCTTCGGGTCCGTGTCCGAAAAAGTGGTGCGCCAGTCCACCTGTCCGGTCTTGACCATCGTGGCGCCAGCCGAGGCGGAAAACCCCGCCACATAGACCGGACCGGACAGGACTCCCCGGGCCTCAATTTCAGGGTTGTAAGACTATCCGGTACCGCGGTTGGCCATGCCGTAGTCTCTCCAGGGCAGCATTAATTTCGCTGAATCGATAGTTCTCCACGGTAGGTTCAATCTGGTGCCGGGCCGCAAAGTCGAGCATGGTCGCAATGGCCGTCGGACTGCCGGTCGGACTGGCGGAGAGGGATTTTTGGCCGGCCAACAGGGGAAAAAGCGGCACCCCAATCGGTTGAGGCACCACCCCCACCAGGTGCAGACAGCCCATGGGACGCAAGGCTTCAATATAGGCCTGCCAATCCAAAGAAGCATTCACGGTAGACAGGATAAAATCGAAAGAGCTGGCCGCCTTTTTTATAGCCTCGGGGTCACGGGAGTTGATGAAGTGGTCGGCCCCGAACCCCTTGGCCTCGGCCTCCTTGTCCGGGCTGCCGGAGAAGGCCGTCACCTCGCAGCCCCAGGCATGGGCAAATTTCAAGGCCATATGGCCAAGCCCCCCAATGCCGACTACTCCCACCCGGGCCGTGGGCTTCACCTGCCGCAGCAGCAGGGGGTTGAACACGGTTATGCCGCCGCACATGAGGGGACCGGCGGTTTGGGGGGAGAGCGCCTCGGGCAGAGGAATGACCCAGGCCGCGCTGGCCCGGACCCGCTCGGCAAAGCCCCCGTGGTGGCCGACTATGGTCCCCACCGCGGAGGCGCAGAGGTGATGATTTCCGGATTTACACCATTCGCAGGTCAGGCAGGAGCTGGCAAACCACCCCAAACCGACCCGTTGCCCCACCGTTAACCCCTGGGCGTGCGGTCCCAGGGCCGCGACGGTGCCGATAACCTCATGTCCGGGAACCAAAGGATATTGGCTCGTTCCCCACTCGTTATCCACCATACTGAGATCACTGTGGCATAACCCGCAAGACTCGACTTTGATCTCAACCTCGGTATCTCCCAGGGGACCGGGATCAAATTCGAACGGCTGCAGCTTTCCCTTGGGTTCGGTTGCGGCATATCCCTTTATCATTGGAAATCTCCCTTTTCTGAAATTTTCCCCGGATCGATCCGGAAAGAGTTATGGGTGAACCCAGACCCGCGGGCGCCCGGATAGGCTTTTAGACCGGCGCCCTTGATTATTTGTGACGCAACCGGGCTGTCCGGCTCTTCGTATCGCTACTTTCCTATATCTCGATTCTCCTTTGGCTGCCGAGGCATTTAGACGGAGCGCCGCGCCAAAGACTCCAAGGCTGCCAGCAGCGAATCATAACCCGGCGGGCCGTCGTAGCGCCTGCCGTTGATAAAAAAGGTCGGCGTGCCGTTAACGCCGCTGCGGATGCCGCTCTGGCGGTCTTCCTGAATACGCTTTTCCATAACCCCTTGCTGGATATCGTTCCCGAATTTTTCGAGATCCACCCCAATCCCTTTGGCCCACACGGGAATGATGTCCGGCTTGAGCAAGGCCTGCCGTTCAAAAAGCAGATCGTGCATTTCCCAAAACTTACCCTGGAGCGCCGCGGCTTCCGCGGCTTCGGCCGCGATCAGGGCATAGGGGTGCGCCTGGGTCAGAGGGAAATTCCTGAAGACAAATCGCAGCTTCTTCCCCAACGCCTTCTGCAGGCGCTTCACGACGGGATAGGCGGCGCCGCAGTAAGGGCATTGATAGTCGCCGTATTCCACTAAGGTCACAGGTGCGGCGGCGGGTCCTGCAGCGTGGTCATGAACCGAAACCGGCTGGGTGAGCGTGGCGGATCTGTCCATGATACCTCCTGGCGTGGACATCAAACTACTTTCCGGCGCTGACTCTTTTTTTGCCTTTGGCCATAGATTCAAGAGCTTTAAAAATGCCGTCGGCGCCAGGATTGATGCCCACCGGTGAGACGTAACTCCAGCGAATGACGCCCCCGGCATCGATGACAAACAGCGCCCGATCCGCCTCGCCGTCTTTTTCCCGGTAGACGCCGTATTGACGGGCCACTGCGCCTTTGGGCTCGAAATCGGCCAGGAGCGGAATGTGCAATTTGCGGTCTTTGCTGAAGGCGAGATGGCTCCAGACGCCGTCGACTGAGATGCCGATGATTCGCGCTTCAAATTGGGAGAATTCGGGCTGCAATTCGTTATAGAGCGCCAACTGGTCACTGCAAACGGGGCTCCAATCGGCCGGATAGAAGACCAAGACGACGGGCTGGCCGCGAAAGTCGGAGAGGGATACTTTTTGATCAGGGGTGGCTGAAAGGGAAAAGTAAGGGGCCTGAACTCCGGGTTTAAGGGCTGCCATGGGATCCACCTCAATGTTATGCAGGATCGATCCGATTCCTGCGGATGCGGCTCACAATCGCGGTTTTCGGTTTACTACGACTTGAGGAAAGCGAGCAGGTCCTGGTTGACCTGCTCCTTGAGGGTCGTGCACATGCCGTGTGGGGCGCCCGGATAGACCTTGAGCGTGGCGCCCTTGACTATCTTGGCTGAAAGCAGGGCCGAGGCGCCGATGGGCACGATCTGATCGTCGTCGCCATGCAGGATCAGGGTCGGCACGTCGAACTTCTTGAGATCCTCCGTGAGGTCCGTTTCCGAGAAGGCCTTGATGCAAAAGTAGGCGGCAGGAAAGCCGGCAGTCATTCCCTGGTGCCAGAATGAGCCGCGCACGCCTTCCGAGACCTTCACCCCCGGCCTGTTATAGCCGTAGAACGGCAGGGTGAGATCCTTGAAGAACTGCGAACGGTCGGCGAGGACACTGGCGCGAATCTGGTCGAATACCTCTAGTGGCAGGCCGCCGGGGTTGGCGGCCGTCTTCAGCATCAGCGGCGCCACCGCGCCGACCAGCACGGCCTTGGCCACCCGCTTGGTGCCGTGGCGGCCGATGTAGCGCGCGACTTCGCCGCCGCCCGTGGAGTGGCCGACATGAATAGCGTTTTTCAAGTCCAACGCGGCGACGAGCGCCGCCAGGTCATCGGCGTAGGTGTCCATGTCGTTGCCGTGCCAGGGCTGGCTCGAGCGCCCATGGCCGCGGCGGTCATGGGCGATGCAGCGGTAGCCGCGGGAGGCCAGAAAGAACATCTGGTCTTCAAAGGCATCGGCGCTGAGCGGCCAGCCATGGCTGAAGACTACGGGCTGGCCGCTGCCCCAGTCATTATAATAGATCTGCGTGCCGTCTTTGGTCGTGATCGTGGCCATAGGATGGTCTCCTTGATCTTTGCTTAGGGGATGTAAAAGGGTTGGTCTGCCCGGCCATTTTCACCATCTTCAGCGCCGGCAGGCTCCGGCAAGATATGGCGACATTGGCGGCTGGGGCAAAGACATCAGAGATAACCTTTAAGATAGGTGCCAAGGCCTCCATGTCAAGAGAACCTGCTGGGGGCAGGCAGCGAACCTGGGGCACATGGGATTTCGGGCACTTCCTTAAAGACTCAGGACTGAGGAGGGTCTATTCTAAATCAGGAATGGGTCGCCAGCGCCATCTTCTGGCAATGAGTCGATCTAACCGGAGGGGTGGGTTAATGATTCAGAATTCAGCGAAGGTCTTTGGGGTTCGGATATAAGTAACGACAAGCGCACCAGCGATCTGCGGGACGTGCCCGCGGGCTTTGACAAGATCGCCATGCCGTCCCCCGGGCGGGGAGGCAGTGGGGCGCGCTGATTGGTGCGGCAGGTGCCGCTAATGGCTGGCCATTAGTCGGGGTTCCGGCCTGTGGCCTCGGTTCCTCAGGCCAATTACTTCTTGATATCCTTCTCCTTTGGGACCCCTTTTTTGGCGCCTTTCTTGGCCTTTTTGGCCTCTTTCTTACCCTTGTCCTTCTTACCTTTGTCTCCCACAGCGCGCTCCTCCACTTGCCTCGGCTTTTGCCTGTTTTTTCGGGTTCTTAACCTTAATCAATTTCGCTTTGGCCCAGCGATGCAACCGGCTTAATAATTTGCCGATTGACGAGCTTTGTCAAGAAAATTGTTTAAACCGGAGCAATTCCCCCCTGATTTGGAAATGTAGACTGGCGCTGCGGCTGAGAGTCTTAATCTAGCGGTATGGGGGGATGGTAAGCGAATACGGTTCCCGGCGCTGGCGGGTTGACCGGGAGGACTGGCATGATTAAATTTATGTAGGCCTGGAGGGTCAAGCCGGGGGCGCCCGGGCGCCCAGGGTAATCCTGGGATCCTGGACACTTGCACTAGTTGGGCCCGGGTTTTGGGAGCATATTGACCATTGACGTCTTCAATCGGCAGCGGGGAGGGGCGCGGGGACTGGCTCAAAGTCTGTGTGTTCTCCGTGCTGAGCACATATATCCTAGCAATTCTCGCCTCGCTTAGGGGTGCTGATCCGGACCTCTGGGGATATCTGGCCTTCGGCCGCCTCTTCTGGCAGAGCAAGAGCTTCCCCTATCAGGATGTCTTTTCCTATATCCCCAACCTGCCGTGGGTATATCACGAATGGCTCACCGGGGTGTTGTTCTACGGGCTTTACCGGACCCTGGGAAGTGCGGGTTTAATGGTTCTCCAGTATGGGCTGGCCCTGGGGACCATCGGCCTGGTTTATCTGACCGCCAGGAGGCGGGGGGCCTACCCTCTGTCTACCGTCCTGGTCATGTTGATTTACGTCGGGGTCTTCCGTGACTGGTACCCCCCGGTGCGGGCCCAGGTGTTCACGTTTTTCTTTTTCGCCCTCTTCCTTTATCTCCTGGAGAGCGCCCGGGTGGGCCGCAACTGGCAAGGTCTATACCTGCTGCCCTTGATCCAGATACCCTGGTGCAACTTACACGCCGGTTTCCTGGCTGGATTGGGGCTGGTCGCGGTTTACGCCGCCGGTGAATTTATCAGTCGGCGCCCGAGCCTGCCCTATGTCCTGGCGGGTCTGGCTGCCGCCCTGGTCACGCTGATCAATCCTTATGGGGTGGTATATTGGCAATATCTGGCGCGCGCCGTGGCCATGCCGCGGCCCTACATTACCGAATGGTTATCAGTGCTCCAGGCCTACCGGCATGACGTCATCCCCGGCACGCTCATCATTTTTCTGTTGCTGCTGGGTGTCTTCGTACCCTTGGCGATGTGGCAGTCCAAATGGCGCGAGACTACTGCCAGCCTGGCGTTGGCGATAACTTTGGCCTTGGGCCTGATGCACATCCGGCACCTGCCCTTCTTCTTTATCCTGGCGGGGGCCTATTTGCCGGTTTGCATAAATAGAAACGTGGCTTACCTGCAATCTCGTCCCTGGATAAAGCAATGGTGGCAGCGGACTCCGGTCAAAAACGGCGTCGCCATCGGCCTTGGCCTGCTAACCGTTTTGAACCTCTACCTCTTTATCATTCAGGATCCCTTCGCCTGGAAACTCCCTGATACTGCGCTGCCTCAGGAAATCAAGAGCTATATGTGCTATCCGGTGGCTGCCGTAAATCTCATTAAAAAACGAGGTCTTACCGGCAAAATCCTGACGGAGTTCGGCTGGGGTGAATACCTGATCTGGAAACTTTATCCCCAGGTTTTGGTGGGCATGGATGGCCGTTATGAAACTGTCTACCCCCCAAAGGTTCAACAAACCTATTTCGAATTCCACTATGGCGAGCCGCAATGGCGGCAGTTCCTGCGGGATTATCCACCCGACCTGATTTTACTGAGTAAGAGCATGGCAGTGGTCGCTTTGATTCGGAAGGAGCCTGGCTGGCGTGAGATTTATTCGGATTCCAGGAGCGTCCTTTTTGCAGGCGCCTCCGGGCCCGGGAGCCCGGCCCGCTGAGTACCCTTACCCGGGGAGAATGAGGGGTTTTTACCCATTGCTCCGGAAATTATTGGTAGTTATGGTTAGTTGAATCCGAACCAACAGAATAGTCCCAGAGAGTTAAGGGACCTGGCCGGGAGGGGACAAGCATGGCGCTCATGGGATTATTGGCAGGGGACGAGGGGACCGTTGCAGTCGAATATGTCGTTTTCGTGGCTGCCGTGGGCATTATCTTGATCGTGGGGGTCGCGGCATTGTTTAACTCCATGTCCGGATTATTCAACCAGTGGGCCAATTACTTCAACAACTCGGCAAGCTGAACGAACCTGTGGGATTCGGCCCTGGCAATTAACGGCAACAACCGGGGCAAGGCTTGGCGAGGAAAGGTATTGGGTGGAAAAGGCCGATAAAGGACCTGCCGCCTCCGGTAAATCGGCCTGGTGTTTTACCGGTTCCGCTGGTGCTGTTTCGAACCAGGCCGGGCCCAGCCAAGAGCATATCTAAGTAGTTTTACTAGTGCTGATTAGGAACTTTTACCTATTGTGAAATGATAGATTCAAACATTAACTTAACCTTTACGAATATATTATGAAAAAAATTTAATCCTGCAGGGCGGCATGAGGAGCTAAATGGACCTCAAAAAATTAGTCAAACACGATCAGGCCTCGGTAGCCACCGAATATGTGGTTTTTGTGGCTGCGGTGGGCATTCTCCTGATCGTCGGGGTGGGGGTTCTGTTTAGTTCCATGTCCGGATTGTTCAGTGGCTGGGCCTCTTATTTCAACGTGAGCTCCTGAGCGGCCGGGCTGGCCGCGCCACCGGGCCGCCGCACCGCTTAAAATTACTTTATTTTATGGCCCGTTGGGAACAAGGCTGATTGCCCTATTGCAAAACTAAATCCAGGACTTAGTCTGTTAGCCATAGGATAATCCTGGAAATTACCCGGACCTGTAATGAAGGCTCCAAAGCCACTGAAAAGATTCCTGCAAGGGAACGAAGGCGTCGTTGCCTCGGAATATGTGGTTTTTGTGGCTGCCATCGGTATTATCCTGGTGGTGGGAGTATGGCTCCTGTTTACATCCATTTCCGGGGTTTACACCGCCTGGGGCAATTATTTCACCGCGGGCAACTGAGTCCCTGGCGATGCGCCTCAGGGCAGGCAAGTTGGCTGCCGAGGCAGCGGTAAACGAGAGAGGGTTTGTTCTGGGGAAGGCATTAATTCCCAGTTTAATTCTGCAACAGAAAATTTAAGGAGGAAGAAGACATGAACCGTATGAAAAGGTTTTTTCGGGATGAGACAGCCACGGCAGAGGCGACTTCCACCGTCATCATGATCGCCGCGGTAGGCATCTTGCTGGCTGCCGGCCTGATTGCCTGGTACGGCGGCCTCAATTCCGCCTTTACCACCGCCGGTCAAAGAGTGACGACCCTGACGGGGAATATGCAATCTACCCTGACCGGGTCATGAACCGGGTTAAGAGACCAGGGTGGCGGGGATGGTTGGCCCGCTAAGATCTACCCGCTTGCCAAATTTCCGGGGTTGTCTGCCGAAGTGAGGAAGTCGGCTGGCCCTGGCCGGTTGCGCGCCGTTTACTGGAGATAAGAGACGGCCCTGGCGTGGCGGGAGAAACGTGGATGAACGACCTGAGGAGCTTTTTCAGGAGGAAACGGCCACGGCGGAGGCGACTTCCACCGTCATCATGATCGCCGCGGTGGGGGTTTTGCTGGCTACGGCCGGGTCGCCTGGTATGGGGGCCTCAACGGTGCGCTTAGCACCGCCGGCCAAAGAGTGAAAACTTTGACAGGTAACATGCAATCCGCCATATCCGGCTCATGAAGCGCATTAAGAGACCAAGGCCGCGGGATAGAGGGGGCCGCTGAGGCCTCCCTGATGGGCAAATTTCAAGAGTTTGCTTCGAGAGCAAGCGGGCCTGCCTTGGCAAGGTGCGCGCCGGTATAAGGAAGGACTGAGCCGGTGCTGGTGGGACGAGAGGAGGAGCACATGAAGAGCATAAAAAGATTTTTTCGGGATGAGGCAGCCACGGCGGAGGCGACTTCCACCGTTGTCATGATCGCCGCCGTGGGCATCTTGCTGGCCGCTGGCCTGATCGCCTGGTACGGAGGTCTCAACTCCGCCTTTACCACCGCCGGCCAAAGAGTGACGACTCTGACGGGAAACATGAACTCTACCCTGACCGGGTCATGAGCCGCATTAAGAGGCCAGGGCGGTGGCGGGGGGACCAAGGCCTCCCCACCTGGCAAATTTCCGGGATTGAATGCCGAAGTGAGCAAGGCGGCTGGTCCTGGGAAAGTCCGCTCCGGTTAAGGGAGGCAGGAGTGACACTGCTGGGCCGGGAGGGACGGGAATGAACGCCCTGAGGAGATTTTTCCGGGAGGAAAGGGGCACTGCCGAGGCGACCTCCATGGTTGTCATGATAGCCGCGGTGGGCATTTTGCTAGCCGCGGGCCTGGTGGTCTGGTACACTAGCCTCAACGGTGCGTATAACTCTGCCGCTAATACGGTCAATCAACTGAAAAGCGTGATCCCCTCGGGTTCATGATGAGCCTGCCGGGATTTCTCCAGAGGGGCCGGGATGCGGCCCGGGTGGGGCGGGAGGAACAGGAATGAACGGCCTGAGGAGATTTTTCCGGGAGGAAACGGGGACCTCGGAAGTCACTTCCACGGTCCTGATGATTTCCGCCGTGGGCATCTTGCTGGTCGTGGGGCTGATCGCCTGGTGGACCGGGTATAATTCGGCCCTCAACACTGCCGGCAATAGAATCGATTCCGTGGTGAACTCAGCCATGTCTAAATTCGGTTCTTGAGGGAATATTTCCACCGGGTGGTCCGGGAGGTTGGCAAGGGTCTTCCCGTGTTGAGACCAAGTTCCAGGCTTTCAGGCAACGTGGACGGAGAGGGGCAAGGGCGCCAAACTTTGGGGGCGATGACATGAAGTGGTTAAGAATAAGGCGTAGCCCGCTGTCGTCTTCGTCTCTGGCCTCGGAAGCCGGGTCGGTTGCGGTGGAATTCATTATCTTGTTCCCCCTCTTTCTCTTGATCGTGGTGGGTATAGTCGAGTTTGGCCATCTGTGGTACGTGGATCACGTCATCACCAATGCGAGCCGGGAAGGGGCCCGGGCCGCGGTGGTGTATCCCCCTTCCACCGTATCCAACCGGCAGGCTTGGGCGGAAAGCGAGGCCCAGACCATTATCAATGATTACCTTAATCCCCCGAACGGCAGCGGGCCGTCTGTCATCCCCGGGGTCACTGTAACCATCAGTTACCCCAGCCCGGGCAGCACCACCGGTAATCCTTTCACGGTGCAAATCACCGCTACCAACGTGGCCCTGGTCTTGGGCCAGGTAATACCCGCTTTTCAAACCATGAGCCTCCAGGCAACGACTACTATGATAATGGAGTGACTACCATGAAGCCAGGCCTGAAATATTTCATCTTTGCAGCCGTGCTGGGATTGGTGGCTGTTTTCCTGGTGCACAGTTACATTAAAGGCCGGGTCGGCGAACCGCGCCTCACGGCCACCAAACAGGTGGTGGTGGCGGAGGCGGACATCGCCCCGGGGACGGCAGTCTCTGCGGGGATGGTGCGGGTGGCGGATTACCCCGATAACCTGGCCCCGGCCCAGGCCATCAACGATCCTAAGAAAGTGGTGAACCGGGTGGCCCTGGTAAACATCGCCAAGGGTGAGCCCATCCTCGAGGACAAACTGGCCCCGGAAGGGACCAGGGCGGGGTTGGGCGGCCTGCTCGGCGAAAATAAGCTGGCGGTGACGGTGAAGACTGACGAGGTCACCGGAGTAGCCGGCTTCATCAATCCTGGCGACCGGGTGGACGTGATGGTGGAGATGCAGGAGCCGGGGGAAGGCGGCGAACATTTCTCCAAAATCATCTTGCAGAACCTTAAGGTTCTCAGCACCGGACAGGTCTGGGAGCAGAGCAAGGGGAAGGAAAGACCCGATGTGGTTCCCACCGTCACCCTGGAGGTGACCCCGGAACAGGCCGAGACCCTGAACCTGGCCAGCCTTCAAGGACGGATCCGCCTGGCGTTGCGCAATCAGTTGAACCGGGGTTATTTTAACACCGCCGGCGTAATCACCTCGCAACTTGCCTACAAGAGGCCGTTTTTGCCGGTGGCGCCGAAGCCTGAGAATGGGGTCCCACAAAAAGCCCCAAGCCGCACGGTTAAGATTATCAAGGGCATGAATGTCACCAGCCAAGACTATTGAGGGGGACGGCGAGGGGAGAAAGGTGGTCCTGAACCAAACCGCAGCCGTATAGTTAAACTCAATTCGCGGAAAAGCCTTGCCGGAAGCGCCGCCCCCAAGGAAAGTCCTATGAATTCTCCCTTCAAAGTCTCGGTCTTCTACGGGTCGGGAACTCCCGATAGTGATTTGCGCCTGGTGTTGTCCAACCTGGATGGCGTCAAACTGGTGTGGGAGGCCCGGGATCTCGAGATTTTTCTGGCGCAATATCGGGAGACGCCGCCCGACCTGGTTCTGGTGGACCTGGATGAGATAACCCTAATCACCGACTGGCTGGAATCCCTGCTGGCCCGGTTGCCCCGTTCCCAGGTGGTCGTTTGCAGTAAAAGCCGGGACCCGGACTTCCTCATCCCGCTCATGGAGATGCGTCCCGGAGGCTTCCTGCCGCTGCCCCTGAACCCGGACGAATTACTGCGCCATTTGGGGCGGCTGGCCAAGGATAGGGAGAAACCTTCCCCATCCGGCGGCAGCCGCATCATGGCCGTGACCGCCACCAAGGGCGGGGGGGGAGTCACCGCGGTAGCCACCAATCTGGCGGTCGCCATGGCCGGCATCCTCCCGGGAGAAGTCATCCTCATGGATCTGGCCCGGCCCTTCCCGCACGTAGGCCAATTCTTAGACCTGAAAAGCCAGTACAATATCAAAGACCTGGCCGATAGCGCCGAAAGTTTGGATCCGCTTTTCATGAAAAAGGTGATCCAGAAGCATAAATCAGGGCTGGATGTTATTCTGGGTTATCCCAATTATTATCTCGAATCTCGTGCCTTTCCTGAAGTTCCCGCCTTGGAAAAAATTTTCCAAACCCTGCGCACTTCTTATCAATGGATCATCATAGATCTGGGTGGCTGGCTGGATCCCACATATTTTCATGTGCTCCAGAAGTGTGATGAGATTCTGCTGCTGGTCCAGCTCAGCGTACCGAATCTGCAGAATCTGAAAACCTTCGCGACCATGTTCCGTGATCTGAATATCGATGACAGCCGGGTGAAGGTATTGGTCAATAACTATGTCAAGGATTACAGCGTATTGGGACTCAAAGATGTGGAGGGTATCTATAATAACCCGGTCTATTTTACCCTGCCCCATGACTATACGTCCCTGATGGAATGCATCAATCAAGGGATGTCCCTGGGAGAATCGTCGCCGCGCTGTAAACTTTGGCGTCAGATTTCGGACCTGGCCACGGGCCTGGTGGCGGACTCGAAAAAGTCCGCCAAAACCGGGACGGCCAAGGGCGGGGCACACCACGTGGGCTTATTCCATAGAATTTTTCAAACGAGTGGGGATTAATCATGGGATGGCTACCTACTGAAATAAAGGAAAAGCGCGGTCCGCAGCCCGCGGCGTATGTAGAACGGCCTTTTGAAGGGTCCGAACGTGAGAAGCGCCTCTATGAGATCAAGGGTCGCCTCCACCGGGACCTGGTGGAACGCCTGGATGTGTCCCAGTTCGAGACCATGGAAGAAGAAATGGTGGCCACGCAGATCCGCCAGGCCATCTCCCAGTTGTTGGCCGAAGACCCCTTCCCCCTGAACTCTGAGGAACGGACCCGCCTGGCCCAGGAACTGGAATTCGAGATCCTGGGATTGGGTCCCCTGGAGCCGTTGGTCCGAGACAACACCATATCGGATATTTTGGTGAACCGCTATGACGAGGTCTATGTCGAACGCGCCGGCCTTCTGGAACTTACCGGGGTGCGCTTCCGGGACAATACCCACCTGATGAGGATTATTAATAAGATCGTCAGCAACGTCGGGCGCCGTATCGATGAATCCTCTCCCATGGTGGACGCCCGTCTGCCGGATGGCTCCCGGGTCAACGCCATCATCCCGCCCCTGGCCTTGGCCGGGCCGGTCCTCTCCATCCGGCGGTTTATGGTGATGCGCCCCACCATGGATGAGGTTCTGTCCCGGGGGACCCTCACCCCGGAGATGGGCGAAGTGATCCAGGCCGTGGTCAAGAGCAAGTTAAATGTTCTGATCTCCGGCGGCACCGGGTCCGGCAAGACTACTATGCTTAACATCATTTCCACCTACCTCGGGAACGAAGAACGCATTGTCACCATCGAGGATGCCGCCGAACTGCAATTACAGAAAAAGAACGTCGTCGGCTTGGAGACGCGACCGCCTAACATCGAAGGCAAAGGAGAGATAAACCAGAGGGATCTGGTCCGTAATGCCTTACGGATGCGGCCCGACCGGATTATCGTGGGCGAGGTGCGGGGACCTGAAGTTATGGATATGTTTCAAGCCATGAATACCGGGCACGAGGGCTCCATGACCACCATCCATGCCAATAGTCCCCGGGACGCCTTGCTCCGCCTGGAAACCATGGTTAACCTGGCCGGCTATCAGATTCCCGAAAAGGCCCTGCGCCATTTAATCAGCTCTTCCCTGGATGTCATCATCCAGTTGGCCCGGCATAGCGACGGGGTCCGGCGCGTTGTCAGCATTTCGGAAATCACCGGCATGGAAGGAGAAGTTATCAGTCTGCAGGACATCTTTGTCTTCGACCGTCGCGGCGTCTCAGAGTCCGGCCAGATAATGGGCCAGTATGTCCCCACCGGCATCAGGCCCCAATTTGTCAACCGCGCCCAGACGTTCGGGATTACCATTCCACCGGAATACTTTTTTACCCCTCCGGGCGGGCGATCTTAGCGCCAGGCCCCCGAGGGTGAGAGAGGCAGGTCATGAACCTCGATCTTAAGCAGATCCTGTACGCCGCCGCCCTGACCGCGGTGCTGATGGCAGTCATCCTGCTGGTCATGGCGATTTATCAAGTCTTTCTGGAACCGATCCGCAAACGGCACAAAGTGGATCAAATACTCAAGGACAATAGCGAGTATCTGCGTCGCGCCCGGCTTCTCAAAGAGAGAACGGACGACCAGGCGAACTGGGGTTGGGGCCAATGGATGAGAGTCCTGGGGCCCGGGCGGATGGCCCGGATGCAGACCCTCATGCTGCAGGCGGACGTCTATCAAACCCCGGGGAATTTTTGGGGGCAATTTCTTCTCCTGGATCTGGGGACCTGTCTCGTCTTCTATATGCTCACCCGAGACCTTATGATGGTGTGCCTGATTGCGGCAGCCCTGACACCGCTGCCTTACCTATATCTGAAAATGAAAAAAAACCGTAAGGCCGTGGCCTTCGAAGCTCTGATGCCCGATGCCATGGAACTGCTGTCCAGGTCACTGCGCGCCGGGCATACCTTGCCATCTGCCATTGAGCTTCTGGGCCAGGAAATGGACGATCCCATAGGGACTGAAATGAAAATTTCCTATGAAGAACAGAAATTGGGGATCGGCGTCCCGGACTCCCTGACCCACATGCTGCGGCGGGTGGACAGCATGGACCTCCGTTATTTCGTCTCCGCGGTGGTCATCCAGCAGGAAACCGGCGGCAACCTGGCCGAACTGATGGAAAACATCGCCCGGGTGGTGCGCAACCGTTTAAATTTCAAAGCCAAAGTCCGGGCCTTGGCCGCCTCGGGGCGCATTTCCGCCTCCATCATGATGGGCGCCCCCTTCGTCTCCTTTTTGGGACTGATGATAGTGGCTCCCAATTACGAAAAAATCCTAACCACATCGCCTTTAGGCATAAAGATTTTGATCGGGGGAGCATGCATGGCCGCCTTGGGAGGCTATCTGATCAGGAGAATGGTTCGTGCCCTGGGGACTTAGAGGGCCAAGGAGTCTGATATGATGATGATTGTCCTGGTCGCCGTCTTCATCGCCACCTTCATGGTGGCCTATGGGGCTGAAGTATTTTGGGATAGAAGACAGCGGGTGAAATCTCGGGCCCTAGACGCAAGGGACGGCTCCGGCTCCATCCTGTTGAAACCCAAGGAATTGATCGGCCGCAGCGTCCAGGAGAGGTCCTTGGAGGCCCTGGCCGCTTTCGGGCAGTGGTTGACCCCCGATGCCGCCAAGGTTAGCGAAATGCGCATGGACCTGATCCGCGCTGGTTATCGGCGCCCCCAGGCGGTGACCATCTATTTGGGATTCAGAATTTTTACGGCCTTTGCCCTCAGCCTGCCCGTGGCCCTATATGCCGTGATCCAAGGACAGGTTGGCCGCCCCATCCCCTTTCTTATCGCCATGGTCCTCGCCTTTTTTGGCTTTTTTTTCCCGACCGTGGTCCTGTCTTACAAGATCAAACACCGCCAGGAACGGCTGGACAAGGCCCTGCCTGATATCCTGGACATGTTCGTAATCTGCATGGAAGCAGGTCTATCCCTAAACGCCAGCTTACAGCGGGTGGCCGAGGAGACTCGCGGCGTTTACCAGGACTTCTCGGATGAGCTGCAGATAGCCGCCGGCGAGCTGCGCACCGGCATCCCCTGGTCCGAGGCCTTCGATAATATCGCCCACCGCACCGGGGTGCAGAGCATCCGCTCGGTGGTGGGACTGATGGTGCAATCACAAAAGTTGGGGGCCAGCATCGGCGAAGCTCTCCGGCACCATGCCGAATTCGTTCGCACCCAGCGGCTATTGCGGGCGGAGGAGCGGGCCGCCAAACTGCCGGTGAAGATCATCTTCCCGCTAATTATTCTCATCTTACCGGCCATCCTGATCGTGGTAGCCGGGCCGGGCCTCATCCAAATGGCAAAATGGCTGGGCAGCGGCTTGGGTGTGGGACAGGCAGCCTCAACAAGCGGTTTCTGACCAGAAAGCGAAAACGAAGGAGCATTCCTTGAAACGGTGGGATTCTTTCCTGAAGGGCAGCCGCGGCTCGGTGGCCGCCATCACCATCGTCATGATGGTGGCTTTCTTTGGCCTGTTGGCCATCGTCATCGATCTGGGGCACCTGATGCTGGTGAGAAATCAGCTCCAGAATGCCGCGGATGCCGGGGCCCTGGCCGGGGCCCGGGCCCTATACCTGAATAACACTACTGGTACTCCCGATTGGGCCGCGGGCCAGGCAGCCGCACTCTCTGCGGTCCAATTAAATAAAGCCGATACCCAATACCTGGTCACGGCCCAAGTGCAAACCGGATATTGGAACACCACCTGGTCCCCCAGCACCGCCCCGGCCAACTTACTATCCACGGGAATCGTTCCAGGCCCCACAGATGCCCCGGCAGTCAAGGTGACGGTTCAGAAGATGGCCGGATCTAATAATGGCCCGGTAGCCCTGACTTTTGGCCAGATCTTCGGTATCAGCACCGTTAACGTGGGCGGCCTGGCGACCGCCAGAGTACTGGCAAATCCGGGCGGGCCTTTTAATTTTACCCTTTTCTCCAACCTTAACTTCCCAATTAATGGATCTAATACGGTCACGGGGTCGGCAGGTACCAACGGTCTGCTATCTATAAATGGCAGTGAAAATATTACCGGAAACGCCTACGGTGTGGGGGGGGTAAATATCAACGGCTCCGAAACCATAGGTTCCGCTGAAGCTGACACGGCTTCGGATATAAGCGTGAATGGTACTGCTCAGATAGGATCACAATCTGGGGGGGCAACAACCATTGCCATGCCTAACTATAGTTCCCAGATTGCCGCAACAGCTACAACCATTTATAATGGTAATGAAGTATTTAATGGTAATGTGAATGCAACCGGCAATATATATGTAACTGGTACGGCAACAATAAACGGATCGCTTACTTATAGTGGCGCGCTTTTGGCGACCGGCAATATAACTGTGAATGGCTCGGCAGCTATTACCGGTTCTAACCAAATTTTTCTCTATTCGGCCAATGGCAATATTGTCATTAATGGCTCAGAAAATCTCGCCAATGGTAATGCAACTATAATCGTATATGCTCCTAATGGTACGGTAACCCTTAATGGGTCATTTAATTTAAATGGGATTGTAGTAGCGAACCGCATTATACTAAATGGGTCACAAAATATTAATGGGAATTTTCCGATAACGGCCCTGCAGCAATTTGGCCTGCCGGAACTGGTGCAATAAAGCGCCGCAGGTGCGGCTTTTGGGGGGATCGGCAAGGGCTGGCCCCATCCTGGTCATAAAATTTCATCCTGACGCGAGGGCAAATCCGTGAACCTGGCCGGTCGACTGCTCGAAGCCAAGGCCCTGACCGCCGCGCAACTGGCCCCGGCGCTCCGCCGCCAAAAGCAATACCGGGGGTTCCTGGCCAAGCACCTGACGGAACTGGGCATCATGAAGCCCGGGGAGCTGGCCCCGTTTCTCCAATCCTGTCCGCTGCCGGCCCAATCCTTTGAGGACCTTGGCCTGCCTGAGCAGATGCTGGCCCCGCTATTTTTGAAACATGCCCTTTACAGCTACCACTTCACCCTCCGGGACATCGCGGAGAGTCTGAAGATCCCCATGCAGTTGCTGGAATTACTGTTGGACTATCTGAAGCAGCAGAAGTTCGTGGATATCAGCCCCAGGGACGTCCTGACCCCATCCCCAGGACATCTGGCCGTCGATACCAGATATACCCTCTCCACTGCTGGCAAGGAGGCTGCCAAGGAGGCCCTGGAGCTAAGCGGTTACATCGGGCCGGCGCCGGTCAATATGGAGGATTACTGGGACTGGGTGGAAGCGCAAACGATACTGGGGGCGGAGGTGCGGGAAGCGCGTCTCCGGGAAGTATTCCAAGATTATGTGATCTCCGAGGGGTTCTTTGACGACCTGGGCCCCGCGGTTGCCAGCGGCCGCTCCCTCTTTGTCTACGGCCCTTCCGGCAACGGCAAGACCATGGCGGCCCGCACTGTGGCAGAGGTCTTCGATGATCCGGTCTACATCCCCTATGCCCTTTATGTCCATGGGCAAATCATCCGGGTTTTCGATAAAGCCATCCATCAGCCGGTTGCGGCAGTCCCCGACGGTCGCCCGGCCTGCGACCCCCGCTGGATCTTATGCCGGCGGCCGGTCATAACTGCCGGCGGCGAGATGACTGAGGCCGCCCTGGAACCCAAATACGACCCCGTTGGCAAGCATTATGAAGCGCCCCATCAGATGCAAGCCAACAATGGGATCTTGATCATTGACGATTTTGGCCGCCAGCGGATTTCTCCCCAGGCCTTGCTGAACCGCTGGATGTTTCCCCTGGAGGGCCGGCAGGATTTCTGTAACCTCCACACCGGCCAGCAGTTTGCCATTCCCTTTGACCAGCTCGTCATCTTTTGCACCAACCTCAACCCTGGCAACCTGGCCGACGAGGCCTTTTTCCGCCGGATTCGCCATAAGATCTTTCTGGGCGATGTCACCGCGCCACAATACCTGGAGATTTTCCGCCGGGTCTGTGAACAATATGGGGTCGCCTTTGACGAGCCGGTAGTCAAACAGATCATGACGCGCTACTACGATGAGGGTGGTCATCCGCTACGCGCCTGCCACCCCCGAGACCTGGTGGAGAAGGTATTGGACCGCGCCAAGTTCTGGCGGCGAGCCCCGGAACTCACCTTCAAGGAATTGGATCTGGCCTGCAGCACCTATTTTGTCAAGAATATCGGCTACGTTGATTATGACGAGGTCAAGAGGGAATCGCAAACCGCGGACGTGGAAATCTAGCCTCTACTTCCTGCTCCCAGGTGAGCAACCCCGGTGCCGGAGATCATCCCAGGGGACCGCAAGGTTCTTTGCTTAAGGAAAACCGCGGCTCCCACCATTCCTTAATTAGATTCACCACCGCCGCGACCTCGATGGCCGACAGGCAGCGGTTATCGGGGCACTTCCGCAACAGGCACGGTTCCTGGCTGCAAACCTCCGGTCGTCGGTGCAGAGAGACGCCCCATTCCACCTGATGCGGCCCTATCCGGGCGGGGTGGTCGGCCCCGATGAGGGCGATGCTGGGCACCCCCAAGGCCAGGCCCAGGTGTAAAGGGCCGCTGTCGTTGGCCACCAGGAGCCGGCAGTGCCGGAGCAGGGCGGCCACCGTAAGCAGGGGAAAGCGCCCCCCGGTCACCAGACTGGGGCCGTGGATGCGGGCCGCGATGGCCTCGGCCTGGCTGCGGTCCCTGCCGCCGCTGATAATCAGCAGGGACGCCCCATAGCTTTCAGAGAGAAAATTCCCCAATGCCGCGAAATTCTCCGCCGGCCACCATTTGTAAGGGTCGGAGCCGGTGGGGTGCAGGGCCAACAGGAGGGGAGGGACCTTCCCGAAATGGACGGATAAGATGGCTTGGGCTGCGGCCGCCTCTCCCGGGGTCAAGCAGAGGTCCATGCGGTGGTTGGCAGTATCAGCGCCCAGGAGGCGCACGTAATCTAGGCGCCGCTCAATGGCATGGCTAAAGGGGTCTGCCGGCTGGGGCACCCGGGCCGCATAGGCAAAGGACAGGGGGCTGGCCGCGGAACCGACGATAAAGGGGCTGCCGGTCAGATGCGCCACCAGGGTGGCCTCGGGGTCGTTGCCGTGCAGGATGATGACCAGGTCGTAGCGCCGGCCGCGCAATTCCCGGATCAACCGGAGAAGCTGGCGCCGCCGGCCGGGGTAGGTATAGAGCCGGGTCAGGTGGGGGTTATGGGCCAGCAGCGTTCCAAAGACCCGGTGGCCCAGGACTTCCAGCTCCCAGGCCGGAAAACGCTCTTTCAGGGCCCGGATGGCCGGGGTGGAGAAGAGGGTGTCTCCCAGGGCGGTGGCGCTGATGAGCAGCACCCGCCGGACCCCGGCCGGCTGCAGGTCCGTAAGGGGCCGGGGCGGCCGCCGGGCCAGCCGGCGCCGCAGATATTGGCGGCTCAGGGTCGATAAAATCTTATGCCACATGGTTCAGAGTTCCAAGTTCAACTGCTTAAAGTTAAAGGGGCCCGTGTCAGAGAATTTTTGATTTTTGGGTTTTTTAGGTCTTTGGGTAAGGTTAACCCCCGGCGCCTGATCCCCGGCCCGTGACTTCAGCATAGACCTGCTCCAGGCGGTGGGCGGCCTGCTCCCAGGAAAAGTGGCTCGATACCCATTCCCGGCCCTGGCGCCCCAACCGTTGGCTCAGCTCCCGATCCCGAAGCAACTGGAGGATCTTCTCCGCCAGCTCCCCGGGGTCGTCTTGCCGCTTAAGCAACAAGCCGTTGCCCCCGTCTTGCACCACCTCGGGAATGCCGCCCCTGGCGGTGGCGATGATGGGCAGCCCCGCGGCCGCCGCCTCCAGGAAGACCAGGCCCAGCCCCTCCTCCACCTGGGAGGGGCCCACGAAGACGTCCCCCAGGAGATAGGCCCGGGGCATCTCAGGATACGGCAGGAAGCCGGTGAGCACCACGCGGCCCGCGGCCCGGGCCATCTGCCGGCGCAGCTCCTTGAGAAACGGGGTCTGCCGCATGGTGCGCCCCTGGCCGTATTCCGTGCCCCCGGCCAGGACCAGGGCCGCCTGGGGCAGGCTCTGCCAGACGTGCTCCATGGCCGCCAGCAGCACCTGCACCCCTTTGCTTTCCCGGAGTTTGCCGGCGAACAGGACGGTGGGCTCTTGGCTGAGCCGGTAAGGTTGCCGCGCCCGGCGCACCGCGGCTTCATCCTGCCAGCGGTTAGGGAAGGCTGCCACTTCCACCCCGTTATAAACCACCCGCCGGAAGGCAGCCCCGGCGCCCAACCTGGCGCTTTCCCGCTCCAGCACGAAACGGCTGCAGGCGATGAAGCCCTCCAGGGGGATCGCTTCCCCGGGCCGGGGCTTTTCGCGTTTTCCCAGAGAGTCGATGAGGTTGTGCATATGGAGGATCACCGGAATCCCGGGGCCGAGCCGCCGTTTCAACTGGGAGGCCAACAAGGGGCGGTTGTGCACATGGAGCAAATCCGGTTTAAGAAGGGCCAGCAGCCGGGCCACCTGACGGTCATAAAAAGGAAAGTAGCGGCGGCCACGGCAGTAGAGCCATTTGCGCCAGCCCTGCAAAGGGATGCGGAAATATTCCACTCCCTGGCGCACCTCCCGCGCCGGCAACTCCGGGTCCGATACCCCGATGACCAGCGGGCGCCAGTCCTGAAAGCGGGCCGCCACCTGCTCGATGAAGAGCTCGGCCGCGCCGCCCCGGATGGGCGGGATGGGATAGAGCTCCGGTCCGATGAGAGCCACGGAAGGCATGGTTAGGTCGAGTTGGGGGTTTTAAAGTTTAGACAGGCCAAGTGCCATAAGGAATCTTCCTCTAAATTTAGTATAGCAGATTTATGCCAACTTCTCAGGGGCCTGGGGGGATTTTCCCTGAGCCGGAAGGCTAAAGGAAGGGAATCAGACAAGTAAATGTCATAAATCTCTTGACACCGGGCCAGGACTTTGTAATATGCTTCACATAGTCCTGCCTCGGGAATTATCGAAAAGCCGAATTGACAATAAAATTATTTCAAGGAGGAAGTGGTAAATGGCTAAAATTCCTGTGGATTATTTGCCACCCAGGGAACTCTGGGCCCAATATACCACACCTGAGGAATTCAAGAAATACGCCTCGGGACAGTGGAACATTGCGGAAGAATTTTTAGACCGGCACGTGAAAGAAGGCCGGGGCGACCAGTCCGCCATCCTTTTCGGCGACCAGAAGATTAGTTTCAAGGAATTGCTGGCCATGGCCAACAAGTTCGCCAATGTCCTCACCAAGCTGGGGATTGAGCCCCAGGACCGGGTAGGCATCCGGCTCACCAACACCCCGGAGGCCATCGCCATCAATTTCGGGATCGAGAAGTGCGGCGCCATCCCGGTGCCGGTGTCGCCCCTGTGGGCCAAGGAAGAGGTTACCTTCGTCTTGAACAACGCCGAATTCAAGGCCTTTGCGGTGAGCTTTCCCCTGATGGCCGCGGTGGAAGGCGGGGCCCACGAATTCGAGTTTCCCACCAAGATCGTGGTGGTGGGCGGCTCGCCCGAAGAGGTGGAGGCCAAGGGCTACGTCTCCTTCGCCAAGGCGATGACGGGCGCCTCCGACCAGTTCAACAATGTCAAGCTGAACCCCGAAGATATCGGGGTCATCCTGTTCACCTCGGGCACCACCGGCCAGCCCAAGGGCTGCATCCATTTCGTCAAAGAAGTGCTGGTCGAGTCCACCCTGGTCAACAGGTACGTCTATAAGATGGGCCCCGGCGACGTTCTGGGCGGCTCGGCCCCGGTCTCCTTCGCCGCGGGTTACGGCACCTTCTGCCTCATTCCCTTTGCCGGCGGCGCCGCCATCTCCCTGCTGCCCAAGTTCACCCCGGACGACATGATGTCCACCGTCCAGAAGCACAAGATCACGGTGATCACCGGGTTGCCCACCGCCTACCGGAAGCTGCTGGAGATGCCCAATTTCAACGACTACGACCTCTCCAGCGTCCGCATGTACACCACTGGCGGGGACTCCCTGACCGGTAAGACCCTGGCCATGTGGCAGGCCAAGACCGGCAAGCCCATCTGGGAAGGGTTGGGCGGCACTGAGATGATGCACCTGGTGACCTCCAATACCATGAGCGAGGTGCCTGTGCCAGACTCCATCGGCAGGGCCCTGCCCGGTTTTGAGATCAAGGTGGTGCGGGAAGACGGCACCACCGCCGGTCCCGGCGAAGTGGGCAGCATGATGATCAAGGGCCCCACCGGCACCCTCTACTGGAAGCCCTATATCCAGGAAAACAAGTTGCTGAAATCGATGAAAAAGGGCATCAAGGAAGGCTACAATATGATGGGCGACGCCGTCATGATTGATAAAGACGGCTTCATCTTCTTCCAGGCCCGGGAAGACGACATGATCAAGTCTTCCGGCTTCCGCCTGGCGCCCACCGAGATCGAAGACGCCATTATCCGGCACGCGGCGGTGCGGGATGATGCGGTGGTGGGGATTCCCGACGAGATCATGGGCCAAAAGGTGGTGGCCATGGTGGAATTGGAACCCGGCTACACCGCCTCCCAGGAGCTGGCCAACGAGATCATCAAATCCACCCTCGACCTGCTGGCCATGTATAAGCTGCCCCGGGAAGTCGTCTTCCTGTCGGCCATCCCCCGGACTCCCACCGGCAAGATCATCAAAAAGGACCTGCGGAAGAACTATCCGGAATTGGCCAATAAGTTTATCCCCAAGGTAAAATAGTCTTTACCTCCCTCCGGGGGCGGGTTTTTGCTAAGTCCGCCCCCGGGGCCCTATCCTTGAGCCTCTCTTTTCTTTTTGGTTTTGCCGCCCCCTGTGATTTAATATATAGGTTTGTGAAAAGGAGGGCATTGTCTTGCCAAATATAGTGGTGGTGGGCACCCAATGGGGGGACGAAGGCAAGGGGAAGGTAGTAGATCTCTTGACCTCGCAGGCCCAGGTCGTCGTGCGTTATCAAGGCGGCAACAACGCCGGCCATACCCTGGTGGTGGGCGGCGAAAAGTTCATTTTCCACCTGATTCCCTCGGGCATCCTGCATCCCGGCACCCAGTGCTGCATCGGCAACGGCGTGGTTCTGGACCCCCAGGTCTTGCTGATGGAGGTGGACCGGCTTGAGGAGCGGGGCCTGGTCCTGGGGCCGGAGAACCTGCGCATCAGTGAACGGACCCAGGTGATCATGCCTTACCACCAGCGGATCGACCTGGCCCGGGAGGAGAAGCAGGGCGATGGCAAGATCGGCACCACCGGCCGGGGCATCGGGCCCTGCTATGAGGACAAGGTGGCCCGGCGCGGCATCCGCATCGCCGACCTCATCGACCCCGACATCTTGCAGGCCAAACTGGCCGACATCCTGCCCGAGAAGAATTTTTACCTGGAAAAGTATCTGGGAGCCCAGCCCTTTACCGGGGAAGAGATCCTGGCGGCCTATCTACCCATGGGGGCGCGGCTTAAACCTTGGGTGGCCAACGTCTCGGTCCTGCTGGCCCAGGCGGTGCGGGAAGGCAAAAATATTCTCTTCGAGGGGGCCCAGGGCACCCATCTGGATATCGATCACGGCACCTACCCCTTCGTGACCTCCTCCAACCCGGTGGCCGGAGCCGCCTGCGCCGGCGCCGGGGTGGGGCCCAATCAACTGCACCGGGTCCTGGGGATCGTCAAGGCCTATACCACCCGGGTGGGGGCCGGCCCTTTTCCCACTGAGTGCCTGGATAGCATCGGCGACCATCTGGTGGAATGCGGGGTGGAGTTCGGCTCCACCACCGGGCGCCGGCGGCGCTGCGGCTGGCTGGACGCGGTGGTGCTCCGGGATGCCGCCCGCCTCAACGGACTTACGGGCCTGGCCGTCACCAAGCTGGACGTCCTCACCGGCGTGGACCCGGTAAAGATTTGTGTGGCCTACGACCTGAATGGGGAGCGCCGGGAAACCATCCCTCCCACCATCCAGGAGCTGGAAAGCTGCCGCCCGGTCTATGAGGAATTGCCGGGGTGGCAGCAAGATATCCGGAAGGTGCGGCGCTTCCAGGAGCTGCCCGCGGCTACCCGCGATTATTTGCAAAGGCTGGAGAAACTGGTGGGCGTGCCCATCCAGATCGTCTCGGTGGGGCCGGATCGGGAAGAGACCATCGTAGTCAATAATCCTTTTGGCTAAAGCAGGGCGCCCAACAGGCTGGTTTTGTAAGATTATCTTTGACCGAAAAATCACAAATTACCCCATTTCAATTTGATACCGGCCGGATAAACTTGACCCAGGCACCAAGGAAACGCTACGATAACTGAAGGAAGATGGAGATGATCGAAATCCGCTTTCACGGCCGCGGCGGCCAGGGCGCGGTGACTTCGGTGGAGCTGCTGGCCCTGGCAGCAATTGGCGAAGGTAAGTTCGCCCAGGGCTTCCCCAGTTTTGGCCCGGAGCGCCGGGGCGCCCCGGTAATGGCCTTCTGTCGGGTGGATGACCGGCGCATCCGTCTGCGCTGCAAGATCCTCCAGCCGGATGTGGTGGTGGTGCTGGACTCCTCGCTGCTGAGGATTCAAAATCCCCCAGCGGACCTGAGGGAAGACGGCGTCATCGTCTTGAACACCTCCAAGAGCCCCGCTGAAATCCGCCAGGAATACGGCTATCAGCATACCTTGGCCCTGGTGGACGCCAACAAGATCGCCCGGGAGGTCCTGGGGGTGCCCATCGTCAACACCACCATGATCGGGGCGTTGCTGCGGGCCACCGGGGTGGTGCGGGTGGAGTCCCTGGAGGCGCCCTTGCAGGAACGTTTCGGCCCCCTGGCGGTGAAGAATTTCAATGCCCTGAAAGTGGCCGTGGAGACCACTACTATAGAGGAGCGCCAGCCGTGAGTAAAGCATGGGACCAGGTGACCTGGCAGGAACTGGAGATCGGCGTGGCCCTGACCGAGCCGGGGTCGGCCCGGGCTTACCGCACCGGGGATTGGCGGTCCATGCATCCGGTATGGGACAAGAAGCGCTGCATCCAGTGCGGCATCTGCTGGAGCGTGTGCCCCGAAGCCGGCATCTCCGAGGAAGCGGATGGCTATTTCGAGATGAATGACTATTGCAAAGGCTGCGGCATCTGCACCAAAGAGTGCGTCACCGGTTGCATCAGCATGGTGCCGGAGGAGGTATAATGGGTCAGCGAGTCGGCATGGAGGTCTCCATCGCGGTGAGCCATGCGGTGCAGCTGGCCCGGGCCGAGGCTATCGCCGCTTATCCCATAACCCCCCAGACCCACATTGTGGAGCATCTCTCCTCCTTGGTGGCCAATGGCGAACTGGATGCGGAGTTCGTCAACGTGGAGTCGGAGCACTCGGCCATGAGCGCCTGCGTCGGCTGCGCCGCCACCGGGGCCCGTACTTACACGGCCACCAGCTCCCAGGGGCTGGCCCTGATGCACGAGATCCTCTTCATCGCCTCCGGCATGCGGCTGCCCATTGTCATGACCGTGGCCAACCGGGCCTTGTCGGCGCCCCTGAGCATCTGGAACGACCACGGCGACATCATGGCGGAGAAGGACATCGGCTGGATCCAGATCTTCGTGGAGAATGGCCAGGAAGCCTTCGACCACAGCGTCATGGCCTTCAAGATCGCCGAAGACCATCAGGTGCTGCTGCCTACCATCATCAACCTGGACGGCTTCATCCTGACTCACGTGGTGGAGCCCCTGGAGCTGGTGGAGCAGGAGAAGGTGGACCGGTTTCTGCCGCCGCTGACGCCGTATCTCAAGCTGGACCCCAAGAAGCCGGTAACCATGGGGGCCTTCGCCTTGCCGGAGCTCTACACCGAAGCCAAGATGGCCCAACAGATGGCCCTGACCAATTCTTATGGCCACATCCTGGAGGTCTGGCGGGAATGGGGCGAGCTGACCGGGCGCCATTATCTACCGGTAGAGCGCTATCGCACCGAGGGGGCCAGGGTGCTGCTGCTTCTCATGGGGTCCCTGGCGGAAGTGGCGGAAGTGGCGGTGGATGAGATGCGAGAGGCGGGCCAGGCCGTGGGGCTGCTAAAGCCCAGGCTGTGGCGGCCTTTCCCGTTCGCGGATCTGCGGGCCGCCATGGCCGGGGCCGACCTGGTCATCGTCTGCGACCGGGCCATATCCCCGGGTGGGGCGGCGGGGCCGGTATTGGCGGAAATCCGCAGCGCCCTCTATCCTTTGGCCCAGCGGCCCCAGGTGCTGGGCTATATCGTGGGACTGGGAGGCCGGGACGTGCAACCCCAGGTCTTTAAGGACATGGTGAGCCACGCCCTCAAGGAAATCGAGCAAGGACCCGGGGAAGAATTCTACCTGGTGGGAGTGAGGGGCTGATGGAAAAATTCGGTCGCGCCCAGAGCCAAAAATTCGATACCTACGCTTCCCGGTTGCTGCCCCGGGAAGAATTCTTCACCTCGGGGCACCGGTCCTGCCAGGGATGCGGCGAAGCCCTGGCGGTGCGTTGGGTGTGCAAGGCCATCGGCAAGGATGCCATCATCGCCCACGCCACCGGCTGCATGGAGATCGTCTCCTCGGGCCTGCCCCAAACCGCCTGGATGCACCCCTGGATCCACGTGGCCTTTGAGAATACCTCGGCGGTGGCCTCCGGCATCGAAGCCGCCTTGAAGGTCTTGGAGCGCAAGGGCAAGCTCTCCGGCGTCATGCCCAAGGTGGTGGCCATGGGCGGTGACGGCGGCACCAGCGACATCGGTCTCCAGTCCCTCTCCGGGGCCCTGGAGCGAGGCACCAACTTCACCTACTTCTGCTGGGATAACGAAGCCTACATGAACACCGGCATCCAGAGGTCCAGCGCCACGCCCTTCGGGGCCATGACCACCACCTCGCCCCCGGGCAAGATGAGTATCGGCCAGCGCAACTGGAAGAAGGACATGGTGGCCATCGCCGTGGCCCATGGCATCCCTTACGTGGCTACCGCCTCGCCCAGCTACCTCTTCGACCTGTTCTTCAAGGTGCAGAAGGCCCTGGAAACCCCGGGCCCGGCCTACATCAGCGTCCTGTCGGTGTGCCCCACCGGCTGGCGCTCCGCCACCGACATTAGCGTCCGCCTGGGCCGCCTGGCGGTGGAGACCGGGGTCTTTCCCCTCTATGAGGTGGTGGATGGCAAGTTTCGCCTCACCGTGGAGCCGCCCAAATTACGGCCCGTGAGGGACTATCTCAAGCCCCAGGGCCGCTTCCGCCATCTGCGGGACCCGGAGATCAACTTCATTCAGCAGCAGGTTCAAGCCAATTACGAGCTGCTCTTGCAGAAATGCCAGTCACCGTTTCCAGAGTTTGCCCCGGTGCACATACCTGAGGTTGGCCAAAGATGATAAATCCAGAAGAACTTGACGCGATACTGTCTCATTATCAAGGAGGGTCCGCGGACCTGATTCCGGTGCTCCAGGACATTCAGGGCGCCTATGACTATCTGCCCATGGAGATGTTGAAGTTGGTGGCCCAGCGGCTTAGGGTGCCGCTAACCCAGATTTACAGCGTGGCTACCTTCTACAACATGTTTTCCCTGGTTCCCAAGGGACGCTACCAGGTCAGGGTCTGCTCGGGAACGGCCTGTCACCTCAAGGGCGGGCCCAGCCTGGTGCGGGGCCTGGAAAGGGACCTGAAGATCAGCCCGGGCCAGACCACCGAGGACCAGCTCTTCACTCTGGAAACCGTCAATTGCCTCGGGGCTTGCGCCCTGGCTCCTCTGGTGGCCGTCGGCGCTGAATATCACCCCCATGCCTCCAGCCGCGAGCTCTCCCGGGTGGTCAAGCAGTTGCGCAAGGCCGCGGAAGAAGAACCGGAAGTCAAGGTGAAGGCGCCGGAACCGGTAGTCGCCGATACCACCGGGCTCCCCCGGATCCGCTCAGCCCAGGATTTGAATGCCTTCCGGGACCAGATCCTGTCCCAACGCGACCCCAACCAGCCCATGGTTATCGTCTGCCACGGCACCGGCTGCCTGGCCAATAACAGCCCCGCAGTGGCCGAGGCCTTGCGCCGGGCCATCCAGGACGCCAAGATCAAGGCCAAGGTGGTGCCGCAGATCAAGACCACGGGTTGCCACGGCTTCTGCTCCCGGGCCCCGGTAGTGGTGGTCCAGCCCGCGGGTTTTTTTTACCAGAACGTCGCTCCGGACGACGCCGCCGAAATCGTCAAGACTACGCTCATGAAAGGGAAACCGGTGGAGCGTCTCCTGGCCCTGGATCACCATACCGGCGAACACGTGCCCCTGGAACGGGACATTCCCTTTTACAAGCACCAGACCCGCATCGTGCTGAACAACATCGGAAAGATCGACCCCACCGACGTCCACGACACCATCGCGGTCAACGGCTACCAGGCCGCGGTCCAGGCCCTCACCACCCTGACCCCGGATGAGATCATTAATGCCGTGGAGGCCTCCGGGCTTCGGGGCCGCGGCGGCGGGGGCTTCCCCACCGGACGGAAATGGCGCAGTTGCAAGGCCGCCCCCGGTGATCAGAGGTTCATCATCTGCAACGGTGACGAAGGCGATCCCGGAGCCTTCATGGACCGGAGCATCATGGAGGGCGATCCTCACCGGGTGCTGGAGGGTATGATCATCGGCGCTTACGCCATCGGCGCCAGCCAGGGTTTCATCTACGTGCGCGCCGAGTATCCCCTGGCAGTCAAGCACCTGACGATCGCCCTTGAGCAAGCCCGGTCCATGGGCCTTCTCGGGAAAGATATCCTGGGCACCGGTTTCGACTTCGATATCAAGATCAACCGGGGGGGCGGCGCCTTCGTTTGCGGTGAGTCCACCGCGCTGATGGCGTCCCTTGAAGGCAAACCCGGCGAACCCCGGGCCAAATATATCCACACGGTGGAAAAAGGACTCTGGGGCCAACCCTCCAACTTGAACAATGTGGAAACCTGGGCCAACGTGCCGGTGATCATCACCAGGGGCGCCGATTGGTACCGGTCCATCGGCACCGAAGGCAGCAAGGGCACCAAGGTTTTTTCCTTAGTGGGCGCGGTGAACCATACCGGGCTGGTGGAAGTGGCCATGGGCACTTCCCTGCGCCAGGCTATCTATGATATGGGCGGCGGTATCCCCGGGGACCGCGACTTTAAAGCGGTCCAGATCGGCGGCCCTTCCGGCGGCTGCGTCCCGGCCCAGTATCTGGACCTGCCGGTGGACTACGACAGCCTGCAGTCGGTGGGCTCCATGATGGGCTCCGGCGGCATGATCGTCATGGACACCACCAGTTGCATGGTGGACGTGGCGCGCTATTTCATGTCCTTCTGTCATGAAGAGTCCTGCGGCAAGTGCACCCCCTGCCGGGAAGGGACCAAGCAAATCCTGGAGATCCTCACCGAAATTACCCAAGGCCGCGGCAGCGAAGAGCACCTGGCCCTGATGGAGGAGTTGTGCGCCACTTTGGAGTCCGCCTCCCTCTGTGCTCTGGGCCAAAGCGCCGCCAAACCGGTCCTCTCCACCATGAAATATTTCCGGGGAGAATACGAGGCTCACGTCCGGGATAAGAAATGCCCCGCCCTGGTGTGCCGGGCCCTGCTGAAATACACCATCGACCCGGAGACCTGCACCGGTTGTCTGGCCTGTGTGCGGGAGTGCCCGGCGGAGGCGATCAAGGGCGAAGCGGCGGAACCCCAGGAACTGGACCGGGAACTCTGTATCAAATGCGGCCGGTGCTATGAAATCTGCAAATTCAACGCGGTTAAGGTAGAGTCATGAAGAGCGATTATGTGAATCTGACCATCGACGGCCAAACGGTGCAAGCGCAGCCCGGCTGGACCCTCTTGCTGGCGGCCCGGGAGCATGGGATTGATATCCCCACCCTGTGCTACCATGACGATCTCAAGCCCGAAGGCCAATGCCGTATGTGCGTGGTGGAAATCGGCGAGCCGGGCCGCACCCGCCTGGTGATCTCCTGCACCTATCAGGTG
>JBKQLU010000065.1:0-61880 GCA_052326585.1 Desulfobaccales bacterium | reverse complement strand
TAGATGGCCCTGAGGGCCTGGGCGATGGCGGTCATGGGCAGGGAAGCGCGCACCACCGCGACAATCCGGTCTTGCTCCTGCATGGGCACGGCCACATACATGCGCTCGTCTCCCAGGGTGGGACTGTATCTGGCGGAGACGCCCACCCGCCCCTGGAGGGCCTCCTGAATCTCCGGGCGATCGCTGTGATTTTCCATACGGGCCGGCTCCCCCTCCGAATCTCCCAGGACCTGGCCGGTGGGCAGGATCACCGTCAGGCGGGTGCCGGTGAGCCGCCCCAGGTCCTTGCAGGTCCGGTCGATCTCGGCCCCCTTCCCGGGCGCCAAGCGCCCCTGCAAGCTGGTTTCCATCAGGAGGGCCCGGGTCTTCAGGTCCGCCGCGGTCTGTTCCAGGTAAAAATGGCGCCAGGAGGTGGTGACATGCCAGGTGAGGGCCAGCAAGGCCAGGAGGGTGACCAGGAGATAGAAAGGAAAGAGTTGCCAAAGCAGGCGCTTGCGGCGCATGAGACCATCCTCTGCTTCAGACGGCCGTCCATTCACGGCAGTAGGAGATCGAGTAAGCCGAGATTATGCCGCTGGCTTGGCCAATGCGGCAAAAAATGGTATTAAAAAATCCCTGTACCCGGAGAAAATCCCCCAAAGTTCTTTCCTTGAAGCCAATTCTTTTCAGCGATGGCATGATAGCATAATTTTCTGTGAATCTGTCAAACCACCAGCAAGACAGATTTACTATATCGGGCTAGTTGGCTGATAAATTCTTCCAATTTTCTGCTATCATCGCGGTCGCTAACAATTCCGCGACAAAAGTGGAAACTTCCGGGGTTAAACTAGGTTAGAGGTCTCCAAAAAACCATGTTTTGACCGAGGTGGCCAAGGCTGCGGCATAATCTCGGATAGTATAGACTGAAATAACCTCCCCACAATGGTCCTGGGATGATATGAAGATCAAACGTTCAAATTATTGATATTTCTTGATAAGTTTTGCAGGTGGTAAGTAAACAAAATCTATAATTATGAAGCCTTATAATGAAATCATTCCAGAATGATTATTTGCTCGTCTTCAACATATTCCATCTCGACTTCATCCAGCCGTGCCAGGCAATCCTCGCTCATATGCGTCACCAAAAGCCTCTTGCATTTTAAATCGGAACGGTGTTCCCACAGTGTCTGATAATCAAGATGATATTTTATTCTCTTCGAGAAGAAATAGGCTTCGCAAATGAAGAGGTCTGCCCCCGCCGCCGCATCGATCAGCGCCTCGGTCCATTCGCTGTCTCCCGAGTAGCTGAGGACCTTTCCCTCGCACTCGATTCGGAAAGCATATGAAGGCGAACCGCTCGCATGGACCACTGAAAAAGGGGTGACTCTCAGTTTGCCTATTTGGGCAAGGTCCGCTATTTCAATAAAATTCATAGGAAATGTCCATTGCATTTTGGAAGAGCCTGGAAAAAACACTTCCATGGCCAAATTGATGCGTGCCTCCAGACCGGGAGGACCGGCAATCAGAATTGGATTTGAACGCTTTGAAACGAGTTGTTCCTGTATGAGAAAAAAAGGGATTCCTCCAAAGTGGTCACCGTGCAGGTGGGTCAATAGAATCGCATTAATATGAGAAGGATCAATATTCCAGCGTTTCATTGCTATCAGTGATGAGGCCCCGAAATCGAGCATGTAACTCTCATCGGAAAGCTTGATATGGATGTATGGCTGGAACTTCCCACCACTGCCGAAAGCATCCCCGGTTCCAAGAAACTGCACGGTGATTTTGCTCATGAAAGACTCCCATTCAGTTATTTGCCTTAATTGACCGAATTGATGATCAGTTCATCCTTGAGTTGAGTGGTTTAAACACCGAGGCCATCTTCAGGAAAGCCAGCATACCCGGAAGCTGCACCAGAGGACCAGCAACGGCTAAGGTACCTTTTTTCATCCCAATCTCCCTTCCCTGAAATGCGGTTTGTCGAGTATGCCTGATTTTGGCGGTATGTCCATAAGTTTATTTTTCAAACTGACGCACTACCGCAGATCTGTCCCTGTATCCTTTTCCCGTAAACCCCGCCGCCCGTCCCAGTCGCCTCAGACGAGCCAATTTCGTCGGATGAAATTATATTGTATTGTTTTAGGCTGGAGAATCTACTGGGTGACCTAGCGGAAACGGTAACCCTGACTCGGAAAGTCTAAACCTGTCTAAGTTTCTGGTCCCGGGCTTGACTCGGCTACGTTGCCGTCTTTGCCCCGTGTCGCACGCAGACAGAGTAGAGCGACCAGGGCGGACAGGTACAAGCCTCCTGAGACAATGATTACCGATTCACCCATGCGGTCGAGCAAGATCCCGAACACCAGTGGTGCAAGAGCTTGTATGGCGCGGGCAGGGGCACCGAGCAGACCGGTACGTTCGCCATAGCCTTGGGGACCAAATACTGCTAGTGGCACTGTACCACGGGCAATCGTGATCAATCCATTACCTGCACCGTAAAGCAACGCGAAGATTGCCGAACCCGAAGGACCCAGGAAAGTAAGGATGAGAGCCCCGAGGGGATGAAGCGTCGTAGCGATCCTCGCGGACACCAGTGGATGAGCTCTTCGCAGTATGAAGAATTCAACAAGCCGCGCCCCTACCTGAGCCGGTCCCATTAGAGCTGCCGCGGCAATTGCTCGTAGCGGTGTCGCCCCCGACAGTTCGAGTAGTCTCGGCAGGTGCACCGCCATCGAACCGGTAACGAACCATGTGGCCGCAAACACATAAGCCAGAAGAAACATCTCCTTGTGCGGTCTCCAGCCTGTCCGGGCTGTGGACGGCCGTTGTAAACGCTCCGGCCTCACAGCCAGGGGTAACAGAAAGCGGTTGAGCGGAAGACTGACGAAAAGGTTTAGTGCAGCCCATACCAGGCAGGTCTCGCGCCAGCCCAGTAAACTATTCAATAACAAAGTCAATGGCCACCCTACGGTCGAGGCAAAGCCTGCGAAAAGCGTTATCCCTGTGATGGCTCCCCCCGCCTTCTCGCCGTAAATTGCAGTCAATGTCGCAAAAGCTGCGTCGTAGAGACCGAGAGCCATTCCGATTCCGAGCAAGCCCCACGCCCCAAACAGGGTTAGAGGACCGGTTGCAACGGCGAGCGTTAACAGTCCGGCAGCCAGCACAATGGTAGAAATCGTCAGCACGCCGCGTCCACCGTATTGGTCGATGGCCCTTCCCACATAAGGGCCGCAAGCTGCGGCGATCAGCAGTGATATCGTGAATGCAGCAAATACCCAAGTACGCGGAACTCCGACTCCGGCACTAATCGAATTGGCGAGGACAGCCGGCAAGTAGTAGCTCGACGCCCAGGCCAATGTCTGCGATATCCCAAGCGGAATGACTACCGCTAACCGAGACCGGCCAGGGCTTGGTAATATGCTGTCTTCAGTCAAGCTGTTCACCCTCACTGAACCGAGGTTTTGGGGACCCACTCTCAGCGAGTTTAACCCCGAGTAGGTTCCTCTTTATTGTAGCCAATTTGCCTGGTGGGCGACATGATAGCACGATCTCAATGAGAAGATAATTTTCCCAAAGATTTGGGGATACCAGACCTCTAGAACCAAGATACTTCTCTACTGCGAAGCTATTTACCCCAGGAAAAAACGGCTTGGTAGTGGGAGATAGGGGGAATTGCGGCCACATGCACATACCACCTCTAATAAGAGCGTCAGGGTGATAGGGCCAAACAATAATAGCGGATCGCTTGCCAGGATCGACACCTTTCAGTGGGGCGGGTAAAATTGAGGATATGATCTGGTTATCTGCACCGGCTTGACGGCCTAAGACGGCCCAAAATGACCGATAAGAGCAGGACCCTTACCTTACCCCATTTACCCGGGGAAATCGTGCGGAAATGGCCCGCCTACGCAAGGCTCTGTGGTGGAATTTGGGTTTTCTGGAGGGGAGTATCACCCCCACGGACGCGGGGATTGATAGATTGTTGAAAATTCAACACCGTCTGTAACTAATGAGAATCTTATAGAAATACTGGAAAATCAAGATACAGCGCATGGTAGCAGGCGAGAAGGGGCGGGACATCACCCCACGGGCGCAGGGGCGGGGAAAAACGATTCCTGACAACGTCAGGAGCTTGTGAAAAATCACCCCCACAGGCGCAGGGAGATGGGGAGCGCAAATCTGACACAATGTGTCACCCTTAAATCAACCTCACGGGCGGGCGGTGCCACTTCTTCACAAACTAGGACAGGGTGTCCACCCTCATTTTTTTGAAATACCTCTTGACAATCTATGATAATATATGCTAATGGATATGTTAAAGGCGACGTTATGGAAGATAAAGAGGTATTTGACGTAGAGACGGCGGCGGCCTTTTTGGGGATTAACCCTGATGATTTGCGGCGGTATGCCAGGAAGGGGATGATCCCATGTCGCAAGCTGGGAAAGCGCTGGAGATTCCATAAGGCTACCCTGGTGGAGTGGCTTAAGGGGAATCAGGAAAAGGGGAAGGAGATTTAACCATGGGCGTCAAGGTAAGGCAAAAGGAAAAAGGCAAGGGTAAGCCCTGGTGGATTTTCATTAACCATAATGGCGAACGCCAAGCTAAGAAGGTTGGCAAAAAGGGCGCGGCCGAGGCTGTGGCCGAAGAGATCGAGAAGCAAATAGCCAAGGGTGATTTCCAGATTTCCCCCAAGGAACAAGCCCCCACCTTTGGCGAGTATGCCCGGAAGTGGTTTGACGGATACGGCGAAACCCACCTGAAATATTCCACGCATAAGGGCTATGAATCAATTATGAGGATTCACCTGGCCCCCCTCTCAGACCGGCCAATTAATCAGATCACCAGGGCGGACTTAAAGGACCTCATTTATGGGAAGTTGAAAGGCGGCTTGTCTCCGGCTACCGTCACCCGGATCAAAGCCCTGTTTTCTGTGGTTCTTAGTCATGCCCTGGAAGATGGTTTGATTGTAACTAACCCGGCTTCTGGCCTGGGGCGGATGATAAAAGGCAAAGACCGAAAAACAGATGTGAACCCCTTGACCCGAGACGAAGCAAGGACCTTCCTTGAAGTGATGGAAGAACGCTACCCCAAGTATTATCCCTTCTTTCTGTGTGCTTTGAGAACCGGGATGCGCCTGGGGGAACTGCTGGCTCTTGAGTGGGAGGATATTGATTTCCGTGGTGGATTTATCGAAGTGCGTCGTGCCCACGTCAAGGGGCAGATCACTACCCCCAAGAATGGCAAGACCCGGCGGGTTGACATGAGTCCGCAACTGGCGGAAAACTTCAATGCTCTTCTAACCGAGAGAAAAAAGGAAGCCCTGGCCTGTGGGCGGGGGGAGGTTGGCGGCCTGGTCTTTACAAATGGAACCGGGCGGGTAATGGAACACACAAACCTCAGAACCCGAGTTTTTTGGCCGGCTCTGGCAAAAGCTGGATTGCGCCGGATCAGGCTCCACGATCTGCGCCACACCTTTGCCAGTATGCTTATCCAGAACGGCGAGAGCCTGGCTTATGTGCGGGACCAGTTGGGCCACCATTCCATTCAGATCACAGTTGACACCTACGGGCATTTGGTCCCTGGCGCTAACCGGCAGGCTGTAGCCCGGTTAGATGATGATGTTTTAACCACTTACGGCCAAAAAGCCGGTTGCGTATAGGTTGCAGATGGCCACCTTGATATGGTATAAAATGGCATGATTCGCAAACCTAAGTACCTGAAACCCTTGATAGCTCTGCATCCTGATAGAACTTCTAATCCGTGGGTCGCAGGTTCGAATCCTGCCAGGCGCGCCAGTAAATTAAACCGGCTATCCCAAACCGGCTGCCCCCTTATCATGGTTGGGCCAATGATTTGTTTGAGCGGCCTGCTGATCGTGATATAATTTTTAAATAATCAGGACTTTCCCATGGTTGCCTGAGGCTCGGCAAAATTCCCGGGACGGGGGGAGGCTGCGGTTTCGGTCGGTTTAGACTGGCCGCAGGGTTTTGGCTGGTCCTGGCTTTGACAAGGCCGCAAGGCTGAAATTTTGGCAGGCGAGGTTGCTTTAGATGCGCGAGAAGATCTTAGTTACCGGCGGCGCCGGTTATTTGGGCTCCATTCTGGTTCCGGCTTTGCTAGCCAAAGGGTATGCCGTAACGGTCCTGGATGGACTGATCTACCAGCAGGCGCCGCTCCTGGATTGTTGCAGCAACCCCGGATTCCAATTCATCAAGGGCGACATCGCTGATGAGGCCCTGATGCGGGAATTGCTGGCAAAGGTAGATATAGTGATACCCTTGGCCGCCATCGTCGGGGCGCCGGCCTGCAAGGCCAATCCAACCATCACCAGGCTGGTGAACCTTGAGGCCCAGTTAGGGATGGTAAGGATGATCTCCAAAGAGCAAATGGTATTCTTCCCAACCACCAACAGTGGCTACGGCATCGGCGCCAAAGACGGCTTCTGCACTGAAGCGTCCCCCCTGCGGCCCCTGTCCGAATACGGCCGGATGAAGGTGGAGGTGGAAAAGGCCCTCCTGCAACGGGGGAACGCCGTTACCTTCCGCCTGGCCACGGTATTTGGCATGAGCCCCAGGATGCGCATGGACTTACTGGTTAATGACTTCACCTATCGGGCCTATAGAGACGGCGCCATCATTCTCTTTGAAGAACATTTTCGCCGCAATTTCATCCATGTGCGGGACGTGGCCCACGCCTTCCTTTTCGGCATCGAGCATTATGACCGGATGAAAGGGGAGCCTTACAATGTCGGCTTAAGCTCCGCCAATCTGAGCAAACGGCAACTCTGTGAAAAAATTAAAGAACATATCCCTAATTTTTACATTCACGCGGCTCCCGTCGGGGAGGATCCGGATAAACGGGACTATCTGGTGAGCAATGCCAAGATCGAAGCCCTGGGGTGGCGGCCGCAATTTAGCCTGGATGACGGCATCGAAGAGCTGATTAAGGGCTTTCAGATACTCCGGCTCAGTCTGTACGCCAATGTCTGAGGCCGTATGAGGGCTCTGGCTGAAACTACGGCGGTAATTCTGGCGGGCGGGCTGGGCAGCCGCCTGCGGCCGGTCCTGCCTCACCAGCCCAAGGTCATGGCGGAATTCCATGGCCGCCCTTTCCTGGCGTATCTGCTTGAACAATTGGTGGCGGCGGGAATTCTGAAGGCGGTCTTGTGCACGGGATACCGCGGCGAGGAAATCCGCAGCAGGCTGGGCGCGGCCTATGGCCCCCTGTCGCTCACGTATTCCCACGAAGATGAGCCCTTAGGGACGGGTGGGGCCTTGCGCCTGGCGCTGCCGGGGCTCGATTCGGACCCGGTCCTGGTCCTGAACGGCGACTCTCTGATCGAGGCGGACTTGCCGGACTATCTGGCCTGGTTCCTGGGGCTCCCGGCGGCGGCGGCGCTCATGTTGACCCGGGTGGAAGATACCGTTAGATTTGGGCGGGTCGAGGTGGCCGGGGATGACAGCATCACCAACTTCCGGGAAAAGGGCGTTCCCGGGCCCGGATGGATCAATGCCGGCGTCTATCTCTTGAAGAAGGCAGTTCTGGAGCGCCTGGCCCCCCGGCGATACCTCTCCCTGGAGGGGGACCTGCTGCCAACTCTGGTGGGCCAAGGCCTTTACGGTCATCGGGTGGCGGGCCGGTTCATTGATATCGGGACGCCGGAGTCTTATGCCGGGGCCGCAGAGTTTCTCCGGCGCCTGCGGCCAGAGGCGAAAATTCACTTCTAACCTGCCGAATTTTGTTATATAATTGCAGATGATTACCGGAGATCACCTGGCAGGTGGCTCTGGCAGGGGATTTAGGTTACTTATGGTCATCAGCAAGACCCCCTATAGGATCTCTTTCTTTGGCGGCGGCACCGATTATCCCTCCTGGTATCGTAAACATGGCGGCCAGGTGCTGACTTCATCGATTAATAAATACTGCTATATTACCTGCCGTTACTTACCCCCGTTTTTTGAGCATCGCATCCGGGTGGTATACTCCAAAATCGAAGATTGCCAGAGTTATGAAGAGATCAAGCATCCGGCGGTGCGGGAGACCCTCCGCTTCCTGCAACTGGAAAGGGGTCTGGAAATCCACCACGATGGCGACCTGCCCGCCCGGAGCGGCATGGGTTCCAGCTCGTCGTTCACGGTGGGCCTGCTGAACGCCCTTTATGCCCTGATCAACGTCATGGCCAGTAAGCAGCAGTTGGCCATGGAGAGCATTCACATAGAACAGAATATGATCCAGGAGACGGTGGGGTCCCAGGACCAGGCCATCGCCGCCTACGGGGGCTTGAACCAGATTGTTTTCCATTCCAGCGGGGAAATCACCGTGAAGCCGGTGACCATCTCCTACGACCGCGTGGCGAAACTCAATTCCCATGTCATGCTCTTCTATACCGGGATCAAACGCACCGCGTCGGACGTGGCCAAATCCTATGTAGCAGATATTGAAGAGAAAGCCGACCTTCTCAAGGCGATGAACGGCATGGTGGACGAGGCGCTGGCTGTCCTCTGCGGCAACGGCTGTCTCTGCCGGTTCGGGGAATTGCTGCACGAGGCCTGGATGCTCAAGCGGGACCTGAGTTCCCAGGTTTCCAACCTTGAGTTGGACGATTACTATGCCAGGGCCCGGGCCCATGGCGCCCTGGGCGGGAAGATCATGGGGGCCGGCGGCGGCGGGTTCTTGATGCTGTTCGTGGTGCCCGAAGCCCAGGAGCAAGTCCGCCACGCCCTCAAGGAGCTGCTCCATGTGCCGGTGCAGTTTGAATCCTCCGGGACCCAGATTATTTTTTACGGACCGAGCAAGGAGGATTTCTCGCTGCTGGATCGGGAAAGAACCATAAACTCCATCAGGCCTTTCCGGGAGCTGCTTTCCCCCTAGACTTCCCTCGAATCTTTGTTGGCGTGCCGCAGCCTGCGCGCCTATCGAGCCGTGGACCGCGCCCCCCAGGCCCCAGCAATGAAGGGTAGAGATATCTTGACGTTGGGCGTGAAATAATTTTTCCAGGATAAGGGTATGGTACGATACGCCAAAGAAACCTTGCGGCGCCTCTATTACGATATGTTGCGCATTCGCCGCTTCCAGGAGCGCATCGATGCCCTCTACCTGGACAATAACATGAAGACGCCGGTGCATCTCTGTATCGGCCAGGAGGCTGTTGCGGTGGGGGTGTGCGCCCATCTGGGCCCCGAAGATTACCTCACCAGCAACCACCGCGGCCATGGCCATTACCTGGCCAAAGGCGGCGATCTGAAGGCGCTGGTCGCGGAGTTATACGGCAGGAAGAGCGGCTGTTCCAAAGGTCGGGGCGGCTCCATGCATTTGGTGGACGTGGCCGTGGGGCACTATGGCAGTTCTTCCATAGTCGGCGGCGGTATCCCCATCGGCACCGGCTTGGGATTGGCCATCAAGATGCGGGGGGAAGCCCGGGTGAGCGCGGTCTTTTTTGGAGACGGAGCCGCGGATGAGGGGGTGTTGTATGAGAGCCTCAATTTCGCCATCCTGAAAAAGCTGCCGGTGTTGTTCGTGCTGGAGAACAACCAATACTCCGTCTGTTCCCACGTCTCCGCCCGGCAGGCCGGTGAGAGCGTCTTTCACGCCCTGCCGCCGGACTTGCTCTTGAGCCGCAAGGTGGACGGCAATGACGTGCTGGCGGTTTATGAGGCCGCCGGAGAAGCTCTATCCCGGGTCCGGGCCGGTTTGGGCCCTGCCTTTCTGGAATGCCTGACCTACCGGATCCTGGGACACGCGGGGTGCGAGGCCCAGGATTCTCCCGGTTACCGCAGCCCCGAGGAGATAACCGGGTGGAAAGAGCAGTGTCCCCTGGCCAGGTTGCAGCAGGATCTGCTGGCCGCGGGGATAATAACCCCGGCGGACCTGGAGGCCTGGGAACAACGGATCGACGCCGAACTGGATGAGGCCTTCGCCGGCGCCCAAAGGGACCCGCGCCTGCCCCAGGGTCAGGAACTTCCCTTATACCTTTTCTGTGAGCCGGAATAGTGCCCTGGTCCAAGATCAAAGCCGAAGTTCAGGAGCCGGAATTTGCGCCGGAGACCGGCAAAGGCGGGCGGGTCCTCAGTTATCCCGACGCAGTGCGCGAGGCCTTCCATGAGGCCCTGGGGCACGATGACCGGGTCTTTCTCATGGGCCAGGATGTAGACGCCCCCGGAGGGATGTTCGGTACTACCCGGGGACTGCACCAGGAATTTGGCCGCCAGCGGGTCTTCGATACCCCGTTGTCCGAAGGGGCCCTGACCGGCATAGCCATCGGCGCCGCCATCGCCGGCTTACGGCCGGTTTATCTCCATAATCGGCCTGACTTTCTCATGCTCTGCATGGATCAGCTGGTCAACCATGCGGCCAAATGGAGCTTCATGTTCGGCGGCGCGGTCCACGTGCCGTTGGTGATTTGGACCTGCATCGGCCGGGGCTGGGGTTCCGGGGCGCAACATTCCCAGGCCCTCCAGGGATTGTTCCTGCATATCCCCGGGCTGAAACTGGTCATGCCCAGCACCTGCTACGATGCCAAGGGCTTGTTGCTGGAGGCGATTGCTGACCCGAACCCGGTGCTGGTCATCGACCATCGTTACAATTTTAAGCAAAAGGGCCGGGTTCCGGAAGGCTCGTACCGCATCCCCCTGGGACAGGGGGTCATCCGGCGGCGCGGCAAGCAGGTCACGGTGGTGGCCTTCTCCCACCTGGTCCTGGAGGCTTACCAGGCGGCCCAGGAACTGAGCGCCGAAGGCATTGACGCCGAAATCATCGATCCGCGCACCCTGCGCCCGCTGGATGAAAAGCTCATCCTGGACTCAGTGGCCCGGACCGGCCGTCTGGTGGTGGCGGACACCGGCTGGAAGACCGGCGGGGTGACCGCGGAAATCAGCGCCCTGGTGGCTGAAAAGGGTTTTGCCTCTCTGAAAGCCCCCATCCGCCGGGTGGCCGCGCCGGATCTGCCGACCCCGGCTGGTTTTACCCTGGAAGAGGCGTATTACCTGGGCAAAGAGGATATCAAACAGGCCATCCGGGAAATTACCGCCTGAGGGCCAGAGGCCGGGGGTAACGGCCGGGGAAACCGGCGCCGCTCCCGGGTGTCTCTAAAAATAGAGTAGGCATCGGGAAGGTATCATTTGGCCAAGAAGATTAAAGTCCCCTTCGGCACCATTCAGATTCCCCCTGAGTCCAAGGAGTTGATCCTGCGGGCCTTGGAGTCTACCCGGGTGTCCTGCGGCCGGCTAGTCCGGGAATTTGAGAAGAAGTTTGCCGCGATCTCGGGGCGCCGGGAGGCGGTGGCCGTCAGCAGCGGCACCGATGCCGACATCCTGGCCCTGGCCGTGTTGCACGACTACGGGGCGCACCGGGGTGACGAAGTCATCGTGCCGGCGCTCTCTTTTGTGGCTACCGGCAATGCCGTGGTGCACGCCGGCTTCCAGCCGGTTTTTGTGGATGTGGACCGCCGGACCCTCAACATCGACGCCGGCCAGATCGAGGCGGCCATTACCGGCAAGACCCGGGCCATCATGCCGGTGCATCTCATGGGGAAGCCCGCGGAGATGGACGCCATCATGGCTTTGGCCCAAAAATATAATTTGCTGGTGGTGGAAGATGCGGCGGAGGCCCATGGGGCCCAATACAAGGGCAAACCGGCGGGCTCCATCGGCCACCTGGGGGCCTTTAGCCTTTACGTAGCCCATATCATCACCACCGTGGAGGGCGGCGTGGTGGTGACCGACAACGAGGACTATGCCGAGATCCTCATCTCTCTGCGCTCCCATGGGCGGGCCTGCAAGTGTGTCCAGTGCCAGCTCAATATCGATCAGAACTACTGCCCCAAACGCTTTGACACCCCCGACGGCGAAGATATCCGGTTTCGCTTTGAACGCATCGGCTACTCGTGCAAGATGAATGAACTGGAGGCCGCGGTGGGCCTGGGGAACCTGCACAACTATGCAGATATTCTCAGCAAACGCCGCCGGAATCTCCTGTTCGTGCTGGAGCGCTTCGGCCAGTTCGCCCCCTACCTGGCCACCATTCAGGAAGACCCCTGGGAACGGATCGGCCCCCACGCCATCCCCATCATTGTGCAGGAAGAGGCTTCGTTTACCCGGGCCCAATTCACCAATTTTTTGGAAAAGCACGGCATCGAGACCCGGACCCTGTTTGCCTCCATGCCTACCCAGTGCCCGGGGTTCGCTTACCTGGGTTACCGGCTGGGGCAGTTTCCCCAGGCCGAGTTTCTGGGACGCCAGGGGATTCATATCGGAGTCCATCACGACTTGGAGCTGGCAGATATGGAGTATGTCCTGCACACTATCCGGCGGTTTCTGGAACTCCATCAAAGTTAACCCAACCGGAATGCCGCCCTTCCCAGGAGTCGGGTCGGGTCCTGAAACCATAGAGCCGGGCGAGGCAGTGACCGCGCCTAAAATCGGGCGCCGGTATGGCGAAGGATGATCTCGCCTGGGCAGCCCGGGTGAAGATACTTATGATAGGGAAATTCGCGTCAAGCAATTTTTGGGAAAAGCGAGGCTGGCGGCGCTACATCGGGCCCAAGCGGCTGATCCTGCTCGGCATCTTTGGGGGCGGCCTGGCGGCCCTCCATTACCTGCGCCTCCATGGCTACCTGACCCCGGAGCTGGTGTTCCGGTTCATCCAGGTGCACCCGGTCAGCGCCCCCCTGCTGTTCATCGCCTTTTACTTCCTCGCCACTCTTTTCCTGGTCCCCTCCCTTCCTTTGAATCTGGGGGCCGGGATCCTCTGGGGCCCTTTTTGGGGCAGTATCCTGGCGACCTTAGGCTTCCTGAGCGGGGCTATCCCAGCTTTTCTCATTGCCCGGACGGCCCTGGGGCAGCCTCTGGCCAAGCGGTTCAACAACCGCTTTGTCCTGTGGCTGCAAAACGAACTCGATACCCGGGGCTGGAAGGTCGTGGCCTTTATCAGGCTCAATCCCATTTTTCCCTCCGGCCCGCTTAACTTCGTGTTCGGCCTGAGCTCTATTTCATTTGCCACTTATCTTTGGGCCACCCTGGTTTTTATCTATCCGCCGGCCCTGGCTTTTGCCATTATCGGCTATGCTTCCGGGCAGTTTCTGGTACAGGGGCTCTCCGGGGATCTGTGGAAGGCTGTCATGTTGATCTCCTTGGCGGTGACCGCCTTGTTCCTCATCCGCCCCCTGGTATCCAGGTGGTATCGAAAAAACCACCAGCCCGCCGGCGGGAGTGCCGCCATGCAGAGGATGGAAGTCTATGAAAGTAAGTCTGTTGGTAATGACCCTGAATGAGGTCGAAGGCATGAAAGCCATCATGCCTCAGATCAAGCGGGAATGGGTAGACCAAATCATCGTGGTGGACGGCGGCTCCACCGATGGCACCATCGAATGGGCCCGGGAGCAGGGCTACCAGGTTTATATCCAGCAGCAAGCGGGCTTCCGGCACGCTTACGTGGAGGTCTGGCCCTACGTGGAGGGTGATGTCGTCATTACCTTCAGTCCGGATGGCAACTCCGTCCCGGAATTGATCCCGGAATTGGTGGCCAAGATGCGGGAAGGTTATGACATGGTCATTGCTTCCCGATACCTGGGCAAAGCCAAGAGCGAAGATGACGATTTGCTCACCGGCTTCGGCAACTGGCTGTTCAATAAAACCGTGCGGCTGCTCCTCGGAGGCAACCTCACCGATGTCATGGTCATATACCGGGCCTACAAGAAACAGATCGTCGTCGACCTGGAATTGGACCAGGATAAGTGGTACTCCACGCCGGAAACCCTCTTCGCTTGTAAGGTCAGTTGGGAGCCTTTGCTCTCCTTCCGGGCGGTCCGCCGGGGGCTGAAGATGACCGAGATCCCCGGCGATGAACCGCCGCGTATCGGCGGGGAGCGAAAGCTCCGCATCTGGCGCTGGGGGGCGCTCTTCGCTTACCAGCTCTGGAGGGAATATTTTCTGGCCTGCCGGGATGCTATTACCACGCCTCGTAAATAATGACGATAAATCTGCCTCGGGCTCAAATCACGCTAGACGCCGGTTTTCTCCCGCTGCCAGCAGGTAGCGGAAAACCTGGAGAACCTTGCACCACCCGGAGGCGCTTCCGGTTTCCGGCGGAGTTCTAGAAATGAATGAATCACCCGCGACTGCACCAAAGTTGGGTCTTATTCTATCTTTAGGTCTCGCCTGCTGCCTCTTTTTCTATCAATTTGGGGTACACAGCCTCGACCCGACTAACATTGGTTTCCTATTTCGCGTGGGAGGTGATCTCGCCCAGGAATACCTTGGTTGGTCTTTTTTGCGTGGATCGCCCTGGTCTTTCCCCTTAGGAAAGATTACGAATTATTTTGCTCCCTTTGGGACTTACGCCGCCTTTACTGTGGTTAACCCACTTCTCTGGATACCCTTCAAATTACTGTCTCCTCTTCTCCCGGCGAATTTTCAATATTTCTCTTGGTGGATCCTGGCTTGCAGTTGCCTGCAAGCTTATTTCGGTTATCGCCTCATGAGGTTAATTACCCCCAATATCTTTGAACAGCTTCTTGGGGTCGGTTTTTTCCTACTCAGTCCGGTCCAATTAGTTAGAATCCTGTCTGGTAGTGATTGCCTTTACACCCACTGGCTCATATTGGCTGGCCTGGTTATATATTTCGAAAATTATTCGGAAATTCATAGTAAAAAACTAATTTTATATTGGTCAATATTGACATTTTGTGCTCTTACGATCATGCCTTATTTTGCCCCCATGGTGATTGGCCTGGCTCTGGCATTTTATATCCGCCATTTCATCTGGTCTCCGGCGTATAGATCAAAAGCAGTACTGGGTATATCTATTTTCCCATTAATCATATTTGCTTGTTACATTATTTTTGGCTATTATAAATCAGGAATTAATTATAATTTAACCGATTATGGGGTTTATTCGCTTAATCTCAATGCCTTTATCAATCCATTGGGCTGGTCTTCTTTTTTACCGGCCTTGCCTTATCGCCTGGGTCAAGGATTCGCAGGTTATAATTATTTAGGCTTGGGAATAATTATATTAGTATGCTACGGAATTATTCATTCAATTATTCGGCCGCCAAAGGTTGAGCGTATCAAATACTTACTACCATTGCTTTTAGTAATTTTTGGGTTCTTCATTTTCGCAATTTCAAATAAGGTAGTTTGGTGCAATACGGTTCTTTTCAAGTACTTTATTCCTGAGCCTTTACTGAAACTGGCCAATATGTTCAGGACATCGGGGCGCTTCGGCTGGCCCCTGTTTTATGCTATACTTTTGGGAGCGCTATTCCTGGTTACTGCGACGAAGCGCAAGCGCCTGTCGATCGCGGTGATGTGCATCTGTTTAGCGGTCCAACTGGCGGATATTCACCAATTGTTAGACCTGCCCGCCTTCCACACCACCGGTCCGGTGGCTTCACCTCTAAAATCTCCATTATGGCAGACGGTGGGGGCAAAGTTTAATAAAATCATTATTTATCCCCCTTATCTTATAACAGTGACCAAGGATGAGGATTGGAAGTATCTGGTGCTTTATGCCTATAAACACCATATGTCAATCGATACCGGATTGGTTGCCCGAGATACCTTTACTGAGATGCGCGCTTACCAGGAAGAGCTAAAATCTTCATTTCAAAAAGGAGATTTTGATCCCCGAAGTATCTATATCTTCGCGGACCCCCCCGCTTCCGGGACGCTGCAGTCATTTCATCGCTGGGATCAATGCGCCCAGGTTGACGGCTTCATCGTCTATACCACGGATGATCACTTCTTTAATGGATCTAACCGAATACACATTGAACCGCTTAGTCTTTATGAATTCTTTCAGAAGTTCAGTCAAGACACTATCCTCATTGCCGCCAGAGAGTATCAGGCGCCGGTGTTGTTGCCCGAAGAGGTTAAGAAATACCTGCAAGAGAATGGTTCCAGGCTGCCAGGGCTGCTTTTTCGGGGATCTTATGTGGGGATATTTAGCCATGGCGCCAAGATTATGGAGCGGATCGATGCCGCGGGCCCGGTAAAGATTGAGCTGCGGCAGGGGGATTTTATCGGGAAGGACAGGTTAAGCAAAGATATTGTCTTGTCTTCCGCCGGCGTCCCCTACGGCAACCGGGCCTCCATAAAAGTGGCGGGAGAGGAGCAGTCCCGGAATCGGGGCGGCCTCAATATGGTGGTTGTGAACGGAGACGGGACGGTGCTGGCGTCCGCCATTTTTGAGCCAAACAGCGGCAGTAAGATAAATTTATGCACCAGCGCGGTCTCGCCTGGAAATCTGCTGCGGGCGTCGCGGTCGTCTGCTGCCCAACCCAACTCTTTTAATAATCATTAACAACGGATGATCCGGCGCCAATATTAAAGGCAGCCTGTCATTATTAATTATAAGTTGAGAGGATTGATTATATGAGATTATCGCTGGTATTTCCCTCTTGGACAGCAGTGTTTGGCTCCATGTCAAGGGTGGCAAAAGGCGCCTCAACCTTTCCGCCTCTGAATCTGGCCTATCTTGCCGCAATCGCCGAAAAGAATGGGCATGTGGTTCAGTTAATTGATGGTGAAGCAGAGGGATTGGCTTCTTCTGAGATTGTCGATCGCATTAAAGATTTTTCCCCTGATCTCATCGGGCTGACCGCGACCACGCCTATGTTTCATATTGCTGCTGAACTTGCTAGAAAATTGAAAAAAACTCTTGATATACCTATCATAGTCGGCGGACCGCACGTGACTTTTTTCCGTGAAGAGATTTTTTATGAATGTTTCGATTATTTTGTGATAGGGCAATGCGAAAATACTTTCGGCCTTTTTTTGAATAAGCTGGCTGACAAGGCGGACCTCTCGACAATCCCAGGTTTATTATTGCGAAAAAATAATAAGATTATATTTACCGGTGCAAATAAACAGATTACCGCCCTGGATGATGTTCCCTTTCCGGCCCGCTACTTATTAAATTTGGATTTATACCGCATAGGCACTCTAAAGGGAAAGAAAAAATATACTTCTATCATGGCTTCAAGGGGTTGTCCTTTCCGGTGTGTTTTTTGCAGTACTTCAATCTACGGTAAACGTGTAAGGCGCAGATCCATTGAAAATGTAGTAGCCGAGATCAAACAGGTTATCAATGATTTCGGTATCGATCATTTTTACTTCCTTGATGATACCTTGACCTTAGACCGACAATATATTCTCGATTTTTGTGACGAAATTGAAAGGCAAAAACTGGCCTTCACCTGGGAAGGAGGGACCCGGGCGAATCTCGTTGATCCTGAGCTTATTGCCCGCATGGCCGGGTGCGGATTTATAAGAATTTCTTTTGGGCTGGAGAGCGCCGACCTTGAGGTTCGAAAAATTATCAAAAAGGACGTACCCCTGGAAAGTTATATCATTGCCAATGAATTGACCAATAAAGAGGGGATTGAAACTATCAATAGCGTAATGTTGGGACTGCCGGGGGATACGCCCGAAAGTATAGAAAGGACTATATCTTTTGTTCGCAATGCTCGCGCCTTAAAACACGCAACCTTCGGGATTGCCATTCCTTATCCCGGCTCGGAGATGTATGAAATGGCCGTTAAAGGGGAATATGGATTAAAGCTCGAAACACAAGACTTTTCTAAGTATCAACGATATAATTCTGCAGTTATGACCGTGAACGGGATGCCTCCGGATGAGTTGATCCGACTTCAAAAAAAAGGTCTGATGAAAATTTATCTTGTGGCTTGGCGCATTATACCAGTGGTGAAAAGATTCGGCATTCATGCCTTAATTAAACCTTTTTTTATAGCTTTATTAGGATTGATGATTAATAAAAAACGATCCGTTCATTAGAATCTAATTCCAATCTTAGCTTGAGTTGACCGCCTGACTGCAAAGTGACTGAATCCGCTTTTTCCTGCCGCGAGAAGGTAATGGAAAGCTTGAAGAACCTGGCAACCAACTACGGATCTGCTGAGTTATGAAAATGGCTGAATCACCAGCTAATTCTTCCAAGTTGGGTAGCATTCTATCTCTAGGTCTCGCCTGCTGCCTCTTTTTCTATCAATTTGGGGTACACAGCCTCGACCCGGCTAATATTGGTTATATATTTCATTTGGGAGGCGATCTCGCCCAGAGTTACCTGGGGTGGGCCTTTTTACGCGGTGCGCCCTGGTCGTTACCTTTAGGGAAGATTCCGACTTATTTTGCTCCCATCGGTACTTACGCCGCCAATGCCATTCTTAACCCACTCTTCTGGATGCCATTCAAATTACTTTCTCCAGTGCTCCCGGTCGATTTTCAATATTTTGGTTGGTGGCTCCTGGTTTGTAATTGCTTGCAAGCTTATTTCGGTTATCGCCTCATGAGGTTAATAACCGCCAATATCTTTGAACAGCTTCTCGGAGTCGGTTTTTTCCTGCTTAGTCCACCACTACTGAATAGAATTTTCTATGGCAATGATACGCTTTATGCCCAGTGGGTCATATTGGCTAGTTTGGTGGTTTATCTCGAAAATTATTCCAAAGTTCCTAATAATAAGCTGATGTTATATTGGTCTTTATTGATAATTGCCGCTTTTACGATTATGGCCTATTTTGGCCCCATGGTGGTTGCCCTGGCCTTGGCGTTTTATATCGGGCTTTTCATCCGGTTCCCGGCTTCCAGACCAAAAGTAGCGCTTAGTATATCAGTGTTTTTCTTAGTAATGTTCGCTTGTTATATTGTTTTTGGGTATTATAAAGTGGGAGCTTATGTTAATGACTTATCTGGTTACGGCACCTTTTCCCTTAATCTCAATGCTTTTATCAATCCCATGAACCGCTCGGCCTTTTTATCCGCCTTGCCTTATCGGCTGGGCCAGGGACTTGAAAGTTTTGACTATTTGGGACTAGGAATAATAATATTACTAGGTTATGGAATCATCCATGCAATTGTTTCGCCCCCAAAGACTGATCAAATCAAATACTTACTACCGTTGGTTTTTGTACTCTTGTTATTCTATATTTTCGCGATCTCTAATAAAGTAACTTGGGGCGATACGGTAGTTTTTAAATATTATCTGCCCGGGCCGTTACTGAGAATGGCAAATACCTTTAAGGGATCGGGACGCTTCGGGTGGCCTCTGTTTTATGCCATAGTCTTTGGAGCACTGTTCCTGGTTACTGCGACGCGGCGCAAGGGCCTCGCGGTCGCGGTGTTGTGCACCTGTTTAGCGGTGCAACTGGCGGATATTCATTGTTTGTTATATGTCCCGGATTTCCACTTCGCCGGTCCGGTGGTTTCACCGCTAAAATCTCCATTATGGCAGTCGGTAGGGACTAAATTTAATAAAGTCATCGTTTACCCGCCTTTTATTCGCACGGTGACCAGGGATGATGATTGGAAGTATTTGGCGCTGTATGCCTACGACCACCACATGTCAATCAATGCTGGATATGTTTGCAGAAATCCCTTAAATGAGATGCGCGTTGACGCAGAAGAGCTGGAAGCGTCATTTCAAAAAGGAGCCCTAGATCCCCAGGCTATTTATATCTTCGCGGACCCCCCCACTACCGGGACGGTGCAGTCATTTCAGCGCTGGGATCGCTGCGCCCTGGTTGACGGTTTCATCGTCTATACGACGGATGATCACTTCTTTGATGGCACTGACCGAATAAAAATTGAACCGGTCAGTCTCTATGGTTTTTTTCAAAAGTTCCGGGAGGAGACTATCCTGATTGCCGCCAGAGAATATCAGGCGCCGGTGTTGTTGCCTGAAGAGGTTAAGAAATATCTGCAAGAAAAGGGTTCCAGGCTGCCAGGGCTGCTTTTTCAGGGATCTTATGTGGGGATATTTAGCCACGGCGCCAAGATTTTCGAGAAGATCGATGCTCAGGGCGCGGTCCAGATTGAGCTGCGCCAGGGGGAGCTTGTCGGTCCGGACCGGTTAAGCGCAGATATTGCCTTGTATTCCGCGGGCGTCCGCTTCGGCGACCGGGCCTCCATAAAAGTGTCTGGGGTAGAGCAATCGAGGGATCGGGGCGGCCTCAATATAGTGGTTCTGAACCGGGAGGGGGCGGTTCTGGCCTCCGCCATTTTTGATGCCAATACCGGCAGTAAGATCAATCTGTGCACCAGAGTGGTCCCGCCTGGAAATCTGCTGAAAAAGCCGCCAATGCTTTCTGCCCAACCCGCCGGTGCACCAGAATAAAAAGTTTATGCGCCTGGGCCCGGGCAGGCTTGGTGGCCCTGGGCTGCTCCCGGCCGGGAGCCGCGGCACCCCTTTCCGGCCTCCGGCGCCCGGGGTCTGCCTCTTTAAAGAGGCTAAAGGATGGTTTCCGGGACGACCATCCAATCTATGGCCCAATGGCCCGCCGCCATTCTCTGCAAGCGCACCACGCCGCCGGCCGGGAAATTTATTACCCCAATCTCTTGATTCCCGGTTATGAGCAGGGCGCCCAGCTTGGCCAGATGGGGGAGGTGTCCCACCAAAAGGGTATCCTCAACCAGTTTGGCGATCCGGTCCGCCCAGACCTCAGGACCATCCAGAGGCGCCAGCCCCGGGGCTTCCGAGATCCCGGCCGGCGGCTGCAAATGCCTGGCCAGAACCCGGGCGGTGCTTTGGGCCCTGGTCTTGCCGCTATGAAATATCTGCGCGACCTGGACATTGAGCCTCTTTAAGTGGTGGGCCACACTTTCGATGTCCATGCGGCCCTTTTCCGTGAGGTCCCTCGCCGCATCTTTCGCCTCGCTCGCGGCTTCGGCATGCCGCACCAGATAAAGAAGCATGGTGAGCCTCCTCAGATTTTCTTCCCAGTTAAGTCCTGTTTACCACTGCGTGGGCCTCGGGCTTGCCAATAGGTCTTGCGAACTTCAGCAATCAGACTGGAACCGCATAAAAGCATATTTAAAGGTCTGTTTTGTAATCACTTTGGAAAACTATCCACTTTTCCGGATATCAGGCAGGAAAACCGTCAACATCCCGAGCAGCGGCAGGAACGAACAAAAGCGGTAGACGAATTCAATGCCATATGCATCTGCCAGTCTCCCGATCACGGCGGCGCCGATTCCGGCCATACCGAAAGCGAACCCAAAGAACAATCCGGCTACCATCCCCACCTTTCCTGGCATGAGTTCCTGAGCAAACACAAGAATTGCCGGGAAAGCCGAGGCTAGTATAACTCCAATTATGAAAGTTAAAACACCAGTCCAGGCAAGGTTCGCATAAGGCAGCATCAACGTAAAGGGGGCAACGCCGAGTATGGATGCCCAAATAACTCTCTTGCGGCCGATCCGATCTCCGATAGGTCCGCCTAGAATGGTACCCAGTACTACCGCGAACAGAAAAATAGAAAGGTGGACTTGGGCCGATTTAACAGGTAAATGAAATTTGGTCATGAGATAAAATATAAAATAACTATTTATGCTGGATAGATAGAAAAATTTTGAGAAAATCAAGATTAACAGAACCACCGTCGCTCTAATTATTGTCCGCTTGGGAAGCGTTTCGCCAGCAACCGCACGAGACTTGGTGGCCTTGGCTTTTTTCGCCTGCTGCGCCTTGTACCAGCCACCTACTTGCCACAGTAGTACAATGGCAGCCAGTGCTGCCAGAGAGAACCAGGCAATGCTGTCTCTTCCCCTTGGAAGGATAAACCATGCAGCCAGCAGCGGTCCAACTGCCGTACCGGCATTTCCGCCGACCTGGAAAATTGACTGAGCCAATCCGAAGCGCCCTCCGGAAGCCTTTAGCGCCATTCGCGAAGATTCGGGATGAAAAATTGAAGAACCGCTGCCTACCAGGGCGGCGCCGATAAGCAGAATGCTATAGCTCGGAGCAACAGCGAGAACCAAAAGACCCATCAGACTGGAACTCATCCCGAAAACCAACGAATAAGGCTTAGGGTATCGATCCGTATAAAATCCAACCAGTGGCTGCAACATTGATGCAGTGATCTGGTACGTTAAAGTGATGAGGCCGATCTGAGCGAAGCTGAGGGAAAAGGTGCTCTTGAGCAGAGGATAAATTGCCAGGATCAGCGACTGGAGCATGTCATTGAGAAAATGCGATAAGCTGAGTGCACCCAGCACCTTAAAGGCTGTGCCTTCGGCCCAGATACCTGAGCCGGCCTGATCATCCAAAAGTGGTCCGCGTGCTCCTGTCTTCGAAATGTTCGTTTTCATATTCTCTTATTATGGGAAATGATTCCAAATAGATATTGGCCTCTAAATTTTTGCTCGATTAACATTTTTCCCCACTTCCGGGGCGAGCGGGAGGCCCTTCCCGTAATTACCTTGACCTTCCCAGAAGTTATGACATAAATAAAGGAGGCTGGATACCCGATAAAATGGCTGCCAGGACTGCTCCCGTCGCCGGACATGTGCTTGCGCCCCTGCCGATGCTGGCGGCCGGCTGCCTGCCGTTCTGGGCCGGCAGCCTGCTCTCCGGGGTTTCGGGATATCCCCTGCGCCCCTGGGTGCTGCTGGCCGGCACCCTGGGGGTGGTGGTTCTGGTCCTGGCCGCCTTCGCCGGCCGGGAAGGTTTTGTCCCCGGGGCCGGGCGCTATCCTGCCTGGCGGCCGGACCTCTCCCCGGGGCCCCGGGGTCTGGGCTATGCCTGCCTGGGGACGGCGGCCCTGGTGGGGCTGCTCCTGCAGTTCTGCTGGCGTACCGGCGACCTGACTATCCCCCTGGGAGCCTTGGGGATTTTGGGGGGTTATTTTTCCTTTGCCCGCCCCCTCTGCTGGTACCGGCGGGGTCTGGGAGAAGTCGCCGGCGCCCTGTGCTTCGGGCTGCTGCCGGTGGCCACCGGGTTTTATCTGCAATGCGGCCACCTGGTGACCGAGGTGCTGCTGTACGGCCTGCCCCTCACCTGGGCCGGATTTAATCTTTTTCTCGTTTATGGCTTCCCTGACAGAATAGAGAAAATAGACCCGAAAAACCCAAAAAAAGCTCCGCCGGAGGAGGCCAGCGCGGTTGCCAGCCTGGCGGCCCGCCTGGGGCCAGTGCCCGCGGCCTTGCTCTACACCGCCGGCAACCTGCTGGTCATCCTGGGGCTGCTGGCCATTTTCTTCTTCCCGGCCTCGCCCCTGCCCTGGCGGGCCGCTCTTTGGCCCCTGCTGCTCCTGGCGGCGGTCAACCAGGAGATGCTCAAACGGCGGGCTTACCGGGAAGAGAGCCGGCTGCGGTGGTTGTGCCGCCTCAGCCTGGCCTCGCTCCTGGGGCTGGGGGCGGTCTTTAACCTGATGCTGTGGCAGCGGCTGTAATAAAAATGAGTCTTCGGCTTCCGGGGTCGGGTTTTCGCTGGGGAGAGAGGACGCCAGGAAAGTCCTGAGGCTACCGGGCCAGAGGCCGGATTGGGCCGAGTGGGAAGTGGGATAATGGCTGATAGGCGGGGAACCAGGGGCTCTCATGGCTGGCGCAGGCTGTTGGCCATTGGCCTGATCCTGGCCCTGGTCCCGGCCTGCAGTCCGGCCCAGGTTTACATCCCCCTGGCCTACGCCTTCACCGGCCTGTGCGTGGCCCTCCTGATGTCGCCGACCCTCCCCGCCGCGGTGGTGGGTTTGGTGGTGGGTGGCCTCCTGGGCGCCGCGGTCTATAACAATTCCCTCAAGCGCCAGATTCAGGACCGGCAACGGGGGGGCGGGGGCCGCTCCCGGGAACGGCGGTCGGGAAGCATCTTGGCGTTGGCTCGCAAAGATTGAGGCTGGCCTGAGCCGGAGCCGCCTTACCTATCTCCAGATGAAAGCAGATATCCCTAAATTAGCAAGCGGGGGCCGGGAGGATCCCCTGGCCGTAGTGCTGCAGGCCCTGCGGCTCGCGGCGGAGCCCCTCTCCGGGGAGGTTCTGGCGGTTAGGTTGGGTTTAAGCCGGGCTGCGGTGTGGAAGCGGATCAACCGCCTCAAGGCCCGTGGTTATGACATCGCAGGCTCCCCGCGCCGGGGCTACCGCTTGCTGGCGGCCACCGACAAGCTACTGCCGGAAGAGATTCTCCTGGGGCTCAAGGCCAGGCGCCTGTGTGGACCGGTGCACCACTTCGAAGAGGTAGCCTCCACCAACGATCTGGCCAAGGAATTGGCGGCCCGGGGCGCCCCGGAAGGCACCCTGGTGGTGGCGGAAGCCCAAAGCCGGGGGCGGGGCCGCCTGGGCCGCCGGTGGAATTCCCCTCCCGGGACGGGGCTCTATGTCTCCTTGCTCCTCAGACCGCCGCTGCCGCCCACGGAGATGCCCCAGATCACCTTGACCACCGCGGTGGCGGTGGCCCGGGCCCTGAGACGGGTCACCGGGGTGGCCCCGGGCATCAAATGGCCCAACGACCTGCTGCTGGCCGGCAAGAAACTGGGGGGCATCCTCACGGAGATGGAGACCGAAAGCGAGCAGATCCGGCACCTGGTGGTGGGCCTGGGGCTTAATATCGACAACCGGACCTTCCCGGAAGAACTGGCCGCCCTGGCCACTTCCCTGGCCCTGGCCAGCGGCCGGCCCTTACCAAAAAATACCCGGCTGGCGATCCTTAAGGCCTGGCTGGAGGAGTTTGAAGATCTTTACGAGCGCTTTTTGGCCCGGGACTTTAGCGGGATTCTCGAGGAATGGCGGAGCCTGACGGTGACCTTGGGGCAGCGGGTCACGGTGCGCCAGGGGCCGCGGGCCATCCACGGTCTGGCCCTGGAGGTGGCCCCGGACGGGGCCCTGCTGCTGGAGACGGATTCAGGGGAAGTGGTCCGGGTGACCTCCGGGGAGATCAGAGGCTAAGGAGATAGCCTCTACCCCCGGCCCTCACCCTTAGAGGCGCGGGCGGCGCGGCAATATTACCCAAGGGGGGCGGCTCTCAGACCGCCCGCGCCCCCGGAAGCCGCCGTTAAGTGGACGGCTGCTATTTCTTCTTCTTTTCCTTCAGTTCCTGGACCTCGGACTTCAAGCGTTCCACTTCCGCTTTATATTGCTCCACTTCGGCCTCGCCCATCTTGGGAGGCTCGTAAGCCGGGGTCTCGCCCTTCTTGAAAAACTTATCCTTGGACTCCTCAAAACCGAGATAGACGGCCAGGGCGCCGCCCATAAGGAGCAAGAGGGGGATGCCTCCGACCAGGAGGTTAATGAACTGACGCCACCACATCCCAAGGCCGATCAATCCCAACGCCACCGCGACCAGTCCGCCCACCAAAGCCGTCATGCGCAACCTCCTTGCCAGTAATGAATTTTTCGGCTCGCCGCCGCACTCTATCTGGCTTAAAGCATAATTTTGAATTGTTATCAGAAAGGGATAAATTTATCAAGGAAGAAATGGGGGCAAACAGATGGTCACTAGAGAAAATTTCAATGAAATGGAAAGGTTATATCAATGGAGCGGTTGACAAAAATCCTTTGCAACATATAATATGGCCAATAACCCACCGGGAAATGAGAGAGACCCCTCATGGCAGACTTGGACTATTATCAGTTATTGGGTGTTGGCCGGGAAGCCTCCCCAGAAGAAATCAAGAAGGTATACCGGCAGTTGGCCATGAAGTACCACCCGGACAAAGCCAAGGGGGACAAGAAGGCTGCCGAAGAAAAATTCAAGCAAATCAGCGAAGCCTACGCGGTGCTGAGCAATCCCGAAAAGCGGCAGCAATACGACCAGTTCGGCTCCCAGGCCTTCCGGGAAAAATTCAGCCGGGAAGATATCTTCAAGGGCGCCGATTTCAGCGAAATGTTCGACTTCGGTCTCTCCGAGGGCATCTGGAGCCGCCTCTTCGGGGGTATGGGAGGGGGCGGGGGGATGGGGGGAGGCCGCGGCCGCCAGCCCCGCACCCGGGTCTTCAGGTATGGCAGCCCGGAAGGCTTTGGGGCCCAGGCCCCGCCGCCCAAGGGTGAGGACCTGCAGGTGGAGTTGCCCATCACCCTGCACGAGATGGCCTTCGGCACCGAGAAGGTGGTGGCCATGCCGCACGACGGCCAGGTGGAGAAGATCTCAGTGAAGATTCCCCCCGGCGCCCTGCCGGGCAAGAGGCTGCGGGTCAGCGGCAAAGGCGGGCCCGGCCCCATGGGCGGGCCCCCCGGTGACCTTTACGTCCGGCTGCGGGAGCTGCAACACCCGGTATTTAAACGGGAGGGCTCCGACCTCTACGTGGACCGCCGCATCAAGTTCACCGAGGCCATCCTGGGCACCAAGGTGACGGTGCCCACCCTGGATGGCAAGACCATGAGCCTCAAGGTGCCGCCGGGGACCCAGAGCTATACCAAGATGCGCCTCAAGAATTATGGCCTGCCCCAAGCCAGCGGCAAGACCCGGGGAGACCAGTACGTGCGGATCATCGTCGAGACCCCCGCCAATCTGAGCAAAAAACAGAAGGCCCTGGTGGAGGAGATGGTCAAGGAAGGGTTGTAGCTCGCGGCCAGACGTACCAACCATGCGGCCCGTAGGGGCGACCCGCTGGGTCGCCCGGGAGATGTTGCAGCAACAGTCGGCTTTACACGAACCGTCATGGTTTAAACTCATAAAGAGATGAACCTGTAGAACCGCCCCCCGCGGTGGTTCCTGGCGTGGGCGCCGGCGCCACACATTTCAGATAAAGCCAAGAGGCACTTTCCCACGCCCGGCGGACCGAGTTCTACTGGGCTTTTGTTGCTGATAACCGAGGGGCGACTCAGCGAGTCGCCCCTACGTAACGGGAGGCTCATAATGGCGATAGAACTGGCCCCCAAGGTCTACTGGGTGGGCGCCATTGACTGGAATATCCGGGAGTTTCACGGCTATCTCACCGAAAAAGGCTCCACTTACAATGCCTTCCTGATTCTGGACGACCGGATCACCCTGATTGACACGGTAAAAAAGGAATTCGTCCCGGAGATGCTGGCCCGGGTGGCGGAGGTGGTGGACCCGGAAAAGATTTCCTATATCGTCTCCAACCACGTGGAGATGGACCATTCCGGGGGCTTGCCCGAGGTGGTGGCCAGGGTCAAGCCGGAAAAGCTTTTCTGTTCCCCCATGGGCCGGGCGGGATTGAGCCGCCATTACCAGGGCGAATGGCCTTTTGTCGAAGTGAAGACCGGTGAGGAAATCTCCTTGGGGCAACGCAGCCTCCTCTTTCTGGAGACCCCCATGCTCCACTGGCCGGACTCCATGATGACCTACCTGAAAGAGGAGCAGATTCTCTTCTGCAGCGACGCCTTCGGGGCCCACTTCGCCTCGGAGGAACGCTTCGACTTTGAGACCCCGGATTTCCCGGCCTATCTCCACCAGGTGCAGAAATATTACGCCAATATCCTGATGCCCTTCGGCAGCCTGGTCCTTAAGCTGTTCCAGCGCCTCCAGCAAACGGGCCTGGAGTTCAAGCTGATCGCCCCGGACCATGGCTTGCTCCTCAGGTCCCCGGGGCCAATCCTGGCGGCTTACCAGAAATGGGCGGCAGGGGAAGCGGCGCCCCGCCGGGCCCTGATGGTTTACGACACCATGTGGGGCAGCACCGAGCTGCTGGCCCAGGCATTGGCCGAAGGCCTGCGGGAGGCCGGGGCCGAGACCGTCAGTTGCCATTTGCGCCGCGTCCATTACAGCGACATCGTCCCCGCGGTTCTGGACGCCGGCCTGCTCCTGCTGGGCTCCCCCACCCTCAACAACACCATCTTCCCTTCCATGGGCGAGTTCCTCACCTATCTTAAGGGGCTGCGGCCCCAGAACAAGGCGGCGGCCTGCTTCGGCTCCTACGGCTGGAGCGGCCAGGCAGTGGCCGAGATGAACCAGCTCCTCGAGGCCATGAAGATCAAGCTGGCCCATGCAGGCTTCTCTTGCCGATACATTCCCACCCCTGAGGAGTTGGGGGAGCTCCGGGCCCTGGGAACGCGCCTGGCCCGGGAAAATCTGCAATTGTGAGGCCTTGTAGGGTGGGCACTGCCCACCAATTCCTTAGAAAAGAACTGACCGAAGTGGCGGACTAATCAATAACGTCAAAGTGAAAGGAATCATCCCCATGGCCAGTGAGATTTTGAAGTTAAGCGCGGTGATTGTCGCGGCACATGCGTCAATCACTGAACTCACCCCGACGGAATTGGTGAAGGAAATTAAGGAAGTTTATGGCGCCTTAGCTTCCCTGGCAGGCGAGGCGACGGTCCCGGAAATCGCCGGGGGCCGCGAAGCTCCAACCAGAAAACCGGGGCGGCCGAAACGGGTGAAAATGGTGGAATCTCCGGAGGCCAAGGCGGTGGAGGTGAAAGAAGGTCCGTTTCTCGGGGATCCGGATTACATAGAATTTATGGCGGATAGGGAGGGATGAGCCGCAGAGAGGCGGGGAGGTTTAATAGTGCTAATGGCGGGAGGCGTTTCGCTTTCCCGCCCTGCCGGCTCCATAGTCAGGTGAACCCAATTGATCTGAGGCCACCCCGCTCTTCCCGGCTTGCCTAAACTTTTTGGACAGAAGGTGTGAGAGCAGAGCATTGGCCAGGTCCACTCAAGACGCCGCCGCCGACTTCCGCTACCTGTTGGCCCGGGGCTACCCCCGCCCCGGGGCCCTGGCCCTGGTGGGCAACCGCTATGGTCTCTCCCATACCGTCCGGCAGCTCCTGCACCGGGGGGTCTTCGCCCCGGCCGAGGCTGCGGCCCGCCGGGCCAGGCTGCGCTTGCTGCAGGAGGTGGCCGGCCGCCCCCTGGGGCTGGACGGCCACAATGTTCTCATCACCTTGGAATGCGCCTTGCGCCAGTTGCCCCTGGTGGCTGCGGACGACGGCTTCGTCCGGGACGTGGGCCAGGTTTCCCGGAGCTTCAAGCCCTCCCCGGAGACCGACCTGGTCCTGGCCCTGGTGCTCGATTACCTGGCGGCGCAGCCCTGGCTTTCGCCGGTGGCCGTCTTCTACGACGCCCCTCTGAGTTTGAGCGGCGAGCTGGCCCGGCGCACCGCGCAACTGGCGGCGGCCCGGGGGCTGAAGCTGACGGCCGCGGCGGTGCCGGTGCCGGAGCGGGAATTGCAAGGGTTTCCCGGCGCCATCGCCAGCAGCGACACCGCCCTGATCGAGGTCCAGCCCCAGGTGGTGGACCTGGCCGGGGAGATCATCCGCCGGGAGCTGGGCCTGCGGCCCATCGAGCTGGATGGCCCCGGCCCGGAGGACTGAGTGCTTTCCACGGATCGGCTTGCAGCCGGAGGATTCTTAATCCGGCCACGCGACCGGCGCCGGGGGGGCTTAAAACCGCCCCGGGCGACAGTTCGATGGGTTGGGAGGTGGAGCTCACAGAGCAGGGGCGGCGGTCTGGCCGGAGAAATGGAGAACTCAAGCGCCCGTGTGGGTAAATGACGGGCAGCCATGGTCCCCGGGAGAATCTGAGCCGGGCAGTCTATTTGATCAGTTTTTCGATTTCTGCATCCGGCAGGCCATCAATTGTACTTCCCACCACCAGGTCTTCTCCGTCAATCTTGCACAATTTAACGTAGGAAACCTGGTGAGAGGGATTTTGCTCCCCGGGCTTGGCCCACCAATAATCGACCCAGCCCGCGCCCTTGGTTTGGGCCATTTTGTTGAATTCAGCGAATATCGGCTTACCTTTGCTGTCCTTCCAGTCCAGGGTGACCTTGCCTTCCCAATCAGCCCTGGTGGGATGCATACGCATCACCCCGTTCAAATCCTGGATCCAGATATACGTGCCGGCAAAGATAAATTTACTCTGTTTCCCTTTAAACTTCGGGAAGGCGGCTCTCCCCTCTCTTTCCAGCAGGGCGCAGGCGGCGTTGACCTTTTCGATGACCAGGTCACTGGTGGCGTTGGTTACGGCACTCTGGGCGACGGCCGCCTCGGTCTCTGCCGCCAATTCCTTTGAGGTCTCCTGGGCCAGGAGGAACTTATCGATCTCAGCCCCCGGCAGATCGTAAATCCCGGCGCCCACTACCAGGTCTTCCCCGTCAACCTTGCACAATTTAACGTAGGAAACTATGCGGGAGGGAGTGGTCGACCCCGGCTTGGGCCACCAATAATCGACCCATCCGGCTCCTTTTTCTTTAGCCACCCGGTTCATTTCCGCGAAAGGCCTTTTGTTATGACTGTCCTTGACGTCGCTCAGGTTCATCCCCTCCATCTGGGGGATGGCGGGGTCCAGGCGCATGACCCCCTTCAGGTCATGCGCCCAGATGTAAGTGCCGCAAAAGATGAAGTCGCTGTTCTTCCCGGTAAACTTGGGGAAAGCCGCCTTCCCTTCTTTTTCCAGGAGGTTGCAGGCCTGATCGACCTTCTCCTGGACCATGGCGAAGCCGGGTCTGGTTTTGGCGCTGGCCGCACAGGCCTCCAGGGTTTCTTTATGCAGTTCCTCCGGGGTCTTTTGGGGCCGGCCCGGCAAAGGCCGAAGGACCAGTCCCGCCAGACAAAACCCCAGCAAGACCTTAGCGCCGGGTCTCATGAAGAATCTCCTCACCGCCCGAAGGAAGTAAGGGTGCCTTTCACTTGAAAGGTTTCTCGCAGCTTCAAGTTAACCAGGATCATGGTAAATTGATCGACCACGGAGGAGATTAGCTGCAGGTCGATCTCCTTTTGTTGTGCGGAAACGGTATTGGGGGTCCCGGGAAGCTGGCTCTGGCGCAGATGCAGGACGCCCAGGGTTTTCCCCTGAGCTGCCAGAGGCCAGCATTGATAACCGGCCGATAAATTTTTTGACAGATGCGGGCAGGGGAGGCTGGCGTCGGGATCTTCTACCAGGTACTGCCGGCCGCGGCGCAACGCCCAGCAATCATCCGGAACAAACCTCTGCTCCTCCGGGGGAGACTCTCCCCAGACCCCCATAATTTCCAGCATGTCCCTCACGGTAGCCAGGTATATGCCACCTGACAAGTCGGGAAATAATCGTTGCATATATTTGCTAATCACCGGGATGGCGTCTCTGGGGGTATTGCAGCCCTGCAGCAGGTCCCCCATTTCGCTTACCAGAGCGATACGCTGCGTCAAGTCCCGGTACTTAATCTCCCCCTGTTGCAGTTGCTCTTCAAGCTGGCTGGCCGCTAGTGGGTCACCGGTTTGAGGCCAATCTGCAGCCGCGGCGCCGGCAGTTTTGTATGAGGTCAAATCCCAGGAGACGTAAAAGCCGATTAGCCCGAAACCGAAAACGAGGATGGCGGCCGCCTCCAGCAGCCTATAGAAGGGAATGGCCTGCGTAGAGCCGAAATGGAGCATCGTCCAGCCTTCCATCAATATCGGCTTAGTCAAGGCCATCAGGCGCTGCCCCTCAAGTTGATATTCCTTACCAGCCACCGGCTTCTGATCCAGGAGGGGAGCGAAAGGGCCGTTGCCAAATTGCTGGGAAGCGACCAATTCCTTCCTGGTCTTTTCGTCCACCGGCCACAAAGCGGAGAGGACATATTGGGGTTGATTGGACAGAGCCACTATGCCATTCGGGTCCACTAGAAAAGAGAGGGACCCTGGGTCAAAGGCATTTTTCAATTCACCCGAGGTCCGGATTATCCTTTTGATCACCGCCACCCCGATAATCTCACCCTGCCCATTCCGGACCGGGGCGCTGGCATAATACCCCAGATCCCTGGAGGTCACCCCGAGGGCGAAATAACGGCCCTGCAGACCCAAAGCCGCTTGTTTAAAATAGGGCCGGAAACCGTAGTTTTTCCCGACAAAACTGTCTGACTGGCTCCGGTTGGAAGAGGCAATGGTGAGCCCGGCCGGGTTGATGAGATAGCAGACGCCGAACCCCTCTTCCGCCTGACTGTAACTGTCCAGCAGCTCATTGGCCCGGACGACTTGGTCCTCAAAACGGTCCGCAGTGCGCTCGGCAGTGCGCTCCCCGTAACGCTCGGCAGTGCGCTCACCGTAGCGCTCAGCGGCGCGCTCCCCGTAGCGGCGTTCCTGGGGCGCCGCCGCGGGCGCCGCGGCCGGGGGTCCCGCCAGGGCAGCAATGACCCGGCTGGACCCGGCCAATAACTGGTCCAGACGATCCGCTTTTTCCATCTCATTGTTGACTATTTCCTGGAGACGCTGGACTGTCCTCTGGTTTTTCGTCAAGGTGGCGCGCGCCGCGCTATCGGCTAAATAGTAGATCCCCAAGCTTCCCGCCAGTCCCACGGCAGCAATGAATATCAAGCCAATGACGGTCCCGCGGGTAAGATACCGATAAATTTTTTGGGGAGGGAGTTCCACCCCGCGGTCCATGGCAATTTGGCCGAATCGGAAGAGGGCGGCAGCCAGAACGATGACCAGCAAGCTTTGCACCAGGAGGACGGATATCCCAGTTAGAGTCAGAAAAGAATCGGAGCTATAGGGAAAGCAGGCGACCAGGCCGTAGAGAAAGGTGATTATCCCGGCGGTAATCAGGGTCTCTTTTCCAGGGGGGATCTTGGGCGCGGCTTGCAATAGGGCCCAGGCAGCCCAGGCTCCTGCCGCGGCACTCACCCCGAAGCTAATGATGCCGACGACGTCGGGCAGGCCCAGCATCCGGATCGAAAAGACCAGCGCCGTCAAGGGGAAATAGACCACCGGTCGCGGCACCGTAGGGAGGCTGCTGCCGGCCCGCCCAAATTCCAGCAGAAATATTAAAGATACGAAAAGCAGGACTAATCTCACGGTATCGAGGTGGCCCGGGAACAATTGGTTGAGCTCTGGTAAACTGAGTAAATCGTACATCCCCCGGGAGACAGCAAAGATCCCCAGCCATTTCCAAGGCATGAGATGGTTCGTCCGCCGATTCAAGATCGGGGTCAGCGCCCCTATCAAAAAAAGCGCCAGCACGCCAATCAAATAAATAACGTCCAACTGAGACTCATTAAACACGGCGCCAGCCCCCCAATTAATTTATAAGTAATACATGATGGTTTCTTTACCGGGTTTAAAAGAACCCCCCCCAGCGAGTACCATTCCAATATAACAATAACATAATTTTGTCCCAAAATCAATTATTTTCTCTATAGTATAACCTATTTATTTAATTACTTAATTTTTGGCTCAGGAACCTGCTGCCGCGAGCCGGTAATGGAGCCGGATTGAAGATATTTACTTAGGGCTGCGAATATTATTAAGAATTACTAAGTTACAGGATGGTTGTGCCATATCTTGCCATGGATGTGTCCCTAAGACTGCGGCGCCCTGGCAGGGCTATCCCGGAAGAAACCCGGGATGCCGCAGCCGGATGAAAAATATCAGGGATTCCCTTAGGCAAAAATCAGGTTTATTCCGATTGTGATCGACCGCTAACCGGCTTATAGAAAGATTACTAGTAAAATGCCCAGGACGGAACCGGGATAACTAGGTTTAACGGGAACCAAATGCGCCTTTGCCACCGGGAAGCTTGGCCCGCCAAGCGAGGCCCCATTATGAAAACCTGGTTATATGCGGCCATGGCCTCTTTGCTATTGCTGGCGGGTTGCGGTGGCGGCCTGGTCCAGGATAATCCCCGCCAGGGCCCATACTTATCTCATAAAGCTAGCATAAATCCTGAAGAATTATGGGAGCAGCAAAGCAATATCGATGTGCCCATCCAGGTTAATAAGCAGGTTAAAGATTATCTGGTCTATTTTTCCACCAAACGCAAAGAGGTCATCCAGCGACAACTGGCCCGGTCCACCCGTTATCTGCCGATGATTAAAGAAGTTTTTCAGGAGTATGGCTTGCCGGAAGATCTAGCCTATTTGGCCATGATCGAAAGCGGTTTTAATCCCGAGGCCCAATCTCCCGCGGGCGCCCGCGGCATGTGGCAGTTTATCAAAGGCACCGGGGTCCGTTATGGATTGGTGATTGACGGCTGTCTGGATGAGCGCCGGGACCCGGTGAAATCGACCCGCGCCGCAGCCCGCTACCTGCGGGACTTGTACCGGCAGTTTGGCTCCTGGTATCTGGCCGCCGCGAGCTATAATTGTGGCGAGAGGCGAGTTGAGAAGGAGTTGCACAAGGGCAATGGCGAGAACTTTTGGGAACTCTCTGCCGGCAGCTGCCTGCCCAGTGAAACTAAAAACTATGTGCCCCAGATGATCGCGGCCACTATCATTGCCAAGAATCCGGAGAGATACGGATTCACAGACATTCCGTATCAACAACCCGATACTAATTTGGCCGCGGCCGCGCCTGCCGGTGAGGCGCCGGCAGGCGGGAGAGGCAATCAGGGTTCGGCTCCGGGACCGGTCCAGCCTCCGGCGCTCAAGGCGGCTCCAGATTCTCCAGGCAGGAGCCGGCCATATTATGCGGCGGCCCCGGTTCCCCGCCAGCCTGCCCCAAGCCCTGACAACCAGGCCGGGCCGGCAAAAAAACCAACGCTCCCCGCGCCCCAGGCCCAGAATGGTTATGCCCGTTCTCCGAAGGCAGCCGCGGACGGTGATTCGACCCCTTATACGGCTTCAATATTCGGCAGTATCGGTTCTCCCAAAAAAGAGCTGGCCCGGGAAAATAGATCTAATCTGCAGACCAGCGCCCAGAAAAAGAGAACCAATGATAGGAAAGTCGGGGAGCGGAAAAGTAGTAAACCGAACCATGCCTCATTGGCCCTGAAGAGAGAGCCTAAAAATGGCAAGGCCAAAATTGTCAAGAGAAAGAATTCCCCGGCCGGCGGCAATAGTGCCAGAATAGCCAGGACAAAACCCAAGCCCCTCGTGGTTTCCGAGGCCCGTTAAGAAGCAAGGCAAAAGTAAAAAGTACCAAGGCAAAAAAACCAAACGCAGGCTAAAGCCTGCGGCTACCAAATTAAAACTCCCGGTTCTCCCGACTCCGCAACGCCCAATCGTCATTTGGAAACCGGGATGATTATGGTTTCCAACTTAGGTGAAACATGTAGTTTGGCCTTCAACGACTTTGCGGCAGCTTCCGCCTCGCCTCTGGATGAAAATGGGCCCGCCATCACCTGGTAGCCCTTCTTTTTTCCCGGAGTCCTGCGGATGAAACCTTCCATGCCTTGCTTTCTAAGCTTCTCCAGCAATTTTTCGGCACTCCGGAATTGAGGGAAGGCGCCCACCGCGAGACCATATCTTCTCTCTTCTTCCAGGGGCGCCATGGGTTGCTCTTTGGCTGTTGGAGGAATGGTCCCGGAAGCGCCAACTCCTTTCCCAGGCGGGGCGGGGATGGGTGTCAGCGGCGGCGCAATCGGGGCTGCCGGGGTCGCAGGTGGGGCCGGCGCTTCGGAAACGCCGGGTAAGGTCTGCGGCTTTTCTGCTAATTTAGCCGTTGGCGCTGGGGCCGGCCTGCTGCCCCAAAAATGATAGAGGGTCAGCAAGAGGACAATTATTACCCCTAACAGCAAGGCTCCCAGTCCGAACCCTTTAAGAACCCTCTTATTCAATTGTTCCCAACCCGTTAAGCGGAGATTATGCGGAAACCCCGGCCGCCGCACTTGGCTGAATCGCCCCAAGGGGCCATCCCTTAAGTCGATCCATTTGCTGGCCATAGTACCACAAATTTGGCGGCAAGAATAATTTTTTGCTCAATTTTGGCTGAACCATTTGCCGGCGCTCCGGTCATTCTGAGCGCAGCGAAGAATCTAGTCTCTGCACCGCCTAGACCCTGCACTGCGCTCAGGGTGGCAAAAAAGGTTTGCTGCGAAAAAGAAGACAGCCTTAATCGAGTCGATGAATCTGGAATGGGAAAATTTCCAGGTGACTTGCCACAGTCTCAAGCTATGATTAAATAATAACTTTGCGTTACGGTCCTTAAAGGGAACGGCGGATGCCTTACCGGGATATGCGGAGATGAGTGGTCTTTTCGAGATGCTTTGTCAGGCCCTCCCTTTAATGGCGCGGTTCTCCTGTGGTTTTGCCACGGTGGTCCGTCGCAGTGATCTAAGCAGAAAAACGGTGGATGGGGAAGGCCATGCTCTGAACGACTATCCTCTGGAGAACTACGAAGGTTTCGACGCCGCCATAAAGTGCAGCCAGCCGCTTTTAATCCCGTCAAAGATCAGCAATATTTTCAACCTGTTCATCCCGCTGGGGGACTGCCTGCTGATACTAAACAATGCCGGTCACGTCGGACTGGCGGATAAGCTAAAGGCCACTTTTGAAGAGGCGGTGCCTTTGATCGCCCGGGTTACCGGCGGAGAGGCGGTGCTCTTCGACCGGGAGGGCATTCGCTTTTTCAGCGTCGAACCGGATGGCACGGCCTCGAGTAAGGGACTGGGGCAGTTCACTTATCTGGGGAAGCGCTCCATGGAGCTCGGACGCCCGGTAATCGGGCCTTCCCTTCTGGAGGATGGTGCTCTGGCGGTGCGCATCCCCATTACCGGTGAATTTGGTTTAGGTTTTAACAACGTCGTTTCGGTAAAGCAGAAAAAACTACTGGCGGCTTCCAGCCACCGCGATAGGACGCGTTACACCTTCTCGGATATCGTCGGGCAGAGCGAGGCCATCCTGAGCCGCATACAGCAGGCCCACCAGGTGGCCGGCACCAGCTCCACCGTCCTGGTATGTGGAGAGACCGGAACCGGCAAGGAACTTTTCGTCCAATCCATCCATAACGCCAGTCCGCAGTCCAGCGGGCCTTTCGTCGCGGTCAACTGCGGGGCAATTCCATCCAGCCTGGTGGAGAGCCAACTTTTTGGCTATGAGGCCGGGGCCTTCACCGGGGCGCAAAAGCAAGGCCATCAAGGGTTCTTCGAGCAGGCCAGCGGCGGTACGCTCTTTTTGGATGAAATCAGCGAAATGAGCCTGGAACTCCAGTCACGGCTGCTACGGGTGCTCCAGGAGCGGGAACTCGTGAGGATCGGGGGCAAAAAGATAATTCCGCTTAACGTCCGGGTCATTGCTTCAACCAACGTGGATCTCTGGCACACGGTGACCAGCGGCAAATTCCGTCAAGACCTCTATTACCGGTTGAATGTGGTGGAGTTGTGGATTCCTCCGCTTCGGGAGCGGGCTGAAGATATTCCCCTGCTGGTGCGGCGCTTCATCGACCAGTTTAGGGCGAACTTCGGCAGCTTCGTCCAGGACATTGCCGACGATGCCCTGGATTGTTTGATCAGTTACCCGTGGCCCGGCAATGTCAGGGAGTTGAGAAACTGCCTGGAGCGGATCATGAACCTTACCACCCACGAAGTGATCCAGCGAGAGGATATTCCCGTCGTCATACGTAAAGGGGGAGGCTCTCAGGCCTACGCTCCGGCCAGGACGCCGGCGGATGCGCTCCCGCTTGAGGCCGCGGCGGCAAATCCCGGCGCCAGGCACCTTCCGGGAGTAGAGCCCAAAGAGCGCTTCGATGATAAGGCCGTGTATCCGGCGCCGCAAGGCACTCTCCTCCGGGGGCCGACCCAGGCGGTGGAGCGCACCCTCATCCTGCAGGCCCTGGAAAAGTCGGCCTATAGCCGCCGCCTGGCTGCCGGCCTGCTGGGAATCAGCACCACCACCCTGTGGCGCAAGATGAAGCGGCTGAGAATCTCCCCAGGCAGTTAGCCACTGAGTGTCAGCCGGTCAAATCCGGCCTGCAGGCCAGTGGCAAAAAGGGGATCACGCGGCACCCCCGGCCTGGTTCACCAGGTGGGATGCCACCCGGGTTCGATTCCCGGCCGCCATATGGAGACTATAATGAAAACCTGGGTTGGGTTGGCCTTGATTATCCTCCCGCTTTGGGTCGGCTGTGCCCCGGGTTACTATGACCCGAAGCCGGCCTATCAGCCCCTGTCGGGGCCGACATTCTATAGCAATCCGGAGACCACCGGAGAATACGAGAACCGGATCTGGCGGGAATCGATCCCCTAAACTGCTTCCTGGGCCGGGCTGGTGGGGGGGGCCAGGAAATAGACTCGATTCAGGGGAGCACCACCTGAGTTCGGGACTAGTATGCATATCAAAGAACTCGACCACCTGGTGTTGACGGTTAAGAATATCGAAGCGACCGTCTCTTTCTATGTGTCGGTGCTGGGAATGGCCCGGGAAACTTTCGGAGAGGGCAGGGTGGCGCTAAAGTTTGGGCGCCAAAAGATCAACCTGCATGAAGCCGGAAAAGAGTTTGAACCTAGGGCGCACCGGCCGCTGCCGGGGTCGGCGGACCTCTGCTTGGTCACCGCTACCGACCTCAGCGCGGCCATGGCACACGTAAAGGAGAGGGGTGTGGAGATAATAGCCGGGCCGGTGGACCGGACCGGCGCCAATGGTCCCATGCTCTCTTTTTATTTCAGAGACCCCGATTTAAACCTGATCGAGATCTCAACTTATCAGGATATCAGCTAAAACTTGCCTTGGACCTGCCAACCGGGCCTCAGCCGCTAGCCTGCAGGCGCATATTGCACATTTGAAAACAAAGTAATATATAATTTCAAATGTGAAATGGGTCATTGCAGCTCTCTTTAATCGCCAACTTCCCCGCCCGCGGCTTGCCAGTGCGCCTGGCGCGCTTCCCAGGGTCTTGCGCCGGCCCCTCTATGCCGTGGCATAAACATTGCTTTTCCTCCAAAAGGACCCCGGCGGATTTTAGCCAAGGTAGTCAAACCTCAATAAAGGCAGGCAGGAAGAAATGACCGGGTTGCGACGCAGTTTCCTCTTTGCTCCGGCAACCGACCTCCGCAAGGTCGATAAGGCCTTGTCCCTGGATGCCGATGCGGTGATCATCGATCTTGAGGATGCGGTGGCGGTATCCGAAAAGGTGCGAGCCCGCAGTCTGGTGGTGGACGTGCTGAGCCGGGTGCGGCGGGACGGCATCTACATTCGGGTGAATGGGGCCAAAACCCCATGGATCTTGGGCGATATCATGGCCGTGCTGGGCAATCGCCCCGCCGGCATCATGCTCCCCAAGGCCGAGTGCCAGGAAGAAGTGAGGCGGGTGGATTGGCTGATCGGCCAACTGGAAATGGAATACGCCCTGCCTCCCGGCCAGATAGAGCTTCTCCCCCTGGTGGAAACCGCCCGGGGCGTGGCAAACGCCGGCGCGGTCGCCGCCTCCGGCCCCAGGGTCAGGCGGCTGGCCTTCGGGGGCGTGGACTATAGCCTCGATATGGGCATCAGCCTCACAGAAGAAGGCGAGGAGCTCTTTTACCCCCGGTCTCAGCTTGCGGTCGCCAGCCGGGCGGCGGGCATCGAGGGGCCCATCGATACGGTTAATGTCAACTTTAAGGATGAGGCCCGGCTCAGGAAGGATTGCCAGATTGCCCGCCAACTCGGATTCTCGGGCAAGCTGGTCATTCACCCGGCCCAGATCGCGCCGGTCAATGAGGCCTTTTCTCCCACCGCCTCCGAGATCGACTATGCCGCCAAGGTGGTGCGGGCCTTTGATAAAGCGGAAGCCGCCGGCGTTGCCGCGGTGCAGGTGGACGGCAAGATGATCGATTATCCGGTGGCGGCGTCGGCCCGGCGAATTCTCAGGATAGCTCAGAGCTTGGGGCTGCCCCCGGGGCTGGGGGAAGAGGCCGCGCCCCCCGGCGGCTCCAGACGCCAATAGCGGCAAGTTAGGAGGACATAACGTGGGACGACTCCTGGAGCATCACGCCAAGCAACTGCTGCAGGGCGTGGGCCTGGCCGTGCCGGTGGGCGAGGCTGCCGCGAGTGCGGCCGCAGCCATAGAGATCGCGCAACGGCTTGGCAAGCCCGTGGTAATCAAAGCCCTGGTTCCGGTGGGCAAGCGCGGCAAGGCGGGCGCTATCCGCTTTGCCGAAAATCCGGAAGAGGCCGGCTCCATCAGCCGCGAACTGCTGGGCGCCAGCGTTCGCAACTTCCCGGTGGAACAGGTGCTCATCGAAGAGCGGCTCGATATCGACCAGGAATGGTACGTGTCCATAACCTTCGACAAGAACCGGAAGGCCCCGGTGATCATCGCCAGTCTTAGAGGGGGCGTGGACGTCGAGGAACTCAGCCGCTCCTACCCCGGCGAGATCTTGGTGCGGGAGGTGGATCCCTTGTCCGATCTGGCTGATTACGAGACCAGGGAGATCTTTGCCGAGCTCGGGGTTAAGGGGAAGCTGCTGGTGGCCGCGGCGGGGGTGCTCGCCAAGCTCTACCGCGCCTTTCAACGCTATGACGCCTACCTCCTCGAGGTCAATCCGCTGGTGATTACCCGGGAGGGCAAGGTCGTGGCTGCGGCCGCGGTCATGAGCATCGACGATAGCGCCATGTACCGCCAGGCCGGCCTGGCGGACATGGTCCAAATGGGCAGCGAGCGGGCCTGGCGGCCTCTTACGGACCTCGAAAAGAGGATGGTGGAGGTGAACGAATCCGACCCTTACCGGGGAACCGCCCGATACACCGAGATGCCTGGAGGCGACATCGGCTTTATGTGCGGCGGCGGCGGTGGCAGCCTCTTGTGTTTCGATACGCTCACCGCCCTGGGCGGCCACCCGGCAAATTACTCCGAAGTGGGGGGCAATCCGGCGGAAGAGAAGGTGTTCGGGCTCACCAAGGGCATCCTGTCCAAGCCGGGGGTAAAGGGCTTATTTGTCTGCCACAATATTACCAATAACACCCAGGTGGATATCCTGGCCCGGGGAATCATCCGGGCCTTGCTGGACTTGCGGGTGGATCTCGCCACCTTTCCGGTAGTGGTGCGTGAAGCCGGGGTCAACGATGCCGTGGCCCGTGAGCTCTTCACCGCCGCGGGGATCGAGTACTACGGCGATGAGGTTACCATGACCGAAGCCTGTACCCAGATGATGGCCCGGATGCACAAGATCCTGGCGGACGGGAGGCCCAACTGATGGCTATTCTGATAGATCGCCAGTCCCGCATCGTGGTGCAGGGCATAACCGGCCGGGAAGCCTCCATGGTCACGAAGCACACCCTGGACTATGGCGCCAGGATAGTGGCCGGAGTGACCCCGGGTAAGGGCGGTCAAGAGGTTCACGGGGTTCCGGTATACGACTCGCTCAAAGCCGCCTGCGCCGCGCATCAGCTCGACACTTCGGTTATCTACGTGCCCCCCGCTTTCGCCGCCGATGCCATTGCCGAGGCGGTGGCCAACGGCATCAAATTAATCCTGATTCCCACCGAAAACGTCCCCCAGAAGGATGCGGTCCAGTTTCTGGCCCTGGCCCGCCGGGCGGGGGTGCGGGTGATCGGCCCCAACTCGGTGGGCATGATCAATCCGGCTGACCGCGTCAGGCTCGGAGCCATCGGCGGAGATAACGTGGCGCGCTGCTTCGTCCCGGGCCCGGTAGGAGTCATTTCGAGGAGCGGCGGCATGACCGCGGAAGTCTCGTGGATGGTGAAACGGGCCGGATACGGCGTGAGCACGAGTATCAGCATCGGCGGCGACGCGCTCATCGGCAGTACCATCAAGGACCTGCTGCCTCTATTCGAAGCCGACCCCGGGACGCAGGCGGTAGTGATCTTTTCCGAGCCGGGCACCTCCCAGGAGGAAGAGGCCGCAGATCTCATCTTAGAGGGGAGATTCCGAAAGCCTCTGATTGCTTACATTGCCGGGCGGTTTACCGAGGATATGCCGGAAGGGACCGTCTTCGGGCATGCGGCCTCGATAATTTCGGGAAACTACGGCAGGCCGTCACTCAAGGCGGCCTATCTCAAGAAGGCCGGCGCCCACGTGCTCGATAATTTCGATGACCTGATTCCCACCCTGCGGCAGGTGCTGGGCCCGCAGAAGGCAGTTGCCGGGTCAGCCGGGTAAGGTCGCCAGGAGCGGTTGCGATGCTGATGCACGAGGTGTTGGTGGTGGGAGGCGGGCTGGCCGGGCAGATGGCGGCGCTCAAGGTCTCGGGGGTGGCCGATACCGCCGTCCTCAGTAAAATCTACCCGACGCGCTCCCACAGCGGCGCGGCGCAAGGGGGATTCAATGCGGCTATGGCCAAGAGCGACAGCATTGAAGCCCATATCTTCGATACCGTGAAAGGCAGCGACTATTTAGGGGATCAGGATGCCATAGAGGTGCTTTGCTCGGATGGGCCCGGGGTGATCTGTGAACTGGACCGGATGGGGGTACCCTGGACCCGCAGTCCGGAGGGCGGCATCGCCCAACGGGCCCTGGGCGGGGCCGGCTTTCCCCGCGCCTGCTTTGCCGCCGACTTTTCCGGACATGTAGTATTGCATACCCTCTATGAGCAGATCTTGAAGCAGGGAGTCAAGGTCTACCCGGAGTGGCACCTGCTCGAGCTTCTGCTGGAAGAGGGGCGCGTCTCCGGGGCCCTGGTTTACGACCTGCCGCGGGCCAGGCTCGAAGTCATCCGGACCAAGCAGATTATCCTGGCAACCGGCGGCTATGGCCGCGCCTTTGCCAAGACTACCAACGCCCATGCCAATACCGGAGATGGTATGGCCATCGCCTACCGGGCCGGGGCCGTGCTTTCGGATATGGAGTTCGTGCAGTTCCATCCGACCACCCTGTATGGCACGAATATCCTCATATCGGAAGCTGCCCGCGGCGAAGGCGGGTACCTGCGCAACGCCCAAGGTGAGCGCTTCATGGCCCGTTATGCGCCGGAGAAGATGGAGCTGGCGCCCCGGGATGTGGTCTCACGGGCGATCTTCAAGGAAATCAAGGAAGGCCGGGGGTTTGAGGGGCATTATGTCCACCTCGACCTTACCCATCTTGGCGAGGCCCTGATCGAGGCGCGGCTGCCTCAGGTGCGAGAGCTGGCCCTGCACTACAGCGGGGTCGATCCGGTGCGCCTGCCGATAAACATCGAGCCCGCCCAGCATTACAGCATGGGAGGGGTGCGGACCGACATTTGGGGTATGACCCCGCTGCCGGGGCTGCTGGCGGCCGGAGAGGTCGCCAACGTGAGCGTGCACGGAGCCAACCGGCTGGGCGGCAATTCGCTTTTGGAAACCGTGGTCTTTGGCAGCCGGGCCGGCCGCAAGGTCGCAGAACTGGTCCGGGAAGGGAGTTGGCCGGGCCTTTCAGAAAAGACGGTGCAACGCTATCTCGATCCCTGGAGGGCCCTCCTGGCCGCCGCGCCTCTTCGGCTGGCCCGGGATGACAACACTTTCGCCATCCGCAGCGCCCTGACGACTCTGATGACCAATCAGGTAGGGGTTTTCAGGACCGGCAGCGAACTCCAGGATGCCGTGGCGCGCCTCACGCAGCTAAGAGAGCGCTATCAGAGGCTCCCGGCTCCAACTGGGAGCCAACCTTTCAATTATGCCCTGATGGATTATCTGGAGGTTGGGTACCTCCTGGACCTTGCAGAAATCATGGCCTTGGGCGCCCTGGCGCGGTCTGAAAGCCGGGGCGCGCACTACCGCATGGACTTTCCCAAGCGGGATGACCAGAATTGGCTGCACCACACCTTTGCCAAGCAGGGAGAAAACGGCCCCGAATTTAGCGCCGGTCCAGTCACCATAACCAGCTACGAACCGCAGGAGAGAGGTTACTAACCATGGAAGTGGTCCTGAAGATATGCCGTTTCGATCCTGAGAAGGATATCTTGCCTCATTTCCAGGAATTCACGGTGGCTATGGCAGGAAACCAGACGGTGCTGGACGCCTTGCTCCTGGCCTGGCAGCAGGACCCGACGCTCTCTTTCCGCCGCTCCTGCCGCAGCGCCATCTGTGGTTCTTGCGCGGTGCGCATCAATGGGCAGCCGGCCCTGGCCTGTCAAACCCTGGTTGGCAAGGCTGCCGAGAATGGCGGCGCCGTCACCCTCGAGCCGCTGCCGCATTTCCGGCAATTGAAGGACCTGGTAGTAGATCTGGAGCCGTTTTTTGCCTCCCTGAGGGCGACGATCCCCTGGCTGGTGCTGCGGGAGGACTATGAGGGCTGGATGTCTCCTGAAGTCGCCCGCCAGCTTGAAAGCCCCGCCACCTGCATACTCTGCGGATTATGCCAGGCGGCCCTGGGCGAGACTGAGGAAATCAAACCTGCCACCCTGGTGAAGGCCTTGCGGTTGTCCAAGGACCCGCGCGACGCCCTGGGCCTGCACCGAATCCGGCTGATGCAGGTGCCGGCCGAGGTGTTGCAGCTCTTTCTGCGGCGCCTGCCGGAGAAGTGCCCCAAAGGGATCAAGATAGCCGCGGCAGGCCTGGTCGATTGCCCGCCGGACTGAAGGAGGATGGAGTATGAGTCGTTGTGGCGAATGCGGGGTGTATGCCTGCCGGAGTGGCAAGATTGACAGTGTTCCCGAGCACTGTCCCATGACCTCCGAAGGGGCGGCCTATGAGGAGGCCAGGAACGAGTACCTGAAACCCGACGTCCGTGAGTTTGCCCGAAAGGCAGCCGTTACGGAGTCTGCCGGTTACTGCCAATGGACCCGGCTGGAAGAGATCATCCATTTCAGCCGCCTGGCGGGCTTTACCACCCTGGGACTGGCTTTCTGCGCCGGGCTGCGCAAAGAGGCGGCAATGGTCGTAAAGATCCTGAAGGGCGCGGGCTTCAAGGTTAAATCCGTTATGTGCAAGACTGGCTCCGTCCCCAAAGAGACCTTGGGAGTTAAGGAGGACGAGAAGGTTCATCCCGGCCAGTTCGAACCCATGTGCAACTCCATCGGCCAGGCCAAGCTGCTCAATCACGCCGGGACTCAACTCAATATCCTTCTCGGGCTCTGTGTCGGACACGACACCCTGTTTTTGAAATATTCCGAGGCTCCGGCCACCATCTTTGCCGTAAAGGATCGGGTCCTGGCGCACAATCCCCTGGGAGCCGTTTACGCCGGTCACTACTTCAGCCGCAAGTTTGCGGAGCCGAAGAAGTAAGATAGCGCACAGCGACACCAAGCCCGGACGGGCCTGGTTCACCAACAAGGAGAGGGAGAGAGACTATGAAGATGCTGAGGGTATTGGTGGTGGTCGGCCTGGTCGGCGCGGCGGTCGCGGTGGCGATTCCCTATGCCTCCGGGAAAGATGCTGCGGAACCCATCAAGATTGGGGTAGTCGTTTCGCTGACCGGACCCGAAGCCAACTTCGGTCAGATGATCCACAACTCCAACATGATGGCCTTTGATGATCTCGGCATCAAGGAGATAGACGGGAGGCCCATCGAATTCGTCACGGAAGACGATGGCAGCAATCCCCAGCAGGCCAAATCCGCCATCGAGAAGTTGATAACCATGAATAAGGTGGACATGGTGGTAGGAGGGTACACCAGTTCGTGCACTGCGGCCATGGCAGGCACGGCGGAGGATCTGGGCTGTCCCCTGGTCATCGACGCCGGCTCCGCCGACGATATCACGACCAAAGCGAATAAGTGGGTGTTCTCGGGACCCCGGGTGCCAGCCTCCCACTATGGCGATGCGCTCTGGAGCCTGATTGATCAGGTGATCAAGCCCAAAAAAGTGGCGCTTTTCTATGAAAACACCGACTGGGGCACCAGTTCTTCCAAGGCCTTGCGCGCCGGATTTAAAAAGAGAGGCATCGATTTGGTATTCGACCAGCCGTATGAGTCCGGCGCCATGACTTTTATACCGATGCTCACCCGGATAAAGTCTGAAAAACCGGACATGGTCATGGCGGTGTCATACTTGACTGATGCCATCATGCTTGCCAAGCAGATGGCGCAGATCCACCTCGACGCGCCATTGTATATGGGCTATGCGGGCGGCTATACCATGCCGGAGTTCGTCGATCACGCCGGCAAGGACGTTAACTATATAGCCTCCACCACCAACTGGAGCCCGCAGGCCCCCTGGCCTGGCGTCAAGCAATACTTTGAGGCTTATAACCAAAAATACCATAGGCAGCCGGACTATCATGGCGCCCAGGGATACGCCGCCATGCAGATCGCCATGGACGCCTTGAAGAGGGCCGCAAAACCCATCACCCGGGAGACCATTAGAGAGGCCCTCACCAAGACGGACCTGATGACCGTTATGGGAAAGATCCAGCACCACGAATGGACGGACGACATGGGCCATCACTACTACAATCAGGGGCTGCCGCTAACCTATGTCATTCAATGGCAGGATCTGAAACAGCAAGTCGTCTGGCCTTTAAATGCCAAAACGGCCGATTTGATCTTTCCGGCGCCTCCCTTTGCGGACAGGAAATAGAGGGGGCACGGCAAGTCCGGCGCATCTATGAGTTTGCTACTGCAGGCGTTCATCGGCGGTTTGCTTCTGGGCGGCATCTATGCGCTCATCGCCATCGGCATGACCCTGATCATGGGCGTCATGCGCATCATCAATCTTGCCCATGGCGCCTTGATGGTCATGGGCATGTATATCTCCTACGCTCTTTTCAGGCACCTCGGGGTAAATGTCTATCTGGGACTCTTCGTGGCGGTTCCCGCCCTTTTTTTCGTAGGTTATCTCCTGCAAAAATTCATTATCAGGCGCGTTACCGAGATCGACACCGTCTTGCCCCACACCCAGGTGCTGCTGACCATGGCCATAGGTCTGGCCATCATCGAACTCTTGCGGACCATCTTCACCGCCAACTATCAGACCGTGGAAATCCCCGGTATTTCCGACCATGCCTTCTACTTCGCCGGCATCTCCATGAGTTACGCCATGGTGATAGGCTTTGCCGGCGCCCTGATCCTCATAGCCGGCCTCCATTTCTTCCTCATCGGCACAGATCTGGGGAGGTCGATCCGGGCTACGGCCCAGGACTCGGAAGCCGCCAGGTACATGGGGGTAAATACCAGAAAGGTCACCTGCATCACCTTTGGCATCGGTTCGGCTCTGGCCGCGGCCGGAGGCATATTGCTGCTGCCCGCCTACTATCTTTATCCCGCGGTTGGCAAAGCCTTTACCACCAAGGCGTTCATCATCACCATCCTCGGGGGGATGGGAAGCACGCTCGGTGCCATTACCGGAGGGGTCTTGCTCGGGATCGTCGAGTCCCTGACGGCAACCTACTGGAGCATGGAATATCAGGACCTGGTGGGTTTAGTCATTTTCCTCCTGGTGCTGGTGTTCCTGCCCGGCGGCCTGCAAACCTTGCTCAAGAGGAAGTGATGACAAGGGGGCTATTAAAGTATATCGTTCCGGGTTTCATTGCGGTTGCTCTGCCCTTCGTACTGCCTGGATATTACCTGCACATGCTGATTCTGGTGCTGTTATGGGTTACCCTGGCTACGGCGTGGAACCTGCTCGGAGGTTATGCCGGGCAGGTATCCTTCGGTCACGCCCTCTTTTTCGGCCTGGGGGCTTATGGCGGCGGACTGCTCTTCTACTACTTCGGCATTTCCACCTGGTGGGGCATGCTGGTAGGCCCCATCTGGGCCGTGATCGTGGCCATTCCCATCGGATTGATCACCTTCCGGCTCAGGGGACCTTATTTTGCCCTGGCCATGTTGGCGATGGCCGAAGTCGCCAGAATCATCTTCAACAGTTGGACCTCCTTTTCCAACGGCGCCGTCGGTATCATGATATCGCGCACCTGGGGAGGAGATAAACTGCCCTATTACGCCATCATCCTGGCGATCGCCGTTCTGGCGCTCTACGTTACCCGGCGCCTGGTGCGCTCCAAGTTCGGTTACTATTTCCTTTCCATCCGAGAGGATCAGGATGCCGCCGAAGCCCTGGGAATCCCTTCGACCAGGTACAAGTTGTACGCCCTCATACCCAGTGTCTTCTTGACGGCTCTGGCCGGCGCCTTCTATATGAACTACATGGCCTTTATTCAGCCGGAGGTGGTCTTCAACCTCACCGATATTTCCATCATGATGATTCTCTGCGTCATGCTCGGAGGCGCCGGGACGGAATGGGGGCCTGCCCTGGGAGCTGCCGTCTATGTCCTCCTGGCCGAGTGCTTCCGGACGGTTCCGGTTATCAAGGAAGTCCACCTGCTGGCCTTTGCCATCATCATCATCGCCATTATCATGTTCCTGCCGGATGGGATTATCGGCAGTTGGGACAAGGTGAGCCGGTGCTTTGCAGGGCCGAAGGCGGCAGGGCCCCCCGCTGCCGGTCAGTCTGAAGCTGGCCCGGCAGTGCCGCAGGGGGGAAATAAGCCTGAGGCGGAATTATGAGTTTCTTTGAGATCAAGGGGCTGGTAAAGGCCTTTGGGGGCCTGGTGGCGCTTCATGACATCAACCTGTCGCTGGAGCAGGGGGAAATCGTGGGGCTGATCGGTCCGAATGGCTCTGGCAAGACCACCCTCTTCAACTGCATCAACAACTTCTACACGCCGGACCGCGGTCAGATCTTGTTCAAGGGTCAACGCATCGACGGATTGCCCACCCACCAGATCTGCAAGCTGGGGATTGCCAGGACCTTTCAGATTGTCAAACCCTTAAAGCGGCTCACGGTCCTGGATAATGTCATGGCAGGGGCCTTCCTGCACACCAACGATGAGAAGCAGGCCAGGGAAAAGTCCCTCCAGGTCCTCGAATCCTGTGAGCTCAGCCACCGCCGGGATATGCTCGGCAAGGAGCTGCCCATCGCCGATAAGAAACGCATGGAAGTGGCCCGGGCCCTGGCCAGCGATCCGGAACTGCTCCTGCTCGATGAAACGGCTGCCGGGCTCAACCTCAAAGAGATAGAAAGAATGCTCGAGATCGTCTTGAAGATCAGGCAGTCCGGGATAACCTGCCTGGTGGTCGAGCATGTCTTGAAATTTCTCATGGGGGTATCTGACCGGGTCATGTGCATAAACTTCGGCGAGGAGATCATCACCGGAAGGCCGCAGGAGGTCATGAGCCACCCGGAGGTGATCGCCGCCTATCTTGGAGCTGAATATGCTACGGGTCGACTCCATTGACGTTTACTATGGAGACGTGAAGGCGCTCGGCAATGTCTCCTTTTCGGTCGGAGCCGGAGAGGTCGTCGCCCTGCTCGGGCCCAACGGCGCCGGCAAGACGACCACCTTGAATGCCATCTCCGGGCTGCTCCGGCCGCTCCAGGGGAAAATTTATTTTGAAGGCCGGGATATGTCCCGAACCCCGGATCACGCCATGGCAAGCCTGGGAATCGCGCATGTGCCCGAAGGCAGAAGGCTTTTTCCTGACATGACGGTTTTGGAAAACCTCGAAATGGGCTCTTTTGTCCCTGAGGCCAGGGCGAAGCGGCGGGATTCCCTGCAAATGGCCTTCAGCCTCTTCCCCAGGCTTAAGGAGCGCATCTCTCAGAAAGCCGGAACCCTTAGCGGCGGCGAAGCGCAGATGCTGGCCATCGCCAGGGGGATAATGACGCGGCCCAAGCTGATGCTGATGGATGAGCCCTCTTTAGGGCTTTCTCCCTTGCTGGTGTCGAGGCTATTCGAGATAATCGGTCAAATTAACCGGGAGGGCATAACCATCCTGTTGGTCGAGCAAAATGTGGTGCACGCGCTGACGCATTCATCTCGCGCCTACATCATGGAGACGGGAACCGTCGTCCTCCAGGGGGCCAGCGAGGCGATGCTCGACAACGACCACATCAAGGAAGCTTACCTGGGAGTTTGATTCCGGCGCCTGGGAACGGAGGAGAAATGGACCTGGAAAATCAGCTAGGGGACGCCGCCCGGCTTTGGGGGGCGGATTATTTCGGCATTGCCGACCTGTCCCCGGCCCGCGACGCCATCCTCGAACAAGGCGGCCCAGAAATCGCGGCATATCCCCGCTCCATCTCGGTGGGGATCGGCCTGCTGCATCCAATAGTGGACCAGCTATGGCCGCGGCCCCCCGGACGCGCCGCGGCCATCGCTTATCGCTCGCACTGTTACGACATAGTCAATGGACGCCTTGACCAACTGACTTCCCGTTTGGGAAGTGTCTTACAGCATAAGGGGTACCAGGCTTACCCGGTGGCGGCGTCCCTGCGAGTGGATAAGGACCGGATCTGCGGCGTTTTTTCTCATAAATTGAGCGCCCACCTGGCTGGATTGGGATGGATCGGGAAGAACTGTCTTTTGATTACCCCGGGCCTGGGGCCGCGAGTGCGGTGGGGGACCGTCCTGACCGACGCCCCCCTGAGAGCCACCGGCCAGGCGCAGGCCGAGCGTTGCGGGGACTGCCGGGAGTGTGTCGACATCTGTCCAGTCAAGGCCTTTACCGGGCAGCCGTTTCGAGCCGGAGAACCCCGGGCGGTTCGTTTTGATGCCACTAAATGTGACCGGAACTCTGCCAAAATGCGGGAGAGAGATGCCGAAACCGCGGTGTGTGGATTGTGTTTACAGGTCTGCCCTCATGGCAGACGCTAAGGTCTGAGCAGGTTGAACCAAGCCGGTCAGGAGAGCAGGTATGCTGAGTCGGAAATTAGCCGAGTTTATCGCAGGGGTGCGCTACGAGAATCTTCCGCTGGAAACTATCCGGCTGGCCCGGCTGGCCTTACTCGACTGGCTCGGGTCGGCGTTGGGCGGCGGCAGAGAGAAACCCGCGCTGCTGGCGCTGCGGGTATTGGGGGCCCAGGGAGGCTCACCCCAGGCAACGCTCTTACCGGGCGGAGAAAAGACCTCGGCCCTTAACGCCGCCCTGGGAAACGGCATCGCCTCCCACATCCTGGAACTTGATGACGTCCACCGCGGCTCCATTGTTCACGCCGGCGCGGTAGTCATGCCGGCGGCCCTGGCCACCGCGGAGATGCTGCACGCCAACGGCCGCAAGCTCATCGAAGCCATCGTGGCCGGCTACGAATTAGCGATCCGCGTCGGTGAGGCCGTGTCTCCCTCACACTACTACTACTGGCATAATACGGGAACCTGCGGCACCTTCGGGGCCTGCGCCGCCGCGGGCAAACTTCTCGGCCTCGGCCCGGAGCAGATGGTTTGGGCCCTGGGGAACGCGGGCACCCAGGCCGCCGGGTTTTGGGAATTCCTCCGGGACGGCGCCATGTCCAAGCACTTGCATCCTGGCAAGGCGGCCCAAAATGGGCTCCTGGCAGCCTTGCTGGCGCAGGAGGGGTTCACTGGCGCGCAAGCGATCCTGGAAGGCGAGAAGGGCTTTTGCCGGGCCATGGCGCCGGAGTTCAACCTGGCGCTGCTTACCGACTCCCTGGGTCAACCCCCTTACCGAATCGAGGGCAACTCCTTCAAGATTCACTCTTCCTGCCGCCACACCCACCCTGCCATCGATATCGTCCTCGATCTCTTAGCCCGGCATCCTATCAGCCCGGCCCAGGTAGCCGGCATTGAGGTGCGCACCTATCAGACGGCACTGGACATTACCGCCAACCCCGAACCGCAAACGATCTACGCGGCCAAGTTCAGCCTGCCTTTCTGCGTGGCGCTGGCCCTGGCGCAGGGCTCCTGCGCCCTTGCGGATTTCAGTGAAGAGAACCTGCGCAATCCGGAAATCCGGGCTCTCATGGGGCGGGTGCGGCTCGTCGTCGATGCGCACCTCGATTCCCTCCATCCCGCCAAATGGCCTGCGATCGTGACGCTGACCCTGACGTCGGGTGAGGTTCACCAGGGCCGGACCGACTTCCCCTTGGGTGATCCTGAGAATCCTGCCGACGCGGAAATGTTGATGGCCAAGTTTCGCCGGCTGGCCTCCCGGGCCTGGGCCGCGCCTAAAGTCGAGGCCCTCCTGGCCGCGGTCCTGAGCCTGGAGAAGGTGAAGGATGTGGCCGAATTATTCAAGCCCGCCTGAGGCTCCAGGTAATTTCCTGCGTTTCCATTGAGCCGGCTCGTGCCGCCTTCCATTCCGGCAACAATCGCGCTATAAAAAGGGGAAATTCTCCGGGATCGCACCCCGGAGGCCAATTTCAAAAACCCGTTTGCAACTGTGGACCCAGGGCGGTGGCCTGATCCCGGTCTACCGCGGTTGGTAATTTAGGGGCCAACTATGAGCGACGCCGTGAGCCAGGCCGGAATAGAGGAGCAGGATAAGCTAAAAGGGATCCCCAACTTTCGCTGGGTGATCGCCATAATGCTTTTTCTGGGTATCACTATTCAGTCAGCCGACCGCGTAAATTTAGCGGTGGCTTTGCCGGTTATCTCAAAAAATTTGGGGTTGGACCCCACCATGATGGGCATCGTCATATCCGCATTTTTCTGGACCTATGTGGCCTTTAATATCCCTGGCGGTATCCTGGTGGATAAGTTGAAACCCCGGAGAACTTTCACCTTAATTGGCGCCTGGTGGGGAATAACCACCATGATGACCGGGTTAGCCATCGGCTTCAAGACCTTAATGGGCTCACGCATCCTGATTGGGGCAGGTGAGGCTCCCGATTTTTCCGCCGCGGCACGCGCCGTCCGGGACTGGTTTCCAACGCAGGAGCGCGCCACTGCCACCGCCATTTACAGCCTGGGAAATGACGGCGGCATCATTATCGGCATGCCCCTGGCGGCCTGGTTACTCTATACCTTTGGCTGGCGCCAGGTTTTTTATGTCTTTGGCGCCATTAGCCTGTTGTGGACCCTCGCTTGGTGGTGGCTTTATGATACGCCACGGAAGCATAAGAGGTTATCTAAAAGAGAATTAGATTATATTGAGCAGACTGGTGCAATTGCCGTGCAACCGGAGGCCTCCAGGCTAGCGACACCATTTTCAACCAAGGTATCGTGGTTTTCTCTATTTAAGCACCGGCAAGTCTGGGGAATTACCCTCGGCTATTTCTGTTATCCTTTTGTCTATGCCTTCTTCTATACCTGGCTTCCCACCTACTTAGTTAAAGAACAGCACTTTTCCATCATAAAAATGGGAATTTATGGAATGCTGCCGGGTATCGCGGCCCTGGGCGGCGGCCTGATCGGCGGCTACTGGTCCGATGCCATGGTACGCCGGAAGCGGAGTCTGGCGGTGGCCCGAAAAATTCCCATCAGTATCGGCATGGTCGGTGGCGCCATCTCTATATTTGCCGTCGGGCAGGCGCAGCACCCCCTCATGGCCGTTGTCCTTCTCTGCCTTACGGCATTTATCATGAGGTTGGCGTTTGGCTGTATTCTGACGACACCTAATGATATTGCGCCTTCCGCCAACTACGTCGGTTCGATCACCGGGATCATGGTTACGGCGGGAATGTTGGGTGGGGGCGTTATCAGCCCCATCCTTACCGGCATAATTGTGACGCACACCGGGTCATTTAAGCTGGCTTTTCTAATGATGGGCCTGGTGGCGCTTCTGGGTGCGGCTTCTTTCACCTTTGTTACCGGCCCCTTAAGGCCAATCTGGCGGGAAGCGGAGAAGCATTAGGGAATAAGCCCTAACTGAGAAGACTGATAATTATAAGCGGGCGGAAATTGTGAGAAAATAGCGGCTGACACGTCCACCTTTACCGGACGGAATTTAAAACAGAGATTTATTTGAGGGCGGCGCCATGACAACCTACCGGGAAAGAATGTTGGCAACCTTGCGCGGCCAGCCGAGCGATTGTATCCCGTGTGTCCCGCGACTGGACTTATGGTATAAATCTAACAAATATAGAGATACGCTACCCCGGAAATACCGTAACGCCACATTAATGGAAATAATTGATGACCTGGGGGTTGGGTATCACGCCGTCATCTCCGACCGGGATCTTTATGACGACTATCTCGACATCGTCGACCGGCCCCTGGGGATTTGGCGGGTCCACAATACGCCCTGGCGGGCCATACTGCGAGGCATCAAGCGCAACATCTCCTACGACGGGGACACCACCACCGTCGAGTATCTGACCCCCGTGGGCAACATCCGCACCAGGGTGGTCTATAATGAATCGATGCGCGCCGCCGGCATAACGCTGACCCATGTCCTGGAACATCCGATTAAAACCGTGGCGGATTATGAAGCCGTCGCCTATATCTTCGAACACGTGGAAGTCCAGCCAAACTATGCCGGCCTGGCGCGCTTGGGGGCAGAAGCGGGTGAGCGCGGCTTGATCGTCGGCATGGCCACCATGGGCTCCTCGGCTATGCATCACATCATTCACGAACTAATGCCTTACGATACCTTCTTCTACCATTATTATGACCATTATAACGAATTGACCAGGTTGCACGAGCGTATGACGCCATTCATCAATAAAGTGCTGGACGTCACCATAGCGGCCCCTATCGATGTGGTCTATTCCGGGACAAATTATGACACTCAGATTACCTGGCCGCCTTTCGTGGCCCAATGGGTTGTCCCTTACTTAGGCGCCACCGCTGACCGAACCCATGCTGCCGGCAAATTTTTACTGACCCATACCGACGGTGAAAATAAGGGGCTGCTGCCATACTTTGTTGAGGCCAAAATCGACATTGCGGATTCGATCACGCCATGGCCGATGACGTCGCTTACCTTGAGGCAGGTCCGGGAGGCCTTTGCCGGCAAAATTACGATTTTTGGCGGCATACCTTCGGTGGCGATGCTCGAAAATTCTATGAGTGACTATGAATTTGACGGCTTTATTAATGACCTGTTTGAACAGATGGGGCGGGGCGACCACCTTATTTTAAGCATTGCCGATACCGCGCCGCCGGAAATGAAGTTTGCCCGTCTCGAACGGATTATCAAAATGGCGCGAGAATTTGGCCCGGTAAGACCTTGAGAGCCTTAAAAAGGAGCGCTTGACCATGAAACCTCTCATGGAAGCAATCTGCCAGGCAATCTGGCGCCATGACCAAATAAAGGTGAAGGAACTGGTAGAAAGAGCACTGTCTGAAAACATCGACCCCCTGGTTATCGTCAACGCGGGACTGGTGGAGGGCATGAACCGAATCGGCGAAAAATTCAAGGCCGGCGAAGTCTTCATCCCTGAGGTGCTGGTGTCGGCCCGGGCCATGGGAGCCGGCATGGATGTCGTCAAACCGCTGCTGCGGCAGGCGGGGATTAAAGAAAAGGGGACACTGCTAATCGGCACGGCGAGGGAAGACCTGCACGACATCGGCAAGAATCTCGTTGGCATTATGTTCGAAGGCGCGGGGTATAGGGTTGTCGACCTGGGAGTCGACGTCAGGCCGGAAACATTTCTCGCGGCAATAGAGGCACAGCAACCGGACGTTATTGGCATATCGGCGCTGCTGACCACGACTATGACCAATATGCGGGAGACCACCAGGATTATTAAAGCGAAGTATCCCAACGCCAGGATTATCGTGGGGGGTGCCCCGGTTACCCAAAGATTTACCGATGAAATCGGCGCCGACGCCTATGCTGCCGATGCCGCGGTCGCGGTCGAGAAGGCTAAGGCATTGCTGCTATGAAAAAATTGGACCGCGCCCGGCAATATCATGAAGATGGGGCCGTTGGCGTCCCTGACCCCGCCCGAGGGAGCTAAAGAGCCGTACTCCACATCCGGCCTGAGCCGGACAATATGTACTACTAATCCAGTTTGGTCAGGTGACCGGCAAGTTAAGACCAAACATCCAGAGGAGGCCCACATGCAATCTGCCACAATGCAGCTCACCGCGGAAGAGGAAGGTATGCTCCGCGGTGAAAGCGGGCAGGCGGTCCAGGAAGCCCTCGCCTACCAGATTGAAGTTGGAAACTTTTTTGGCGCTGAACATTTTGCTCCCGTCGCAAATGTGCACATCTATGGGGACATCGACATCATGGGCGATGGCGGGCTCGGTCATCTGCGCCGCCTGCAGGAGCTGCAGGCGAAGTGCAGGGTGGAAACGACGACCAACCCGATTTGCACGGATTTTGCCCAGGCCGAGTCTTTTTCCCAGGACCCGGCGGAATTAGCGAAAATGCGGGAAATCGTGGCGATCTTTCAAGGCATGGGTATGGTTTGCCTGAATACCTGCATCAACTATCAGACGGCCTATCAACCCTCGTTTGGAGAACACCTCGCCTGGGGTGATACGGGAACGGTCATCGCCGCCAACTCCATATTCGGCGCCCGGACCAACTATGAAGGGGGTAATGCCGGGCTGGCGGCGTCGCTGACCGGTCGCACCCCGGCATACGGTTTTCATCTCGACGACTGCCGGCGCGGCACTATTGCGGTGGATCTGTTGGCGGATATGCAAGACCTGGCTGACTGGGGAGCCGTCGGTAAGCTGGTGGGACATCCGAACCAGGACTATTTCGCCGTCCCGGTGTTTCAGGGAGTTCGCCAGCGTCCTTCGCCCGACGACCTGAAACACCTGGGGTGTTCGCTGGCTAGCTATGGCTCCATGGCCATGTATCACATGGTTGGCGTCACGCCTGAAGCGCCTACGGCTGCAGCGGCCTTCGCCGGGAGCGCTCCGGCACACTCCATGACCATTACCCGAGAGGACTTAGACGGCCTTTACCGGAGCTACAAATATATCGCTGGCCCCGAGAATGTCGTCGTCTTCTCGGGTCCGCAGCTGTCGATCTTCGAATTTAAACGGCTCGCCGGACTCTTCCAGGGCCGCAAGGTGGCAAACGGCATGCACGCGTTCATCACCACGAATCACAGCGTCCTGGCCAATGCCAGCCGCCTCGGCTATGTGAAGAGTCTGGAGGACGCAGGCGTCCGGATACTGGAAGGTATCTGTTTTTACATCCTGCTGGGCCTCTCCCGTATTCGCGCAGAGAACAGGTGGACGAATCTCATCTCCAACTCCGGCAAGATCGTCAATACCATTACCGCCCACCGCTTCAACACCGTTTTACGCCGGACCAGCGACTGCGTAGATATCGCCTGCACAGGAGAACTGAAATGACCCAAACCATCCAGGTTGAGCGTGCCTATGGCAAACCAGTCAGCGGTGCAGTAATCGTCTTCCGCGAAGGGTTCAGTCCGCGGTATGACCTCGATAGGATAACCGGCGTAATTTCGAGGCGCGGCCATAGCGCCGAGGGCCAAGCGATTAAAGACAAGATCCTGGTGATCCCCACGGCAAAGGGAGGCGTGGCCGGTGGCTGGGCTTTTTTCGACCTGGTCTACAAAGGCTTGGCGCCAAAGGCCTTCGTCTTTGGCAAACTGAACCCGGTAATGGTTCAGGGTGCGATATTTGCCCAATTGCCAATCACCGAGGGCTGGTCGCCGAACGCACTCGAACTGCTGCACACCGGCGACGTCATTAGCATCGATCCCGCTGAGCGATTGATCAAAATAGTTGCGGCGGCGGCAACCGGTAGGGGCTAACCTCGCTGGCATGCCGCTGGGCGGAGGGAGAACATTTTCATGACCTCTATGCAAATTTTCGCCCTGGCGTGGCTCGTCCTTATCTTCGCGCTCAGTCTATGGCGGGAAATTAATCTCGGGCTGGCGCTGATCCCCGCCGCCTTCGTGCTCGCCGAAATTGCCGGAGTCTCCGGCAAACAATTGTATGCAGGCTTTCCGACCCAGCTCATTATATTGATCCTGGGGGTAATGTACCTGTGGAACCAGATTCACGAGAGCGGGCTGGCCGACTTATTTGTGGGCAGAACCGTGGCCCTGGTGCACGGCCGGGTCTATTTGTTGCCGTGGGCCATGTGCCTGCTGACGGCGCTGATCTGTGCCGCCGGGGCCTTCCCCGCCGCGGTGCTGGCGATAACTATACCGGTAGGGCTGGAGATTGCGAAGCGCGAGCGTATATTGAATGCGTTGATGGGCATTGTGACCATCCAGGGTGCAATTATCGGTGGCTTTTCGCCCCTCAACCCGTGGGCCAATGTGGTTGCCACGGTGGCGGAGCGCGCCAATATTCACTTCCTGGGTGGCTGCTTCTTCCTCTTCCAGGCAATATTGGCCGCGGTTATCGCCCTGGCAGGGTTCTTTTGCTTCGGCGGCGCCGAACTGCTCCGCCGGCGCTCGCCGCGCCGCAGCCCGGCACCGCCGCCCACGGCCAGCCCCAGCGCCCCATCTCCGTTTACGCCTTATCAGTTGGCCTCATTGGCTGCATTGGGCGCCTTTGTCGTCCTGGTGTTGCTGAAGTTGGACATCGGGCTGACTGCGTTCGGGCTCGGAGTATTGCTGCAGATTATGTTCCGCGGGGGAGGATCGCAAAAGGCAATCGCCAAGCTGCCATGGGGCATCGCCATGATGATTGCGGGCGTACTCCTGTACGTCGGTCTTCTCGAGTCACTCGGGGTCTTGCGCACGATTGGGTATCTTCTGGAAAGTGTGCAGAGACCGGCGCTGGTTCGCGTCGGAATCAGTTATCTGGGCACCATCATCGCCAATTTCGAATCCGCCACGGTGGGGGTACTGGGGCTCGTTCTCCCGGTGGCGATCAAGTCGATGGGAAGCGGCTCGTCCGCCTTGGTCGTTAACCTGCGCTTGGCTCTTCTATCCGGCAGCATTGCGGTCATGGCGGCCAGCCCATTTCACATCGGGGGTGCCTTGGTGCTGGCGGGGTCGGATCGCGGCGAACGCACCTTTAAAGACTTGCTGATTTGGGTGGTCTGCCTGGCGGCAATCTTGCCGCTCCTCGCTTTCCTGATTTGATATATTTTCGCCACTAAGGCGGGTTTGATAGGAGGCCGTCATGGAATACCTATCCTGCGATGTCCTGGTGTTAGGTAGCGGCGCGGCGGGTCTCAGGGCCGCCAGCGCGGCCCGGCAGGCCGGGCTTGAGGTCCTGGTGATCTCGAAAGGAAAGCCCGGCAAATCCACCTGCACCGGGTTTAGCGCCGGCGTCATGGCTGGCTCGCAAAATGCCGCCGCCCTGGAGACCCACCTGGAGCGCACCCTGGAAGCCGGCCGCGGCCTCAACCAGCGCGAACTCGTGGAGCTTCTCGTGCAAGAGGCGCCGCGCCGGTTGCAGGAACTCATGGATTGGGGTATTCAGGGCAAATTCCTGAATGGCTATCTCTATGCCCAGGGCCGCCCGCCGCTTTTGGGAGAGGCCATTACCCACTGCCTCCTCCAGAAGAATAGAGACCTGGGCACCAGGTTTATGGGCGACTTGCTGGTGACTGATTTGCTAACGGCCGATGGAGTCGCCGGGGTGAATGCCTGCCGGCCGGCCACCGGCGCCTGGCTGGCCATCACCGCCAAGGCCGTGGTCCTGGCCACGGGCGGGGCTGCCGCCCTCTATCTGCGCCATGATAATCCGAAGGGGATACTGGGGGATGGCTATCGCCTGGCCCTTCAGGCCGGGGCCATACTCCAGGACCTGGAATTCGTGCAGTTCTATCCCCTCTGTCTGGCTGAACCGGGATTGGCGCCGTTGGTGATCCCCCCGAAACTGGCCGACTGCGGCCATCTGGCGAACGACCAGGGGGAAGATATCCTCGAGAAGTACGGGATTAAGCAGCGTCCAGCGGGTGAGCGGGCCCGGGATTATCTCGCCCAGGCTCTCTTTAAGGAAATCTATCGAAGCGGACGGAAGGTAAGCCTTGATCTGCGCCATCTCCGGGAGGACCAATGGCTGATTGACCCATTCAGCACAGCTATCAGGCCTATCTTGGCGAAGCGTTATGGGGCCCTGAGCCGGCCTTTGCAGGTTGCCCCCGCGGCGCACCATGTCATGGGGGGAGTAAAGATCGATCCTCAGGGGGAGACCTCAGTCCCGGGACTCTTCGCCGCCGGAGAGATTGCGGGAGGGCTGCATGGGGCCAACCGCATGGGTGGGAACGCCCTGAGCGAAACCCTGGTGTTTGGCGCCAGGGCCGGGAGCGCCGCCGCCAGTTATGCTTCAGAAGCCGCCGCGGGCGACCCCAAATCAGTCTTACGGCGGCTACAGGAGCTGGCCGGCGCCTGGGGAAAAGCCGGCTCCAGCCAGCCCGCTCTTGGTGAAAGACTGGCCAAGATTATGTGGGAAGATGGGGGCATCGTCAGAAATCACGAGGGGCTTACTCGAGCCCTGGCTGCGGTAAACCGGATATCAGCAGAGACCCGGGGAGCGGCATCCGGACCGGGAAGTACAGACCTGAAAAAGGCCCTGGAGCGGCGCGCCGCCATCCGGGCGGCTACCCTGATCCTGGAGGGAGCCTTGCGGAGACGTGAAAGCCGGGGGGCCCATTTTCGAGAAGATTTCCCGAAGCAGGATGACCAACAATGGCTGGGGCACCTGGAGGTCCGTATCTCTGCCGAGGGAGAGGACGTTTGGCTCTTCCAACCGGAAAAAACAGGAGGAGACTAGACATGGATAAGTGTCAGATGGCCTGGAATGAAAAGACCGCCCAGGTTATCATACAAAACTTGGAGAAGCGCCGGATGGAAGGGAGCTATGCTGCCGGCGCCGGCCAGGCCCTGGAAGAAGTATTAGCCATGATCCCGCCGGGGGCGACGGTTTTTCGCTGCGGTTCGGTTACGGCCACGGCCATGGGACTCTGGGGCAGGATAGCCGCCCGGCCGGAAATAGACCTCCTCGATCCATTCCGGCCCGGAATTTCTCCGGAGGAGAGTATGGCGGTCCGGCGCCAGGGTCTGTTGGCGGACCTGATGATCGCCAGTTGCAATGCCATTACCCTGGACGGCAGGCTGGTTAACCTCGATGGGGCCGGAAACCGGGTGGCCGCGATGATGTTCGGCCCCGCCAAGGTCATTCTGCTAGTGGGGATGAATAAGGTCGTCCCCGACCTGGAGTCGGCCATGAGCCGGGTCAAAAACTACGCCGCACCGGTTAATGCCATCCGCGCCGGTAAGGACACCCCTTGCGCCGCCAACGGCTTGTGTCTCGATTGCCGGTCGCCTGAGCGGGTCTGCAATCTCTGGAGCATCATAGAAGGCCAAAGAAGCAAAGGCCGTATTCATGTAAAACTGGTTGGCGAGAATCTGGGATACTGAACTCGTAGCCGCAGGCTTTAGCCCGGGCTCATTTTATCAAGGTTTGGCAAAATTGGAAGAAGGGTCAATTTGGCTATGGCGATGTCTGGACCTGGACGGCGATCTGCGCTGATAGCAAGTTGGGCCCTGCTTGGTTTGTAGGAAACCGAGATGCCAAAACCGGTTCTATATTTATGGGGGATTTAGCTTCCAGGTTTAGCCATAGGGTTCAGCTTACCACAGACGGCCATGGGGCTTATCTTGAGGCAGTTGATAGTGGCTTTGGGACGGACATTGATTACGCCATGCTAATTAAGCTCTATGGAGAGATCAAGGAAGGCGAGAGGCATTATAGCCCTACTGAATGTATAGGTTGCAAAACTCAAATTATTACCGGCAACCCCGATCAGAAGCATATCTCCACCAGCTATGCGGAGCGGCAAAATCTCACCATGAGAATGTCAATGCGCCGGTTTACACGGCTTACCAATGGTTTTTCTAAGAAGGTGGAAAGCCTAGTCCACGCCATTTCTCTGTACTTTATGTATTATAATTTTGCCAGGATTCATCGGACACTGAGAGTCACGCCGGCGATGGAAGCAGGTGTGACCGATCATGTGTGGAACTTGGAAGAAATTGCCGCCTTATCGCATTGATTATATGTTACTCGTTTTCAGCCTTTTCTAATATGGAAAATATATTATTCACAAATTGTTCATGTGATGCCCGATCAACAAAAACAATCTTGTCCTCAGACCCTTGGCGGCGTGCTTCCTTTTGTGCTTTTTCCCCAGGTGCAAATCCTTTCTCGACCAAAATCCCTATTTTGATTTCCGCCATGCCCCCCTCCTTTCTTTAGTATAGCATTAGCTATTTACTTTTCTAGCCACATCACATTTAGTTTTTAAATCATTAAAAGCAACGAAAAGATGGAAAAGGCTATCCCCAAAAGCAGCCAAGATATTCAACCCAATGCGATCATCAAATCCGCCATGCAAATTATCAACACACAGAAAACCGATAACGATATGCTGCGTTTTTGTTCCATTCATTTTGCTTTTTAATATCCTTATTGGCACGACTAAACATGCATTGTAATATTTTTGCCAATCCTGATTTAGATTAATGTATCCCCTTTCCTCCTTTAGGTTATTGCAAATATAGTATGAATCTGGGCATTCGTTATCCAATATTCGCTTAAAGGCTGTATTCTCGTGAACATGAAATTCTGGTATTCTCATATCAGTATTGCTTCGTTCTCTATAAGAAATACTATCACGCATAAACGTTCTTACAAGACCGCCAGTGTCGTTTTTGGGGTCAGTTGTAATCAATTTTAGACAGACACTACATCTACCCCTAGTTAATGTATCAAAAAGTTGCTTAACATTATTAACAAAATAAAGTATAAATTGATGAAAAGATAGCACCCTTGTTTCATAATTCTCACATTCTTGAGATGAGGAATCGGCATAAATATTATTAATCAGTTTTCTATGTTCATGAAATACATTATGAGTTATTACTGCAATATTTGCTTGTGCCTCATGAGATTCATTAAGGTTTTGTTCCAAGTTAAGAATAGTTTCTCTTAGCGAATCTACTATAAAGCCGGCTTGATGATATTCTTTAGTTAGGGCTTCATACTTTTTAATGATATAATAAACTGATAATGACAAAAAAAAGACGGCAAATGCCAACACGAAGATTGTGGCCTTAAAGCTGATGGCCCAGTCCCCTTTGTGTACGGCATAACCGGCATAAATGATGGTAAATAAGGCACTAATAAAGCCCGTGTAGC
>JBKQLU010000064.1:0-21845 GCA_052326585.1 Desulfobaccales bacterium | reverse complement strand
TCTCCGGGAAGGCGGAATCTGGATACGGCCTCATCCCTGGTGATGACTTCCTCAACCCCTTCGAGGCCAAGGCAAATCCGGCGTACCATTTCCAAGTCGGCAGGTTTCTTGACCCAGACCCATGCCGATCCGGCGAAATTCCGGTGATGCTTGATATAATAGTCGCGCTCCGGCGACAGGGCGAAACGGACCGGCTGGCCTCCCTCCGCACAGGCCCGGCTCAAATCCCAGCAGCGCCTCTTGAAGTTCATGCCATGGTCGGCGGTGATGAAAAAGGCTGCATCCGGAGCCGCTTTTTTCGCCGCCCCCAGGAGCGCATCCATCTTCGCCAAATGTTGGAGTGAGCCCGCTTCCTCAGGTGCCCAGCGGTGCATGGGATAATCAGTAGGGTGCACGTAGATCAAGCCGATCTCAGGTCGGGTCTGGAGCAGGTCGATGGCGACATTCCAGGGCCATTCATTGATTTCGCTGGAGTAAATGTCCGCCGGGGCGCCGTAACGCTCGATGAAATCAGCCGGAGGGGCTTCAGCGGTAACGGCCAGCAGCGTGTCCCGGTGGAACAGCTCCACCGTTTTCCTCTTGGCGGTGAGCAGCGCACCCTGCACTCCCTGCTTAAGAGCCCGCTGAAAGATGGTGTCGGTTTTGATCAGGTCGGCAGCATTCATGTAGACTGCCTGGCCAGTGGCGCGATCATAATAGGAATTTCCTGAAATGCCGTGTTCATCCGGCCAGGCGCCGCAGCAGACCGAGACATTGTTGACATTGGTGACCGTGGGGACGACGGCCTTGACTGGACGGAAGAAACCCTCGCTGGCCATTCCATGCAGAACCGTCATCGGGCTCTTTTCATAATAGTCCATGCCCAGACCGTCCATGAGCACCACGACGAGGCGCTGCCTGGATCCCTGATTTACCATTTTATCCACCTCCTGATTGGCTATCGGTTTAGGGCAAAAACCAGCCAGCGCCTGACCGCCGGAAGCTGCTGCATAATCTTGTTAATATACCAAGAATTCCTGAAAAGATTACTCTTACAGCGAAAAATGTGCTCGGACTAGGATATCAGACCCTTGATGAAACGGCTTATCTAACCTGATACAACTGCGGATATCTGCTATATCTCCGCAGTTCACCCCCCGCCTTGTTGAGTGCTGATATGTTCATTATATTTATCTCTCCCAGAGCCTGTTGGCATTCTCGAGAACTCATGAGCCAGGGGGGCGGCCAAAGGTGATATTAAGGGGCCTCCCCTGACCGGAAAATCTTCCGCGGTTGGCGACATTATTTTACTCACCCGGCCATTCTCATAGACCACTACGGTTTTCGCCAGGGCAGCCACGTCCTCAGGATCATGGGTAATGAGGATAACCGGGATGGCAAACCGTTCCTGGACCTTCAATAGTTCCTGGCGCATCTTGTCCCGCAGCAGTGTATCCAGAGATGAAAAGGGTTCATCCAGCAACAGCAGACTGGGGCGGCGGATAAGGGCCCGGGCCAGGGCCACCCTCTGCCGTTGTCCTCCGGAGAGGTCCCGGGGCAGGCAATCCTGTACGGCGGTCAACTCAAAAATCTCCAGCACCTCCTCCAGACGCAGTCTCTCTGCCAGCGGCAGACACCCGGACCAGCCCCTTGTCAAGCCGAAGGATACATTCCGCTCCACCGTCAGGTGCGGAAAGAGGGCGTAATCCTGGAAGACATACCCCAGGTTACGGTGGCGGGACGGCACCGTAATTTTCCGGCGGGAATCGAAAAAAATCCGCTCCCCTACCACGATCCGCCCTGCATCCGGGGTAATCAGCCCCGCGATGGTCTGCAGGGTGAGACTCTTGCCCGCCCCCGAGGGACCGAACAGGACCACCAGGTCTTTATCTGAAGCGAACGCCACTTCCAGATGGAAGACCCGCCGTCCCGACCGCAACCGTTTCTTGATATCCACCAGGATTTTCATGATTTTCCCCTGTGCTCCTTGCGGCTGACAGGGATTAGCCGCCTAGGCCGGGCCAAAGCCATATTTCTTGAAGATCTCCCGGGCGGCCGGGCTCAAGATAAAGTCGAGAAAGCTTTGGGCCAGGGCCTTCTTGGGGCTGGCCGCCACCAGGGCCACCGGATAGATAATGGGCTGGGTCCCCTGGGCTGCGGCCACCATTTTCACCTTCCCCCTGGCAATGGCGGCATCGGTGGCGAAGACAAACCCGGCGTCCACCTCGCCCCGGCTCACGTAGTCGAGGACCTGGCGTACCGATTCCCCATAGATAAACTTGGGTTTCAGACTCTCCCACAACCCCGCTTGGGTCAAGGCCTCCCGGGTGTAGCGCCCCGCCGGCACCGTTTCGGGGTTGCCCAGGGCCAGCCTTTTTATCTCCGGCTTGGCCAGATCCCCAAGGCCGGCCAGCGGCAGACTGGATCCTTCCGGAGCGATGAGCACCAGAGTGTTGCTCACAAAATTTTTCCGGCTGGCCGGTACGATAAACTCCTTCTCCTGGGCCTGGTTCATGGTCTTTTGATCCGCCGCCGCAAACACGTCCACCGGGGCGCCTTGAGCAATTTGCTGGAGCAGGGACCCCGACGCCCCAAAATTACAGACGATTTTGACGCCGGGATGGGTCTTCTCAAATTGCCCGGCCACCTCTGGCAGGGCATTGGTGAGGCTGGCGGCGGCGGAGACGATCAGTTCCTGATCGGCAAAGGCAGGTGCCGCCGAGACCAGCAAAGCGCCCCATAGCACAATGATGATGGATTTCAGATTAGTCACGTAAGCATCCTCCACTTTACATGTAGCCAGCCTTTAAAGCCCTGCCGGAGACCAGCAAGATGATGATGCACACCATCGAGATGAGGATCACCAAGAGGGTGGCTCCCAGGTCATTACCAGCCTGGATGGCGTCGTACACGGCCAGGGACAGGGTTTGGGTCTTGCCGGGGAGGTTCCCGGCCACCATCAGGGTGGCCCCGAACTCGCCCATGGCCCGGGCGAAGGCTAACATGGCCCCCGCCAGAATCCCCCGCCAGGCCAGGGGGAGAGATACCCGAAAAAAGACCGCGGCCTCCGACAGGCCCAGGGTCCGGGCAGCATTTTCAAGCTCGGGGTCCACCTCTTCAAAGGCGGCCCGGGCCGACTTGTAGATCAGGGGAAGGGATGCCACGGCTGCGGCGCAAACGGCCCCCTGCCAGGTAAAAATCAAGGAAATCCCCCAGGTTTCCTGGAGCCAGCGCCCCAGCCAGCCTTGCCGTCCAATCAGGACGATGAGGTAATACCCCAAGACCGTGGGAGGCAACACCAACGGCAGGGTACAGAGCGCGTCCAGTCCTTCCCTGCCCCAAAACCTGCTCCGGGCTACCAGGAAGGCGAGAATTACCCCGATGACAAAAGTTACCAGGGTGGCCACGCCGGCCACTTTTAAAGTCAACCATAAAGGAGTTAGATCCAGGGCATGAAACATCTTACAATCCCATATATTAAGTTTCGGTCATCTAATTCTGAGCAGGATCGAGGGGATGCTGGTCACTGCCTGCGCGTTCAGTGGTCGGGTCGGGGTTATTGACAGCCATTGCCTTTACCGGCGCAAGCCGCGGCCAAACCGCCTCTGCGTCCCTTCAGTAAGGCCACTGCCCCGCCGTCATAAACCGCCTTCAGGCAGATCTCGATGAAGCCGGTCGCCTCCAGGGGCACGGCGCCGGATTCACTGAGAATAGCCTTAGGGGTTTCACCCGCGGCGCTCACCAGTACCGCCCGGCAATCCTTTAAGACCTCCGCCAGGTCCCACCAGCGTTGGCCCCCACCTCCCGGCGGCGGGGCCGCACGTTCTTCCAGCAGCCGGAAACCCTGTCCTTCCGGTCCCCAAATCTGGAAGGAATCGGCCTCCCCTAAATGCAGATTCACCAAAATGCCCTCCCGGCTGCCCACTGCAACATAAGGGCGGCTCTCGTCCAGGGGAGGCGGCATCTGGGCGCAGGCAGAGAGGCAGCCGCGAAATTCCTCGGTCTGGTCGGCGTCCAGCAGGCCGACGGCGTCGGCCCGGCAGCGGGTGCAATGCCGCATCTGAGGCAGAAAATGCCCGGCTGCGGCCTGAATGGCCGCCATCTGCTCCGGTTCGGGCTCGGGGATCTCCCCAAAGGGCGTGTCCGCGTTGGGATAGACCGGCATGCAGTTGAGCAGGTCCACCCCCAAATCCGCCATCTTTCTGGCCACTTCCTCCACATGTTGATCATTGATCCCCGGAATGACGATGGTGTTGATCTTGACCACGATTCCCCTGGCCTTGAGGCCGCGGATGGCATCCAACTGGCGGGCCAGCAGGACTTCGGCGGCCTGGCGGCCACGATGGATCACCTTGCCGTCCCTCACCCAGCTATAGATCTTGGCCCCGATCTCCGGGTCCACCGCGTTCACCGTGATGGTCACGTGGGAGACCTGTAATTCGGCCAGTTCATCCAGATAAGGCAGCAGTCCCAGGCCATTGCTGGCCAGGCAGAGCAGCAGCTCCGGAAACCTCTGCCGGACCAGCCGCAGGGTCTCCATGGTCTCCTTGGGGTTGGCAAAGGGGTCGCCCGGGCCGGCAAGGCCGGCCACGGTGATGCAGGGCTGGGCCTCTAGAACCCGCTCCAGGTAGGCGATGGCCTGGGCCGGAGATAGGACCGAACTGGTCACGCCAGGGCGGGACTCGTTGACGCAGTCGAACTTCCGGTTGCAGTAATTGCAGAGGATATTGCACTTCGGGGCCACCGGCAGATGCACCCGGCCGAATCGACCCTTGACCTTGGCATTGAAACAGGGATGAATATCGATGTTTATCATGGCGGCATTTCCAGGAGCGGGCGGATCGAGGGCCGCTCCTTTGCGTTTATATGTAGCTGTAACCCACCTCGGAAGTTTCTTGCTTCCCGGCGATGACGGCGTTGACGATAAGATCCAGAAGGCCTTGGGCGCCCCGGTAGCCCAGGTGCAGGATCCGCTGGCCGCCGAAGCGGTCATGGATGGGAAAACCCACCCGGATCAAGGACGCCTGCCAGCGCCGGGCCAGGTGGTAGCCCTTGCTGTGGCCGATGAGCAGGTCCGGGGCCAGACCTTGGGCGGCCTCGGCAATCTCATAGAAATCCGCCCCTTCCATGACCTGCGGCGCCTCCGTCAGGAGGTCGCCGCTGACCTCGGCCAGGGCCTCCTTAAAATGGCCGCTTTTTCCGCCCGAGGCACAGAGCACCGCCTTTACGCCGATCTCCGCCAGAAAGGCGGCAAGTCCTATTACCAGGTCTTCCTCGCCGTAAACCACGGCCCGCTTGTTGAAGATATATTTATGGCCATCGACGTAAGCGTCGATGAGACGGCCCCGCTCCGCGGCGTGCCGGGCCGGGGTGGCGCGGCCGGAGATTTCTTCCAAAACCTTGAAGAACCGGTCGGTCTCCCGGAGACCGATGGGCATTCCCAGGGGATGCCAGGGAACCCCGAAGCGGCTTTCCAGGTGGCGGCCGGCCGTTTGCCCGGAGAACAGAGTGCGGCCGAACTCCAGGGTAGCCCGGGAGCGGCCCATGGCCTTGATCTCTGCCAGAGGCGTGCCCCCGGCCGGGATCTTCTCATAGTCCAATTGCGCCGGGCCGTCCAGGGTCTCCGACAGGTCCGGCAGGATGATGCCGGGCAGCCCGAAATCTTCCAGGACTTCCCGCAGGTAGCGAATATCCGCCGGCGACACGAAGCCCGGCAGCAGGTTGAGGGCGGCCGCGGGCTCCCCCCCCTGGGCCAACTGCTCCACCAGGGCCAATACCGCGGCGTGGAAGCCTTCCATATGGGTGCCGGCAAAACTGGGGGTGGAGACCGTGACAATCTCCGGCAGCTCTGGCGGCTTCCCGCCGGTGTCGGCTTCCTGGCAAAATTCCCGGACGATCCCGGGCACGTCATCGCCGATGGTCTCGGTCAGACAGGTGGTGGCCACCCCGATGAGCCGGGCCCCGTATTTGGTCATGATGTTGTTCAGGCCCTGCTTCAAGTTGGGGCCGCCGCCATAGACCGCCTGCTTCTCCCCCAGGGAGGAGGAAGCGATGTCCATGGGCTCCCGAAAGTGGCTGATGATATAGCGGCGCATATAAGTGGCGCAGCCCTGGGAGCCGTGGAGAAAAGGCACCGCCCCTTCCACGCCCCGAAAGGCCAGACACGCCCCCAACGGCTTGCAGAGCTTGCAGGCATTGGTGGTAGATACGTATGCTGGATCAGGGTTTTTCATGGTTTTAGCCTTGGGCCAATCTGCCAACCAACTCTTGTTCAGGTCCTTCCCCTGCTGCCCCGTACTTGCGGGGCACGAATCTCCAGACCGGACTCATCACCGTATTATAGACCTCCTGGGCAAAATTGAGCATGCCTACGAAGCCTTCCAGGCACTCCTTGCGCTCGTGGTTGTGATCGCAGAAACCCACGCCCAGCTTATAAGCGATGGGGCGTTCCTTAACCCCGCCCACGAAGATGTCCACGTCCTTTTCCTTCAGGAAACTCGCCAGCTCCAGGGGATTGGAGTCGTCCACGATGATGGTTCCTGCGTCGGTAATGTCGTGCAACTCTTGATAATCCTCCTTGGTGCCGGTCTGGGAGCCCACCAGGACCACCTGCATGCCCAGGAGCCGGAAGGCCTTAACCAGGGAGAAGGCCTTGAAGGCCCCGCCTACGTAGATGGCGGCCTTCTTGCCGTTCAGGGCTTGCTGAAATTCCCGGAGTTGGGGATAGAGCACCGTCAGTTCCTCCCGGACCAGTTCCCGGGTGCGCGCCGCCATTTCCGGGTCTTTAAAGAAGCGGGCCACCGCATAGAGCGATTCAGCCATGTCCTCCACCCCGAAATAAGAGACCCGGATATGGGGGATGCCGTAGGCTTCCTCCATCATCTTCGCCAGGTCCATGGTGGAGCCGGAGCATTGCACCAGGTTCAGAGCCGCGCCATGGGCCCGGCGAATGTCGGCCACGCGGCCATCGCCGGTAATGTTGGCCGCCACCTGGACGCCCATGCGGGAGAGATAGTCCCGGATGACCCAAATCTCACCAGCCAGGTTGAAGTCGCCGAGGATATTGACGCTGTGGGGGCTGATACCGGAGATGTCGCCGGTGCCGGTCAGCTTGAACATGGCCTGGCAGGCGGCGTAGTAGCCAGCTCGCTTGTTGCCTTTGAAGCCCTCGGACTGTACCGGCAGCACCGGAATGCCTTTCTCCCGGCTCACTTTTTTACATACCGACTCCAAATCGTCGCCGATGATCCCCACGATACAGGTGGAGTAAACGAAGGCGGCCTGGGGCCGGTGCCGGTCGATGAGCTCCACCAGGGCATGGTAGAGTTTGCTTTCGGCCCCGAAGATGACGTCCATCTCCTGGAGGTCGGTGCAGAAGCTGAGGCGGTGCAACTCCGGGCCCGAGGACAAGGCCCCCCTGATGTCCCAGGTGTAGGCGGCGCAGCCGATGGGGCCGTGCACCAGGTGCAGGGCGTCGGCGATGGGATAGAGCACCACCCGGGAGCCGCAGAAGACACAGGCCCGTTGGCTCACCGCCCCGGCCAGGGATTCCTTATCACACTCCATGGCAAAGGGGGCTTCCCCCTTGCGGTGGATTTGATCCTGACGCTCTTGAAAAATCGCCGGTTCCATGGGTAACTCCAGCTTGCCGTCGGGGCGGAAAAACTGTCAGCTTTCCGCTATTAACCTCAACTCAGCAAATACTCCTTGGCCGGGCCGCCGTTTTCCAGTCCGTCCAGGATGGCGTCGATGGCATCCTCGCCCTCCACCCCGGCGTACCAGTAGCCTTCGGGATAGACCACCACTACCGGGCCCTGGTCGCAGAGCTTCAGGCAGCCGGTGGTGGAGACCATGACGTTTTCCAAGCCGCGGTCGGCCAGCTCCGACTCCAGGTAGCCCAGCAGATCCGGGGCGTTTTTCTTGATGCACTTGCCCTTGGGCTCCAGGCCGCGGAAACTCATACATACCAGGATATGATGATCAGGTTTTTCCATGATAACCGCCTCCTCTCGTCTTTACCGCAGGCTCTTACGGAGAACCCGCGACGGCGCAGGCTGGAAAGCCCGGGCCACGTCCTTAGAGCACTAATTCGACGCCCTCCTCCGGGGCGTCCCGGTCCTTGCGGTCCAGCAGGGCGTCCAGGATCTTCTCCAGGAGCCGCAGCCCGCCCCGATAGCCTACGGTAGGGAAGTAGCTGTGGCCGATGCGGTCCAGGATGGGGAAACCGAACCTGACCAGGGGGATATCCTCGTCCCGGGCGATGTACTTCAGGTAGCTGTTGCCCATGAGCAGGTCCACCGGGTCGCTTTTCAACCACTGATGCAGCAGGAACATGTCGCCGGGAACGCGGACGTTTACCGGGTGCGGCACATCTTTGGTGATCTCCTTGATTCTGGCCTCGAACTTCTTCCCCGGCGTGCCGGTGACAATGTGGATAGGCCACATGTCCAGGTCCACCAGGAACTGGGTGAGGGCGATCAATTGATCCGGGTCCCCCGCCAGGGCCACCTTGCGGTGGAATAAGTATTGGTGCATGTCGGTGATGACGTCCACCAGCCGGCCCCGCTCGATATTGATGGAGTCGGGCACGGTTACTCCGGCGATATGCCGCAGGGTGTCGATGAAGGCATCGGTGGCCCTGAGGCCGATGGGCAGGTTGAGGATTTCGCAGGGCACCTTGCACTTGGTGTCCAGGGCCCGGGCCGCCGGGCCGGAGGCCAGGGGACCAAGGGCCACCGTGCCCATGCTGCTGCCGGCAGCGATCAGGTCCGCCACCGTGGTTCCCCCGGCCGGGAACATGGAGAACCGGCCGGTTTGGGGACCGTTGAGGACGTTGGAGGTGTCCGGAAACATAATGAACGCCACTCCCAATTCGCCGGCCAGGCGCTTGATTTCCTCCATATCGGAGGGCTCCACGTAGCCGGGAATCAGGTTGATCCGGTTGGTCCGCTGGCCGTTGCGTACCGCCAGATAATCGACCATGCCCTTGACCATATTGGCGAAGCCGGTGACATGGGAGCCCACGTAGCTGGGGGTGTTGGCGTGGATGACGTAGCGCTCCGGCGGAATCTTGCCTTCATCCCTGGCCTTGGCGATGATCTGGGGAATGTCGTCCCCGATGGTCTCCGACAGGCAGGTGGTATGCACCGCAATCACCTCGGGCCCATAAACGCTGAAGATGTTGTTGATGGCCTGAAGCAGATTGGCCTGGCCGCCAAAGACCGAGGCGCCTTCGGTAAAGGCGCTGGTCGCCGCCATCACCGGCTCCTTGAAATGCCGGGTCAGGGCGCTGCGGTGGTAGGCGTAGCACCCCTGGGAGCCGTGGCTGTGGGGCAGGCACCGGTGTATGCCCAGGGCCGCGTACATGGCCCCGATGGGCTGGCAGGTCTTGGCCGGGTTGACGGTCAGGGCCGTACGTTCTTTGACTTCCTTGGGGGTATGTCTCAGTAACATGACGTTATCCTCATTTTCATTCCCAGGCGTAGGTGGCGGCCAGTTCCGGATGCTCCTGCCAGGGGGCCTTCAAGTACTTCCACACCTTGCTGTTGACCATGCGGTCGATTTCCCGGTAGAAGTTGATGGCGCCCTGAAAGCCGGCATAAGGCCCGCCGGAGTCGTAGCTGTGCAGTTGCTTCATGGGCACGCCGCTCTTCTGAATGGCGTACTTTTCCTTGATGCCGGCGCAAATGATATCCGGCCGGTAGATCTCGATGAGCTTTTCCATTTCGAACTGGCTGATGTCATCGATCACCAGGGCGCCGCTTTTCATTTCGGCCATCATGCCTTCGTATTCGCTGAGCTTGATGCCCTCCTGGCCCAACCGGGCGATGCCGGCGGCATCCAACCGGGGGCGAAAGCGCTTGGGGTCCGCTTCCACGTGCAGTTCTTCGATGTTGCGGCTGTCCGCATCCACCTTGAGGCCGGGCAGGACCTGCCGGCCCTCGTAGTCGTCCCGGTGGGCGAATTCGTAGCCCGCGGCGATGATCTCCATGCCGATCTCCCGGAAAAGTTCTTGATAATGGTGGGCCCTGGAGCCGCCCACAAAGAGCATGGCCCGCTTGCCCTGGCATCGGGACCGCACTTCCTCCCGCACCTTCTCCACTGCCGGCATCTCCCGGGCGATGACTTCTTCCACCTTGTCGGTCAAATTGTCGTTCTCGAAATATTTGGCGATCTTCCGCAGGGACTTGGCGGTGGCCTCGGCCCCGATGAAGTTCACCTTGATCCAGGGGATGCCGAACTTCTTGTCCATCATTTCGGCCACGTAGTTGATGGAGCGGTGGCACATGATCAGGTTCAGGTCCGCGGTGTGGGAGTTGGCAAAGTTATCGTAGCTGGAGTTGCCGCTGAAGGTGGAGATCAGGGTGATGCCGCAGTCCTCGAAGAGACGCTCGATCTCGAAGGCGTCACCGCCGATGTTGTATTCCCCCAGCAGGTTGATCTTGAATTCGCCTTCCCGGACGAGGTCGTCCAGGCCCACTATGTGGGTGAAGACGCCGTTGTTGGCGATGTGGTGCCCCGCCGACTGGCTCACCCCTTTGTAGCCCTCACAACTGAAACCGAAGACGTTGATCCCCAACTTTTCCTTCATCTCCCGGGCCACGGCGTGGATGTCGTCGCCGATGAGGCCCACCGGGCAGGTGGCGAAGATGCCGATGGCCTTGGGCTTGAAGATGTCATAAGCCTCTTGCACCGCCTGGCGCAGCTTTTTTTCGCCGCCGAAGATGATCTGCTCATCCTGCATGTCCGTGGAAAAGCAGTAGTTCATGAAGTTATGGTCTTCCGGGCCCTTAGGACGGGTCTGGTTCCGCCGGGTCAGCCAGCTATAGAAGCCGCAGCCGATGGGGCCGTGGGTAATGTTGAGGATATCCCGGGTGGGGCCCAGAACCACGCCCTTGCAGCCGGCGTAGGTGCAGCCCCGCTGGGAGATGAGGCCCGGGACGGTGCGGACATTGGACTGAATCTCCGGTACGCTCAGATCCGGGGCCACTTCGTTGACGACGATCTGCTTGGCTCGCTTCCGGGCGACCTTAGTGGGATATTTGCCGACCAGTTCCTTCTTCACTTCCTCAGCAGCGATATCCAGCACTGACTCGCTCAGGCTTTCTGGTGCTAATTTGGGCATGTCCATTTCTCCATGGGGCAATCTCAAAACCTGTTTCAGGCCTCATCCAGAACCGCTTCGCCATTCTCGCCGGTGCGCACCCGGACCGAATCCGCCACGGGCAGGACGAAGATCTTGCCGTCTCCGGATTTGCCCGTCCGGTTCACCTCGATGATAGTCTCCACTGTCTTGGGTACCAGCTTGTCCGGAACCACCACGAAAAAGACCCTTTTGGGAATGAGGCGCTGGCTATGGCCTAACTGGGCCACCGCTTCTTCATAACCCTTTTCGGCGCCTTCCAGCAGGGATAGGTCCACCAGCCCCTTCCCGCGGCCCAGGGCGTCCCGGGCGGTGATCGAGGAGACGCCCGCCTCCGCCAGGGCCTTCTTGGTCTTGTTCATCATGTTGATGCGCACGATGGCCATTATCTCTTTCACGGCGTCACCTCTTCGAGCTTGCCGGCGCCGTCTTCCTTGATGCCGGAGCTGATGGTGTAAACTTCATTTACCGGAGACACAAAGATCTTGCCGTCGCCGTAGGCACCTTTGTCGCCGGTGCGGGCCGCCTTGAGGACGGTCTTGATGACAAAATCCTTGTCCTGATCCTGCACCACCGTGAGCAGCAACTCCTTGGGGATTTCGTCGTAGGTGATCTCGCCGATCTTGATGCCCCGCTGCTTGCCCCGGCCCACCACGCTCATCTTGGTGACCGCCGGGAACCCCGCTTCCATTAAAGCGGCCAGGACCGCGTCCACCTTCTCCGGCCGCACCACCGATCTGATCATGATCATGATTCCGTCCTCCAGGGTACCGTTTCCATAAATAATTCCACTTGGGCCGACATCTCTGCCTGTTCCCGCAAAAATATCCTCAACCAGCGGTTGGTTACTGCCAGTATGTGGGTAAGGCTCATGTTATTCTCCTTGTTCAGCATCGGCGGGGTCATGGTCTTTGTCCTCCGCTCATCCCGCCAGCCCATAGTCGATCAGCAGCTTCTCCAACACTTCGTTGCTCATGGGCTTCGGGATAACGTGCATCTCGTTGGCTTCGATCTTCCGGGCCAGGGTCCGGTATTCATCGGCCTGGGGATGAGTGGGGTCATACTCGATGACGGTCTTGCGATGGATCTCGGCCCGCTGCACCATGTTGTCCCGGGGGATGAAATGGATCATCTGGGTACCGATCTCGGCGGCCAGGGCCCCGATCATCTCCTTTTCGTTATCCACATTGCGGCTGTTGCAGATTAGGCCCCCCAAACGCACCCCGCCGGCTTCGGCGAACTTGAGGATGCCCTTACAGATATTGTTGGCCGCGTACATGGCCATCATCTCGCCGGAGACCACGATGTAGATCTCCTTGGCCTTGCCTTCCCGGATGGGCATGGCGAAACCGCCGCAGACCACATCCCCCAGCACGTCGTAGAAGGCGTAATCCAGCTTCTCGCTGTCGGCATAGGCCCCTAATTGCTCCAAGAGATTAATGGAGGTGATGATGCCCCGGCCGGCGCAGCCCACCCCGGGCTCCGGGCCGCCGGATTCAACGCAGGCGGTTCCGCAAAAACCGGGACGGCGGACATCCTCCAGATCCACGTCTTCCCCTTCTTCCCTGAGGGTGTCCAGGACGGTCCTCTGGGCCAGTCCCCCCAGGAGCAGGCGGGTGCAGTCCGCCTTGGGATCGCAACCCACCACCATCACCTTGCGGCCCATTTCGGCCAGCCCGGCCACCGTATTTTGAGTGGTGGTGGACTTACCGATACCACCTTTGCCATAAATTGCGATTTTGCGCATAACCGACGCTCCTAACCATTATTTTGAACAGGTAAGGAGCAATCATTATGCCATTTATTCAATAATTTATATATGTGACGTATATATCAAGAGAAACTGGTGTTTTGCTAGAGGGCGATGGGCAGGCTCCATGCTATTTAATTGACAAAAACGGTAAGTTTATGCTGAGTATATATACGATAACGTAAAATGCTTCCATAACAGTTTTACATTATAGTATATTATGAAAGGGGGACCTGCCGCTGTTGGCAGTCTGGAAAAGGCCGGGGGCTACCAGGAAGGCACCCCGAACTTCGTGCCGATATCTGCTATGTTCCGAAACTTATCACGGAGCCAAAAAGCTTCACATATCCGGAACATATCTTTAAATTTTTCTCCGCCCTCTCAAGCCCGCGGCCGACGCGGGTTGGGAGGCAGGAATCTAATGCCCCCTTGACCTGGGGCCAAGTGGATTTAAGGGAAAGTCCATATCCTGCATCAAAAAGAGCTTCGTCACCGCTTGTAAGAAGGCAGGGATAGAGGATTTCACTTTTCATGATCTGCGCCATGCCTTCATCAACAACCGGCGATTAGAAGGCGATGACTATTTCAGAATCATGGCCGCGACCGGACACAAGACTCTTGAGGTTTTCAAGCGGTATAACTCTGTGAGCAAGGATGGGTTGAAGGCCCTGGTGCGGGGAAATGCTCAATGACGCGGTGCGGTTCAGGGATTAGAGATCAAATAAATTCTCAATAATTGGCAACTGGTCTCTCTGGGGGACTATTTTTTGGGTTATTCGGAGCAAATTTGCAGAGGCATATTTTTGCGCCGCCCTCTGATGTTCGATTCGATTCCAAATGAGTTCCCCAGGTCCATTGAAAAGCACTCTAAATTCGCCCTTTCGGGGTTAATTCGAGAGCAATAAGGTTCTCCGGCTTACGTCTGAGAGCTATACTGCCTCGTCCGGTGCACCTGACTTGCACATTGATCTTTCTGGCACCATCCGACCAGGTGCAATTGTGTTCTTCTTCCTCTGAACGGAATTCCAGACCAAAACCTATCTTCGCCGCAATTTTACCAAGAGCACCCATAAGATGTCCGTCTGGGGTGCATGTGCCTATCCCGAAGGCATCTCCAAGTTCATCGGCAATCTTGTAGATTTCAGCAATTTTCTGCTTAAATTCTTTTGCGTCCATTGCCATCCCCTAACAAAAAAAATTACCGTAGGCTTGGAGGATTCGGAGGGGAAATCGGTGATGATATTCACCTAGATATTCACCAAGGCTTTAGGAAAGGCAGGAAAATGGTGGGCGATGGGCGACTCGAACGCCCGGCCTTTGGTTCCGGAGACCAACGCTCTATCCACCTGAGCTAATCGCCCGCGCCCAAAAATTTTATCAAATATACCCTCCTTGTCAAGGCTACCCGGCGCTGGGAAAAGAGACCGGGTCCAGCCCCCGGTTTTCCCCCTCGCCGCGCCTAGCCGGCCAGCAGCCGGCCGTCCTTCAGATAGAGCAGTTCATCCCCCAGCCGGTCCGCCTGGGCCGGATCGTGGGTGATCATCAGGATGGTGGCCTCGCCGCCGGCCTTCATCCGCAAGATGATGTCCTCGATGATTTCCGCGTTGCGTGGATCGATGTTGGCGGTGGGCTCGTCCAGGAAGAGGATTTCGGGGGCCAGGACCATGGCCCGGGCCAGTCCCAGGCGCTTGGTCTCGCCGCTGGAGAGATCCAGGGCCCGCTGTCCTCCCTTGTGGCCCAGGCCCACGCGGGCCAGGATCTCCGTCACCCGGGCCTCCAACTCCCCGGATTTGACCCCTCTGATTTTCAAGCCATAGGCAACGTTGTTGAACACCGTGGTATTAAAGATGCCGGGGCGGGGCAGCACCAGGGTGAGGCGGCGCCGCAATTCCAGGTTTTGGCCAAGGGCGGCGCCATTATCCAGATAATTTACCTGGCCGGCGTCGGCCTTCTCCAGGAGGGCCAGGATGCGGAACAGGGTGGATTTGCCGCTGCCGTTGGGACCCAGGAAGGCATAAGTGCGGCCGGCGGCAAAGGCGTAGGAGCAGTCCCGCAGCACCGGGTTGCCGTTGTAAGCCTTAGTGAGATGGGCGGCTTCGAGGCTCAGGCCCATGAAGTCGGCTCGGCCTCGAGGCCTCCGCCCCGTCGTTGCAGGCGCCGCAGGGCGAGATTCACCAGCAGGGCCAGGGCCAGCAGGATGATCCCCAATACAATCCCCAGCTCAAAGTTGCCCTTGTCCGTCTCCAGGGCGATGCTGGTGGTCATGACTCGGGTATAGCCGGCGATGTTGCCGCCGACAATGAGCACCGCCCCCAACTCGGCATTGGCCCGCCCGAACCCGGCCATGATCGCGGAGACGATGCCGTAGCGGGCTTCTTTGATTACGGTGAGGGCCTGTTGCCGCGGGGTGGCCCCCAGGGTCAAGGCCGCCTGGCGGATCACCGGGTCGACGTTGACAATGGCGGAATGGGACAGGGCTGCGACGATGGGCATGGCCAGGATGGCCTGGGCCAGGACCATGGCGCTGCGAGTGTAGAGCATACCCAGGAATCCCAACGGCCCCATGCGCGACAGCAGCAGATATAATGCCAGCCCCAAGACCACCGGCGGCAGCCCCATGAGGGTATGCAGGGTACTGATGACCGCATCCCGGCCGCAAAAACGCTTCAGGGCCAGGAGGGCGGCCAGGGGCAAGGCCAGCAGGATGGCCAGCAGCAGGCCGGCGCCGGCAATCCAGATGGACAGCCAGACGATATCCCGGAGTGCGACGAAATCGATTTTGGACAAAAGGGCCGGTAGGTAATTCATGGTTCTGCGATATTTACGGCAGGGGCGCCCACCGAGCCGCCCCTGCCAGGCTGCCGGGTGTGACCTTTATTTGGCGTCTGGGGTAAAAAGCTGGTTTCCATGGGCGTCTTTAAAATCGGCGATGGTCTTCTGGCCTTCCGGCGAGATGAGGTAGTTGACAAACTCCATGGCCTCCTTGTATTTGACCTGCGGGTGCTTGGCGGGGTTCACCGCCATCACTCCATATTGATTGAACAGCACCGGGTCTTTTTCCAAGACGATCGCCATATCAAGCTTATCATTGTCCTTGGTGGCCAGCCAGGTGCCCCGGTCGGTGAGGGTATAGGCCCGCTTCTCGTTGGCGATGCGCTGGGTCTTTTCCATGCCCTGGCCTGACTCCAGGTACCACTTCTGGCCCTTGGGGTCGATGCCGACGGCCTTCCAGACGGCTAATTCCTCGATATTGGTGCCGGATTTATCGCCTCGGGAGACAAAAGGACCACCATCCGTGGCGATCTTCTTGAAGGCCTCCGTCACTGACTTCAGGTCCTTGATTTTCAGAGGGTCGTTGGTCGGGCCGATGATGACAAAATCGTTATACATCACATCGTGGCGGTTGACGAAGTAGCCTTCTTCCACGGCCTTTAATTCGAGAGGCTTAGCGTGGCACAGGACCACATCGGCGTCGCCCCGCTTGCCGATCTCAATGGCGGCGCCGGTGCCCACCGCCACCACGTCCACGTGGATGCCGGTCTTTTTCTCAAAGATCGGCAGGAGATATTTGAACAGCCCGGAGTTCTCGGTGGAGGTAGTGGAGGCACAGCGGAGGTGCACGGTCTCGGCCGCGGCCTTAACCCCCGCCAGCGGCAGGGTCAGCAGTAATCCAGCCAGCAACGTCTTGAACCAGAAATGCCATCCCATGCGGTTGTCCCCTTTTCTCGAAAATTTTGACTTGGGTTCTTGGCGAACCCCTAAATGCCGATTTTTTGGCCAGGCACAGGGCGGGGCCGCTCAAAATTGGCGGCTGGCCAGCCAATCCCGGAAGTCTGCCACCAGGCGCCAAAATCGGCTGATGGCCTCCTCCCCGGCGGCAGTGACCCAGGCCCGGCCGCCCCCGCGGCCCCCGAAGCTGCGGCCCACCAGGTCCTGTCCGGCCAGGCGGTTCAAGGCGGCTACCAGGGCCCAGGCGTGGCTGTAGGCCATGTCGAGTGAACGAGCCGCCGCGGCGATGGAGTGGTGTTCCCGGATCCGCTCCAGGAGGACTACCCGGCCCCAGCTCAGGTAGGGCTCCCCCTCCTTTTCCAGCCAGAGGCGGCCTTTGATCTGGAAACCCTCCGCGCCGGCATTTTCTGCCAGGGCCGTGCCCCGGCCGTGATGGCTGCGTTTGTTACCCATGGCGCTATTTCCTGAAAAGTATAGCCCAAAAAAGCCGCCCGGGCAATGAATTTTTCCCCGTGGTCCCGTCCCTGGTGCGGCGGCCGGCGGGCCGCGCCGCAGTCCTGCCCTCCCCACCAGGTTCCCGGCTATTTTCATGCGAATATCCAGCCGGGTTATTGACATGGCCCCTCGCCTCCTTAATTTTAGAGTGGCTCCGCGCCGCGTCTGGAGCCTGGAGTTATGCCGGGTTGCCTTCGGGCCCGGGGTGGAAGGTTTGCCAGCCAGCTTAACCAAGGAGGAGGAAGATGATTATTTACGTTCACGAGGGCGGCTCTGACCGGGTCGAACTCGCCGAGGTCCTGAACAAAGAGGGGGTAATTTACCAGGAGTCCCAAGGTGAGACCGTCAGGGAATTGGGAACTACCAAATTATCGGCTGGTGAAAATCCTGGCCAACCTGCCGGAGGTGATCCCGGTGCCTGCGGAATATACCCAGGGTGATACCGAGGCCAGGGCCTGGCGCCTGCCTTCGGGCAAACTGATCATCAGCGACATGGACGGCAATCTGGAGCAGATCGTCCCCCCCTTACCGCGTTAGCCCGCCTCAAAAACTGACACCCTGGCGATGACTTTCCCCCCGGGCCGCTCCAAAACTGGGGGGGGGGAAAAAAATAATGGCGCAAGATGGGCATTGGTATAAGATGCTTAAATAGCTTAACATATTGACTTAAGCAAGTAATAGCTTTTGCCCGTTTTGAACGTCGTATTTAAAGGATATTTTCACAAGAGGGAAGCTATTTTTGGCGAACATGGTAACGACCTTTAGGTGGAGCGAGAGAATAACAGCGCGGCAAGTATGAGCAACACCCGACTCCTAAGGCCAGGAAATTCGGCGCCGGCGCGGCGTTGTTGGCGGCGGCATAATGGTTCGGAAATTTTTTTAACTGGCGAGAATGCCGGCTCAGCAACTCACGATGGGGTGGTCCGGGGGACGGTTTCGGGCGGCCCTGGTTCTCCTGGCAGCCAACTACCCAACCTCTTGAAATAAAAAAATAAACCGCCAGTGTCCCCGCCCACGGTTGCCACAATAACCGGCAAAAAAATCCTGGACCGGTCATTGCATCTGCAACCAAAATAGAGATTAAAATATTACGGTTTTAAGTACCTCTTCATTTTTCTCGTTTCGTCTGGAAAAATTACTTGACAAAAGAGGCTTGACATTATAATGATGCAAATAGTCTTATAGAGTTGGGTAGAGTTGGGGTAGAACTGGAGGTAGTTAACCTACTGTAAAAATTAACTAAAATAGTAAAATATTTGTATAAGATTAAGGATGGGGGGGGGAAGACAATGGCAGCCAAGTGGGGGTGCGCGCTGTCCTTGTGGGTGCTGCTGTGGGGATTGGGGGTGAGCAGCGCCACCGGGGCGGACCTAATCGAAAGGATGAAGAGTCAGGAGATCACCCAGGTCTTGCACCTGCAGGTGGGGCAATCCAAGGTGCTCCGGACGACCTACCCCATTACCCGCATCTCCGTGGCCGACCCGGAGATCGCCGACATCATCCTGATCTCCGACCGGGAAGTTTACGTCAACGGCCTGGCCGCGGGGGTCACCAATCTGAGCATCTGGGGCAAAAGCCGTTTCACTTCGGCCACCGTGACGGTGGAGGCGGACCTCACCCTCTTAAAAGAGAAGCTGCACCAGATTTTGCCCAACCAGAAAATCGCGGTGCAGGCCGCGGGTAGCTCCGTGGTGCTCTCCGGGGAGGTGACCGGGCCGCTGGCCCAGGACACCGCGCTCGCCCTGGCGGGCGCCTTTAGCGGGACCGGCGGCGGCGCCGCGGGCACCAGAAGGGAGAATGTGGTGAACCTGCTCCACGTCGGGGGGGTGCAGCAGGTGATGGTGGAGGTGCGCCTGGCGGAGATCGACCGGACCGTTCTGGATCGCATGGGGATCAACTGGACCGCCCTCTCTCCCCAGGGCAATATTTGGTCGCAACAGATCAACGCCCTGAACGCCATCCAGAGTATTACCCGGGCTTTTCTCGGTGGCACTGGAGTGCCGAAACCCGGCGGCGTGGTCACTACCACTACCCAAGCCCTCAGTACCAATATCGAAGCCATTGGTGGTTTTAAGGCCGGCGGGATGATTTGGACCATGTTCTTTGACATCCTCAAGCAGAATAACCTGGGGCGGGTGCTGGCGGAGCCCAACCTGGTGACCACCAGCGGCCAGCCGGCCTCCTTCCTGGCTGGCGGCGAGTATCCCGTACCGGTGCCCCAGAGCGGGGTGGGCGGCACCACCATCACCATTGATTACAAGAAGTATGGGGTGGGCCTGAACTTCACACCCACAGTGCTGGACGACGGCAAGATCGCCATGCAATTGGAACCTACGGTTTCGGAGCTGGATCCCAGCACCACGGTGACCATCAGCGGTTTCGTCATTGAGGGGTTGTTGACGCGGACCATGTCAACCCATCTGGAGGTCCAGGACGGCCAGACCATCGCCATGGCCGGGCTGCTCAAAAATGAGGACCGCAACATCGTCAACAAGTTTCCCTGGGTGGGGGACGTCCCCGTTTTGGGGAACCTGTTCCGTTCCAGCAGTTGGCAGAAGCAGGAGACCGAACTGGTGGTGTTGGTGACCCCGCACCTGGTGAAGCCTATACCCCGGGGTAACGCCCGGCTGTCCGATGACAAGTGGGTAGACCCCAATGAATATGAGAAATATCTCCTGGGGTGGACCCAGGGGAAGCCGAAGCAACAGCCGGTCCAGGTTCAGCAGCCGGCCCAAGCGCTGCCGGCGGGCTTTGGGGCTCAAAAACCGTAATCGCGGGAAACGGTTGTCAGGTTAAGAGGCCCCCAGCCTTTTAACCTGCTAACATTCACTTTTCCTTCATCATATCTCAGGCAGAGGCTGAAAATGAAAAACGAGAGCCGAAGGTTGAAAGCCGGAACCGCCTTCATCGGGCTGGCCCTGGTGCTGGTATGGCTGACGGGCTGTCTCAGCCCTGATGTCCTGGCAAAGGACTACGGCAATAGCGTACAGAACAATATAGCCCAGCAGGTGCTCGATCCCCAGGCCGGCCTGCTGGATACCCCGACGACGGGGCTATATCCCAAGGCCGGAGTTCTTGAAACAGAGCAATATATCAAGACCTTTGCGGGCGAGAAGAAGGCAGCGGCGGCGGCAACTCAGGGGATGGTCTCGTCCTATTAGCCGCACCGCCGCAGGGAGTAACCGGAGGAGACTAATCATGTGGGCAGCAGGGCTCGACCAATTATGGCCAGGGGACAGGAGGTTCCAGCCGCGGCAGCTAGCGCCCCAGAATCCTTCCAGGGCAGCCGCCGGTAAACCCGCCGCTGTCCGGCGGCGCCGGCTGGCATGGTCGCTGGTCATGGCGGCGCTGACCGGGGCGTTGTTGGGGTCTGGCTGCAACGCCTCCTGGTTGTCCAATAATGGCACGGCCCAGGAAGCAGCCCTGCCAGCCGCGGCGGACTCCGCCCGGTTGTTGTATAACGCGCATTACTATCAGTTAATGGGGAGGCCTGAGGTCGCCTTAAAGGAATTGCAGCAGGCCCACGAGGTAGATCCCGGCAATCTCAAGGTGGTGGATGCCCTGGCCCAGATGTACCAGGAGCAGGGACAATTCCCAAGGGCTCAGGAGCTATACCAGGAGGCCTTGAAACGCTACGGCGAGAACCGGGCCTTGCACAACAATTGGTGCTTCTCGTATTATCTTCAGGGGGACTTGGTCAGAGCCGAATCCTGCCTCCAGGAAGCCCTGGCCCGGGATCCCGGCAACATGACTGCCCGGAATAATTTAGGACTGGTATGGTGCCGCCAGGGCAAGCTGGCGGAAGCCAAACGGCTTTGGGAGGAAGCGGAAGGCGCCGCCCTCGCCCAAACCCGGATCAACCAGGCCCTGGCTTTCCTGGGAATGAGCGCGCCTGCCTATGCCAAGATCGCGGAACCAGGGATAGGTGCGCCATTGGCAGATTCTTCAGCCAAATCGCCGGCCGCGGCGGCCCCCGCCATGGTCCAGGCGGCGCCGGCGGCGCGGCCTTTGGCCGCGGCTCCCAAGGCCGAGGTGCAGGGAGTCGCCCGAGCGAAGGAGCTCAGTTTGCCTCTGCCGCAGCAAGCGGCGGCCTCGCTGCAGCCGCAAGTGGCGGCCCCGCCCATCGTTGCTTCCCAAGACGGGTCCTTATTGGTGGCGGAAGGGCAAACCAGCGACACGGCCAAGCCCGCGGCAGGGTTGACGGAAGCAGCCAAGGCTCCGGTTCCCCAGAAATGGGCGGCCCCGGTTGTGGTTGCTGCCCCGGCCGCACCCCTGGCGGCGGCCGCGCCCATCACCGCCAAGGCGGCGGTCCCGGCGACGCCTGCGGCCATCCGGCCCGCGGCAGGGTTGATGGAAGCAGCTAAAGTAGCGCCACCGCCGGCTCCGCCCGTGGCAATTTTCTCGGTCAAATCGGTGACAGCCCAGGGGAAAGTCCTGGTGACGGGGCCGACGACGGCCCCGGCCAGCCCGTTGGCCGCGGCTCCGCCCGCGGCGCGGTTGACGGAAGTGGCCTCGGCTCCGGCCCCCCAGAAATGGGCGGCCCCGGTTGTGGTTGCTGCCCCGGCCGCACCCCTGGCAGCGGCCGCGCCCATCACCGCCAAGGCGGCGGTCCCGGCGACGCCTGCGGCTATGCGGCCCGCGGCAGGGTTGATGGAAGCAGCTAAAGCAGCGCCACCGCCGGCTCCGCCCGTGGCAATTTTCTCGGTCAAATCCGTGACAGCCCAGGGGAAAGTCCTGGTGACGGGGCCG